>CAZIDP010000068.1:0-19674 GCA_964537975.1 uncultured Nitrospirales bacterium | reverse complement strand
GCAGTGCCTTGGGGTGAAATTCGTACCGCAGCGTGTCTTCAATGGAACCGAAACTGATTTTACCTTGCTGAATAAGTTGTTTATACCAAGGTGTACCGCTACGGTTTTCATTTTCACGCGCAGCATCCAAATCTTCCCGGGTGATCAGGTCTTGCTTGATTAAATCTTCACCTGCACGGTCGTCGTAATCCCTGGACATTGTTCAATTCCCTCCAATGTTGTCCTCCCGTAAACACAAGACATTATAGGCACAATCTGTGAAAAGCGCAAAGATTTTTTTTAGACCAATTTGAAAGTTTTTTTTTGTAGTTGAAATTGCCAGGAAAAGGTTATTACTAATAATAATTTTGATTCTGACTTCTCTGTCAAAAAAAGAATATGTTGTGAAATATCCAAGATAACTTTGCGGAAATTTTGGGTTTGATGCCATATAGCTGCACCAAAAATGCGCTTCTCGGTGTGTTCTATCAGATTCAGTCTGCACTTGCTGGTGCTGAAAAATCCTTTCGTTTCATGATACTATGTGCAGGTTGATTGGGGTCGTCTATATCTACATTGAGGAGGTTGTGTTTCAAAGTGAGTGATTTGAACATGCAAATTGTTCGCGAATTCTTTGAGTTCCACCTCTTTCATGTACTGACACACTGGCATCATGAAGCGTTGTTGTCGCGTGGTACTGAGGTAGGGTCATTATTGTTCATAGAGCGCAACCATACATATCCTGTGTCAGAACCGACTTTTTTATTGTCCCCGGATTCTATCGACAATATAAACCGTGCCGTGGTAGATGTTCGCGCCTGGCATACCGACCGCTTTTACCCCTCTGTGATCGAGTCAAGTCCGGTACTGTCGCGGGTTGCAGGGGATGAGGTCAGGGGATTGGCCGAAACAGTATTCGGAACACACAGCTTTAAAACGATACTTGTTGTTTCTGAGCTCCCCAATTCTCCGCGTCAAAGGGAACGATCTTTGGAACTTTTGCGTGAAATGGGCGTGGGGTATGTTCTTGAATTCCCAACTCTATTACAAGATGTTTTAAACAGAGTCCACCCCCACGGGAATTATGCGCCTTCGCACACATTACAGACCATTCGCCTTTTAAAACGCTATAATTTTACCAGCAGACAACAACTTGAATTTCCATTTATGTTTGAACCTCCACTGGCAGGCCAGTTACCGCAAGTTGAAGTAGATACTATGTCCGAGGACTATATTCATGAAGATGACGGTGACGATGATGGTGTTGGTGAATCTGCTGGTGGTTGATAGAGGTTATCGAGCACATCTTATGAGACAGTTGTCAGTGTACGCTCAGGCGACACGGCGTGCAGCCATGTGGCGTTCAACTTCTGCAAGCAGTCGTTGCACCTCGAATGGCTTGGATATTATGGTGCGAACCCCTAGCTTTTGAGCCAATTCGATAACTTTGTAATTATCTCCTGATGTGATTCCAATAATCCGATCGGGTTGTTCTCGCTTACATACATCTGCAACCAATAAAGCGGAATCTACCCCCTGCATTTCCAGATTCATCAGAACCAATTCCACAGGATTGGCCAACAGCGCTGCCATGACTTCTAAACCATCTGCCAGGGCCAGTACCTGGTAACCACGATTTTCAAAGGTATCTTTCAACACTTCCTGTAATGCTTCGTCGGTTTCTGCCAACAATATCACAGGATGTTTGGCTGGTGATGGTTGTGGTGTGTTCCGCGAATGCTCCGTTTCTTCAAAATGGGTTTTTGTGCTTTCATCAGAATCTTCCGACTGTACTTCCGATATTTCTTCATCGGCTACAGTGGGCAGGGTTATGGTGAAAGTTGCGCCGTGGCCTTCTATACTATGCACAGAAATGGCACCGCGATGACTTTCTACAATCCCTTGGCATACGGCAAGACCCAAACCGGTGCCATCGCCTTGTTTGTGATGGCTGAAAAACGGCTCAAATATATGATCGATTACCTCACCCGGAATGCCGGTGCCTGTATCTACTACTTGAGCTAGGACGGACTTCCTGTCTCGTGTTGTTCGGGCACGAAGTGTTAAAATTCCGCCATTTTTTGCCATGGCACGTTCCGCATTCACAATTAAATTGATAAACAGGCGTTCCATCAGGCTGCGATCAAGCCTTACCCGTGGTAACGATTGGCTGTACTCTTCAATGACGCGAATATTTTTTTCTGATAAACGCTCTTTAAATGACAATGCAACATGATGGAGCACAAAACTGATGAGTGTGGGTTCAAGTTTTGGTTCCGGTGGTTGTGCAAATTGCATTAAATCCATCAATACTTTGCCTGCGCGGCGTGCATGCTGAATAATGGTTTCCAATGAATGTAAATCATCGGAATCATGTAAACGACTGAGCAACAATTGTGCACGACCTGCTATAACTGCCAGTGGATTGTTTATCTCGTGTGCTGCACCTGCTGCCATCTTGCCGATTGCTGTCATACGTTCACGTTTTAATTGTTGTCGGTATTTTTGTTCTTGGCCGTACAAGGCCTGAGCAAGTATTTCTGAGCGGTTACGTTCGACTGTAAGCTGATTGTTGTGATGAACAATATTACCAGCAGCATGCAGCAAACGAATTAGTTCCTGCATGGTTTCCAGATTCCAGGCAGCAGGATTGGCACTCCGTCCCAGAAATCGTCCCCAATAACTCTCACCGAGCGGCAGCGGGAGGCTGATCCAGTCTGCAACAGAAATGGGTGCCGTGCTGGCAGCTTGTGTACTGTTATGATTATTTTGGAAAAATGCACGCAGCAAGGTATCTGGTGCCAGCGTAGATGCTGCGTTGTCTTTTAAATCATTGGCTGCTTCATTCCTGGGAACTTGCATCCACACTGATTCCAATGGAGCATCTGTGCCATGCCATTGACATCCGGATAAAGTACCAGTCTCTGTTTCAACCAGGAAGCACACCCCCGATTCCATCGCGAACACCTTGCGTATTGCAGTGGCCAACACCGAAATCATTTCTACATTGTCTGTGCTGCTTGTGTGCAGTTCTTGCAATGACTGAAGCGCTTGAATAGAACGCCGTTGTGTATCTTGCAAAGAAAGGGTTAGTGTGTTATGACTAGCTAGCTCTTGAAGATCACCAGAAAGTAAAAGTTGGTCCAGCGTTACGTTTTCATTTTTTTTGCTTTGTCGCGTTTCCTGGACAAGATGCAGCAACTTGTTTATGGTCCATCCAAGACGTTTGGCCCGTTCACGACTGGTACGCTGAAATTGGTGTTCTCCAAGCGTTTCAGAATCTTCTATGTGTGCCAACAAATCGGCAAGTGCAGTGACATCAATAAGTGTGGTTGGAAAAGGTCCATCAATTAGCGAATCTACTGCTTGGTGATGTAACCATATAGCGGTAACCCATTTTTTGGGTAAACTCCACCGTTCTGCCAGCCATTTACCAGCCAATGCATGGTCTATTCCAAAAGCCAACCGCTCTGTTTCCAGGGTTTGTGATCCAGGATTGTTTCCAAAGGGACTTATCAATTGATAACCTTCAGGAGCTATACAATCAAGTGCTATCTTTCCAATATCATGCAGAAAGCCAGCCATTCGGGCTTCTTCAACGTCGATACAGGGTATTTTTTCTGCTAATCTGGCGCTGTACTGCGAAGTTGCTATTGCATGTTCCCATAGCTTTTCTAATGACAAAGGGTTTTTGGTTTTTTTTGAGAAAAGGCGGGGTAACGTCCAGAGAAATAAAATAGAACATAAACGGGCATGTGCATCTTGTGTATTGGTATGGGAGCTGTTGTTCCATATGCTGTGCATCAATTGGGCCATACGGGCGTCAGATTCAGCCATTTGCCTGAAATCAGATTCCAAATGGAGCAAAGCGGTACTCTTTTGCAAGATCCGTGTCAATTGTTCCGGTAAATCGGGCAACAATTCAGATCGCAAAATTTTATACTTAATGTTGTTAATATCTATCTGCATGAAACAGGCTTCCACATAACGTGCAAGTCTAGGCAATGTTTTCTAATTTGTCAAGTTTTTGTCACCCAGCGATATTGTCCGTTTGTATCGGTTTTTGTATGGCGCCAAAAATCAATAGTTTTGTAGATATGTAGTGTTCTGTTTTTTAGATACAGTATAATATCTGGAAGGTATCAAATCGCCAGAAATCAAATGGCTATATTTATTTCGTGTGATGAGGTATCCGGATTGGTTGTTGTGTATTTTTCAGTAATGCGCTGTTGTGTACGATTGATTGGATCCGTTGAGGAGGCAGGAGGTAATTCTGCATGTTGTTTTGCCAGTTCTTGTCGTGCCTGACTTTCCATTCGTGTTGCTTCTGATGCTACACGGCGGTCTTGAGGAGAGGGATCGGCTGGTGCCAATGCAGCCTTTCGCACGATTTGTGCTTTACGTATAGTGGCTTCAGGGGTTCTTTCCGGACTAACATCAATAGATACTTCACCACCAGTTGCGTACATCTGGCCATCTGGTCCCCGGGTATAGTTGAATGCAGCACCACCCTTGACATATTGGCCCCCAGCCGCAATGTGGGCTTGTTCGTGCCGTCGTACTTCCTGATCACGTTGTTGGAGTTGGCGTACTTCCTGCTTATCTGCTTCAGAAAGTTCCTCTTTAGACGTCTGGTCTGGTTTTATATGTGCTTCGTTGTTGGAATGCGAAGTCTCATCAGCAGCAATTAAGGTCTGCCCGGTATCCTGCACATGTGTGTGCGGGTTGGTGTAGGCGTAGTTATCATAACTTCCGACTGTAATGCCGCTGACCATCAGCAATGTGAGAGTACCTCCGAATTAGGCATCCATGCATATTAATGCTCAGTTTAATACAATTTAGAGCTGTTGTCCCGAGAAAAGTTTACCACAGAATGACTGTGGAGGTTGAAAGAATGAACAAAATATTCTACTGCAACAGATAAATTGGAGTTAAAAAAACAAAAAAAGAGACACAGAATCAATGCATCCATGCCTCTGAAAAAAACGGGTATCTAAGGAACCCAGACTATGCGTTATTATTTCTTTTCGCGGTGTAAAGTGTGTTTACGCAAGGTTGGGTTGTATTTTTTCAATTCAAGACGTGCTGGATGATTACGCACATTTTTGGTCGTATTGTAGCGTGAAGTTCCTGGTGCTTCTGTGCATTCCAGAATTATGATTTGACGATTTTCTTTTGATTTTGAAGCCATTTTGTCCTATATCTCCCTTAAGGCATACGCCTTGCTTGATTTCAAATTAGAGCAATCAGTATTAATCTTTAAAATTAATCTTATAAAATAATTACCAGATAAACACGGCAGTTCATTTGGTATGTAGATGTGCGAAGCCAACTATAGTAGGCAAAGTATAGCAAATCTTCTATTCTTATAACAAATTTGCGACAAGGATATAGCCGTCTTCGGCATCTGCTGAAGCAATGTACCCCTCGGCGTTAAAAAGTTGTACCAGGCGAAGTAGTTCTGACAGGTGAATCTGCCAGTTTTGCGGATTGTAATCACTGTCGTGTGGTTTGCATTCTCGAAATCCGTCTCCTGGCGCGTATCCATCTTCTGAACCGAAACTGCAATGGTAATCGCCCACATTGTAGAATTGCACTACTCGCAGCAATTCCTCCAACTCGATTGCTTGATTTGTATTCTGGTCCGCTGAATGATGCTCCTGAGAAAGCGGGTTGTTAAAATCGAGTACATATGCACGTGTTCCCTTGCCAATGCTAATGATGCCTGCATCCCAATCGGCATTGAGAAATGGGCTTTCAAATACTTTGTCTGGAGCCAAATTTATGGTTTCCCCATTAATTTCTGGGGATTGGGAATGATCGGTATACAGTTTCAGTGAATTGCCGGAAAGCCCTGTGTAAATCAACGCGTTATTTTCCCATTGAACTGGCAACGCCTTGACTGCATCCCGGAACGATTCATAACTGGCAAAGCCTTTTTTCTCTGCAACTTCGATGATCACAGGAGTATTCCAATCATGTAGTGCCATCCAGCTTCCCTTATTGGAGTCTTCTGAATCATACCACTCATAACTACCCTGAGCCGGTCGTACCGCAGCAAAAGCACTGCTGGACTCTACAAATACCCAATTGTCTTCTTCGATCCTGTTTTGTAAACCGTTCTCACTGAACCACACGCGCATACCGTGTGTGATGGGTATATCGTCTGATGGAGCATTTGGTATGAATCGGGTATATGCATCGGGAAGGCGTTGCACCAGCATGCTGCCCAGTTTTTGTACGCCCCAAAGTGCGTTGTCGGCCCGACTATGATCCTGGCCTCTGAACTGCGGTACGATACGTGCGTCCTGGTGCCCGGTAAATATAACACCTTGCCATCGGTTCTGGGCACTCATGATGGCCCAATCCTGAAAGGGACGCGATTCGAGCAACGGTAACCCCATGACAAATGCGGGCGTACAATAGCTGTATCGAAGTATCCCCCCATAATCCTGGAGCATCTCAAAGCCAAAACTACCCCAGGCAGTTTCCAGTCCGGCTCGCCGCTCTTTTACTTCATATACACCACGACCTTCAACTTCCAATGCAATATCCATTACCACCAATGGCAATCGGTAATTGCTGGTGACTACTGTCATCATTTCCTGTACAGGGGCAACATAGGAACCTGTTTCCAGATAATACCAGGCAAGGCGGGTTATGGAATCCCAGCCAATACGATCACCACCACTCTGATATATGCGTGCTTTTCCACCTCCGCGCACGCCGTCGATCTGTTCCTGTGCCCAGGATGCCCAGTACAAATCCAGCATATATCCGGCAAGTACCTGCAGATCACCCTCACCAAAATCGTAAAAATTGTATATGCCTTCCAACGTTCTCGGGCCGTAGAATCCGTTGGCCATTTCTACAAAAAGACTTTTTCGGGAACGCTCCAGGAAATATACTTCTGCAAATGTCGTCCAGGCATCGTAATATTCCTTTGCAGCATGGCCATCGTATAGTTCATCTTTATACGCTGGATGGTTTTTCAAAAACTTACTGAAATGCCAGATGGTTGCAAATTTCATGAGATGGTGGTTTTCAGATGTCGGTGGGACAGGAATGGAAGGATCAAGTATCCATTTCTCCCATATGCCGATGTCCCAGGTATCGCGTTGGGTATCGGCAAAATAGGCATTGTCCCGCATGTATGTCACCATCAACTCGAATATCTTGTCTTCAGTTTGTGATGTCACCCGGCCAGGTGATCGGGAGCCATTGCTGCCAAAAAATTCCAGCAGGCGACTTAATGTATTGGTCACCCAGTGCAGATTGTCACGGTCATTGCGTTCATCAGGATTCTCGAGATAGAAGACACTATGATCATAGAGTGCTTGATTGGCAACATCCAGTTGCTCATTGTTCCACATGGCACGCATCGTAAAATTTAATATGGAAAAAGAGTAATGTCGTGTATACAACGGCCTGCCTTCACCAAGCGGTTCACGTAAATCTGCAATACTAAGAGGAATGCCACGTAAGCTTTCAAATGCATAGTCACGGCGTTCCTCAAAGCTTTCTTTTATTTCGTTCAAAGCCTCATCACTCAAGCCGTTTATCATGCTTCTGGTAGTAGCTTGTTTCGCTACTGATTCTGAATCCCCGTAATGGCTGGTAGCGAACAATTGATAGTAGTACGTGGTTTCCGGTTCAAGGCCGGAGTCCTGATAAGTATTGGTAGGCGCATCAATGGTGATGCTTACGGGATACGTTACGCCATCGGTACCGCGCTTGAGAATATAATTGCTGTTGGCATTGTCGGTCCAGGCCAGTTTGATTTTTTCCCAATTGTGTGCATTGGCTGTAAAATTGGTAGGTGCGGCAGGTGCTCCAGGAACCTGTGTCACCGTGGCAGTCAACGTATTGTCGTCATAATCGACATGTACCATCAAGCTGTTCGGTACGGTTATGATGTGCTCAATTTGATTGTGAACTCCTTGTGAGCACCTGGCTATATCCCAGGAGTCACCGATGGCTGCTTTATACAAGGGCGATATACACAAGGTGGTGTCGGTATTCAACATCGAATCATCTTCATCCCCAAAGACCAGTTGATCGGTTTCAATCATGGTCAAGCCTTCAACACCATTCCCTGTGGGTTGAACCCATAACACCGACTTGGGGCCAAAATAAAGCTGTCTTGGTCTGATTTGACCGCCTCCGCCTATAACATGAAACGAAGAACCTGCTGGTGGAGGGTTGTCCAGCTCTGTAGGCCAGCCTACAAAAACACTGCCCGGTGACTGTACATTCAATCGTCCACTGGACTCTACAATCAGGTGCCCCCGGCCAATACCACGCGGGGTGCCCTGCCAATGGCCCAACCAGACGCTTTCATTAACCTCCAATAACCCGCCGTTACGAATGTGTATCCAGCCTTCCGAAATCCCGGTACCTTGAAACCCTGCCAGTACAGCCCTGTTGCCTCCCGGACTGTTGATGTGTAATTCAGCATCAACGTACAATGTATTCTTACTGCTATACCCAGGCCCAAGCAGACAGTCAAAACTACCAGAACCACCGAATGAAAAATTTTCATCCAGAATAACATCGTGTTGCATACGAACCTGAAGTGTGTTCTCACCGGGTCGGTATCCCTCAATCCAGGTAGCTGGATCAGACCAATTTCCGTTTTGTGCAGTTCTCGCAGAAGTATCTTGGGCTGCTGCTGTATAGGATAATACCAAAACGAGAGCTAAAATTTCAGGCAGAAATAATACGCTGGATTTGGGATTGTACATCGATGAATATGCTCCTGTATTTATTTGCATGTCCCGTATTGAATAAGAATACGAACAAGCACCCATCTTGCAATTTCCTGGGCCTTTGAATTCTTATAACAATGTAAGCCAGTAATTGCAAGTAATTTATGGGAGTTAAGAGCCGAACTAAGCTGTTTTACAACAAACGTTCTATATTATTTACAAAAATATTCTGGCTTCGGCATTTTTCCCGTGACCTGTAAAACCCATCGCATACATTTATGTGGAAAATCTACAGGTTCACAGTACATCATCGGGCAACCTCCAGGAATGATAGACAGGCCCAGTTCGCTACCCAGTTCTACCGCATCGTTGTCTACACTGCCCCCACCGATAGACCGGTGTATCCAGACATATTGTATGCCGCGTGCAGCACAGGCCCGAACAATTTCATTACAGTGTTTGGGATGTGTGGTTACTATCACTCCTTCAACGCATTCTGGCAATGCAGATAGATCAGCGTAGCATAGGTCGCCTTCTACCAGATCAGCATTTGGATTTACTGCGTATACCTTGTACCCGGTTTTACGTAACTTTTTGTAGATATAATTACCTACCCCGTTACCGGAACGTGATACACCAACTACTGCAATATGGTGTAGCTGCAAAAAGTCTTCAACAGCATTGTTTGTTCGATCCATGGTTTTCTTTACTCCTTTGGTCAGGCACTACCCAGTCATGAAAAGTCAGGTCTTTATAGTTTGAGTTTCTTGCATCATTGTAAGCTTCCTCTCTGAAAAGCTCAATGGATATTCAATAATAAAAAAATTGTAAATGCGTATATTGCCGTAGTGCGTTGCTGAATGAGGAGCAGAATTTATCAAATTGACAATAAAAATCTGCAAATAATGCAATTTATAATACTATTAGAGTTAAAACAATATATGTTTAAACGGGTAGTTGGTTTTTGTTTTGCTTTTATTACTTTTTTATGGTAAAAATAGATTTGATGACTTATCATTAATTATTTATTGTAATAATCGTAATTGCAAAGTATTACAGTGTCATTTTTAGGTTGTTTTGAGCTGGATGAACTGAATTTTGTAAGTTTTTTGTTTACTCTTTTTTATGCCACTTTGTAGTTTTTACGCACGCCAAATTCGTTTTTTTATCGGTGGTCAGAATTTTTTAATCATCATCAAAAAATTGTTCTACTTGCTGGTATTATTCCGCATATAATATATAATTGTTTATAGGGGGTTGCCTATGCATAAGAGGTTAAATCAATCGGGTGTAACATTACTCGAAATCATGATAGCAATGGGGATTTTTGCGGTCGTCGTAGGGATCAGTGCTTCATCTTTGGCATCATTTTATACTTCAATAGAAACACAAAAAGAACGCATTGCAGCGGCACAATCCTGCCGGGGTGCAATAAATCTTGCACGACAAATGCGGTCTGAGTTTTACCATGTAGTCCCCGATCAGAATCGGTTTCCAGAAGATTGGCAAGCTTGGCTCAACGGAAAAAACCAGCAAAATTGGCCAGAATTTACATCCAGTCCCGGAAATGAAGTGCATTTGCGTGATCATGTAATTGTTGCACAATTGTATGATCTGGATGGAAATGCAATCAGCAGCAACACAAACCCTGTCGTTCTGCATGTCAGGGCTTCCTGGCTTGATACGCGTGGAAGGTTGATGGATGCCTACATTGCCACAATTATATCCGGACAATAAGGGAGGAATGATCATGCAAACACGGGGATTTACACTGGTAGAAGTAACAATTTCCATGAGTATCTTGAGTATCATCTCGCTGTTGAGTTTTATTATTTTGCAATCAACCACGGAATCAACCCAACTGGCAGAAGCTAAATCAAGTGTTCAATCTGACCTTCGTGAAGTTATGTCGGCGATTACCACAGAGGTACAGTCCGCGTATACCGAAAGACTTGTAGCTCGAACCTTGGCACCGAAAGATGCCGAGAGCATAAGTGTCAACGAGGCTGGCGATGGTATTACCTTTCAGGTACCAGTATTGGTAGATGCGCATCGTATGGTTGATACGTCAACTCCGATTATCATTCAACACACACTGGCAGATACAGAAACAACACCAGGTACAGGTAGGCCCGTATTGCGTATACAAGATGGGAATGAATTTATAATTGCCGCAGCGAGATCAATAACATTGCTTGAGTTTGAGTTATTACCACACCCTGCAGCCAACCGAAATGAGAATACCCGGTTAAGGATACGAATGGAGGCAGAACAACGGTATGGTGCTGGTCATCAAAAACTGGCTCGAGCGGTAATGGAAAGTACAATACAGCTTCAAAACTAAATATCTAGAAAGGAGGTGCCTATGAAGCAGACTTTGCATCAAGGTAAGTATAGAAAAAAGTGCGAATTGTCACCAGGAAACAATCGGGGTGTCGCACTAATTTTTGCACTCATAGCAATTATAATCATCCTCGGTGCGCTGACATTGACACTTACACGAGTACAGGTCGGACATCGGGAGACCAATGAAGCTTACAATCGTATTGTCTTGGAAGAAGCTGCACAAGCGGGCATTGATTTTGCCGTGAATCTGCTTTGGGATGAATACATTGCCAACAATGAAACTACCGGAAATTGGGGTTCCTACCGTTATTATCTAAATAATGAGCTTAATTTGCCCATCAATGAGGACCTTAATTTTAGTGGCGAGCGCGATCCCAATGAGCTGGGAGATGGACGAGGTGGATTCAAGATGTATCCTCAAGGGTACGATCGTCGTGGCATGACATTGATTGACGAACCGATGCTATTTACCGATCCCAATTCCCAACGTACTGTGGCTACCATAGAGACCATTCATGTTGCACGATATGACACCATTGACCAGGCCCGACTCACCGTGCGAGCTACTGCTTCGCATGAAGGTCGTTCGATGACCGCTGTTCAATTATTGAATATTGGTGGTGCTTCTCTGGATCATGGGCAGTTTGCCATTTTGGCAAACAATATAAGCTGTGCGTTGTGTCACGCCCAGATTCACTCATTAGATATGGAACGAAACAATGATCCTTCATTGTATGGAACCTTTGATCGCGTAAAAATTGCATCACTGGAATCCATCATGGTACGTCGAAATGAAAATATTAACTCCAATCTTGCAGGTACCTTGTATACTCGGGGTTCAGTATACGATGAATGGGGTAACGAATATACTGCCAATACGTTGGCCAATACACAGTTTCGGGGATTTCAGATCAATGATGTGAATGGTAAACTGATTCAAAACTCTCAAGGCAATATGACTTCTACCCCACTCAAAAATGCCGGTTTGAATCCTGATGGTGAATTAACCCCACACGCCAATTTATATTTGAATTATCCAACAGACCCACAATTACAAAGTGATGGTCCCCTGCCGACAGATTTCCCCGCACCGTACCCTGATGAAAACAATAATCGCAGGGTGGATGATGAAGAGTTTGAGATGATAGTACGGACTGCAAATGGCAGAATCGATTTTCTTTATGGTGAAGACACAGACTCCAGCGGCTCAATTTCTTCCGGGGTGGCATATGGCGTGTCGAGTGGTCAGATATATACCGGCAACAGCCTGCCAACGTCATCCGGTGGCGACGCACTCAGCCAACTTGCAGAGGGAAGTCATGATGGCAATCTGATATTGGTGGGCACACCACAAGACCCCATTCGCATTGATGGTACAGTGGCGATTGATGGAGACTTGGTGTTGTCCGGGCCAATACAAGGTGCCGGACAATTACTGGTACGAGGAAATACATACGTAGTTGGGGATGTGACATACGCAGATGATCCCGGCGAATTTGGTAAATATGACGTACAACCTGACGGCAGCTACAAAGAAAATGCCTTTGCATTGATATCCGGTGGCAGTATTATTATGGGTGATTATCTCACTGTTCGGGGGGTAAACCCGGTTTCTCAAAACAATGCAAAATATCCATCGTGGTCACAGTACAGTATTGATGTGCGTACAAAGAACAGAAGCAATACCGTTAGTGGCCAGGTTTTACCGTGGGGATATTTTGATCAATGGTCTGTTGATTCAGGTGAAGTTGTTGCAGGTCGTCCTGGGCAGCAATTCAGTTTCACAACATCTGAATTAAAATTATTTAATAATCTCGAATTGGAAAAAGCACTTGCCGACCCCAACTATACACCACGGTTCTATGGCTTGCGTGAAAGCCAACCCAACAACATTTATGTTTATGATTCAGGAGATGAGCATGCGGTCCGCTACACAGAGACTGGTGTAAAGTTGCTCTCCGACTATATTCTGGAACATGGACTTGATCCCGGTATTTTGGAACGGGCTGTATTTCATTACACAAGTCCGACGGCAAACTGGATATCGGAAGATACGCTAAGGCAAATTTGGTATAACGATGAAATGACTCGGCCCAGCAGTGGAAGGCCATTCATGTTTGATGGGTTATTATACAGTAATAATGCTATCTTCAACATCGTGCGCAGCCGTACGCGGCATAACTCAAACACACGAGGACAATTACGCTTGAGAGGTGGGGTAATCGCACCAGACTTGGGCGTTTTTGTACCAGAAGGATTGTTTATCTATTATGATCCCAGAGTAGAACGGTTTATTGAGTTTCATGATTCCAATGTGGTCACATTTAACCGGGTCGCATTCTATCTGGAATCTGGTGATGGATACTTGGGGGAGGTATAAGATATGAGAACAATTGTTTTATTACCGTTGTGTTTGGTTTTATTTGCTGGGGTACACTTCAATACTGCCGCAGATACCATTTATCTCAATAATGGTGTTCGTTTTGATGGTGTAGTCACACAGTTGCCTGATGGTAACTATCGGGTACATGCAGGTGAACGCGTGTTGACATATCGCGCCAGTGAAATTGAACGGATAGAACAAAACGATCGGACAGGCCATTTTGACTGGAGTGATGCACGTGAGCGTTGGGCAAAACAGGATGCAGAATTACAAGAGTTGACCGGCTTAAACGCTGAGCAAAGGAAGAGAGTTCGGGAGCTTTTATATCAACTACAGATCACGGAAGACTCACGTCGCATGCTTGCCCGCGACGAGTTGTTGGCTATTCAGACACAAATTGATGTTTTCCCCTATTTGCAATTTCGACTGGATGAGGTCTCTCACCGTTTGTCGCCCTGGGTTCTTGAAGCCATGTATTATATCAATCCGCAACGTGCCCTGCCGCATTTGCGACGAAATACCGAGCATGTGTTTTATGGTACCCGTCAGAAAGCGATAGAATTACTTGGGCGAATGGAACATACGGAATCAATTCCATTGGTTGTGCGTGGCCTGGTTGATCATAATTTTGATGTGCGTGCGGAAACAGCCTTGTCGTTAGCACGCCTGTCGGCGCGTAATGCGACACCCGCATTAATAGAAACATTGACCCACCCAGACATGCGGGTCAGCCATGCTGCCCAGCAGGCTTTACAAACACTATGGCATTCATATCTGGGGGATTCCATACCTCAGACCGTCGATGAATGGAACGGCGTGTGGGAACAACACAGTGCCTCGTACGATAACCCACTGGAATTGTCTCCGTTGAATTCATTTATTCTGCCAGAGCATGAGTTTATGGATGAGTAGTATTTGATCTGATTTGGGTTACATCTAAAATGCAAAAAAGCAGGAGCGCGATGTCATATCTTATGCTCCTGCTTTTATTTTAGATTAGAAACTTATTACCCTATCATTATTTGAGAAACAATCAGGGTTTTGTCTTTGCGCGTGGCTTGGCCGCTGCCTTCGCTTTCGGCTTCGCCTTTGCTTTGGGTTTTGTTGATTGCTTTGTCAGTTCCTGCCCATGAAAATACTTACAGGCTTCCAGTATGTTGCCCAGATTCCGCCGCATTTCATCATCGGCTGACAGTCCACTGGATTGAAGCTCCTCAACAAGCGATTCCCATGCTGCGTGATCCCAGACACCATCGTGTTTCTCTATAAATTTTTTCACCAGATCAAGTACTTTTGAAACGGTTGCTTTCTTTGCCATTTCTTGGATTTACCTCCTATTGTATGTATGCAGTGCGCTGGATACACAACGCAATTGTATATGAATAAAGAATGCCCTCGACGCCAAAGTGTTAGCTTAACTGAAGGGGTACTACCATAGCAAACAGGATTTCTGATTTTGCTTGCTTCTGTGAATATTTCAATCTGGTTTCTACAGCTCAGTACCCATAACCATAATCTTCATTTCTTAATTCCCCAGAAGATTTCATTATGATACCGATAGAATCTTGTCTATAGTCGTGCAGCACGACATTCACCATCAGCTCACCATTGTTTGCTTTACTTTAATTATGGCAATAATCAGATACTTTATTTTCAGGCATTCTTAATAGGTATGCTATGTCATTTCTTCGAATTATATTCAATGTTTTGGGCTGAAACCCAAGTCGGTCTCTTTAACATAAATAAATCACGGCGAGGCTCTTCCCAGGCACGTGCAACGGCATTTTCAACCAGCGATTTGATAAAAATATAATCCGGGTCTTCTGTAGTTTTATAAGTTTCACTGCTACACTGTTTCCCGAGGCCGCTGGAATCAGCCAGGGGCGCCCTTAAAAATAAGCTTAGTTCTGGATGCTCGAAATCAATCCAATCCAGTCTCGAGACTTCATCTACCTCGTGGCAGGCTGTGCAACGCTGGCTGTGTACTTGCTTGATCGAACTCAAGAGTTCTGTGTCCCCGGGCAGGTTGTAAACGGCAGCATTAGAACGCTTATTCACAAACTGGTCATGGTAAGGTGCGTTGGAGTCTATCCACATGGTTATACGCAATATGTCATCGTCACAAAGTTCAACAACATCGTGATGATGTTCATCGGACAGTGTGCTCAGTAATTTACTGTTTCGTGCCCCATAGGCCAACGGAGGGGTGACACTTGCATCATGTTCCCGTGCCGCTGACATGCTGACAAGATTGTTCTTCAGTATAGTTTCATATGCCCTGTTGTGACCATAATGGGGGACTTCATCGTCCCAGGCTATTAACCCGGCTGAAAAATCCAACCCGGCTTCGGGATTCAACCCCGAATGACATTGAATGCAATGGTTGTTAAAAACCGGTTGTACATCACGAAGAAAATTGACGGGCTGATCGCCCCAGGGCGGCAGGAGCACAGAAGGTGGTCCGGACATATATTGTTGTATAGTGTGGCCACTGGACACATGCCCTGCATCTTCGCGGGTCTCGTGGCAGCCAACACATCCCCGCATTTCACCTGGTTGAAAACTGATTGATGATCGCATCCGACGCAGTTCCATGCGATTTTCGTCAAGCAGTTGAAAGTAAACGGCTGTGTCTGGTGGTACCTGAAATTCAACACTTCCATCCGGTCTGACCGGCACATCACCCAGTATGCGAACAGGGGTCCAATTAACAAGATTGCGTCGAGCCGCGTCAGGCCCGGCATACCTGTGGTCCTCTCCATAACGATGACCACCATACTGGTTATCATACGGCCAGGGAATGGGTGCAGTAATGCGTAAGTAATGCGCATCTGAAGGTGCAATACCGTCTGCGCCATGTGTAATTTCAGTGACGTACAAGTAAGAAGCATCATCTTCCAGGTCAATATTGTCTGGTACGATATGTGGAATGGGCCGTTCGCGTAACGGTATAGGCGTAAAACAGGAAATCTCCGGGTCACGATAGATAAGCTCTTTATTGCCGTATACATCCACCAGGTACAATCCATATCCAGTGGGATCAGTCATATCACTGCCATACGCGTAGGATGCCAGGAAAAATTTATCGGACAAAGCCCAGGGTGTGGTATAAAAACCATCTTGGTCCAGTGTCCCTCCTTGAGGAACTGGAACGCCATCCATACCCCCTTGTGGTGGCATGAGTTTGGGTGAAATCATTCCGATGCCCGATGGATTGTTAATACCAAGGGAAGGATCAATGGTGATCAGTGAGCCCACTGCAAGGGTATGATGCCCGGAAGCGAGTGCAATCAGCTTATTACTATTGGGAATTGAGCGTACACCAATCAGTGCCCAAGGATTCTCCATGTGTTGACCGTAAAGTGCGTCGGCCCCTGTTCCGTCCGGACGAATGACCCAAATGGAATGAATGTAGGCAAAACCACGTTCCTGATACTCCCATCGCGTAAAGGCGATCATGCCATTGTCCAGGGTGTATGGCATGTAGTCACCATCTTTATTAACGCTGAGTCGCCGTATACCACTGCCATCGGGTTGCACAACATATAAATTGCAGCTTGTTTCATCTTTGTCATATTCGTTGCATTGCAGGGAGGTGCCGCAGCGTTCTGACACAAAAATGATATTGCCATTTGGCGCGTATGTCGGGTCTAAATCACTCCATTCACCTGAAGTAATTTGCCGAATTTGGCCATCTGCCAAATTAAGTTCGAATAAATGGGTAGGTTGCTCTTCCCTGCGAAGCCGGAAACTTTGCGCACGGTCAAGCCAACCTTCCGGTGGTTCATTGCTTCGTGAGCGGGCATATCCAAATACGATGCGGTCGCCTTCGAACCAGAGGTCCATACCATGTACATTTCCTGGTCCCAATGCGCCATTGATCAGGCTTTGTACTTGCGCAACTGGCTCTGCATGATCTTTGTCTCCTGGATTTTTAATTGATGTGAAAAGCCCGGTCTCTCCATCCAGGGGTTGCAATATACAAAGATCACCGCCAGGTCGCGATACCCACGGCATGTGGTTCAGGCAAATATCGGGAAATGTTTCCTGGGTAAAACGCTTGGTAAAAAGCAGGCGATCAAAATCAAGGATTGGGTTTTTAAACACAATGCGGCGTATAACCCAACGAGTCTCAACATAAAGAGCTTGCAGCATTTCTTCAGAAGAGTTATCGGGTAATTGTTTGGTTTTC
Source organism: uncultured Nitrospirales bacterium (assembly GCA_964537975.1). Lineage (GTDB taxonomy): Bacteria > Hydrogenedentota > Hydrogenedentia > Hydrogenedentales > SCBR16-9 > SCBR16-9. The sequence continues at coordinate 2,066 of CAZIDP010000068.1, read as the reverse complement.
TTGGCAACTGCATCCAGTTCAACCAGCTCATTCGATACGTCTACACCCTGTTGTTCAAGATATGCTGCTAATTGGTATCCCCGATCAATGTAGGACTGAGTAGGATATTCACGACCAACAATAACACTGATTGTTGACCAGGGGCTCAAGCTGCTTTGGTCTGAGGGCTTATGAAGCGCAATGTTTATTGCATCATCGTCTGCTGCGTATACTTCCACCTCATCAAGATGCAAAAACACTGGCGAATCACTGGGTATCGTCAGGCGAATAAACCTTGCTTGCATTCCTTCTCCGTCAAAGGTGACATTAAGTGGCGGGGCACCGGAAATCCCACCAAAATGATGACCAGCATTGTCGTATGCCAATTCCCAATGTTCACCATCAAGAGAAGTCAAAATATGTAGCGTATCGGCATTATGTAAACCGGGGGCATAATCAAGCCGATTGTATACAACAACCCGGCCAACAGAAGTGGTTTCACCCAGGTCCACCTGCCACCAGGGATTCGCCTGATGGCCAACATGAAAACCAAACAATCCATTTTTCACGCCATTACAGGCACCGGCTGCATCTGATTGAGTTGTAAGACCCAACTGTGTCGCCTGTAACCAATCTTGCTCAATCAAAGCGCTCAGATCATCGGCGTTCACAGGATTGTTTTCCGGCTTACTGTACAAAGGATTCGGCAGATCAGGTAAAGGCTCAACAGCAACCGCGTGCGCCATTGCAAAGCATAAAATTAATTGACTTAGAAAAAATAGTCGACCTGTACTCATAACGACAAATCCCCCCAATTTGTTACAGTATCTACATGATTCAACATCGAATTTTTCTACACACCAGCATTGTCTGTGTAGCAAAAAATATGCATGTCATCGCAATCAACTATATAGGTACATATATAATATAAACGTGATTATATTTATGTCCATTTACAAAAAGCATCCAGAACAGATTCCGCTTCTTCCAGGGTGGAGATTCCAGTGAAAGCACTGATCCAAACACCTTCGGGTTTCAATGATTGAAACAGCAGGTCAATATCCTTAACATTCAAAGTTTGAATCTGTAAAGCTTTATTTTTTGCCTGAATACGCTGGTACACGCCAATCCATTCTGAGAAACTGTCTCGTCCTGCGCCGGGAACCCATTGAATCGCGTCGATCTCTGGAATTTCCAGTAAGATGTCCAGAAAACGCAATGCTTGTGGACCATCCAGATGATATATACAGCGGTCCATGTGCCGACACTCTTGAATAATGCCAGGGATGAAAAGTGATTCAAAGCTCTCATCTGAAATCATGCAGGAAAAGTCGTTGGATGGAATGTGAAATTTTCCCTTGCAGGTCGCATTGGTCCAACTGGTGCTTGGCATGCCAGCCGCGGTGAGTTTTTCGTAAAATAAATCGTACACCATAAGAAATTCATTGGTAATTCTGTCACATAGTGCTTTTACCGCTTCAGGGCACATAATCACGTCCAATAAAAATTCCTGTGGATCACGAAAAGCTGCAATAGCATCGGCTCCCCCATGCATATCCGTATACCCAACTATAAATTTTTCACGGCCAATTTCAAGCAAAGCATCGGTTATTTCCATTAATTTCAAAAAGTATTGGTTATTGGTGTCCAACTGAATTTTTTCTATACTCTCTGGTGAAAAATCAGCAAGAATCGGCTTGCTCCAGGTAGTACTTTCTCCGAATTCCAGTTCGCATCCATACAAGGCTGAAAATACTTCCGGACCAAGATTTGGCCATGCTGCTGGAAGAGAATCAGCGAAATATACCGTATTGGTCAGGTGTGCATTGGTTGATTCCGCAACATACCCGGCATCTGTCCAACGTTCTCTTAATGAAGCAGGCTGTTTTTTGGGGCCAGGAATCCATTGGTCAACAGGTTTTGGAAATGCAATTGACAGAATAGGCCTGTCAATGATGGCGCAATTCCACCACGCCTCATAACGATTCATAACTTCATTAAAGTCTGGTTTCAGTTCAAACATATTTCCCCCTTCAGCATAAGGCACATTTAACAGTTGATACATAAAATCTTGCATTATTAATCAT
>CAZIDP010000067.1:15379-20213 GCA_964537975.1 uncultured Nitrospirales bacterium | reverse complement strand
TGGTCTTCGCCAATGGTGGCTGTGCCGACAAACTGAACAGGAGTTCCCGACAGCAGGTCTTCATTTACCCTGGTGATAGACCGTACCATGAGCGCATTGACCTCTGTAAGCATGTCTTTCGTAATGCTTCGGCCCGGCGCTGTTTCCACATCACCCAGAGTTCCAAAGGCTTCTTTGCCATAGGGTATATTTTCATCAACAAGTATTTTCATCAGAAATTACCAATATTTGAGGTAACTTAAAATTAATTGCCAGTTGCAAAAGGCTGCAATGAATTTCTAGTGTTTGCGTGATTATATCCAGGGTGGGACTTCTGGTAAACAGGCATTAAACTCATCGAGCAGTGCTTCTTGATATGCTCCGGCAAATTCGCCCTGTATGAATTTGTCAAAACCTTCTTCACAAAAACGTTTCCAGGAAGCCGTCTCGTGCCCGGGATTGATGGGGAAGAAGTGGGCATTGTTTGCTTTGGCTGCGGCATAGTCACCCGGAGCGTCACCCATCATCAGCACGTTACCTGGCGCGTATTTTCCTGCAGTCGCAAGCCTGAGATGTTCTGCTTTGGTGCCCAGTTCCTGCCCTGCAATGATGTGGGGGTATTCAGAAATGCCATGCTCTTCCCATTCTCGATTTAAAGCTTCTGTCGGTGTTTGAGAGCAGACGATCATGTCCGCGGATGCCTTGATTTTTTCGAGGCTTTCTCGCACATAAGGAAATGGGGGAATGTTGAATATGATTTCTTCAACCAGAACATTGACCCGTTTGCTCCAATGCAACACCAGTTGTAACTCTTTACGGGCTTCCTCTGAAGCAGCGCCACTGAAGGCTTGTTCAAGTCCTTTGTCGCTCAGGAGACTGTCGGGATTTTTGACCCAGGCTGTATAATGGGGTAGACGTGGAACCTGAAAGTTGCGTTCTTTTACCATGGGATGAGTATGCAGCAACTCATCAAGTATACGTACCATGGTTACATGGCGGTTAGCGCCCCGGGTCTTGCTGAACAGATCAGCAAATTCTTTGCATTCACGTGCCGCTTCTGCAACCGGTTGCAGTCTGAAATGCCCGATCATCAACGGGCAAAAACATTCCCGCTGCTTGATACCCATAGTGTCAAAGACACACCCGTCGGAGTCTATTCCCACAAAAAATTGCTTGTTGACAGGTAATTCAGTTAATGACTTTGGCGAACTCATCGATATATCCTTTAATGCTAATTCTTTTATCTGCCACTAGTACTTTGCTTGGATCATACACCGCTGAAGGCATTGAAGCCGCCGTCTATTGGTACGACAATACCGGTTATGAATCGGGACGCATCGCTCAACAGCCAACGTACGGTGCCACACAGTTCATGTGCTTCGCCAAACCGGCCCATCGGCGTGTGTTCCACAATGGTCTTGCCTCTCGGGGTTAATACACCTGTCTTCTCGTCCGTAAGCAGGAACCGGTTCTGGTCTGTGAGAAAGAATCCTGGCGCAATGGCATTAACACGGATTTCCGTTGAATAGTTCTGGCACAGATGCACCGCCAACCATTCTGTAAAATTGCTGACAGCGGCCTTTGCCGCAGAATAGCCGCATATCTTGGTCAAGGGGCGAAACGCGTTCATGCTGGATACGTTAAGGATAATGCCGGACTTCTTTTCTGCAAAGTACTTGCTGAACACTTGACAAGGTAACAAGGTGCCGACGAAGTTCAGATCAAAAACAGACTTTAACGCGTCCGGAGGTAAATCAAAGAACGGTAACTCCGGTGAAGTGGTTGCTTCTTTACGATTACCACCCGCACCATTAATAAGTGCGTCGATTTGACCGAGTTGTTTCAATGCTTCAACAAATGCTGCGTCAACTGCTTGTCTGTCCAGCACATTGATTCGGACGGCACATGCCGTACCACCTGCTTCGGAAATTTTCTTCGCCAGCGCTTCGGCACGCTCCTGATCAAAGTCGGCAATGCAGACTTTTGCGCCTGCGTCTGCCAGGTACTCGGCGATAGCGCCACACAAAACACCCGCGCCACCAGTTATCACAATGCCTTTGCCCTTAACGTCAAACAGATCATTCATACATGCAACCTCTTTCTGGTGTTATTCAAATAATCACTGTGCAAAGCACACAGGATGAATGAAGACCAACATCATGTGTTCATTGCATCAAGCAGGTTATGATTGATTACCAGCTTAATCTGGGTAATATCCGTTACGATACCTATAAGCTGGTTATCTGCCTCCGAGCTGTTTGAGGCAGGCGTTGAGATAGCCATAGCTTTCAGCAGCGATGATGGCACAACGATTCAATGGATATTCTTTGGCGCCAATGACTTCGAGATTTACTGGTCCGTCATATCCGGCTTCTGTCAGTACCTGGCAATACGCCATTAAATCAATATCACCACGACCACAGGCTTGCAATTCAGGCGCGCCTGGGCTGGGGCCGGGACCTTGGCAATCACGAATATGCACATGCTTCATACCGGAAATCACTTGCTTCAAGGCTTCATGTGGAACCTCTCCGGCGCGATGAATGTGACTGGGGTCCATGTCAATGCCGAAGGCAGGTGATTTTATCTGTTCCAGTGCTTTTAAAGTCGTTGGTGTATTCCAGATTGCATTACCGACATGCGCTTTTACACACAAGGTAATGCCAAAAGGCTCTGCTTTGGCTGCCAGATTACTTATCAGGTCAATAATTTTTTGAAGATCATCCGGCTCATCTTTTGAACCACCCGGACCAATATTTACAACCGGAATGCCGATCTCTGCCCCGGCTTCAAAAGCCAGCATCAGACGTTCTTCATCTTGTGAAGCAACTTCCATCGCAGAAATGGGCAATTCCAGGCTTTCTACCAAGGCTTTTATATCTGCTGCCTGCTTTTTCCAGTTGTCCAGGTCGATATGCTCACACATACCTTTAATTGCCGAAACTTCCGCTGCGTCATACCCTGCCCATTTGATATTCTCCATTGCCGTTTTCAGATCAAAATCGGCAAACAATACAGTATTAACCCCGAGCTTCATCATGGTTATTTATCCTTTTACTGTCTGGTTGTTGTGCCAAAGAGTATGGCAAGACATCTCAATCCAGGGGGTAGTTGATACACTTAATTGCTATATCGCCCGTGTCTCATTTTATAGAACAGGCGGCCTGTTAACCGGGTTCTTAAAATTATCCCCTCATATGCAATAGAATACAATAAATTGGTAAGCAATTTGAAATTTAATACAATCTCAAAATAATAATGAATTCTACAGCATTGCACAGGGAGGTTTTCCGATATGTTTCTTTCAAATGTAATACAGGGCAATTCAAATTATGACAACGCACTGATTGAGCGTTTTGTTGGTGATACGCAAGTTCTTTTCGGAAAGTGTCCCGATCATTCAGTTGAATTGCAAATTGTGGGGAATTCACGGTTGGGGCGTGAAATTTATGCTTATATATTGGGAAGTGGCTCCCACCGGGTTTCAATAACGGCTGGGGCGCATGCAGATGAACCGGTTGGTCCCATAACTGCAACCTTGTTACCCCTCTTGCTCGGTAATGCATTTCCAGCACTGCTGAAACATTTTACTTTTTATGTGATCCCCAATGTGAACCCAGATGGGACCCAACAGAATCTGGCTTGGTGTGATACAAGTGCCCCTGTGTACGATTTCAAGCAGTATTTTCGGTATCGAGTCCGCGAATTACCTGGGGATGATGTAGAGTATAATTATGGTGATTCCTTAGCGTCACGCCCCGAGAACCAGGCTGCCATGAACTTTTTTCATTCTTATGCCCCGTATTGTGCTCATTTTTCATTACATGGTATGGCGCTGGCCGAAGGCGCCTGGTTTCTTATTTGCCAGGATTGGGTTAAGCGGGCAACTTCTTTGATGCAGCAATTGTCGAGATTATGTGAAACCCTTGCCTTTCCTCTGCATGACATGGAGCGGCGTGGAGAGAAGGGCTTTCATAGAATACAATCCGGCTTTTGTACCACACCAACTTCCACTGCCATGCGGGAATTTTTTCTGGCGCGAAATGAACCGGACATAGCGTCCCGCTTTCTTCCAAGTTCCATGGAATACATTGCTTCGCTGGGCGGTGATCCATTGTGCATGGTAAGTGAGATACCGCTTTTTCAATTGCGAGCGAGTGAAGACCCGATTCAGCAGTCCAATTTCCAATCATGCCTGGAAGATTTACGTTCGTTTCAGCAAGACGCTTCTGACGATGCCCTTGACAGGTTGGTAGATAGATTTGACATCAAAGCGGTTCCAAAGCTTTCGCACATACGGTTACAGTTTGGGATGATCGTCCTGGCTTTAGAAAGCCTTGCCAAATCCTGGAATACAGCATAACTTGTCAAGAGGAATGCGGTATTTTGCTTGCCCCGCCTTTCTCGAAAAAACGGTAGAGTGAGCAATCCTTACAAGCTGGATTTGGATGGCACCAGTCTTCAAACATCTGAATTAAGCCCTGTTGCCGACAAAAATTCAAGCGAATGGGCATCTCTTGCGGAAAGACCCATTCTTGCATCATGCGTGTTATTTGGTTGGACGGTTCTGATGGGAGCGCATTAAAAAACCGGTAGACCATGCCCTCGTGGTGCTGCTGGTTATTCAACCGGGCCATTGCCAGTGTCGCGGGAACAATAATGTTCCCGATGATGGTACGTATTCTGCCTGTGCCCAAAGGCGCCGTTGGTTTGGAGGCAGCATTGCCATTCCAGGTGAAATGCGTAGCCCAGAATCCGTGCGCCCCGGGAAAGAGTGCTTCAAAGGCCAAACGCTGATCACGGGGTTTCTCATGCGTCATCCAGCACCGGTACAGTGTGCCACTCAAGCCATGTA
>CAZIDP010000067.1:0-15279 GCA_964537975.1 uncultured Nitrospirales bacterium | reverse complement strand
TGGGTCTTGTTGCGCGAGTTGACGGCAACGTTCATAGGGAAGTTGCCGGGCCAGTGCCATAAATTGTTCTTTGTATTGGCGATAGCCGCAAGCCCGACATAGTTCTTCAAACAGCATTTGATCCGGGCCGACCTGCTCAATGCGATCACGCATACGTTGCGCCTTGTGCAGCATGCGCCATTCACCTGCAAGCTCGATAAAAGTCGTGAGTTGATGTACATTGTCCTGCAAATGAAATGCTTTACATTTACCACTACCGCATGCACCAAAGGCAGTAAAATCTGTAGAATTCCCTTCTTTGATTTGGCTTAATACTGTTTTCGAGAGATATTGCCCTAACAACAATGTGGCAACGGTACGCCCCTGCTCGTTTCTCGGTACGGTTCTTGCCGGTTCTGTATCCAGCGTAATGTGTAAAAGGACATTGTTGTATCGTGGGTCCTGGTGATGGCCATGGTTGCGCCATCCCTGGTGATTCCAGTGTAATTCGACATCACCTGTATAGGTTTTCCCATTAAAGGATAGCTGTGCACCTTTGAAGTCTGGCCCCGCTTCTGTGTTCCACCAGCCCGGAGAGACAATTTTCAGAGTTTGTCCTTCGGCTGTTTTTAAACGACGCTTATTGAAACGCTGTTCATGCCACAGCAATTGCAAGTGATGTTCATTACTGCCTTCTTGAACAAAAATAGCCGGTGAATTGCAATCTGTTTTGTATTCTGGCGACAGGCGCTCAGTATGTATTGATGCCTTGAGCTGTTTATACTTATCTGAAAATATCATTTCAACAGTTCTGAATGCTTCCAAAATAAAAATTTGTGATGTACTACAAAAATGCTTATAAAAATTTACACATTTGCATTATTGTAGGTCACTTGTCTGCTGCAGGGCAAACGAGTGTGGTAAGCTCTTCAGAGATGTTCGATCATACTGCCGTTGGCTTGCTTGTGAAGTGCCAGGTAGAATAGTGCAACGTTTTATTGACTACGAAAGAGAAAGATGAAATGAACCAGCCACCGTTAAGATACAGTTTAGCGCTTGTAGTTTTGTTGATTGGTATCATCGCCCTGGTGGCACCTGTATCAGGCATCAACGCATTATTTCGTAGCGCATATGCAGATTCTGTGGAAGTCCATTTTATTGATGTCGGTCAGGGCGACGCGATTTTCATCAGTACACCGACACACAAGGTATTGATAGATGGGGGAAACCGGGGCGATACGGTGCTCAATTATCTTGTGGCGCAAGGGGTTAAGCGACTTGACCTGGTGATTGGCACCCACCCGCACGCGGATCATATCGGCGGGTTAATAGACGTATTTCAGGTAATCCCGGTCTCTGAGGTGATTGACCCCGCTGTCGTGCATACGACCAGAACGTTTGAAGACTACCTGACGATCATCGAAACGAAAAACATTCCATTTACCGAAGGACGTGCGGGCTTGACACGCAGCATGGGTGATGTCACCTTGAAACTGCTGCATCCCGAAAATCCCTCAGAAAAACATCTTAATGATGCGTCTATTGTTGTCAAGATGACTTTTGGCACGGTACGGTTCCTGTTTCTGGGAGATGCAGAACACAACGCGGAACAGGAAATGCTGCGCAGAAACCATGATTTATCCAGTACTGTCATGAAGGTAGGTCATCATGGAAGCTATACCAGCACTGCTCCGACATTTTTGCAAGTCGTTAACCCAGAAGTTGCTGTGATAATGTGTGGCGCTGACAATCGTTATGGACATCCCCATGCAGAGACCCTGGCGAGTCTGGAGCAGGCAAATGTTACCCTCTTCAGAACGGATATTCATGGCACGGTGATTGTCACAACGGATGGGCAGGAGTATACGGTTATACCTGCCAAGTCCAGGCATACAGCTGATACACCGATGGTTCAGGGCACACCCCGTTTTTCCGGAAGTATCAACATCAATACTGCCAGCCTGCAGCGCTTACAGGAAATAGTGCATATTGGTGAAGATAGAGCGCTGGAAATCATCGAAAGGAGACCGTTCAATTCCCTGGATGAATTAATACAAGTCCGAGGTATTGGAAATGCCCGGCTGGAGGCGATCAGGCAGGAAGGCAAAGCGTATGTTGAATAACTTCGAGGGGGTTTTTAGATGAAAGCTGTGATTGACAGAATCGAAAATGACCTGGCAATACTGCTGGTCGGCGATCAGGAAATACAAGTTGATATTCCAGTCTCCTTGCTTCCTGACGGGGCAAAAGAAGGCAGTTGGTTGACCATAGACATGAAACTGGACCTGGATGCCGAGCAGCAGCAGCGCAAAAAGATTTCCGGTATGTTGGAGCGACTTAAGAATAAAAACAATGAACCTAAGTGACTACGGAATCTGACAACGATATTGATACAGTCACCTGTCTTTAATTGAGAAGTTTTCAATGCTTCACCTCAAGGTTCTCATCTTTTCTGGCTTTCATACGGGAGCATACTTCAGGCATAGCTGGTCTTTCTTCCCATGCAATTGATGGCGGGGTGGAGCAACGATAATTAATTCCATCTCAATGGCGCATCGACTTGATGATGCCGCTGCCTGACCGTGATATGAGATCAACTCAAGGTTCTATCCCCTTTTTTAGGTACCTGAGTTTGGTAATTTACTCCGTGCTTATGTAGATAATCACGTATCAGTTGTCGCACTACTTGCGAAGGAGTCAGATCCTGTGAAGCGCATAGCTGTTCTAAGGCCCGTTTCTTGTGTGGATCTATGAGCAAAGTGAGTCGAGCGGTTTTCTTTTCCATTAGCATTCTCCCATAACATTAACATCTAATGTAAATGCCATCTCTTTCTCATCGCAATTCCTTAGCACAACCCCCCGCATGAGGCATCGCACCCATGGTTGCATCTTATTATAACAGTATGTTAATGTAATTAACATCTTTTCTACTCCCAATGCCAGATGCTTCTGTCTGACTCTTCCCTGGCAAAGGCTCATTCCATCAAGGGCTATCATAAAATGTCTCGCCAAAGATTTGCCGTTAATCTACCCAGTATCGCTACAGGACTTCGCGCCGCATGGCGGGAGGGTTATGGACTTACGGATTTGCGTAAGGATTTGATGGCTGGCCTCACCATTGGTACCGTAGCCGTTCCACTGTCGATGGCCTTGGCTATCGCTACTGGTGTACCACCCCAGCACGGCCTCTACACATCGATTGTAGCTGGGGCGATCATCGCACTTACCGGTGGTGCTCGTTTCAATGTCTCGGGCCCGACAGCAGCATTCGTTGTCATCCTCTTCCCGATCGTACAACAATACGGCCTTGGCGGTTTGCTCATAGCAACAATGATGGCAGGCGTTATCTTAATAGCGTTGGGCATTACCCGGATGGGTCGCCTAATCCAATTTGTTCCTTACCCGGTAGTGCTTGGATTTACGGCTGGTATTGCAGTTTTCATTGCAGTATTACAGATTCCTGATTTCCTTGGGCTGGAAACTGGGAAGCTTGGTGAACACTTTGTCGATAATGTAATTATTATTGTCACCTCGATGCCTACCTTCAATCCGCTGGAACTGAGCGTAGGAGCATTCACATTGCTTGTCATGCTTTTCTGGCCGCGCCTTCACATTCCGATTCCTGCGCCTCTAGTCGGTTTGGTTGTCGGGGCGCTTGCAGCTTATGGTATTAATCAATGGCTGGGTAGTCAGGAGGCGGGAAACGCTGTGGAAACAATAGCATCACGCTTTACCTGGGAAATAAATGGAAAAATAGGCGGTGGTATACCACCTATATTGCCAACGTTGATAATGCCTTGGCTCTTGCCTGGGCTTGATGGCGAGCCCCTGAAGATCAGCTTTCAATTGATACGAACTCTTTTAGGCCCGGCTTTTGCCATTGCCATGCTGGGTGCCATCGAGTCACTGTTATGCGCGGTTGTGGCAGATGGTTTAACAAAGACCAAGCATGATCCCAATGCTGAACTTATTGGCCAGGGGTTGGGGAATATTGTTGCGCCTCTATTTGGTGGAATCACAGCAACGGCCGCTATTGCACGCACGGCAACCAACATCCGCAGTGGCGCACGCTCGCCGATTTCAGCCGCCATTCATGCCTTCTTTGTACTGCTTGCGGTAATAGCTCTCGCCGGGCTGCTTGGCTTGGTGCCAATGGCTTCACTTGCTGCACTTTTGTTTATCATTGCCTGGAACATGAGTGAGGCACGACATTTCCTGAACACCCTGCGTTCAGCCCCCCCAGGGGATGTTACCATCCTCGTTATATGCTTTGGACTCACTGTACTGTTTGATATGGTACTGGCGGTAGCCGTTGGGATCGGGTTGGCTTCTGCACTGTTTATCAGGCGAATGGCACTGTTGACTCAAACGGATAGGATTAACCTTGAGAATCATCCTACTATTAATGGACTTCCTGATGAGGTAGCAGTTTACGACATCAATGGGCCGCTGTTTTTTGGTGTTGCGGAAAAAGCACTTTCAGCACTGCATCTGGTAGATGCGAAAGTTAAAACAGTCATTATTGATATGCACGATGTGCCAAGCATGGATGGGACAGCCATAGTGGCTCTAAAGTCATTAATTGCTGAAATGAAGCACGATGGAGTCGGACTGATCATAGTCGGACTTCGAGCAAGAATCATTGTTAAACTCAGTCGTGCTGGTGTGTACAAGGTACCTGGGGCATTGACATACTGCCGACATATAGAACAAGCAAAAAAAGTGGCCCGGCGTTGGTATGAAGTGAAAACAAAATAGTCCTGTCTTGGCATTCAGATATATAGACCATATTTGCTGTTTGTGACAAAAGGTAATATCCTGGCTTATGGTGGACAAGTGAGAATATATTCTCTGATGGGCACAGTTTAATATCTTGTGGTTTAAATTTTAATCCAGGAGAGTGAAGACTGCTTTGGTGAGAGTGGTGGAGGTGGTGTACCAGTATCGACAAAAATGAATATACATTTTTCATGATCTTGGTTCAACTTGTACCGAGATACCAATCCCAATCTTATTGTATGATTAACGTAATCATATCTTACAATTCAACCACATTACTGTATGGAATAATATGTTCTTGAAAAGTGTCCGTTGTAATAGATGATTTTGTGGTAAAGGAATCAACCATGACATTGCGAACAACCCATCTGATATGTGTTTTGATGCTCCTTGTGTCATGCATTGTTCTCAGCTTGGGCATATTGTGGCGAATTGATTTTGCGTCTGACTCAGCAATTGGTGTAGCCCCTGTGATTTTGTCATTTATAGTCATTGGTGCTGTTTCTGTTGTGTCATGTATATGCTTTTTGGAAAAAACAACAATTTCGAATCATCAGTGAGTAAGTTAATTATATTTTGGTTGGATTATGAAAAATAAAAGCAAGTTTGGTTTATGTGGATTGACTTTTTTATACAATGCTCATCGGGTATCTGCCTGCGCTACGTGCTTCGGAGCCGCAGATGCTGATCAGACAATCGGTATGAATATCGCAATCGGAATTCTGTTGGGGGTATTAGGACTGATCATGTTGATGTTTGGAAGTGTTGCGTGGGGAATTACCAGGAATCAACAGGCAATGGTTGATGAAGATGAACAAGTTGGTAACGCGAATCATGTAGATGTGTAATGGTAAATTGGCGAAATTATGAGAGATTTATTGCATTATCCATTCCTGGCTTCGGAGCATGGAAGTGATATTGATACACTTTTTATTTTGATCCATGTATTTATCGGCTTGTTTTTTCTGGGGTGGTTTTTCTTCTTTATTTATTGCCTGATACGGTTTCGAGGTGGACGACAAGCAAAAGCTACTTATAATGGACTAAACGCGCGCTGGGTATACTATCTCGCTGGACTTGTATTGGTTATAGAATTGGTGTTGGATTTGAGTTTTTCACGACCCTATGGTGATACTGCCAATTTTACACCAGAAGCACTGAATTCAAAGAGAAAGCCATTGGAAGTCCGTGTAGTTGCCCAACAATTTGCCTGGAACATACATTACCCGGGCCTGGACGGCGTCTTCGGTACAACCCGTCCTGAATTGGTACGTGAAGAGACCAATCCGCTGGGCTTGGATAGAGACGACGCGTTTTCGCAAGATGATCTGACCACCTTGAATCAACTGGTGTTGCCAGTAGATCAACCAGTACGAATATATCTATCTTCCAAAGATGTAGTACATGGATTCTCATTACCTGAATTTAGAATCAAGCAGGACATAATCCCCGGCATGGAGACTCAAATACTATTTACACCTACTATGACAACCGCGGAATATCAAAAGACAGTAGGGGATGAAACCCGTCAATTTGAGATAGTTTGCGCACAGCTTTGCGGGTTGGGCCACTATAGCATGCGCGGATTTGTTACTATTCTTGATTCTGATGCCTTTGGTACCTGGTTTCAACAAAGGACACCTCATTTTGCCGACGATTATGATCCGTTCTGGGATTAATAGTGCAACAGGTACGATTGGGCATTTCTGTTGATTGAGGGGTCGTTGGTGGGTATACTTGCTGACAGGTCAGCGGGGTAAATGGAATGACAACATCTTGATTGTACCCCGATTACTGTAAAAAATTAATTTTCTATTCAGTTTCATATGTAATTACCAGATATTAGATTCGGAGAGCCGTTTCAATGAGTGAAGTACTTGTCAAAGATGAAAACCGTTGGTTGCGACACTTTTCAAAGTTCGTTTGCGGTATGACATTGTGCCTGATCTTTTTTGGGGGCCAGGTAAAAAGCCATGAAGCCGGGTTGGCTGTTCCCGATTGGCCATTAACTTTCGGACATAATCCAATTACGTACCCTCCATCAAACTGGGTTGGGGGTATATTCCATGAGCATTTTCATCGCCTGTTTGCTGGATTTGTTGCTGCGTTGACGGTAATACTGGCGATTTGGCTGGCATTTAAAACGCCACAACGCTGGTTAAAATGGGCCGGTGGGCTCGCGGTGCTTGCGGTGCTGCTGCAAGCATTGCTTGGGGGCTTGACCGTGCTTTTCCAACTTCCAACTGCGGTTTCCAGTATGCATGCCTTGTTGGCGCAGACATTTCTGGTCATACTGGTTGTCATTGCATACGGACTATCGAAAGAACGAATACAACGTATCAATGAACCTGCGGATGAGGGAGGAAATTTTCATCTGACACCATTGCTGCGTGGCTCCTGGGTGATTATTGGTGTCGTCTACCTGCAATTGTTCTTGGGTGCCATCATGCGGCACACGGGTTCTGGACTTGCCATTCCAGATTTCCCAACAGTTGCAGGCCGATGGTTGCCGTTTTTTAATCAGTCAGCATTACAATGGGTGAATGATTGGCGTTTTGAGCACCAGGCATATGCTATCGGTATGCCTATGGCAGATGTAACGCTTTTGCAAATGTGGATTCATTTTTCACATAGACTGGGAGCTTTGCTTGTTCTGATTGCCGTGTTGTACATGGTGTGGCGTGCGCAACGTGAAGATGAACTGCCAGCACGCATCTGGCAATCTATTGCGTTACTGTTTGTACTTGTGGCAGTTCAGTTCAGCCTGGGCTTGTTCACATTATGGACACTGAAACAACCGGTCATTACCAGTTTGCATGTCGTTACGGGAGCCGGCATTTTAGCCTCGAGTGTGCTACTTACACTTAGAATCCGGCCAATTTTATCAAGAGATGATTTAACCAAATCAGAAATCGACGATGCCACTACCTTGCATTATCCAAAATCTATGGCAGCGGAGTAAATAATCGAATGCCCGTTGTGACAAGGTCTGTGTTGTCTGCATATGTAGAGCTGACCAAGCCCAGAATTCTAACCATGGTATTGGTGACTACGGTGCTTGGATTTGCTTTAGGAGCCAGTATGCTGGCTCCATTTCCATTTTATCGTTTGTTCCTCACACTTATCGGTACCGGACTGGCCTCTGGTGGGGCCGCAGTACTCAATCACTTCCTCGAAAGGGAAGTTGATGCGCGTATGGCGCGTACCCGAAATCGTCCATTACCCAAAGGAATTATCCCGCCAGTTTCTGCACTGATTTTCGGGGTCATTTTGCTTGCCGCGGGACCTTTGGTATTATGGTGGCTCGTCAATACGCTGTCGGCGGTACTGGCACTACTCAGTGGATTGTTATATGTGCTGGTCTACACCCCGATGAAGCGTTACACCTGGCTTAATACCCCGATGGGAGCAATACCAGGTGCTATACCGCCCATGATCGGTTGGGCTGCCGCACGTGGTCAACTCGATGTTGGTGCCTGGGTTTTGTTTGCCATAATGTTCCTCTGGCAACATCCGCATTTTTATTCTATCGCCTGGATGTTTCGTGATGATTATCGAATGGGTGGCCTCAAAATGCTGCCGATTGTACAACCCGATGGCAAGAGCACTTTCAGACAGAGTTTGGCATCTGCCATTCTATTGATCCCTGTTTCGCTTTGGCCAACTTTTGTGCGTATGTCTGGGTGGTTGTACTTTTTTGGCGCGTTATTCTGTGGCCTGTGGTTTTTGCGTTCTTGTATACAATGGCGCATCAGCGAATCGACGGATGATGCGCGAAAAGTGTTACGCGCTTCAGTAATTTATCTACCAGTTTTGCTGTTGCTTATCATGCTGGATTCATTGTTGTCTCATTTAATCAAAGTTTATGGATGATATTTTCTATAACCAGCCCTCAAATAAGGCCATTCTGACACCTTTTGATGAAAAAAACTGTCTTTGAACAGCAGTCGCTATAAATATTTCTATTATGTTTATCATTTAATATGAATAATCAAGACACTATATCGTCAAGTTAAACATCAACATATAGACCTGGTTCTTATACCCGGTACTTTCCAAGGTATAGTGTATCTGGTAAAATGACTATATAGGTCTACAGTTTTAAGAAGTATCAAAAATGTTTCAAGGAGAATAACCTATGTTTGTGAAGACAATTTCTAGTGTGCTGGCGCTTGGTGTGGTACTGGCCATGGTCGGTTGTAATACGACTCCGGTACAAGACGGAGCAGTGGTTGGCGGTGCATTGGGTGCTGCATCAGGTGCGATTATTGGTCATCAATCAGGGAAACAAGGGGAAGGTGCACTCATTGGTGCCGGTCTGGGTGCATTGACAGGTGCCCTTGTGGGCGACCAAGTGCAGAAGAACCGTCAACAAAGTCCTGTAGTTACGCAAAAATCTACGTCGAATGCACCACAGCGCTACCGTAAGGAGATAAGACTCATTCAATCGCCATCTGGTGAGGTATATGAACAAGAGGTGTTGGTACCTTATTAATTTATGAAATGTAATTTAACACATTACTTTTCACATTAAAATTATCTCTAAAGTTGTCGTTTGAGATATTGTTTGCCAGACAGTAATCGTAAATATATTGAAGATTAACAATAAACATAGTCCACAATGGATATGGCGCACAGTCGGTGGGATCGCAATCGCTGCTTGTGCCATTCTTGCCTGGAATGGAAAGTATACACTTCAGGGTAGCTTTTCTTTACTGTACCTGAGTCTCTATTGGGGTGCATTTGTATTGTTGTTGTTTGTGGCATTAATGGCCGCGTTCATCGACCTACGTTTTATACGCTTGCAATATAAACTGGCCGAACGGGCATTGTTTGAAGAGACCATGAGTGCGTTGCGGGTCCATCAGCAGAGCAAAATGGAGTCAAAATCTACGAACCACTCCAGTAATTCGGACTTGAATAATACTTGATTTTAAGTGTTTGTTTGCGCCTAAGCCCTTTTGTGTGCTTTTATATTCCATGTAAGTGAATATCTTTGGTAGAAATTGTAATCGAGAATGTCAGGAAAATGAACGCAATGAAGTATCCTCTGTTAATTAGTTTGATGGGTATTGGACTGGCACTGTTGTACACAGGCTGTGGACTTTATGCGCCTAAGCCTACAAGTCCAAGTGTCGAATCCGAAGAGGTTGAGCAGGTTCAGCATGAAGAACAACTTCCCTTGACTATTGGGGATGTTGAAGGCAAAGTTTTTATGACCGCTAATATCGCACAGGAGTCTCGAGCTGCCAATATTGATATTCAGGAATTGGTATCTCGGAACGAACGGGTTCACCTTCGGACAATAACCGTGACGGAACCATTTCCAGAGTCTTTGTTGTGTGAATTCCAATTGACCAGTGAGCAGAACTTTCCAGACAATCCTGTGGCTATTCGGGGTAGAATCTTGCGCGACGAAGATGAAATTGGAAACTTTGTGGCTGTCTTGGGTGAGCATGCCGTCCGACGTATCGTGTTGGATATTGAAAACTTACCCAGCCTGAAATACCAGTTTGATGTGCTGGAGAGCTTGGACACGATTCCAGAAACCATGTTGGTTGTAGCTGAGTTTGAAGCAATGCTGACACCAACAGGGACTGATGAAAGCACACTTGATCCAGCAACCATACAGGTAAGCAATGCCAACAGCAACATACTGCGCAGCAATCCGTTGCGTATCAACTTTGTACGGAGCGTACAGGAAGAATGAAAATAGTATGTTTCGGTGCACATCCTGATGATATTGAAATTCTCGCTGGTGGCACCATTGCCAAGTGGTCAAATGAAGGCCATGATGTATTAATCGTTTCTGTGACAAATGGCAACGCAGGTCATCATGAAATGGACAGAGAGGCACTGGCGGAAAGGCGGCGTGTTGAAGCAGAGGCTGCTGCACAACATGCAGGGTCCAGGGTGCGTTCACAGATGCTTGACAATGATGATGGCACCATCGTTGCCGATTTGGCATTGCGTCGCCAGATTATAAACATAATCTGTGAGTGGGAGGCAGATGTTGTCGTAACACACCGACCCTATGATTACCACCCAGATCATCGCTATACCTCAATTGCAGTGCAGGATGCTTCATACCTGGTTACTGTTCCCCTGAGCTGT
The DNA here is from genome assembly GCA_964537975.1 of uncultured Nitrospirales bacterium. GTDB lineage: Bacteria > Hydrogenedentota > Hydrogenedentia > Hydrogenedentales > SCBR16-9 > SCBR16-9. The sequence continues at coordinate 4,407 of CAZIDP010000067.1, read as the reverse complement.
CCTGACGGTAAGTCGTTGTCTCGTATGCCCACATTTCTGTATATGATGGACTCATTTACCAGTCCGACACCATTCAGTCCAGACATTGCTGTTGATATATCAGATGTCATTGACATCAAGTGGGCTATGTTGGATGCCATGGAATCGCAATTTTATGAATGGTTACCCTGGCAGGATGGTAAATTGGACAGTGTACCAGTTGGTGCAGTTGATCGGTTAGAGTGGTTAAAAGCGGAGTGGACACCCTGGCTGAATCGCGCATTCACCCTGGGAAGAGATACGTTGGAGTATATATATGGCGAAGCCCGAACTTCTGAAATGATTGCGGCAGAACTGTTTCAAGTTTGTGAGTATGGATACCAACCGCCAAGGCAAGATTTGCTGAAATTGTTCCCGTTTTTGCCACGGCGCAATGCATGATCGTTCTTGTTTAGAATCCATACAGACCGCGACAAGCTATCTGCTGGATTGTAGGATGGGAGTGTTATGACTATGAAAATAGACTTTACCAACTTACGATTACGTACATTTTATATTGCTGCTTTGGTGCTTTTATTCGGCATCTACTTGTTGTCTGCGGTGGACAATATCAAAGCACAAGAGCTGCGTATCCCCCTCGTTGAAAGCGTTGGTGTTGCTACAGAATTTGTGGCTCCATCCCATGTAGATTTTTGGATGCACCGCGAATCCTCTGCTGAAAGTATGCAGGATGCGCTCAATAGCGCGGAATCCTTTGGTTCTGACTTGCGAAAACACCTTTCCGATAATGATGCCAATCCACTGACATTTGAGGTCTCTGCACCAACTGTGGTCGACCTGTTCAATAATACCGTTCGGTCTTCAGTATTATTGCGCTACAGCGCATCTTCATACCAACATCCCGATACAGGATTACGGAATTTCGCTCGATTATGTGAGAAAATTGTTGCAGCAGCAAATGAGTTTCAATGTAATATCGCAGGACCGCTTATGCATGTGCAGAACCAGGAAAGCACGGTGGAACAAGCTGTATCCCATGCAGTTGCCAATGCTTTTATGGCTGCTGACGCGGTTGCTGGCAGTATGCGCGCAACAGTTTATGCTGTAGATACAGTACAGATTATGGATATTACTTGGAATGAAACGCCAGGGAGTCAAGCCACCGAACCAACGTTGCGACAGGCCTCGTGTACTGCTCGGGTTCGGGTAGTATATTCATTGTCGGATCAACAGTAATATAAGTAAGTGTACCAACTGCGATCAGATATGTTCTTGGTGCTGCACCATTGGTTTGGGGTGAAAGGTTGTTTCCAATGGAATGAACAGAATAAATCCTTCCTTATCATCGTAGGACAACGTGCCACCATGTTCCACAAGTATCGTTTGCGCCATATTTAATCCCAAACCTAAATGAGGTCCGGTTTTTGACGTAAAAAAGAGTTTGAACATTGTCTCTTTATTCTCTTCAGGTACAGGTAAACTGCTGTTCCATATGGCTATTTTGACTCCATTGTTTATGCGTGTTGCTGTGATGCGGATGCGTTTGTCCTTTGATGCTGCCAGGGCTTCCTGAGCATTGACCAATATATATCCAAGGCAAAGCTGTAAACGAGGTGTTTCGCCGCATATGGAGGGCAAATTCGATTCAACTTGTCGTTCCAGTCGAATCTGGTCAACTTTAAAACCATAATCAAGTATTCCAAGGGCACGGTGTATCAGTTCTGAAATATCAATAATAGAGGATGTGTTCAGGTCTTTCCGTGCGAGTGCTGTCAAGTTTCCCAACATTTGACTACAACGTACAACGCCTTCGATAACATCTTCCAGCATATTACGTGAATTTTCACATAAACCTTCATCAAGGCTGATTAATTCGGTATAGGCCATAACAGCGCCAAGAAAATTATTAATGTCATGGGTTACCCCATTAACACTGATACCAACGTGCGCGTATCGGATAATCTCGTTCAAGCGTGACAATACTTCGGCTTCTTGGAGTTTCGTGTCATTGAATATGTATTGATTTTCGCTCATACCTTCTCCTGTTCGAGGCATATCTATTGGTGAACAAAACTGGGCGTTACAATTAAAATCTATCTTTTGTCATTAGATATACTATATGTGTCGTAAAATAAAAAATGGATTTTCAATCATTATAACGATATTGTAAAGTATAGAAGGGGTATGATGCGATAATGATATAAGCCCCTGTACCTAATATGGTATCAGGGGCTATATGTTATTATTATTCGACTTATTGAATCATCTAATAATGACCAATATGTATTTTTTTGTTTAAGTGTTCTTAGAAGTTGGTTACCACTGCTTGCGCAAATTCACTGCACTTCACTTCCGTTGCGCCATCCATAAGGCGAGCAAAATCGTAGGTCACGGTTTTTAATTGGTAAGTTTTGGCTAATGCTTCAGTGATAACATCTGCTACTTCTGTCCAACCCAGGTGCTCGAACATCATTACACCGGAGAGGATCACACTACTTGGATTCACTTTGTCGAGGTTTGCATATTTCGGCGCGGTTCCATGTGTTGCTTCAAATATGGCAGCGCCAGTTTCGTAGTTAATATTTGCACCGGGGGCAATACCAATTCCACCAACTTGCGCAGCCAATGCGTCACTCATGTAATCACCATTAAGGTTCATGGTAGCGATGACTTCAAATTCTTTTGGGCGGGTCAGGATTTGCTGCAGGAATATGTCTGCAATAGTATCTTTTACCAGAACCTTGTCTCCCGGATTCCCGTTGCAATCCTCCCAGCTTACAGCAACATCGGCAAATTCCTCTTTCACCAGTTCATACCCCCAGCGCATGAATGCACCTTCGGTAAACTTCATAATGTTACCTTTGTGTACCAAGGTAACTGATTTGCGATTGTTCTTTAATGCGTAGTTGATTGCTGCACGTACAAGGCGTTTGGTACCTTCGGGGCTGATTGGTTTAATACCAATGCCGGAAGTCGACCGTAAATCCCAGCCAAATTCTTGTTTACAGAATTCCACCAGTTTCTTGGCTTCCGGAGTTCCCGATTCCAATTCCAGTCCAGAATAAACATCTTCGGTGTTTTCTCTGAAAATTACCATGTCTACATCACCAGGTCGCTTAACTGGACTTGGTACCCCGGGAAAATGCCGCACAGGGCGAACACACGCAAATAAATCCAACAATTGGCGCAGTGATACGTTTAAACTGCGAAATCCTCCACCAATCGGTGTTGTTAATGGACCTTTGATCGCGATTTCATATTCACGAATGGCATCCAGTGTTTCTTCGGGCAAATAGGAACCACATACCTGGTTTCCTTTTTCACCGGCATATATTTCCATCCACGCTATTTCACGCTTACCGGCATAGCAATGTTTTACTGCGGCATCAAAAATGAACTTGGATGCTTTCCAGATGTCAGGTCCGATGCCATCACCTTCAATGAAGCCAATAATTGGCTTATCAGGTGTCTGGATTTCTCCATCCTTGATTGTTACCTTCTCGCCGTTCGGTACCTGAATGTGGGTGTACTTACTCATACTGTCTCCCTGATTATGCAATTCTTGTTTTCTGCGTTTACTGAAAAAATAACTCTAGTATGGCTATGCTTCAGGCAACACGACCAGTTCCGCCTTGAGAATGTGAGGCATGTTGCGAATCTGCTCCAGCAATGCATCTGGTATTGGCTGATCCAGATTCAGCATCATGAGTGCTTGTCCCCCCTTTTCTTGCCGGCCCAGTGTTAAATTGGCGATATTGATCCCCGCTTCGCCAATTTTTGTACAGACCCGACCGATCATCATGGGTACGTCTTCATTAACAGAAACCAGCATGTAACCCGATGGTTTGGCGTCTACACGCATTCCTTCGAGTCCACATATGCGTGGGTCTTGCCGATTAAATAATGTGCCTTTAACAGTATGTGTCTTGTCGTTTACAACAACACTTACACCGATTTCGAACGCATAATCTGATGTCGCAGCACTACGCTTTTCACTACATGAAATTCCGCGTGCTTTCAACTGGCTGGGGGCACTCACCATATTTACCGATTCAACGAGCGGTGTCAAATAACCCGATAGTACTGCCGCTGTGACAGGATAGGTATCTGTAACGCCCAAATCTCCACTATATTCAATCTCAATTGCACTGGGACTTCCATGTACATAGCTGGACATAAACTGACCAAGCCGGTCCGAAAGGTAAAGTAGTGGTTCCAGTGCTTTGCGGGTTTCACTGTCCAGGCTGGGTACATTTACCGCATTAACGATGGCCCCGGTCTGCAAATAATCTACCATTTGACGTGCGACATCAACTGCAACCGTCAATTGTGCTTCATCTGTTGATGCTGCCAGATGGGGAGTCATAATGACATTGTCAAGCCCTATGAAGGGGTTGTCTTCGAATGGTTCTGATGTGTATACATCCA
>CAZIDP010000066.1:0-20320 GCA_964537975.1 uncultured Nitrospirales bacterium | reverse complement strand
CAGACAGAGAACATGTCAACCAGGTTATTGATGAAGCCCTTCAAAAACATTCCGTATACTCATTGGAATATCGCATACTACACCGAGATGGCACACTGCGTTGGGTTTTTGAAAAAGGTGCAGGTGTTTTTCAGGAAAGCCCCGACACGCCTATTTATCTGGATGGCTTGCTTCTGGACATCACTGCAAAAAAACAGGCAGAACAAGCACTTGTTGCCGAAGAAGAACGTGTACAAAGTATCTTGCGTGCGATACCCGACCTCATTTTTGAGCTTGATCGTGATAAGTACTTTAAAAACTTTCATGGAAATACAAACGAGTTGTTTCTACGTCCCGAAGATTTTATTGGACGTCTATATACGGAAGTGATGCCCAAGGCATTGATTAATGCAACGGAAACTGCAATATCAAGGCTGTCAAGCACCAACCGGTTGGAAGTGGTGGAATACCAACTGGATATGCCTGACAACCCATCGCAATATTTTGAGGCCCGAATAACCACATTGCCCCATGGTGGATACCTCATTCTGGCGCGCAACATAACCCAGAACAAATACGCGCTTGAAGCCTTAAAAGATTCCGAGAAGTTCCTCCGCTCCACGTTGGATTCGTTGTCCGCGCATATCGCAATTCTTGATGATAATGGAACTATTATAGCCATCAACCGTGCGTGGAAGCAGTTTAATAATGAAAATCCTCCCATCATCCAGAATTATGGCAAAGGGTGGAATTATATTGCGGTATGCCGCATGATAGAAGGCGACGAAAGCAAGGTAAACTTTGAGATTGCTCAAAACATTGACCATGTAATTGATGGTACACTCGACAATTACTACTATGAATATTCCTGCCATTCAAAAGAGGAAGAGCGTTGGTTTGTCTGTCATGTTACCCCTTTCACCGATTCCATTCCACGCAGGGTAGTTGTTGCCCATGAAAACATCAGTCAACGGAAGTTGGCTGAATTGGCTTTGATGGAAGAAAAGCACAAGGTAGACGAAATCAATAAGCAACTGCAGGACAGTATCGCGCTTGCCAATCAATGGGCGTTGGAAGCAGAAATGGCCAATCAAGCCAAAAGCACCTTCCTGGCCAACATGAGCCATGAAATACGCACCCCAATGAATGGCATCATCGGTATGTCGGGCTTATTGCTGGATACCGATCTGAATTCTGAACAACGTGAATACGTTCGAACTGTCAGAACCTCCGGGGAATTGTTATTGAGTATCCTCAACGACATCCTCGATTTCTCTAAAATGGAAGCCGGTAAACTTCATTTAGAAGAGCTCGATTTTAATTTGGTTGACACCTTGGAGGATGTTCTGGACCAGGTACTGTTCCGCGTTTATGAAAAACAGCTGGATTTAACCTATTCTGTCGCGGAGGATGTCCCAGAATACCTTCGAGGAGACCCGGGCCGATTACGACAAATCATGTTGAATCTCCTCAGCAATGCAGTCAAATTTACGGCTAAAGGCGAAATTACACTGCTGGTTCGAATGGACAATTCAATACAGGCAAAGGACAATTACCGTATACATTTTTCGGTGAGTGACACAGGTATTGGAATCCCCAAAGAAAAACAACCGGAACTCTTCAAATCATTTACTCAGATGGACCCTTCGACAACACGAAAGTTCGGGGGTACCGGACTGGGGTTGGCAATCTCAAAGCAGTTGTCGCAAATGATGGGGGGCGATATCGGTGTTGATAGTGAAACTGGTAAGGGGGCAACATTTTGGTTTACAGTTCAATTCTCAAAACCGGTATCACCAGCTGCTGCCATACAAAAACCCTCTACGTGTCTCGTTGATGCCAAGACTTTGCTTGTTACCGATCATCCTGTCATTCAAAAGCATCTTGTCGGAGTTTTAAAAAAATGGAAGTGCGATGTCATCTCAGTTCCAAGCAGCGCTGATATAAAATCCAAGCCATCCTGGAAAACTGCTTCAGGAAATATTCTTGACATTCCGCCCGATGTAATACTCCTGGATATCCCACAGAAAAAAGAACAACCTGAATCGGTACTTGCCAAATTGCAACACCACTGGAAAGATAGCAACATACCGGTAATTTTGCTGTCTCACGCTGGATACATACACAACAAAGATGAGCTTACCAGACTTGGATTCTTTGATTCATTATCTATCCCGACCAAACGAAATTCATTGCACTACGCCCTGGCAGTTGCCCTGGGAGACCCGGCAGCCATTGAATTTGATTCTGGAAAAGCACCCAAATATTTTCACAGCATTTCGGTTGCTGACCGTCAAAAATTTAAATTACTGGTTGCAGAGGACAATATTACAAACCAAAAAGTACTTCTCGGAATATTGCACAAACTGGGCTACCATGCTGATGCTGTTGCAGACGGGAATGAAGTACTGGAGGCGATTAACCACATAGCGTATGACCTGATACTGATGGATGTCCAGATGCCAGAAATGGATGGCTTAGAGGCCACAAGAAGAATTCGCTTGTCAGAACAACGAAATGGTCGGCATGTCATTATCATAGCCATGACTGCCTGGGCTATGCCGGAAGACCGTGACCGCTGCCTTACAGCCGGTATGGACGATTACTTGTCAAAACCTGTGCAACCCCAAAAGCTTATTCACGTTATCGAACGGCATATTGGTGGGCAAATCACCGAAAATATCGAAACCACACCAAACATCATCAATAATCCACTTTCCGAGAACAAGGCTGTCTTCAACCGGGAAGAACTGCTGCAACGACTGGACGGTGATGAAGAATTATTGCGTCATTTAGCACACATATTTTCGGTTGACCTGATATCCATGATGGACAAATTGATGGAAGCCATCCGTAATCAGGATTTTGAAAGCGCAGAAAGATACTCCCATTCTGTCAAAGGTGCTGCCGCAAATATCAACGGTGATTGCCTTCGAGATGCTGCCTTGCTTGTAGAAAAAGCGATCGCACAAGACAACCTGAAACAAGCCGAGCATCTTATGAAGCCACTTCAGTTTGAAGCAAAGCGTATCATTGAGGTACTCAAATATATCAAAGAATGAAGTTCAGCATCTCTGGTGTACTCTGTTGCCTTGAATGGGTAGATACATGGAATATTGTATTTAATCATGAATATAAAAATGGCTTATTGTGATGCATATATCCAAATATACAGCACAATAGCACACACTACGCCTTGCTAGTCACAACTTTTCAGGAGTTTGTATTCGATACTGTCAAGCAATGCAATGTAAGATGCCGTAATAATGTTTTCCGACACTCCAACAGTATTCCAGGAGTTCTGCTTGTCACTGGACTCAATCAATACACGGGTCGTTGCCCTGGTCGCTTTTTTCCCATCCAGGATGCGAACTTTGTAATCTTCCAGATGCACATCACACATATCGGGATAGGTACCTTCCAATGCTTTGCGCAAAGACTGGTTCAAGGCATCTACAGGACCAAACCCTTCAGCCACAGTATGCATGACGCGACCGTCTGGCAACGCCAACTTCATGGTTGCCTCTGACAGGATTGGCTCCACTCCAACATGACTGATCCGAACATTGTACCCGATAGGGGTAAAAAAGGTATGGAGTCCTCCAATGGCACGTCGCATAATGAGCTCCAGGGAAGCATCCGCCCCCTCGAACTCATACCCTTCGTTTTCCATAGTTTTTACACTATTAAGTATCTGGCGTACTTCCTCACCATCACGATCCAGCTCAATTCCGAATTCCCGGGCCTTCTGGATCAAGCTCGAACGCCCAGAAACCTCACTGACCGCGATGTGGGTTGTATTGCCAATAAGCTCCGGGTTGATATGCTCATAACTGGCCTTGAGCTTGCGAACCGCGTCTGCATGCATCCCACCTTTGTGGGTGAATGCGTCTCGTCCGACATATGGGGTATGGTCTCGCGGTGTCATATTGGCCAATTCGGCCACCAGATGTGAAACATGGGTAATCCGTGTCAATTGTAGGGGGGTTAATACGTCATATCCCATCTTAATCTGAAGATTGGGGATCACCGAGCAGAGATCGACATTACCGGTACGTTCTCCGTAGCCATTAATGGTTCCCTGTACATGCACCGCACCTTCTAATACCGCGGCAAGTGAATTGGCAACCGCGCATCCCGAGTCATTGTGGGTATGAATGCCGATGCGGGCTTCAGGGAGATGCGTACGAACACGTTGAGTTGCTGAGGCTACTTCATGGGGCAACCGACCACCGTTGGTCTCACACAAAACCAGGCATTCTGCGCCAGCTTTCCAGCCACACTCCAGAACAGCCAGGGCATAGTCCGCATCTTCAAAGTACGCGTCAAAAAAATGCTCCGCATCCAGAATTACCCGTCGTTTTTGTGATATCAGATAACGAACGGATTCATCGACCAGCTCAAGATTCTTGTCAAGCTCTACTTTCAGAATCTCCCTCGCATGTAAACCGGAAGATTTGGCAAAAATTGTAACCACCTCCGTACCCGCGCTGAGCAATGCTTTAATATTGGCATCCTCTTCGACAGCGGCCTTGGGATGCCGGGTACTGCCGAAGGCTGCCATCTTTGCATGGTTGAGCTGCATGTCAGCGGCACGCTCAAAGAGTTCCACGGCCTTGGGATTGGAGCCGGGTTGTCCGCCCTCAATATAGGCCACCCCCAGCTCATCCAAAGCACGAACCACATTCAACTGGTCTGCTGCTGAAAATTTTACACCAGGTCCCTGGGCACCATCGCGCAGGGTGGTATCATATATTTCAATTCGTTGACTCAACAGTAAAACTCCTTCAGGGACTAAAATCAATGCTTAAAACTGGGTGTTTTACCCGATTTGTTCTATTACACCCCATTTATCCGGTCATGTTAGCGGAACAGCTACAGAAAAATCGAGGTGCTCTTCAGTAATCATACGCTGAACCAGGGTATACCCATCTTCCAGAAGCACGGTAGTCTCGGCGGCTTCACGCTCTGAATATCCCTGGTGGTGGTTGGCAACCACACCAGCACCACACAACGCAAACGGTACCGGGCCTCCTGCATGTGTCTTTGTGCTGATCAAGGTGAAGTGGTCAGGTGCAACCAAAATGCGCGCATCCGGATGGGTATCCAGCCATTTCAGGCAGGGTGCGACTATCTTCTGATCAAAATCTTCAATGGCCTGTATTTTCAGGTCAGCACGCCCCTGGTGGGCGGTTTCATCGGGTGCTTCTAAATGAATAAAGACAAAATCATGCTTTTTAAGCGCATTCAGCCCGGCTTCCACCTTGCCCTGGTAGTTGGTGTCAATCCAGCCAGTAGCGCCTGGAACCTGCAGCACTTCAAGTCCCGCGCAAACTCCCATACCACGCACAAGATCAACCGCAGACACCACAGCGCCACTGATACCGAATTTTTCTGCAAAAGTACGCATTTTAGGGGCAATACCCTGTCCCCAGAGCCAGATATCGGTCGCTGGTGGATTGCCTGTGCCCTGTCGCGCTTTATTAACCGGGTGATCGGCCAGTATATCTCGGGCACATGCCATCATTTCATGTAACATACTGGCGGAAGTGCCTTGCGGGAGGTATCCATGCACTTTTTGATCAGTAATGTTGTGTGGTGGCTCACATTCCAGGTTGTTCAAGGCTTCAACAGGGGCCTGATCGGTACCTTTTATGATACAAAGATGCCGATAACTCACACCTGGATAGAATTTTACAGGGAATTTGTCCGCCAGTGCTTCATTCAGGCTTTTTATAATGGGAACCGCTTCTTCTGTACTGATATGATTGGCCGTGAAACTGTCCATCGTACCGTTATCCAGCGTGACCAGATTGCAGCGGAATGCGACTTCATCGGATGCAAGGTCAATTCCCTGGCTTGCTGCTTCAATCGGCGCTCTCCCACGGAAAGCATTTCGGGGATTGTACCCGAACATGGACAGATTGCCAATGTCACTCCCAGGCGGCATACCCTCGGGAATTGGACAAAACTGACCCAACACGCCCCGCCGGACCACTTCATCCATCGCAGGCGTGTGGGCAATCTCCAACGGCGTACGATGGCCATAATTTTCCAGGGGATAATCTGCCATACCATCCCCCAGCAGAATCAAGTACTTCAACAATAATCCTCCAGACAAGGTAAAAAATCAGGTGAAGTTGAAAAAATAGCATACAACGCACCTGAAGTCAACAAAAGGTTCGTAATTAAAGGCATTTTAATCGAATTGGCATAAGTGGAAAACATGTGGATAACTTTGGGATTTGATACCATTGTTCCACGTGGAACAATTTGTTACGGGCAAATACCCTGTTTTATAGCTGTTAAAAATCCACCATATACCCGCAGAGTTTATCAATCCCGGTCATTGACCCGCTAAATCTTTAAAACCTGACCTTGACCTTGACTTAATCACTGACTTGTGGATTCATTTCTTAACCACAAACAATTTCCCACGTCTATAGGCGTTTTTTGAAAAATCATCTTCCCATTGTTCCACGTGGAACATTTTTTCCGCAAATACTGCCGAGGGTACGGTCTGGCTGACAAAAGTTGCACCTTTTTCTATCAAGGGAAACATTTTCTTATGCAACAGACGGGGCCGCTCCACTGCTCTGGCGGTAATAACAGCCGGTGTATCAAGGGAATAGTTCTCCGGAAATACGCCATGTATCAAGGTAATGTTGGCACATTTAAACGCTGAAATCACCTTGCGTAAAAAACCTGCCTTTTTACTTGATCGCTCAATAAGGCAAAAAGGCTTTTCAGTAAAGAGTAAAGCCAGGGGAATGGCAGGAAAGCCTCCGCCACTACCAATATCAAGATGTATGCCCGATCCCGGCTGTAATGTACGTATTGGATGCGCCAGGCTCAAACTGTCCAGCAGATGTCGTGACACAAGGTGGTTGACTTCATTCTGTGAAACCAGGCCTGCGACTGGGTTCAATGCCTGAATAAGATCAATATAGGCTATCAATTTTTGTTGTAGTTCATCAGAAATAGCCAGGTTATGTGCTTGCATGCACTGTAAAAAGGAGTCATCTAACAAAAATTCTTGAAGTGGGCCAGGTTCTGTAGGCATTGTTGTGATTCTACACCTCTTGGCTGTCCGATTTCAGAGGACACAAGTCTTGGACTTTAGTGTGTCTTTTAAAATTGTTCCACGTGGAACAATCTTTTTCTGGTTTGCCTAAAATTTACGCCCGAATCAGACGAATACACGCTTGGTAGGCCTGCTCCGGTGTAATATTGGCAAGATAGGTCTTAGCATCCTCAAGAGAAACCGCTCGTTCTGGAAATGGCTCTGGTCCATCATAAAGCACTTCATAGGGCGGTCGGAGCGGAGAATGCTTAATCGGTGAGGTGCCGCCATATACCGCGGCAACCGGCACATTCAAAGCAGATGCAATATGCATTGGCCCGGTATCGCCACCAAAAAACAAGTCGGCGTGCTGCATCAAACCCATATAATGTTTTAAATCCGGTGACAGTGGAGCAATCTCCGGCTTTCTGCGACATTGATCATGTACTTTTGTTGCAATCTCTTGTTGGCCAGGGCCATATGTCAAAAGTACATCAAATCGACCATCGGCCAGCAAAAAGTCACTTAATGCTGCAAAATTCGATAAAGGCCACTGCTTTTCCGGGCGATCTACTGGTGCATGCAGTACAGCAAGCAATTTCGCACTGTGAAATGTCTCTGCAAGGTATTGCTCAACATTTTCCTGGACTTCATCCGGAACGACCAGCGATACATCCAGCGTGTGCCGCTTTGCGCCAAGCGGCTTGACCAGTTCCAGATTCTCCTCGATGCGGTTCATGTTTCGAGACAGGAGAGAAACCTTTTCGGTAGCAAAGAGATGACTCATCTCGCGACTTCTCGGAGGAGCGAATGCCAGGCGACGGGGGGCACGGCTTGCTTTAAGAATCCAGCCACTTTTAATAATGCCATGAAAATCAATCGCAATATCGTAGCGTTGCTCACGAATTTGTTTGCAAAATGCCCGAAATACGCGGGTATTGTCCAGAATCCCGTCTTTACTGCGCTGAAAGACCAGGACATTGTCCAGACAGAGATGTTCCAGCACGATATCACTTGATTTGGACTCTACGGCCCAATCGATTTGTGCATGAGGATAGGCATCGCGCAATGCGTGCAGTGCGGGCAAAACGCGAACCACATCGCCAATGGCGCTCAGGCGAATGAGTAGGATACGGGGAACGCCATTTTGCATGGATAAAATCCGAATTAAATCTTGTTTTATGCGGTAATAGTTAAGTGGCGGAGAGGGAGGGATTCGAACCCTCGGTACGCTTCCACGCACACACGCTTTCCAAGCGTGCACCTTAAACCGCTCGGTCACCTCTCCAAGGAGGCGACATTATATGCTAATACGCAGGTTAAGTCAAACAAAACACGGTTTTCCTACTTGAAATCCAGCGTTATCGGTCTGTTAGACCTTTATTATTAGAAACTTGATCATCGGAATTCGGTCTATTTTTTTTTGTTGACAGCAAGATGCATATCCTGTAATCACTTTGCTAACATGGTAAAAATGTTTGGAATGGTAATCATAATAGAAATGGCACATTATACGAGGGGGTATCATGGAAGCTAACCCGGCATTTGGTGTTTTATTACATGCGATAGGTGGCTTGGCTGCTGCCAGTTTTTATTTGCCATACAAGCGAATAAAAGGTTGGGCCTGGGAGTCTTACTGGATAACCGGTGGATTTTTCAGTTGGATTATTGCGCCAATGGTTGGTGCGATGATTATATGCCCCGACCTGTGGGGTATTATAAGCAGCACATCCGGCAAAACCCTGTTTTGGACCTACCTGTTCGGGTTGTTGTGGGGAATCGGTGGTCTCACCTTTGGTTTATCAATGCGTTACCTCGGACTGTCACTTGGATACGCAATTGCGCTTGGCTTTTCGGCTGCATTCGGTACGATAATTCCCCCAATCTTTTTTGGTGAGTTCATTAACATGCTGCGGAATATAGCTGGCATTGTTACCTTTGGTGGTGTTGCTGTGTGCCTTGGCGGTATTGCGGTTTGTGGTCTCGCTGGTATGCGAAAGGAAGGTGAACTGAGTGCGGAAGAAAAAACCGCCACCATTAAAGAGTTCAGTCTGGTAAAAGGAATTTGGGTAGCCGTTTTTGCCGGTGTGATGAGCGCGTGTATGGCTTTCGTGTTTGCAGCCGGCAAACCGATTCAGGAAAACGCCCTGGCAATGGGTACACCAGAAATTTTTACAAACCTCCCGGTACTGGTGATAGGATTGCTCGGCGGCTTCACCACAAACGCTGTTTGGTGCTTCTATCTGAATTTCAAAAATGCTACCTTTAAAGATTATACCAACGCTTCTACACCATTACTATTCAATTATTTATTTGCGGCTGCAGCAGGCTTTACCTGGTATTTACAATTTTTCTTTTATAGTATGGGTACAACACAGATGGGCCGATATGAATTCTCAAGCTGGACCATTCATATGGCGTTCATTATCGCTTTCAGTAATGTGTGGGGACTGATGTTGCATGAATGGAAAGGTACCAGCACAATGACCACACGGCTGGTTGCGTCCGGGATTGCCATACTATTGCTCTCCATTGTCACCGTTGGTTTTGGAAATTATCTTGCTGACTAGCTTCAACGGAAACTTAATGTTAATTGCATATAAAACTTTTGGAGTAACACCCATGAACTGTCCAACGAAATTGTTTGTTAATCTGGTAATAGGTTTGATGTTGGCATTTACCATGTGCATTACATCCCCCAAAAATGCGGAGAGCCAGGAAATTATGCAGAAAGAAAATGGCATTACAAAATCATCTTTTGGAACAACACGAGAAGGCCAAAGCGTGGACCTGTACACGCTGGTAAACGCCCATGGGGTTGTTGTTTGCATAACCACTTTTGGTGGTATCGTGACCGAATTACATGTACCGGACAGGGATGGGGAATTTGCCGACGTAGTTCTGGGCTTTGATTCCCTGGATGGTTATCAGGATGAACACCCCTATTTTGGTGCGCTTGTCGGGCGTTATGGTAACCGCATTGCGAATGGTCGCTTCACACTCGATAGCAAATCTTACACACTCGCACAGAATAACGACGACAACCATCTGCATGGCGGTCTCCTGGGGTTTGACAAGAAAGTCTGGAACGCGGAAACGAAAGAACGTGCCAATGCCGTCGGACTGCAATTAACATATGTCAGCCCTGATGGTGAAGAAGGGTATCCCGGAACGTTGCGCTCGCAAGTTACATATTGGTTAACAGATGACAACGCATTGGTAATCCAATATCTCGCGGAAACAGACGCCGCGACGCCCATCAACCTGACCAACCACAGTTATTTCAATCTCAAAGGACAGGGCAACGGGGACATCCTCGAACATGAAGTCATGATAAGCGCGGACCGCTTTACACCAGTCGATGCCACCTTGATACCGACTGGGGAACTGGCTCCCGTTGCTGGCACACCTTTTGATTTCCAAGAACCCACAGCCATCGGCGCACGTATCAATGCAGAGGACACACAAATCGAATATGGTCTGGGCTATGATCATAATTATGTGCTTAACAATGACACAGGAAAACTCGCACTTGCTGCCCGGGTCATGGAAACGACCACCGGTCGTATCATGGAAGTCTACACCACGGAGCCGGGTATGCAATTTTATACCGGTAATTTTCTGGATGGTACTCTGACGGGCAAAGACGGAAAAGTCTATGAGTACCGTAATGGGTTCTGCATGGAAACACAGCACTTCCCCGATTCCCCAAACCAGACCAATTTCCCATCGACCATTTTGCGTCCCTGGGAGCTGTATACCCAGACAACCGTTTACAAATTCAGTACAGAATAAATCAGGCAGGCACATTGGCTATTATTTTTCAGCTCACGGTGATTACGGGAGGGAGTTAACGTCATGGCACTGACACCACTGGATGCCTTTGTATTTGTCGCGTTTCTTGGAATGGTACTTGCAGTATCGCTTTACGCCAGTCGCAAAGAACAAACTTCAGAAGATTATTTCCTGGCAGGTCGGATGCTAACCTGGCCTCTGATTGGCTTCTCCCTAATCGCTTCCAACATATCCACCGAGCATTTTGTTGGCATGGCAGGTTCTGCTTTTGGGCGTGTGGGTTTGGCTATTGCCAGTTATGAGTGGATGTCGGCAATTACACTGGTGTTTGTTGCCTGGTGGTTATTGCCCCGTTTTCTGAAGGCAGGTATTTATACCATGCCCCAGTATCTGGAATTCCGGTATGATTCGACCACGCGAAGTATCATGGCAGGCTATATGATGGCAGCCTATATCATCGTGTTTCTGGCAACGGTATTATATAGTGGCTCCATCGCTCTGAATGCCATTTTTGATGTAGGTTCGATGCTGGAAACACGTCTGGGGTTGAGTCCGGAACGTGCTGACTCCTGGGCAACGATTGTGGCTATCTGGGGCATTGGCATCTTTGCCGGCTCCTATACCATCTATGGTGGATTAAAGGCCGTTATCTGGTCAGACCTGATTCAAGGTTCCGCGTTGCTGCTTGGAGGCGCACTCGTTGCCATACTTGGATTGCGGTTGCTGGGTGATGGCAATCTGATTGCCGGGTGGAGCAACTTCACGGAAAACAACGCAGACAAACTGCACGTAGTGCTTCCCTGGAACGATCCCGATGTCCCGTGGCTGGCAGTGTTTATCGGCGGCCTGTGGATTCCCAATATCTTTTATTGGGGCTTGAACCAGTTCATTACGCAACGAACGCTTGGCGCGAAAAGTCTGGCAGAAGGCCAGAAAGGTATTTTCCTGGCAGCCTGGTTCAAATTGCTCATCCCGTTTATCATTGTCATGCCAGGTATCATGGCGTTTCAACTGTATGGGGATGTGATACTAGACGGGGACCGTGCCTATCCCCATATGATCAACGAACTGCTGCCTTCCTCTTTACGCGGTATCATGTTTGCTGCGCTTTGCGGTGCAGTAATGAGCTCTTTCAATTCCGGTCTTAACTCCGCATCCACCATCTTCACCATTGATTTGTATCGCAAATACATCGTAGCTGAGTCCACACCAAAACACGAAGTTTTCGTGGGCCGGATTGCCACCGCAGTCATCGTGGTAATTGCCTGCCTGTGGGCCCCGGTCATTTCCCGCTTTGAAGGGGTGTTTCATTACATCCAGGAAATATGGGGATTCATCAGCCCGGGTATCGTTGCGGTCTTTATCGCGGGTATGGTTTTCAAACACGCACCCGCCATAGCTGCCAAAGTCGCCCTCGTGCTGGGTGTTGTAATTTACGCGATGTTCCGCATGCCAAAATGGTTTTACGATGGCTGGTACAACCGCAGTTTTCCCGAAGCAGAAGCCATTGTTGCTCCGGAAGGAATCTTCGGCATGATATACAATTTCAGTGGTGTGGCGTTTCTACATCATATGGGCATCATTTTCCTGATACTGATGGCAATCATGTATCTCATTACCTACTATAAACCATTGGCTGAACCCGTGGTCATGCCGGTTTCAGTAATTGATGTAAAGCCATACAAACACCAATACCTGATGGGCGGAATACTTATTCTGGCGACGGTTGCCCTTTACATCATTTTCTGGTAGTACCACGGTTTTCGTTTCTTGGAGACTTGCATTAATCAAGCACAGGCTTGGTTTCTATGTGTATGCATCCGGACGCTATTTGAATGGCGCCCAGTACTGTTTCCGTGGATGCAGCCTGGCTCAAAATATAGCCAATCCGGTCTCGTTGTTCTGTATCTTCTATGTGGCTAACAGTATCTCCAGGTTCCAGGGACAATCCCACTTCACGAATCCCCTTGACGCTCTGAGCGGCATCAATGCCCTGAACTGATTGCACAATGCCACTGCTGGGTTGGAGCCATTGTGCCGCCGAGGCCATCTCCCAGCAAGGGGTGCTTTCCGGCGGATGACCGGCAAATATCCGTAGTAAGTCATGGTCTATTTCCAGTCCATAGCCCCGATTGAGCAGTTTTTTTAATACCGGTTCAAAATCATAGGCACTACGGATACTCATGACTCGTGGGCCATTGTCAGTATATATCAATTCCATCGTGATCGCTGCGACACCATGAGGTAAGTGCAGACCGACTTTTCTGACAACATCGACCACATTGGTGTAATCGGCACCGTTTAATTCTGCCGGTACCAGGTAGCGTATCGGCACACGATACATATTGTTTGATAACGTGACCGAAATGATTTCTATGGGTTTGAATTCACGTCCAATTTTGAAGCCGGGTGCCCAATAAACCTCACTTTTAGGCAACTTGGCCACCGATACACTGGAACTGTCGTTGCTGCCTTTCACCTTGTTGAATGCGAGCGATACATCAGACACATTGTCCACTTCCATGCGTTTGGGGTAGTTTCCGCTTTGCATGGATTGAATGTACACAGGTATGCCCAGGGTATTTACAGCCTTTTCAGCTTCTTCCACACTGGACACAAAATGCTCCGGATGTATCAAGTCGGCTACGGCAGGATTCTCCTTCAACGTTTTTAAGAACGACTGATATGGCGGAATAGCCCAATGCGGGAAGAGCATTTTTTCCGCGATTTCCCGAACAACTGACCTGTATTTCGGGTCCGGGGTCCAAATTCCACTTACCTGCCGTTTCTGAACAAGCGCCATCAGGTTTTCAGGTGTCAATTCAGTACAGATCGACACGTCAGCGTCGGGTGGTAGCATACCCAGATGATCATTTTGTGTAACGATGCATGGGGAAAGGCCCAAGCCTTCTGCAGTTTCATATAAATCACAGCGTATCCCGTGTGGGTCAACGATGACAAGTTGTTTTAACATGGCGTTTGGTCTTTCTACATTCACTTAATATTATAAATTGAAACAGGATCAGAACTATAAATAAAATTAATGACATCCAGTGTTATAAGCTGCAATCTTTCTCGGTCTGATGAATATATGCTACCATGAGTGCCATGCTTGATTTAAGTTATAATGTAAAAATTACTGCATTTGCGTGTTAATTATATGTATCTTCGTGAGGAGTACTCCATGAGCCATCTTAATAGTTGCAAATATTGTGCAATAAAAACTGTTTTGTCCTTCAATATATTGCTTATAGGTGCTATTTTTATTTTCGGATGCGGCGCAACACCGCAAGATGAAAATGCGGCCAGAGAGGCACAAAGCCGTATTGCTGGAATTGACCCATCAGAGGTCGAACCTGCATTTGGTGACTGGCTCATGATTCATATGCCCTCGGAAATGCCCCACTTGAACCCCCTGACCAGCTCAGATGCATATGCTTCCACCATCATGGGACATATATTTGACAGCCTCCTGGACCGCGATCCTGAAACCCTGGAAATGACACCCAACGTAGCCGAGTCCTGGCAAATTTCTGATGACAATCTTCAGTATACATTCACACTCCGCGAAGGCATTCTGTTTTCTGATGGAGAACCACTTACGGCTGAAGATGTTCTGTTTACCTATGAAATGATTATGAGTCCCGAAATAGACGCACCTCACCTGCGCAGTTATTTTGTCGACATAATCGATTGTGAAATTCTGGATGAAAATACCATACGCTTTACCTGTGACAAGCCGTACTACCGGCATATCGTCATGTTGGGCGGTATGAGTATTATACCAAAACACATCTATGGCGAAGGCGACTTCAACAACCACCCCAACAACCGGCGCCCCGTCGGCTCCGGCCCCTACATTCTGGAATCATGGGATACAGGGCGGCAGGTGGTGCTGGCACGCAACGATTTATACTGGGGAGAAGTCGTTGATACTTTTCCCTACTTTGACAAAAAGGTTTATCAAATCATTACCGATCCCAATGCGGCTTTTCAGGTACAACTGCGCGGTGATCTGGATGCGATGAATCACCGGGCGGAAGATTGGGTGCGCCGGGCCAATACAGCACGTTTTGAAGACATGTTTAACAAATTTGAATACTACGCGCCCTCCTATGGGTATATTGGCTGGAACAGCCGCCGCCCTTTGTTCGAAGACAAGCGAGTGCGCACCGCGATGACTATGTTGTTAGACAGAGAATCGATCCGAGAACACATTTATCATGGATTGGCGCTTACCGTCAGTGGAAACTTCATGGTTGGTACACCAGAACACAATGACAGTATCGAGCCACTGCCATTTGATCCGGAAGCTGCTGTGGCCTTGCTTGAAGAAGCAGGTTGGGTAGACACAACAGGCAACGGCATCCGCGATAAAGATGGTGTTTCCATGCGGTTTGATATTTTGTTGCCTAATAACAGTCCCGAAGGTGAACGCATCTGCACCTTGTTTAAAGAAGAACTGGGGCGCGTGGGTATACAACTGGATATTCGGCAGATGGAATGGGCTTCAATGACCGATCGCGTGCAGGCGCGTAATTTCGATGCCTATATGATGGGCTGGTCCATGCCCCCCGACCCGGACCCGTATCAGGTCTGGCATTCTTCACAAGCAGATAGCGGTTCAAATTATGTCGGATTCATAAATGAAGAAGCAGACCGGCTGGTGGAAGAAGCCCGGATCAGTTTCGACAGAGACGATCGTATTCGTATGTACCACCGTTTCCATGAAATATTGCATGAAGAACAACCGTACACTTTTTTATTTTCACGGATGACGCTACTCGCGGTTGACAAACGGGTTCACGGTATTCATTTATATCCCTTTGGCCCGGACCAGATGGAGTGGTTTGTACCAGAAGGTGCACAAAAATATATTCGATAATAAGTACGGGACATTCACCAAGATGATGGAATTAATGTGAAAGCCTATCTGATTCGCAGGTTACTGCTGATTATCCCGACGTTTATCGGGGTCAGCCTCATCTCGTTCATGATCATACAGCTTGCTCCCGGAAGCCCCATATCCTATCGATTGCAAGGGGTGGACGGTGCCATGGCAACCGATACCGCCACCCAGGAGATTATCGAACAAACCCGGAAGCTCTATGGCCTGGACAAGCCGATACCCGTCCAGTATGGCCTCTGGTTGAGCCGCATGGTTCGGCTGGATTTTGGTGACAGCTTCAAGGATCAACGACCTGTTCTGGACAAGATACTGGAAGCATTGCCGATTACCATGCAACTGAGCATCCTGGCGATCCTTATAAATTACCTCATCGCCATTCCCATCGGAATCTATTCTGCCACACATCGTAACACCTATTCTGATTATGGTATTACGCTGGTGCTTTTTCTGCTCTATAGCCTGCCCAATTTCTGGGTAGCTACATTACTCATCATGTTCCTTGGTGGTGGCGAGTGGTGGAACCTGTTTCCGGTTTTTGGCGTAAACAGTGCCTTTTCTGAGCAGATGTCCTGGGGGGCTTGGCTTGTAGACAGGGCATGGCACATGGTATTGCCGCTCTTTTGCTTCAGCTATGCCGGTTTCGCGGGCATCTCACGTTATATGCGAAACAGCATGATGGATACCATTCGGCAGGACTATATCCGCACAGCACGGGCTTTCGGATTTTCAGAGCGCGTAGTAGTATATAAATACGCACTGCGAAATTCACTCATCGCTATTATCACACTCCTGGCTGGCTTGTTACCCGCTTTGATAGGCGGCAGTGTAATCATTGAGACGATTTTCTCCATACCCGGTATGGGCAGGCTCGGGTTTGAAGCACTGTTGTCGCGTGACTACCCATTGATAATGGGGGTGTTTACCATTTCGACTTTTCTTACGCTACTCGGACTGGTTTTAAGCGACATTATGTATGCTTTGGCTGATCCCCGAATTCGATTGGGATAGGGAAGTACAGGTCATAGATGAATTTGCAAACTGATACAAATAACCAGCAAGCACACAAGCATGTCCGGCAAAGTTATTGGCGGATAGTATGGCGCCAGTTCAGAAAAAACCCGTTGGCCATGATAGGGCTTGCTCTGGTTATGTTAATGGGCCTGATTGCCATCTTTGCCCCGTTCATCAGTAATGACACCCCACTCTACCTGGTCAAGAATGACCGGGCTTACTGGTTTCCCAATATCTATGGCGGATACCAAGACCTGATTGCAGAGCGACTCTATAACAACTTCGACCGCTGGGAACCAGGCGAAGGGGAATATGCCCTGATGCCACCCATACCGCACGGTCCCTTCAAGCAAAATACCGCCAGGGCATTTGATCCCCCCAGCAGAGAACACCGGCTGGGCACCGATGACCGAGGTCGTGATGTACTCAGCCGTATGGTGTGGGGGGCGCGGGTTTCGATGTCGGTCGGCTTCATCGCAGTCGGTATAGCCGTGGTGATTGGTGTGTTCTTTGGCGCAATAGCGGGCTATTATGGTGGCCTGGTAGATGCTGTGGTGCTGCGCTTAATCGAGATATTCCTCGTCATACCCACTTTCTTTTTAATCATTACCGTGATAGCGTTTTTACCACCCAGTATCTGGAACATCATGGTAGTCATCGGTCTCACGGGCTGGCCGGGTATTGCCCGCCTGGTACGCGGTGAGTTTTTAAAACAAAAACAACAAGATTACACGACGGCTGCCCGTGCAAGTGGCCTCCGGGATACACACATCATCTTCCGCCACATTTTACCCAATGCCATCAGCCCTGTTTTTGTAAGTGCGACATTTGGTGTCGCGGGCGCTATCTTGACAGAATCCGGTTTGAGCTTTCTGGGTTTCGGTGTGCCTGCGCCCACAGCAAGCTGGGGCGAAATACTTCGCCAAGGCCAGGCCAGTGTAATGTATGCCTGGTGGTTGGTGACATTTCCCGGTATGGCTGTGTTTGTCACCGTTACCGCATTCAATCTGGTAGGTGAAGGGCTCCGGGATGCCATGGACCCGCGGTTACGACATTAACGAAGTGTTTATAAATTATTAATTAATTAAAGGTATACCAATGGCCGAGTACGGCGACACCATTTTAGAAATACGTTCTCTGAAGACTTACTTCCGCACTGACCAAGGCATTGCACGGGCGGTGGACGATGTTTCTCTGGCGGTACATGCGGGTAAAACACTGGCTGTGGTTGGTGAAAGCGGCTGCGGTAAAAGTGTTACGGCATTATCGGTGTTGCGTCTGATTCCCTCACCACCCGGTGAGCATCCCGGCGGTTCGATTCTCTTCGAAGGACTGGACATCCTGCAACTGCCGGAAAAAGCAATGCGGCGGTTGCGGGGTAACAATATCTCCATGATTTTTCAGGAACCCATGACATCCATGAATCCGGTATTTCGAGTCGGCAATCAGATTGCTGCCACGATTCGACTGCACAGGAAGCTGGGCTGGGAGGAGGCGCGCCAGGAAGCCATACACATGTTGAAGCGTGTTGGTATTCCTGCTCCAGAAGAGCGCCTGGATGACTATCCCCACCAGCTTTCAGGAGGGATGTTACAGCGTGTCATGATTGCCATGGCTCTGGCAAGTGCGCCGAAGATTCTTATCGCAGATGAACCCACAACAGCGCTGGATGTGACCATTCAGGCCCAAATCCTGGAATTGCTCAACAAGCTGCGGGCCGAAACCGGTATGGGCATGATGCTTATTACCCACGATCTGGGGGTTGTTGCCGAGACTGCTGATGAGGTGGCGGTAATGTACGCCGGAAAAGTGGTGGAGCAAGCAGAAGTAAATGCCCTGTTTAAATCGCCCCGGCATCCCTACACGCAGGGTCTTTTTGCCTCATTGCCGGGAGTCAATTATGAGTCCGATCGTCTTCAGACCATCAAGGGACAAGTTCCCGCTGCGACAGAATTCCCGGAAGGCTGTCGCTTTCATCCCCGCTGTCCCCACGCCATGCCAGTCTGTAAAAAAGAGCCGGATTTAATACGTGTTGGAAATGAACATCGAGTAGCTTGCTGGTTGTTTGACCCGGAAGTGATGGCAACCAGAACACCGGCATCAGATAAAAAGAATGAAGGCTGGGAGGAGTCACCCGATGCCGAATAAACCTTTGCTTCGTGTAGAGAATCTGGTAAAGCACTTTGCCATTCAAAAAGGAGTGTTCAAGAAAACCTCTGGCGTCGTGCGGGCGGTAGACGATGTGAGTTTTGTCGTTCCCACTGGTAAAACGTTATGCCTGGTTGGTGAAAGTGGCAGCGGAAAAACGACTATTGGTCGCTGTATATTGCGCCTTATTGAACCAACTTCAGGTATAATTGACTTTGATGGTGTTGATGTTGCTACGTTACAAGCAGATGCGTTACGCAGGCTTCGCAAAGACATGCAAATCATTTTTCAAGACCCCTATGGCTCACTGAACCCAAGAATGACTGTTTACAATATGCTGGCAGAAATCTTACGGGTTCATAACATAGTACCGCGTCGACAATATCGGGACCGAATTGAAGAACTGCTTGATCTGGTAGGGCTTCCCAATTCAGCCGTTGACCGGTATCCGCATGAATTCAGCGGTGGGCAACGGCAACGTATAGGCATAGCACGTGCCCTGGCTGTGGAGCCGCGGTTAATAGTCGCCGATGAGCCAGTATCTGCACTGGATGTTTCGATTCAGGCACAAATATTAAATTTGATGATGGACCTGCGGGACAAGTTGGGTTTGACGTATCTATTCATTGGGCACGACTTGAGTGTAGTGCGCCACATCGCAGACCAGGTTGCAGTGATGTATCTTGGACGCATCGTAGAGTCAGGGAGTAAGTCTGATATCTTTGATAACCCAGTACATCCCTATACCAAAGGGTTGCTGGATGCTGTCCCCGTACCGGAACCAGGTAGAAAACGACAATCCGTTGAATTGCGAGGAGATATTCCCAACCCGATAAATCCACCTGCTGGTTGCCATTTTCACCCGCGATGTCCAGATGCCGAAGCCCGGTGCAAATTAAATGATACACATTTGGTGGAATTACACCCTGGACATCAGGTAGCCTGTCATGTACATGCGCCTGCTTCGCCGGATTATGATTTGGCAAATACTAATTAAAAGCAGAAAAAAGGCAAAGCAAAGTTTTTTCAGGTTTTTAGACTTTTTGCTTGAAATTCCCCATGAAGTGGGTAGTATCATTATGTAGTGTTTATTGGCAGTACGATTTAGCACCCGAGTAATGGGGAAGAAGGATGCCAGATGCGGTTTGACATAGCTGCGCTTTCCGATATAGGACGTAGAAAAAAGCGTAATGAAGATGCATACGGGTTGGTTCTGGAAGGCGCTGACGGGGTCAATCTTTTTAAGGAAGGGGCCTTATTGTGCGTTGCGGATGGACTGGGTGGGCATCTGGCGGGCGATATTGCCAGCAAGCTTGCGGTGTCGATAGTTCGTGACATCGTTAAGGAAAAGCCCCCTTCGCTTGAAGACTACAATGAAGTTACAGATAAAAAAGATGTAGGTCCGCTGTACTTGA
>CAZIDP010000065.1:0-20543 GCA_964537975.1 uncultured Nitrospirales bacterium | reverse complement strand
TTACCCCGGATGATACGGACAACTACGAAACGGTATCGGGCACGGTGTCTGTGACGGTGCATGCTGGCACTATAGAAGAACCCAATTTGACCATTACGAGTAACAAAGCTCCTGACAGCATCCATGTTGGAGA
Source organism: uncultured Nitrospirales bacterium (assembly GCA_964537975.1). Taxonomy (GTDB): domain Bacteria; phylum Hydrogenedentota; class Hydrogenedentia; order Hydrogenedentales; family SCBR16-9; genus SCBR16-9. Next base: position 20,410 of record CAZIDP010000065.1, on the reverse strand, counting down.
TCGCCTTGAATTAAGTGCTGCTGAAGAAGGCGGTGAAGAATACAGGTGGCTCAAAGATGGTATGTATCTGGATGAATTGAAGCAAATTTCCGGAGCAAACTCCCGGATGCTTGTTATTGATCCTGTTGCACTGAGTGATGTGGGAGTTTACACCTGCCAATTCATGTATGGAGACGAGCAATATGTAACAGAATCATTCGAAATTCAGAATGTAACCGGTTTGCCAGAAGTTCCGGTGTCCACTCCTGTTGCGTTGCTTGTCCTTGTTGTGACATTCAGTTGTTTGGGAGCAAGGAGCCGCCGTCAACGAGCGTAGGTGGTGTATTTAGTACATAATCAAATTGTTGTTGGATAATTAAACGAACAATGCCCCGGTAACATAAATTTATTGCTACCGGGGCAGCTTTGCTATGATCCGCTTACATCAACTCTCAGGTACTTGTGCTTGGTATGAGAGCTTATTGTAAGAATATTAAAGTGCATTCCGATCAATTTCATGCTTTTTAAGCCGGTATTGCAGTGTTTTATAACTTAATCCAAGTAGTTTTGCTGCCGACTTAATACTCCCCCCACTACGTTCCAGGGCCTGACGGATTAATTCCTGCTCCAGATTCTCCAACACAAGGCCTTCCGGTGGCAAACTGACATTTTCTAATTGTACAGGTGTCTGGTGAAATTTTTCTGGCAAATCTTCTACATGCAATTCTTTGTCACCAAGTACAAAAAGCTGTTCAAGCGTGTTTTCAAGCTCTCTGACATTACCTGGCCAATGATATAGCTCAAATGCAGTTAAGACAGCGGACGATATTACTGGCGGTGTGATACCAATTTTTTTAGATAACTTGGCACGAAAATGGTTCACAAGCATTGGAATATCTGGTGTTCTTTCTCGCAATGGTGGTAATTTAATAACCAAGACTTCAAGTCGGAAAAATAGGTCCTCGCGAAAAGCACCTTGATGTACGCGGTTTCGCAGGTCCTGGTTGGTTGCTACAATGACCCGCACATCCACTTTGCGTGGTTTGTTAGAGCCGACCCGTTCTATGAAGCTGTCCTGCAAAACACGTAACAGTTTTGCCTGGCTGTCTAGATGCATGTCGCCGATTTCATCCAGAAAAATCGTACCGCCATCAGCGACCTCAAACTTGCCCGGTCTGCTTGTTTCGGCACCTGTGAAGGCACCTTTTTCATGGCCAAACAACTCAGATTCCACCAGGTGTTCTGGGATGGCCGCACAGTTTACAACAATAAAAGGCTTCCTGCTCCGAGGACCTTCAAAATGAATATGCCGGGCAATTAATTCCTTGCCTGTTCCGGACTCGCCAACAATCAATACGGTACTGTTTACTTGGGCAGCACGCTGGGTACGCGCAATTACGGGTTGCATTACCGGGCAATTGCCAACAATATTGCGCAATGATACGGATTCAGTAACCAGGGCGCGAAGTTGTTCATTTTCTCGTCGTAACCGACTACGCTCTATAGCACGCTGCATCACCAACAACAGCGTTTCTTTGTCAAAGGGTTTTTCGAGATAATCACAGGCACCTTCCTGAATAGCAGTGACTGCGGTTTTTATCGAGGCATGGGCTGTCATGACCACCACTTCCATATCTGGTCGTACCTGTCGGGCACGTCGCAGTAACTCCAACCCATCCATACCCGGCATTTTCATGTCCGTCAGCATCAGGTCATACGGGTCTTCTTGCAAGTATTCCATAGCAATGCTTGCAGATGCACCCGTCTGTACCGTATATCCAGATTGTGATAAAATGTCAGCGATAACCTCACGCTGTACTGTATCGTCTTCTATAATTAACATTCGTGTCATGATAATATCAGTCTTATTTTATTGCCCTATTATAATTCGATACCAAATTTGGTGTGTACATCCGAATTTTAACATTAACTGGTCATTGTAATGAATCTGAAGCAAATTCACGTTTATTCAGGTCAATGCGTATTTTTTCCTTGACATGTTTTTTCGCCATGTGCGATTATACAACCGCAAGTTTTAGTCAACCAATTTTCCGGAATATTACATTGCCCTATCTGGCGGTGTCCACATGCAACCGGAAAAGGAGGAATCATGGAAGAACCGGGACCTAGTCCGAACCCGACATCATTGGTGTTGAACGTGCCCAATAAGCAGTTAATAGTGTATTTGCTGCCGTTGGGGGCGGTTATTGAATTGAGCCCCACCTGCCTGTTGTAGTCTTGCCGGGTTCACCTCTCATGCCGCTCTTGACGATAGCGGTATTTAATGGAGGTGAACCGTGAATAAAATCATCCCTCTCCTGGATGGAATCCGTAAAGACGTCATTCATGGCGACAAAGAGATGCAGGATCGTTTTTGCAACGATCATCACCCGGCACTAATTGCGGAATTGCTGGAGCAGCTTTCACCCGAAGAAGTCTATTCCATCCTGCAGAACATGCCTATCGAATATAGCGCGCATGTTATGGGTCTTCTAGAGCCTGCTACCCAGGAAGAAGTTGCCGAAATACTGGATGATGCTGAACTGGCCGATCTGATCAACAACATGTATTCTGATGAGCGTGTTGATTTTATCAAATTATTATCGGAAGATCGTGTTGCACGTGTGTTGCGCAAGGTTGCACAAAAAGAACGCGATGACATTATTCGGTTAAGCGGACATGAAGAAGGTACGGCCGGTGCCATCATGACTTCAGAGTATGTCTCCCTGAAGCAAGAATTAACCGTGCGTGAGGCGTTGGACAAAGTACGACTGGAAGCACCGGATAAAGAAACAATCTATTATGTGTTTGTAGTAGATGAAGAGCGTAAGTTGGTTGGATTTGTCTCCTTGCGCGATCTCATCATGGCGCCTTCCTATTTGCGTGTCAAGGAAATCATGAAACATGAATTGGCATTTGCTTATGCTCATGATCCGCAAGAGGATGTTGCACGAAAACTTTCCCAATATGACTTGATAGCCATTCCAATAGTTAATGCCAATGATACCCTCATCGGAATAGTTACCTTCGATGACGTCCTGGATGTTGCCGAAGAAGAAGCAACCAGCGATTTCCATCAGATGGGTGCCGCCGGTGCGGTAACTACCAGCCTTCGAGAAGCTAGCATCTGGCTGATTTATCAAAAACGATTGCCTTGGCTAATGGTGTTGATTCTGGTCAATGTGCTTTCAGGAGCCGGGATTGCGTTCTATGAAGACACCATCCATGCTGTCGTTGCATTGGTTTTCTTTTTACCCTTATTGATTGGCAGCGGTGGTAATGCCGGTTCGCAATCTGCCACCTTAATGGTACGCGCCTTGGCAACCGGTGATGTGGAAATGCGAGATTGGTTGCGACTCTTCATCCGGGAAATCACCGTCGCGCTTTGTATTGGTGTTACCATGGGAATTGCAGTCTCCATGATCGGTATATTTCGTGGTGGGCCAGATGTCGCAGTTGTCGTTGCAGTTACCATGGTCGGCGTTGTAATGATGGGCAGTCTGATTGGCATGTCATTGCCATTTATTTTGACAAGGCTTAAACTCGATCCCGCCACAGCAAGTGCTCCCCTGGTTACGTCCCTCGCCGATATCGCAGGTGTATTATTGTACTTCACCATTGCCACCTGGTACTTCGGCATCGTAGGTATTATCTGACCTTCACACATCAACAAGCCGAAAAGGTATAATACTACTTATCTAATTATAATTGTTGACAGGATAAATAAATCAGAGGTATCATCATGAATAAAATCATCTTGCTGCTGAATGAAATCAGGCAAGTATTGGCGAGCAAGGACTCGAAAATGCTTGCACGTTTTTGCTCTGATCACCACCCCGCGCTTCTGGCTGAAATACTTGAACAACTATCACCAGAAGAAGTCTATTCGATACTCCATGATTTTCCACTTGAATATAAAGCTGCGGTCATGGGTCTGCTGGAACCTACGACACAATTAAATGTTGCCAGTATGATGGAAGACTCAGAACTGGCTTCATTGATCAATGAAATGTATTCAGATGAGCGTGTGGATTTTATAAAACTACTCCCTGAAGTTCGAGGCGCCAATGTGCTGAGACAAGTTGCCCGAAAAGAGCGTGAAGACATCTTGCAACTTGGGGCGCATCAAGAAGGCACTGCCGGTGCGATCATGACATCGGAGTATATTTTTCTGAAAGAAGAGTTGACAGTTCGGGAGGCATTAGACAGAATTCGCCTTGAAGCACCGGATACGGAGACCGTATATTACGCGTATATCATCGATGATGAACGCCTCTTGACAGGTTTTGTTTCATTGCGTGATTTGATCATGTCGGCTTCTTATGTTCAATTAAAAGACATTATGAAGCGTGAGCTGGTATATGCTTATGTACAGGATTCACAGGAATCGGTGGCACAAAAATTGTCGCAATATGACCTCATCGCTATTCCAGTCATCGACAAAGATGAAAAGTTAGTGGGTATTGTCACTTTTGACGACGCACTGGATGTTGCCGAAGAAGAAGCAACATCCGACTTTCATCAAATGGGTGCTGCGGGTATTTTTAATATCAGTATGCGCGATGCTGGTATCTGGTTGCTATATCAAAAGCGTCTTCCCTGGCTGCTTGTGTTAGTTTTTATGAATATATTTTCTGGTGCCGGTATTGCTTATTTTGAAGATACTATACAAGCAGTTGTAGCTTTGGTATTCTTTCTGCCTTTACTCATTGACAGTGGCGGGAATGCCGGTTCACAATCTGCCACGTTGATGGTTCGTGCCTTGGCAACCGGTGATGTGGAAATGCGGGATTGGTTGCGACTCTTCTTCCGGGAAATCACCGTTGCCCTTTGTATTGGAGTTACCATGGGAATTGCAGTTTCTGTAATTGGTGTTTTCCGGGGTGGTCCGGATGTCGCAGTTGTCGTATCAGCTACCATGGTTGGGGTCGTTCTATTGGGCAGCCTGATAGGTATGTCATTACCTTTTATATTGACCCGATTCAAATTGGACCCAGCGACGGCAAGCGCGCCTCTGGTTACCTCACTGGCAGATATCGCTGGTGTTATACTGTATTTTTCCATTGCCACCTGGTACTTCGGTATTGTGGATGGAATATAGCAGGGTGATGACCGCCTGCTTATAGTCCATATCAGTCATTTCCGAATTACACTCTTTCGTCATTTCCTTGCAGAAGGGAATCCAGAAAGAAACGTTACTCAGGTCGCACTTCGTGCTCTTTACTGGGTACCCACCTACGTTGGTAAGACGGTGTATAATGTATTCTATTGCCTGTTTCTATCCTGAAGGGATTACATCACCGTAGCGCGGGGTAAGGCCAACGAGCCGCCACCCCGGGTAAGTAACCCCCCCAAACCCGCACCCCGTAAGGCGTGCCAGCAACTTCATAAAGGTCTATGCATTTAAGCGTTTTCTGGGGAGTCACCTCATAAATGCCATGAATCCGCCCCAAAGCAACAATAGCAAGGCAATAAAAACTCCCATGGCCAATCCACCGATGACAAAAACTTCATGAAAGCGGCGGACATCCACCACAATTCGTGGAAGGCTGATGATGTCCATCAAGCTGAATTCTTCTTTGGTTCCAATGGCCATCCAAAATTTGCCTTCAACACCATCTGGCAAATAGCCTGCCAGATAATATTTCCCGGTTTCAAGGACAACGGGTCTTTCAGGAGTAAATTTCCATGACCTGGTACCTGTGAAATGTTCATGGAACTCTACGGGTGTTTCAATGGCAGTATCAAATATCACTACGCCATAATTCTCTGGAATTTCAAACGGGAAGTCCAGGTTTTCTGGCAGTCCCGGTCCAACCAGTGCCATGCGCGGTCGCAACGCTTCCAGGCCGGCAATTTTAGGTACGCCCAACTCCAGGTACAATTGCATCCCTGAATCAGCTTCAAAGCTAAACCAAAGTGTCGGTTGGTTTGCATCTACCTTGTGATAGCCTACCTGCGACACCTCCGGATCAGCAATATCATATGCTGTTTCAATAGTTGTAGGCCCACCATCTATGATCACTGGTTTATGTCCCATAGCCGGTAAACTAATACCCAACATTATCATGACGCTGGTGATTAATGCGATTTTGGAACGCTTCATGTCGATGCTCCTTACTGAATAATTTCGTTTCAAATTGAACAACACCGCACAAAACTAGACCATAGTATTCAATGGATAAGATAAGTGTTTATCATTCTACCGTTTCACGATTAACGGGAACACCTTCACCAAGCCAGGGAAACGGTGAATACAATGCCTCTATTTCTTGGATAGATAGACGGTCTCCCACCAGAATATTTTCCAGGAACGGGTCATCACTTGGTAACAGTGCCAGGATATAAAAATCAGACTGGATTGTACCATCGTCCACTTTTTCAATTCGTCGCTGGTGGTAAGCCAGAAGGCAATGTGAATCACGCAACCAAACCAGTGCGGGTAACAACACATCCAGTTCTGTAGAGGTTGTTGCTGCGGTATGCAATCGTACTGCTTCTCGCTGAAAGTTCCTGCCGAAATGCTGAACACAACCTTCCAGAAATGACTGAATCTTTTCCCCATCGCCTGCAGTATCTTGCCAGGTTAGTACCCATTCCTCAAGTTGATGTTCCACAAAACCAAAACTGGCCATTAACGGTAACTTCAGCCAATCATCGGTTTCCGTATCTTCGTAAAGCGTGATATGTTTCTCGGCAATTGCGTCACTACCCAGATACCGGTCCTCTCTACCTGGCCGTGCTTCAGGATGTGCATCCCAAAATTCATTCAAAGCCATACCCGGTTCTGCCCCTTTTAAAATTGCCGCGAGCGATGTGGGGTTTTCTCCCTGCGCAATGGCAGGCACTTGCAAAGTAGATAATAATGCGATTAAGAACATTTGTCCAGGAGCATATATAAATGCCCCTATGGTTTTCAGCTTCATGGTGCTTCGAACTTTCAATATCAGTTAAAGTGGAAAAACAGTTTCATTACTGAAAGTATACCGCAATGCTATTCCGAAAAGACTTGTTTGGAATAGTGCCAGGAATATACTTGTTTCAACAAGTAAAATGGTGGTGCTTTTTTTTTGTGATAAACTGACGAGAGAGACTATTCAACTGCTTACAAGTGTTAACACCCGTAATTAATGTAACAAACGTTTTTGAATAAAAGGATCATCCAGGAGGAAATCAACCTATGCCTACGAATAATAAACCACGGATACTGGTATTTGCAGGAAGTACGCGGAAAGACTCGTTCAATAAAAAACTTGCCCGGGTCGCTGCTGAATCAGCCCAAAAAACTGGAGCGGAAGTAACCTTAATTGATTTAAAAGACTATGAAATGCCTCTTTATGATGGCGATTATGAGGAAGCACAGGGCCTACCCGAAGCCGCGTCTCGTCTTCGAAAGCTTTTTTTTGACCACGATGGATTGATTATTGCCACTCCAGAATACAACGGTTCACTACCGGCTGTACTTAAAAATGCCATTGACTGGCTGAGCCGAAAACAAGGTGACGAACCGCCCTTGGCATGTTTCCGCGGCAAGACAGCATTGCTGTTGGCAGCATCACCCGGAGCGTTGGGGGGGATTCGATGCCTTGCGCATCTGAATATTATCCTGTCAGGAATACAGGTGATGGTATTGCCTGAGATGAAATCGGTACCACAGGCCCACAAAGTATTTGACGATCAGGGCAATCTTACCGATCAGAATTTACAACAGTCACTCGATAAACTTACCGAGCGGCTGAGTACTGTAATACGTTCAATACAAGCAACAAATTCTTGAATATCATTCCAATCAGTCTCAAATAAGTAATGATAACACGGGATCGCTAAAGATTCTGGTGTCTCCGGTCGATAAACAATGCATAGCCCAGACAAGGAAGTCGAGGCTACTCACCGGACAAGGAAGTCACGCAGTAAGGTGAGTAAAATAAGACTGTGGATACATCGGGGTGTCTATCCCAACACCACGCGACCGGTGTTATCGTCGTATAGTCTTTCTTTCCATGAGAGGCGCCATAACCATGTTATGGCGTTTTTTTTGTTTAGCTGAATGACTAAAAAAGCGAACCCGTGGTATGCGTAAACAGCCGGAAGGAAAAAACAGCGGATAAAAGTTATTCTGGTTTGTCAGTCTCTATATTCTCAGAAAAATTGGTATCCATCTCTGGCACTTCCCCAGTACTTTCCTGTTCATTCTCATTATCATCATCATCTACAAGCTGTTGCCGTTGTGTATCCAGTATTTCACGCCGAACCGCGAGTAATTCCGCGTCTACGTCATATCCCTGACTTTCCATGATTTCAATGGCATTCAACACACCCTGGTGGTTTTGTGTATACATATACCCCAGGGCAAGATTGTACAAGGTATCTTCATGCATGGGATTTACCTGGAGCGCGCGCTCCCAATAGCCAATGGCATCTTCCAGGCGGTCCGCGTGGAGCATGATCATACCCAGATTATAGAGCGTATAGTGAGAACCAGGCTGCACTTCCAAGGCACGCTCAAAAAATGATTGTGCCGCTTCCATATCCCCGGCAAGCATCGCCTGGCTAGCTCTATTCAGCAACAACCTGTCCGATGCAGGATCTACAGCTACGGCAATTTCGAAAGCTTCATCAGCTTCTTCATGGCGTTCGGCGCGTTCCAGTGCTTCATACAATGCATAATGCCCTTGTTGTGGATAGGGGTGCCCAACCAGTGCATTGCGGTAGGCATTGACAGCATTATCAAATTGCTCAGATTCTGTAAAGACCGTTGCCAACTTAAGCCATGCTTCCGGCCAAACAGGTTCAAGTTCTACAGCCATTTCAAAACAGCGAATGGCTTCAGCAGTATCTCCCAGTTCATAAAAATCCCAGCCACGCTTCCAGAAAATCATTGCTGGTTCCTCACGCATGGTCAGCGCAACCGGCAGTAACAAATTATCAACAGGTGCATAGGCGTCTGTGAGAAGGATATGGTTGACCCGAAAAATGTAATGCTCGATTTGGTCTGTGCTCAGTCTGTCGCCATTAAATGGGTATTGCTTGCGAATCTCCTCAGGAAGTGTACTTAAATTCAATCGTTTCTTTGAGGCAACAACAACAAAGGTGTCACGTGCTGTGTCCTCTTTCCCGCTGTGAAAAACCTGAACATGCGGGAATACCTGTTGAACGGTATGAATTGCGGCACCCAGAAACGCACCAGTAGACTGCATATCGACCAGGTTTAAAAGGTAAACACCATCCTCTTCCAGAAGACTATGCACCATGAACAAGAATTCCAGGGTTACGAGATGACGGGGTACAGCGATGTCGATAATGGTATTACCAATCAGATAATCATATCGATCGGTCAGTTTGCCTGCTTGCAAGGCTGCATAGAGATTGGCAACATGTCGCCGTCCATCCAGAGAATGAATGATCAACCCGGTATCTCGGGACAACCCCAGTGCGTCATAGGCGGCTTCTGTAATTGTAGTATCTTTTTCTACAACCTCAATATGGCTCTCGGGGTACTTTGCTTCCATATACCGCGGGAAAGAATATCCTTCACTGCCCAGAATCAAAGTACGTAAAGCAGAGGAAGGTTTCTGGTTGTTGCTCATTCGCAGGACAGCATCAAATATCCATTCGTGGCTGTTCACAAGGGTTGTCGGCTCGTTCAGATTCACAATGTTTTTCAACAGCTTGTTAACATAGAATTCACGTACTTCCGGCATTTCTGGATGCTCTTGGACAATAATATGGGCGTATTTTCCTTGCTCATCGAAGAGCGTGTGCGCGACAGGCTGCGTCCGCACCAGCATACGCTCGCCCAATTTGACTGCGGTTGGATGCGATGATGCTGTTGTGAGCATCACAAAGACGGCAAGCAAAGTACAGAAATACCCAATCGGATTGCGCGGTATGATTAACAGAGCCAGTATGGTAAGCAGAACCGCCAATACGCCATATACAGGCAATGGGCCTTGCAATTGCGGGATCATCAGTACGGTACCCGTTAAGACTACTGCCAGTAGGCTCCCCAGACTCACCCAGGTGTAATAATTACCAATAGACTTGTACTTGTTTTTCAGCGACAACATGGTCTGCCCGGTCAACACAGGCATGAGAACACCCAATAACACAGCAGGTAACAAGAAAGCAGTGCAGACCAACAGTGTAATGCTCGCGGGTAACGTTAATTGCATAGCCCACAAAGATTCGTTTTGTAATTTTTGCAGGTACACTACTATCGGTGCTGTCAGGAGTAAGCTTGCAGAGGTCAGGAGCAATAAAGTGGCAAGAAGCCTGTTCGAAGTGCTTCGTGCGGCAATAATCCCACCCAGATAATGACCCAGGGCTGCGCCGGTGAGGAGAATGCCAGCTACCAGAGGCAGTATGTACGCAGTATTTCCAAATTCACCCCCTGTGATTCGGATAGCACATAACAACAAGGTGACATACACAAAAGCAATTAGAACTGTGAAGATAGCTGGAAACCAGTCGGTCATTGACATGCCACCTGAATTAATTTGCTCATCAGTGCTTGTTTTGAATAAAGCATTTGAGCGTCCCAGATGTGCAGCAATGGCCATGAGCAGATAGATTGAACCCATCAACATCAGCAAAACATAACAAAAAATCATAATTGCATTGGCAGGCAATGTAAATACAAGATAGGATTGATAAAGATAGAGGCCTGTCATGCTTCCAAGCATGCCCCAAGTCAGAATCGTCCCGTATGTTTTGCATTTCGAGTCTGAAGATGCCAGTGTTTGGTGCAGTATAAGAGGATTGATTGTTCCCAGCACAATAACAGGAACTAACAACACAAAGAATGTATGAGACAACTTGCCAATCAATTCATGATTAAAATTTAACAGGTTCCAGGACAGAGCGATGGCGTGTAATGGCAAAATCAACAGGCTGGCGAATGCGGCGAATATGAGTAGTACCGCAAGAAATGGTAACGGGTTAAATCGGTCTGTCAAACGTTCAGCTATTACACTGCCTATTGCCAGAGCGGACAGCATTATGCCCAATGTTATGCCCCAGGTGTCTGAAGTCATGCCCAGATCGTTACTCATCTGCCGACCCGCAACCAGCAACAGGACAATCAATGCAAAATTAAACAAAAAAACTGTTGCATAGCCGCCAACCAAGGCGCGAAATCGGTTCCACAAAGGTGGTTTTTGCTCCAAAAGTACTCTCCTTCAATACACAACAGCATAGGCTGTCTCAAAAAAACGGCATGTTACCATTGCCGAAAGTAAACAACAAGTAACGCACAGTATACGCATCTACACTTCATTGTGCATTATTTTAGGCGATTTTAGGCGTTGAATTGCTGCTAACACCCCCATTTTTTATCATGATGATTCGAATTGCCAAGTCAACGGGGACACGCAAAATGATTGACAGAAAGCCTGGTACAATTTTGGATGTCTTTTATGTAATTGTTCTGGCTTTTCAAAAAAAACTTCGGCGGTTACCGCAAAAAACTCATGCAATGCCTCCGCACCATAGGGATCAATAAAAGTTTTTTTTCCTGCTTGTGTCTGTTGCTGGTGTGCTGCAAAGTGGTCTTGGAGTACCTGCTCCCAGGCTGGATACGCTGTCCTGTTCAAAGGGCCGATTTCGCCCTGGTCTTCCAATTGATGCGCAAATTCATGCAGCAACACATTTCGGCCATTCAGTTTCTTTGTATCCCGCAATATATCTTTCCACGACAATACAACAGCCCCGGTATCCCAGGACTCCCCCTCTTCGATGTCATCCACTTCTTCTACCAGCCCAAATTCATTTTCCTCTTCACGATTTGTCTGGAATGCATCTGGATATAGCAGGATACTTTGCAACCGAGGATAATAATCTGCATCACGCCCCAGAAGCAGGAAGCACGCATGTGCCGCGACAGTAACCCGCATTGCGTCGGTCAAATGCAAACCACCACAACCTTCAAAGTGTTTTTCAGCAAGAAACACCTGCATGTCCGTGTGTAGTTTTTTGCGCAGAGGCATTGGCAGACGTGCATAAAGTGGCATCTGCTCTGTGAATACTTCCTGCCAGAAATCAGGGCAGGGTTGTTGACGTATCCAGGTACGTCTGCGCTCTTTTATAAAACGGAACATACTGTGTGATTACTCATTTGTTGAAGCGCATCTATTTAGAATCTGAAGGCATTTTTTCTTTATCCAGTGCCCGATTGGTTATCAGGCGCACGCCACGTTTGAATGTGAAGTAAAACCAAATCCATTCAAGAAAAACACGAACACGGTTTCTGAACCCGATTAAGTAAAAAATATGAATCACAGACCACAACAGCCAGGCGAAGAATCCACTGAATTTTTTGTCATTGATTTCTGCAACAGCCTTTGCGCGTCCGACTGTCGCCATTTTTCCCTTGTCAACATAAACAAATGCCCGTGTCGCCTCTTTGCTGTTCTTTGCCGCAGATTCGTTAAGTAACTTGCCGACAAATCGACCTTGCTGAATGGCTACCGGTGCCAGGGCAGGTAAAGGATTGCCATGTGCATCAGGACAATGCGCGGCATCGCCAATAATGAAAATATTCTGGAAATCCGGGTGCCGCAAATCCCTGGTAACTTTTATGCGTCCATTGGCGTCCTGCTCTCCGGAAAGGTTTGTCAGTAGTGGTCTGGCAACTACGCCTGCTGCCCAGATAATATTCATCGATTCGATTACTGTGTCGCCGATCGTAACTGCATTACGTTCAACCTTGCGTACTGGTGAGTTCAAAAGAACATTCACGCCCATCTGCTCAAGATAGTTTCGTGCCTTGTTCGACAGTTCGACATCAAATCCATTGAGCAACCTTGGGCCAGCTTCCAGCAGGTATATGCACGTTTCTTCTATGTCAAACGCGGCGTAATCGCGCATGATATTGCGTTTCGCGATTTCTGCGATAGCACCTGCCATCTCTACCCCTGTCGGTCCGCCACCGATGATTACAAAAGTCAGATAAGGCTTGCGCTTCTGCCGCTCCTCAATTTGTTCTGCCTCTTCAAGTGAGAGCAAGATGCGTTCCCTGATCTTCAGTGCATCATCAAGTGTTTTCAGACCCGGCGCGAATTGCTCCCATTGCGTGTGGCCAAAATAACTGTATTCTGCCCCCACGGCAACGACAAGAAAATCATACTTGAATGTGCGGCCATTGGCCAATTGAAGACAATTGTTACCAGGATCAATCTGTGTAACTTCTCCGAGCACAATCGTCGTGTTTTTCTTGCCGGAAAGCACAGCACGGACTGGTTCGCTGATATCGCCAGGAGAGAGGGCTGCTGTGGCAACCTGGTAAAGCAATGGTTGGAAAAGGTGATGATTGGTCTTGTCGATGAGTGTCAAATGGACTGTATCTGTATGAAGCGTTCTAGCAGCAGCAAGTCCTCCAAACCCGCCACCCAGAATAATAATTTGCTTTTTGTCTTTACCTGCTTCTTGCATCATCTGTCATTTCCTGTCAACTGGCATCATCAATGCCATTACACCATCTTCTTGAATCTACTCAGCCTGAGCGGCTCCACCACATCAATAATACCAGGACACCCAGAATAATCCGGTAATAAGCGAACAACGCGTAACTGTGTTTTCGGATATAGTTCATTAGAAATGCTATGGAGAGGTACGCGACAAGAAAAGATACTACCGAGCCGACCACTATCAGATTCCATTGTTCGCCAGTGAAACTGATTCCATGTTTGAGCAGGGTATATGCGGTGGCGCCCAGCATGGTAGGGATGGCCAGTATGAAGGAAAACTCGGTTGCGGTCGAGCGGTTCGCGCCCAGAATCAATCCACCGATAATAGAAGCGGCAGAACGTGATGTGCCCGGAATCATGGCGATACATTGAAAGCAACCGATAAAGAACGCGGTTCGATAATTAATTTCATGGACTGTGGTGTATTTGTCACCGTGGCGTACCCACTCGATAATCAGGATGGCTATGCCACCGATCACCAGCATGATCGCTACCGTAAAGCTGGAAAACAGGTGTTCCTCAATGAAGTCTGCAAAAAGGAATCCCAGGACCAATGCCGGGATAAACGCGAACACGATCTTGCTCCACAACAGCAGCGTTGCTTCGATATGGTCATGATATGCCTGGGATTCCGAGGAATCATCGAGGCGTCGGAGCAAGGGAAGTTGGCGAAGGATAGCCATGCCGCGTAATACTATAGGTGGTTGCTTCGTCCAGTCGACATGGGCGGGTGTATTGTCGGGATTCTCTATACTACCATTATGATGAAATGGCCACAGATCGCGCCAGAAATAAAGTACCACTGCCATAATGGCCGGGAGTTGGATGATAACCATGAATGCTGTGATGAAGCTGGTGTCCTGATCCAGGCGTAACACTTCTTCAACCAGGATAAGGTGTCCGGTGCTGCTGATTGGAATGAACTCAGTAAAACCTTCCACAATAGCAAGCAGGATCGCCTTAATATAATCCATATCATTTCCTTTCCAGGTAATATTTATTTATCGGATGTGATGGTCGATGTCCAATAGGTACATTCTACAGTAAACAGGGAAAATTCGCGGTGGCGGGCATAGTAGCACAACAGTGTGTACACAGGGCAAGACCCAATGCAAGTGACCTTTAAAATGAAAATATTATTGTAAGTCGGTTTGTTATTCTGGCTTCAACGTAGCGGGTTCTGGTAATTGGTCCACACATTCCAGGTCGTATTCTCTTGGAGAACGTCCAAGTTTTGCGTCTTTGTAACCACAATACAAATCATGGCCCAATATTACCGGTATAGCGCGGCGTGTGTATGGTGCATTGAACTGGCTGGTTCGACACAACTGTACCATGAGTGGTGTGAGCATGGTGTTCAAGGCATGCCTGAAAGCGGACTTGTCCAAGCCAAACCGTATGCGGATTTCACCGGAGCGGATATGTTGCTCAAGCGCATACAACGCATAACCCTGAACATATGCATTAATGCGCCGGGCCTGCAACGTAGACTCTCTCCAGACATACGCGGTGGCACCATGTTCAGAAAATGCTTGAATCCCGTGTCCTATTAAACGCCAGGCCAATTCAGCATCATCAAAACAAGCAAATCTTGCGGTTGTGTCAAAACCGCCAAATTCCTGAAAGAACCGTCGGGGCACGCTCAAGTTCGCTTTGTTCCAGTCCAGAAAGGAAAGGGGCGTTTTTTCAGGAGGTGCAGTATGCGGTTGGCCGGGCATTAACCGCGTACTCAATGCGTAGAGACTCAAGTGTGGGTGCCGGTGAATGGTGCCCACTACTGCTGTTTGGCTTCCCAGGCGTTCCTGTGCTTCAACATGCCTTTCCAGAAGATGCGGCCCCGCAAGCATGTCCTGGTCCAGAAAAAGCAGCCAAAAACCTTCGGCCGTTTCTATAGCAACATTGCGTGCAACACCAGGCCCGCCACTGTCCTGATGCAAAACTTGTATTCGCATGGGAGCACCTTCGGCATGTCGTTGTAGCACCTCGAACGTTGCATCGTCGCTGGCATCATCTACGATAATAACCTCAAAACGTGCAGCAGGAAACGTCTGATGTTCCAGATGCGTCAGGCACAACGGCAGGCTTTCGGCCCGATTATGCACTACCAAGATGACACTGATGTCAATATTGCTCATAACGTATAATGTATATCTTTGGAGTATAATTGCAAATACCACGGGCAATTCTACGATTTTTGTAAACGAGAACGACTTTCCGGGCATATTACAATTTAAAAAAAAGCACTTTTTTCTGGTCAACCCCTTCATCAGGAATACGAGTTGTGTGAACGATGGGTCCCGCAATGGCAGGACTCCATCATGCATGCCGCATTCCCGTTACTTCCCCGGTCGTTCGAACCCTGGTCTCAATACCATTTTGCAATGAAAGCAATGTGTAGCCGAAAAATATACAACTATGTTCTTTGCTCAATTTGCCTGAAAACAGCGATTCATCAGGTAATTTTAAGTTATTAATGGTTATATAAAATGGTTATATAAAATTGTGTTCCGCAGCATTCAACACTGGCGCATCGATATCTTTGGGCGAGATAATGGTGGCTTCAATTGGCCATTGAATATTAGTTTCTGGACATTTGTAAGACAAGCTGCGCTCGTATTCAGGTGCATGATGACTGGTGCATTTGTAGAGAACACAGGCATCGTTCAAGGCAATAAACCCATGCGCAAATCCTTCCGGAACCCACATGGCAGTTCCATTCTGTTCTGAAAGTTCATGGCCAAACCACCGGCCAAAATCGGGCGAGCTTTTACGCAAGTCGACTGCCACATCAAATATGGCGCCTTTCAGACAGCGTACAAGCTTACCCTGCGCCTGTGGGTTTAGTTGATAATGCATGCCACGCAATACCCCACGAGATGATTGACTGACATTGTCCTGAACAAAATTAACGTTAATACCGGCTTCTTCCCACATCATACTCGAATAAATCTCGGTGAAATAACCCCGGTTGTCTGCAATAACTCGACTTTCTACTAAAAATACTCCGTCCAATGGAGTGCTTGTCAATTTAATTGGCATCGGCATGAGCTTCTAAAATCCCTTGCTGTAAATTTACCTGGCATATTGCCAGTCAGGTTTGCTGTATTTTGCTACAGAATAATTGCTACGGAGGTGTTATCCTACCCATTGCACTTTGCTATTGCAAGCTCTACCGCTTGATAAATTTTTGTGTAGAACTGTATGAATGCGGTAATCGATTTAATTCCGGCATGCCAACAAAGCCAATTCAATTAATGAAACTGTATTGTCTTGTCGTGGTGTTGGCTTAAATTCAATTATTGGTGAACTCTCTTTTGACACCGGGTTTATTGCCGCTCCGCATTGCGTGCAACGTGTCAGGGTGCCATACTTCATACCCATATCCCACCAGCCACATTGTTCACAAGCTATATGATGTGTACTCATAGTATGATGATCCTTCACGAATTAGAGGTCTAATTTGATTTTTGCATTGCAAGTCGCATATCTTGCTGGATAACAATATTTATAAGCATATTTCGGGCCAAGATTAAATAAAGTGAATTTACCATATTTTATATATTTATAGTATGATTTCCGAAGTGAAAATTCGTTGAAGAGCAATACAAAATATAATGATTACTCAGAAATGAGTATCAGTTACGATTTTGTGAATACTTTTTGCTCTTGGTGATGATTTTGCTTATGCATGTGAATACTGTTTATGTTGATACAATGTTATTGTTATCGGATTGGACACACAAATGCCCATGAAATAGATGTTGTCCGGAACTTTTTATTTTAAAAACTAACATAAAGTAATTTCTGTTGAGGTATGTACAGTATGATGCCTGCCAACAACCCGGACCTGGCTGTAGCGCAAGAATGGTTTATTCGTCTTTCTCAATGGTTACAGCAACAGAATCTGGTGGAAACATTGTCACCGGGCGTAACCATTCCCAAGCCGGGTACAAGTTATCTCCGATTCTGTCTTTTTGGTGGAAACGCTGCCAATGAAGGTGATGAAGTTTACAACTCATTGGTCGTATTGCAGGCGCATCTGGCGGAAGCCAACAATGAAATCTGGACGTTGACCGATGAAGTTGTGTACAAAGAGGATGCGGTAAAACATTACAATTCGCTGTTTGACTTTGTCGAAAAACTGACCAAAGAGTCCAATGATGTAGAAGTTCCTGGACTCCCGGTTATTCTTCACGTCTTGGAAGCACTTCAGTCATATAAGCAATCAGCCCATGCTGATCACTCCTCCATGCATGTTGATATGTGTGCTGGCGCAATTAATACGCTGCATCTTCATTGCCTGAAGAATGTCAACGATACATTAGGTAACGATCATCCAGAGTTGGCGCTCCGCCTGGCTGCCGCATTCTGTCGTACTGCAAATATTTTGCCCGAGCTAGAAGTTGAGGCAGAGATCACCAGGCTCTTGCCGGTTGACATACCCGATTATTTTGCAGATGGACGCTCCGCAAACAATCTGCTCTACAAAAAATTAACCGCAATAGAGGCGTTGTACCAATTGGCAAACCGGTATCCCATTCTGGTTTCTGAAGATTTACCAGGCCAACTCTTGCGTAAGTTGCTGGCTGGACTGCCCAAAAACGGAGCACCAGTGCTGGGTAAAAAATGTTATCCGGCAACCACAAGAGATGCAGCCGACTTAATTCTGGTAATGAGTCGTTTAGGCGAGAAGTACAGTGAGGCAAGAGACAAAGCCATACTGCCTTTACGTTGGGCTTCATTTTATTTGCAAGATATAAAAACAGGTACACCCTATGCTTTTCGATTTCCAAGAATGAGCGTAGTGACACCTGCGCCTGGGTATGACTGTACACGAATGTATTTAGCTTTGGCGACCTACTTGCGAAGTCATTATAGTAAACTGGGTGCCAATATGAGCAACGTATTTACAGACTGACCCCTACAAATCATGCTTGATTTGGTCTTATTATAATATTTATGTCGGATGAAAAAAACTGGTTTACATAGTTCTTGTATATGCCTCATGCTGCCTGCTAGTATTTCATGAAATCAAAGCAATATGGAGGTTACTCAAAATGGAACGTCGAGACTTTTTACAAGCAGGGTTAACTGCAAGTGCTGCAGCGGTGGCTATGGGGGCAAGTAGTTCCGCAGGAGCTTCAGAGGAAGACTTGAAATCGAATTTCAAACTTAAATATGCACCGCATTTTGGAATGTTCAATAATTCCGCCGGTGATGATTTGCTGGAACAACTTCGGTTTATGGCGGACCATGGCTTCATGGCCCTTGAAGACAATGGTATGCGTGGTCGCTCGCCAGAAGAACAAGAAGCCATTGCACGTGAAATGGAGCGCCTGGGAATGGAGATGGGCGTTTTTGTCGCTACAGCAGACTTCAGTCAGGTAACATTTGCCAAGCGGGATTCGGAGATGCGTAACTTTATTCAGCAGGAAATGCGCGACTCTGTGGAGGTTGCCAAACGGGTAAATGCCAAATGGTGTACTGTTGTTCCGGGATGTTATGATCAAGGCTTGGAATGGGATTATCAGACTACTATTGTAGTTGACAATCTCAAATTCTGCGCAGATATATGTGCCGAGACAGGGCTGATCATGGTGCTGGAACCACTGAATCCCTGGCGGGATCATCCAGCATTGTTTCTATCCAAAATTCCTCAGGCATACATGGTATGTAAAGCTGTTGGCAGCCCGTACTGCAAGATATTGGATGATCTCTACCACCAGCAGATTACCGAAGGCAATTTAATTCCAAACCTCGATATGGCATGGGATGAAATTGCCTACTTCCAGGTAGGTGACAACCCGGGTCGTAGAGAACCGACCACGGGTGAAATCTATTACCGGAATATATTCAAGCACTTGCATCAGAAAGGTTATACTGGTATTGTCGGTATGGAGCATGGCAAGTCACAAGATGGAATTGAAGGCGAAAAAGCGCTCATACGCGCTTATCAATACAGCGATAACTTTTAGTCTTCCTCCTAGACCTGTATTTTTTTGCCGGTGCCTGAATGGTTTGTGTTTCGATCCTAATTATCGGGCACCGGCTTGTTGCTGACGCAGGGCAAATGATTGTGAACCAATGAATGTAATTTTGTAAATTTTGTGTTTACGACCGTTTCAATTATTGTTTATACAACAAAATAAAGCGCAATAAAATATTGTCAGATGCTCAATAGTATTTATTTTGTTTGCTTGACTTAGTGCGTGTATATTGGGTATTATACCGTAATCAATGTTTTACTATACCCTGACTTGCCATGCTTCATGCATGTGAGCAGGTTGTTTTTTATATATGTAAGCCATTGAATTAAAATGATTTAGATAACGTATTGATCGGTCAGCTTTTATCTGGATATACTATTCGCCCTGAGTAAGGCAATGGTAATTTAACAAGACCGCAATAAATAGGTATGTAATTGCCCGGATAGTTAAGAATCATCTTCTGGGTGATTGAATAGTTTCGGCGGAGGGTTGCCCGAGTGGCTAAAGGGGACGGGCTGTAAACCCGTTGGCTAACGCCTACGTTGGTTCGAATCCAACACCCTCCACCATGATTTCATCGACACCAAAGATGTTTTCATATACAGAGCGGGAATAGCTCAGTTGGTAGAGCATCAGCCTTCCAAGCTGAGGGTCGCGGGTTCGAGACCCGTTTCCCGCTCCAGTTTTTCTGGGGCCCGCGTAGCTCAGTTGGTAGAGCACTTCCATGGTAAGGAAGGGGTCAGCAGTTCGATCCTGCTCGTGGGCTCCATTTTTATGAATGCTGATGTATTTCCTGGAATATCCCTTCACGTTTATTTGGTTGTGATTTATTTATAGTTAAGCGCTGAATAAGAGTATTCAGTTGCACACACGGAGGAAGAGTAGGACTTATGGCCAAGGCAAAGTTTGAGCGGAAGAAACCGCACGTTAACGTAGGAACCATCGGCCACGTGGACCATGGCAAGACGACGTTGACAAGCG
>CAZIDP010000064.1:0-20995 GCA_964537975.1 uncultured Nitrospirales bacterium | reverse complement strand
CGTTGTCCCGGGGTGGCGGCTCGTTGGCCTTACCCCGCGCTACGGCGCTTTAATCGCTCCGCGATAGGGAACGCATGATGGTACGAGCATCATGTTTGGGCATTGAGGTTGCGACCGGGGGCCTTACGCCGCGCTACGGTGATGTAATCCCTTCGGGATAGAGACAGGGAGAAGATCACCAAGGCCTTACGCCGCGCTATGGTGATGTAATCGCTCCGCGATAGGGAGCAGGTGGCGGCATGATGGTGAGTGATGCTTAGTCCTGTTGTTCTATGTAATTTTATTTTGTTCTGTACCTAATTTCTATTGATGATGCATGTTTGCAAAGGTAGCAATTCTTATGTTAAGATAACATAACAAAAGGCAGTAATGCTATACAACAGGGAAGTTTTACTTCCTGGTAGTATGCACCCGGGGGAAATTTCTCATCAATATGAAAGGATTTGTGTATGTCTACCCGAAGGGGGTTTACCTTAATCGAACTGCTGGTCGTTATTGCGATCATCGGAATTCTGGCCGCAATATTGCTGCCTGCGCTGGCCCGGGCACGGGAAGCCGCACGGCGTGCGAGCTGTCAGAACAATCTCAAGCAGATGGGCATTGTCTTTAAGATGTATGCCAATGAAAACAGGGGTCGTTACCCCATGGAAGACCAGGGGTTTTCCAAGTCCATTTTCAAGCTGGAACAGCTCTATCCCGATTACCTGAATGATCTGAATATTATGATGTGTCCGTCTGATCCAGGCACTGATGACCTACTCGGACCGGGGGGACGTTGGTGTGACGATGACGGTACGCCGATGAGCGAGCCGTTTGTGAACAACCGGCGTGTGGCGGATGCCAATGGTGAATATCGGAGTTACTTTGATAATGAAAGCTATGATTACCGGGGCTGGATCATGCCAAATCGCGACTGGTATGACGGCTGGATTGCCGCCAACTTCGCAAATGGTATGTGGATGATGACCGGGGTCATTCCACTGGAATTTATCGACCGGGACATCCTGATACCGCACGCGCCTCCCATGGGATCACCTCCTCCGGAATCGGTGCGCGGCCTGACTCTCCTCCGCCTTCGTGAAGGGGTGGAACGGATGTTCATCACCGACATCAATAATCCAGGAGCCTCAACAATGGCTCAGAGTGATATTAAGGTAATGTGGGATACATCGGGATTTCAATCGGTTATGGGTGGCACAGGCGATGTGATGGAATTCAGTCACATACCGAGCGGTGGCAACATCCTCTATATGGATGGTCATGTCAGCTTTATTCGATACCCTGGCGAGTTCCCGTATGAAGTACGGTAGGTCTTCCGGCCCGGTGTAATCCCCTGGAAGTGATAGCATACCGGTCCCTTGCACTCGACCGGTATGCATTCCATTTTCCAAATCCGGGCATTCAGGCACGTAGCATGGTTTGTAACACCCAGACATAGACCATGTTGCGTGCCTTCTATAGTAATTTCGGCATTTACCGTTGCGCTGCCTGCGTGGGGGGCCTACTACTTAGACCGGATTCCGTCAAGGGCCTGTTGGAAGTCTTCCAGAAGGTCGTCGATATCTTCCAGGCCCACAGAGACCCGCACCAGGTTCTCGGTGATCCCCATCTTCCGCCGTGCTTCTTCAGGCATGCTGATGTGCGTCATGCTCCAGGGGTGCTCAATCAAGGACTCCACACCCCCGAGGGACACCGCTTGTGAAAACAACTTCAAATTGCCGAGTAAGCAATGCGCTTCCTCCACGCCACCTTTCATGAAAAAGGAGAAGGTGCCACCATAGCCACGGGCC
The DNA here is from genome assembly GCA_964537975.1 of uncultured Nitrospirales bacterium. Lineage (GTDB taxonomy): Bacteria > Hydrogenedentota > Hydrogenedentia > Hydrogenedentales > SCBR16-9 > SCBR16-9. Next base: position 19,205 of record CAZIDP010000064.1, on the reverse strand, counting down.
TGCCGTTTTGCCAGTTCATATTGCGGGTGCGATTCCAGCCCGGGGTGTAACACTTTTTCGACGGCTTCATGTCCCAGAAGATACTGGGCAAGCCGCATTCCATTCCTGTTGTGCTCTTCCATTCGCAGTGCCAGGGTTTTCATGCCGCGCATGACTAGAAAACAATCCCAAGGCCCCGGTATGGTACCCGTAGCATTTTGCAGATAGTAAATGCGTTCCCCAAGCTCTGCATCCTTCACCACGACCGCGCCGCCCACTACATCAGAATGGCCGTTGATATACTTGGTGGTAGAATGCAGCACCATGTCTACACCGAAGTCCAACGGATTCTGGAAATACGGTGACAGAAAGGTGTTGTCGCAGATGGTCTCGATACCCCGGCGCCGGGCGAGCGTCGTGATGGCCTGAAGATCAACCACCTTCATCAGGGGATTCGTCGGCGTCTCTATCCAGATCATGCGGGTATTTTCCTGAAGCGCATTCTCCAGCGCTTTCATGTCAGACAAGTCCACCAGGGAAATCTCGAAACCCTTGTTCTGCATGACATTCATCAGCAGGCGATAGGTGCCGCCATAAATTTCATCGGATACAATGAAATGGTCACCGGCTCCATACAACAGCAGCAGCGTGGTCTCGGCCGCCATGCCGGAGGCAAAGGCAAAGCCCCGGGTGCCATTCTCCACCGAAGCCAGGCATTCTTCCAGCGCCTGTCGGGTAGGATTCCCCGAGCGCGAGTAATCAAATGCGCGGGGACGATCCGGTGCTTCAAAGGCAAATGTGGAGGTCTGATACACCGGAGTCATCACGGCGCCATGAAGCGGTTCCGGTTCTTGGCCAGCATGGATTGCGCGGGTTTTAAACTTCATTTAAGTGCTTTCTGTCGGTTTATGTCTTTGCGCGTAAAGCGTGTTTCGTTGATAATCCGTGGTAGTCAACCAGCCTCGAAAGCACTGGCATACTATCTCGCCGGGTGGCACTGAACGGCACCAGACGGTAGCGTGATCGCTATGATACCATTATTGTCTGAGGCCAGTGCATATTCTGCGGCCTGTTTGCCGCGCCGGGCAGCATCACCTCACCTATCCCGCAGGACATCCCGGGCATACCTGCCGTACGCTAACAAATCTGCCTCTCGCGCTATTTCCCGGACGTTAAGGTGCAGGACATAACTTTGCTGGTATGGCACCTGATCGTCGCTCTCAGCGCATTACAGACGCTTTTTCGATACTTCCCTATCCCGGTAGAAAAATTGAAATACGCCGAAAGCCGAATTACTCTTCGGGCAAATCCCAGGTAAACGCGTTTCGTCTCCTAATCCAGACACCTCAGTAAGCCGAAAAGAACCGAAAAAGGTTTTATGCAAATTCGCCGAAAAAATCCGAGAGTAAGCAAAACAATCCAGGGGACAAGCTCGGTGAAGAGGGTACACCTGCACTTCCTGCTTTTACCCCCTCGTGCGCACGGTCCCGGACCTTCGGCTTTCGTGCCTTCGGATCTTCGATCTCGGATCTCGGATCTCGGATCTCGGATCTTCGTTTTTCGGATCTTCGGCGTTTATATATCTCTTTTTTTGGTTATAGCTTTAGTTATAAGGCTTTCATTTTGCTATGAAATTGCTTTCAATTTTGCTTTTTTTCTGCTTATTGCGTAACTCTCCTAACCTGTTTATTTTGAGATACTTATGGCCGTTCAAATTGCTTAAATTTTGCTTTTCGTTTTGCTTCGGATTTTGGTTTTCATTTGCTTCAATCTTGCTTTCGATTTGCTTTTTCAGGTTTTCTGCTCGCAGTACCTGAAAAACACACGCCAACACAGGCAAGTATGACGGTGCTCGTGGAACCCCCTTCCCATAATTCGCCGCCACCTGTTCCCTATCCCGAAAGGATTACAGCCCCGTAGCGCGGGGTAAGGCCAACGAGCCGCCACCCCGGGTTAGTAGCGCCACCCCACACCGCACCCCGGAGGGTGTGCCACATAGACAAACCTTGTCGCATTTTACTATCCGCAGATTGCGCAGATGAACGCAGATTTTTAAGAATGAAAGAGAAGTGTGGGCGTGTGCTAATAGCTAAGTTTTGTATGTATATTTTACATCGTATGTTTCCCTATCGCGGAGCGATTAAAGCGCCGTAGCGCGGGGTAAGGCCAACGGCCGCCACCCCGGGACAATAGCGCCCCAAACACAGCACCCCGGAGGGTGTGCCAGCAGGAGATATGCTCGCATTCGCTTTGCAAATAGCCACCTACGCATAGCTCCCTTTCTGTCATTCCCGCGAAGGCAGGAACCCAGAAAGGCATAACACTAGCACAATATTTATAGTCATCCCTGACAACAGAACCCACCTGCGGGAACAACAATATGCATGCTAAGGCTGTGCCCTCGGCTCCTTTGCACCCCTCTGGATACCCACCTGCGTGGGCATGACGGGACGGGCGGGCATAACGGTTTAGGTGTAAATGTCGGGTGTGGGTGGGAACGGCTGTGCATAATGTATGCCGCCACAGGTTCCTATCCCGAAGGGATTAAAGCGCCGTAGCGCGGGGTAAGGCCCACGGCCGCCACCCCAGGTCCACACCATCCCAACACAGCACCCCGGAGGGCGTGCCAGTAGGAGATATGCTCGCATTCGCTTTGCAAATAGCCATCTACGCATAGCTCCCTTTCTGTCATTCCCGCGAAGGCGGTAATCCAGTAATGCATAATACTAGCACATAACTACAAACATTCCTAACAATAAAACCCACCTTCAGGCTCAATAAAATGCAAGCTAAAGCAGTGCCCTCGGCTCCTTCATCACCTCGCTGGATACCCACCTGCGTGTAAATGACGGTGTGGGTGGCGTGATGGATTGAGCGGGTATGGCGTGTGGTTGGTGTGAATTTAGCTTTGCACAATCGGCGGAGCGTGGCGTGGTCTACGTCCCATTGCCTGTCTTATATCGCGGAGCGATTAAAGCGCCGTAGCGCGGGGTAAGGCCAACGAGCCGCCACCCCGGGTTAGTAGCGCCACCCCACCACCGCACCCCGGAGGGCGTGCCAGCAGGAGATATGCTCGCATTCGCTTTGCAAATAGCCATCTACGCATAGCTCCCTTTCTGTCATTCCCGCGAAGGCGGGAACCCAGAAAGGCATAATACTAGCACAATAATTACAACCACCCCTTGCAACCAATCCTATCTGCGAGATCAACAAAATGCAAGCACAAAGCAGTGCCCTCGGCTTCTTCATCTCTCCCCTGGATACCCACCTGCGTGGGCATGACGGGAAGGGGTCGCGCTTTGCGCTCCACTGGATACCCACCTTCGTGGGCATGACGGGAAGGGCGGGCATAACGGATTAGGTGTAAATGTCGGGTGTGGGTGGGAACAGCGGTGCGTAATGTATGCCGCTGCCACATCCCTATTGCGGAGCGATTACCTCATCCCCACCCCGGGGTAAGGCCAACGGTCGCCACCCCGGGGCACCTGGGTACAAAGGTTGTGGTTGGGTTAATTGTCATGCCACATCACGGTTTCTGTGTATGCAATGTTGCCACGTTGATTGCGGACATGCAGGCGGAGCCCGATGGCATCCGGGTATAGCTCACGTAGGGTATTCAGGTCCAGGTGTATTTCTTCGGAGAGATGTGGCAACACTCGTACAGGACCGGCATATTGCAGGTATTGTCCTGTATGTTGCCAGGGCTGGTCTGTGGCAGGCAGGTTGCGGAACGGCTCTTGCATGCTGAACCTGAGTTGCATTTCAACTTGAAATGCCTTGCTTTCTTCTTCTATTTCCAATTCATCTGCTTCGTGCCAGGGCATCAGCAGAAAGATGGGGAATGGCTCGTTGCTGCGAGATTCAAGTACGAGTGTCCGGGTGTCTGCATCTTCTTCCACCCAGGCGCTAAATACAACTTGGTCGCGCCAACGCAGAAAATAGAACAACGAAGAAATCCCGATCACAAGCACAAACAGTGTCACGAGAATCGTGCGTCGGTCTTCTGTCTCAAGTCTGCGCCAGAAGAGTAAGGGGTGTGGCACAGCATTGGCAGCGTGTAATGCTATTGGGTATTCTCCCAAGGGCAGATCAATGAAGCCACCGGCTTCCTTGGAATTCGTAGCCTGAAGCAACTGGTTGTACCCTGCCATATCTGCTTGTAATTCTGCGATGATTTCGTTCAGTTTTCGGTTCTGATCATTGGCCTGTTGTGGTTTGATCTGTCCGGCAGCAACCAGCTTAGGCAGGGCTTCCTGAAGCGCAAGTGATTCCTGCAACTTTTTTGCTTTGTCCTGCTGTGCAAGTCTTGCGTCTTCCCGCAGGCTGCGAAGAGCAAGCTCAACCCGCTTTAATTCATCACGCCTATTGACCTCATCTTCGGAGTTGGCTTGCAGTTTTTCTTGCCAGGAGAAAGCCAATGGCATGTAACGTCGCAATTCATTTAACTTCACGTTTGGTACTCTTCCATTGCAGTGTTTCCGAGCTTATGATTGGTACTCGAAGAAATAGAACTATTATTGTGCGCAGGTGTTATCCTGGTATTCATTCAACCGAGCTGTTGACTACGAGAAGTATACCGGAACAGGGGTCTAAATCTCATAGATCAAATTGTAAATCATGCTGCAAATTCCAAAGATTTCTTCCGGCTATAATTTATGTCCCTGACCGTTTTACTTTTGGACTATGTCATTATCAAGCGCATATGCTATTGTCATTGATTCTGGTATTTTGATTGATGCACAACAAAACCAGGTTAACGAATTCCATGACATCACAAGAACGATTACAGGCAACCCTGGCTGGCAGTCCGGTAGACCGACCTGCTGTCAGTTTTTACGAGATTGGCGGGTTCACCGTTAATCCGGACGACCCAGATTCCTACAATATTTACAATGATCCTTCGTGGCGTCCACTCCTCACACTTGCAGAAGAAGAGACAGACCTGATGCGTTTCACGGGGCCAATTGCACAACCCACACCTTATAATTGTCGTGGAGATTTTATTACTGAAACTACGGAGGAACGGGAAGGTGCCCGGTTCCATCGTACTGTAGTGCAGGTTGGCAATCGCTCTTTAACCGGGCTGAGCCGACGTGACCCGGGGCTGGACACTGTCTGGGTAATTGAACATTTGATCAAGGATGTAGACGATCTTCGGGCCTATCTGGAACTGCCCGACAGTGTTTTTGCATGGGAGCCCGATGTGACCCCTATTCTTGAAGTCGAAAAGAAGCTCGGTGACCGGGGTATTGTCTTGATTGATACAGCCGACCCCTTGTGCCTGGCGGCATCCTTGTTTCCGATGGAAACCTTCACGATGATTGCCTATACCGAGCAAGCGCTGTTTCACAAATTGCTTGAAAAGATTGCCCGCTGGTTATATCCTCATGTACGGGCGACTGCGGCTGCCTGCCCGGGGCATTTGTGGCGTGTGGTAGGCCCGGAATATGCCACTGAACCGTACCTGCCACCGGTATTGTTCAGGGACTATGTCGTTCCCTATACAGGCCCGGTAGTGCAGGCCATTCAGGAATTTGGCGGGTTTGCCCGGCTTCATTGCCATGGTCGGATTCGCAGTGCCTTGCCATATATCATGTCAATGGGCGTGGATGGCCTGGACCCCATTGAGCCGCCACCGCAGGGCGATATTGAACTGGATGAAGTCCGGGAATGTTGTGGTCAAGACGTAGTCCTGTTTGGCAACATTGAAGTCAGTGATATCGAAACCCTGGATCCGGTAGCGTTTGAACGCAAAGCGGTACTGTCTCTTGAAGCGGGAACCCGGGGGGATGGGCGTGGTTTTGTTTTTATGCCGACTGCCTGCCCTTACGGCCGAAACATATCGCCACACACACTTGAAAATTACCGAACCATGGTTCGTTTGGTCAACCAGTAAGCAGAACCATTCGTACGCTGCTCATGCTTATATTCCCTGTAATGACCGTGTGAAAGTTAAGCCGGATAACTGATACGCCAATCTGTGTTTCTAACAAAACATGCGATGAATCAGTCAACAGAAGAACAAACTTCAATATTGCGAATATAGACCTGCATCTCTTTTGGTGCAGGTTCTTTGCCACCATGATAGAGATCGAGCCAGGCACTTTGAATGCGTAAGGCATCTATATGGCGAAAGCGCAGGTCTGCTCGTTCAAACGCCGGTTCACCATTGATCCAGCCCCGGATCACCCCATCAAAACGACCAAGCGCTTTCGGTAAAATCTCATTCTCATCATCACCAGCATCTGTATTCAGATCACTTTCGCTGTCGTCCTGTTCTTCGAGACTGTTCAGACGTATGTACATCTCGACTGTATGCCAACGATTATGTTCCAGGGGTGGCATGCCATCGTCATGGAATGACATGCCCTCCCCATAAACATAATCCGGATTCTCTACCATCGTTTCGGTGTGGTAAACATAAACGCCGATGGGGGTATGTCCCTCTTCGGTCGTAGGGATGAACATACCCCGGGCAGACCAGCCATTATAACCATCACTTGGTCGACCACCCCAGCCACCTCGAAAATAGGTACCAGAGAATCCGGGCAACTTTCCGGAGCTGGTCGTCTGCCAGGATTGATCAAACCAAATCTGATAGCAAAGCCAGGCTTCCACTGGTTCCTGCCCGGATTCATTTTTAAGCGGGATATACAACGAAACACCGGAATGTTCGCCTTCTGGAAATGTCACACGGAATACGCTGGTATCTTCACCACCGGGATCAGGCACAATCTGCACATGATGATTGCCCAGTGGTGGGGTCAAATTAGCAGGCCACGATCCGCTTTCCAACTCAATAGCAATGCAGTCTTCAAGGGAATGGTGCAGATCACTGTTTCCTGGGACTGCACCATTCTCACCTAAAGCTTGGACCGCAAATACTATCAGGAATATCGGCAACAAGCTGATGGTCACAGAGCGATACAACGCTTGATAATGTACTTTTCCGATTCGCATCTTCATATCCTGCCTCAACATTTCCTGATATCCAGTAAAGCGCTTGCCCGAACCCGCAAGTTTAACGAGAACGTTCCACACGCTGACGGCGTGGATTCCAGGACAGCATGCGCTTTTGTCGCCAGGAGTCATTTGCCATGCTGCAAGCAACCACGCCATACAGGCCCAGTTCCGGTGGGCAGTTCAATTCTGCACCTTCACGAATTGCTTTGTGATGGTTCCGATGATGCGGATCAACATCTTCACCGCCTGTCCGCTCATGGGTCATGGTGATTTCGCCACTCTCGGCATCTTTGATTTCCCAACCGGCACCTCTGAAATATAAGGTTGCTTTATCGCCGCGTATACAATGGGAATTGCTCTCGCTGTTCGCCATAGTCCCCAGAACATGCACGGTCATGCCATTGGTAATGCCTGCTATTGGGCCGTACTCTGCCAGGAGTTCAAAACTGTCTGGAAGATCACGCCCATCATCCCAACTGTAAATGCCTCCCATACCTGTAACCCGCTCTGGGAAAGTGAGACCACATGCCTTGATAATTCGGGTAAGGCGGTGAATGAACAGGTCGGTCGCGACACCACCGGAGTATTCCGAATAACACCGCCATTCAAAATAATGATGGGGGTCCCAGGGGATACGCTTTGCCGGGCGCAGCCAGGCGTTCCAGTCCAAGTCATCGGGTTTGTTCCGATCCGTGATGTCTCCGATCCGCCAAGGCCCCAGTTCCCCATAACGACGTACATAATCAATTTGTGCCTGCACGACATTGCCCAATGCACCACCTTTAATCGCTTCATGTGCCGAACTGTAGCTGTCGTCTGCCATGCCCTGCACACCTACCTGAAGCTTTAAGCCAGTTTCTTTGGCCTTGTCCAGCACACGCAAACCTTCCGCAATTTTGTGCGTCATGGGTTTTTCGACATAGACATGCTTGCCAGCATCCAGGGCATCCAGGGTCATCCAGGCATGCGAGTGCTCGGGAGTCGCAATCAGTACTTTGTCCACGTCGGCCATTTCCAGGATTTTTTCGTAGTTGTCTACGATCTCGGCCTTGCCACCGGATTCGTTTACTCTTTCCTGAAAACGTTCGGCACGTGTACGATACACATCACTGATCGCGATGATTTCGAAGTTGTCGTCCTCTGCTATACCCAGCAGTTTGTCCAGGTGGTGTCGGCCAATGACACCACACCCAACCAAGCCGATGCGTATACGATCATTGGCTCCGATAATATTGCCATAACTGCGCGCATTGAACAGCATGGCTCCTGCTGCGGTCACCCCAGCCGTTTTCATAAAATCCCGCCGGTTAACCGAACTCGATTCTGTCATGTACTTAATCCTTTCATAGGTCATATTGGAAATGCATGCCCGAACTTCTATCAGGAATTTATTCTATCCCGAGAGTGGTTTGGATATTTCGAGCATTATTATTAAATCTAGCGCTGTTGGATATGCCTACAGGTCTTCCCTTTGACAAGTGGCTCGGAATATACAATAATGCCCTCTTGAAGAAAAAGCAAATTGATACCAGGTGTAAGCAAATTCTCGAAGGTGCGACATCATGCTGCTGCACAGTATAATCATTGCATCGAACGCTTGATAAGTAACATGAATCAGGAGCTTTAAATCGAATTGAGTTACACCCAACGAATTATCCGGGCTTTGGAAATGGCCCATGAATTACACGCCCGCCAGCGACGAAAAGGTTCGGGAACACCCTATTTGAACCACCTGTTGTCTGTCGCCGCTCTGGTTGGTGAATACGGCGGTGACGAAGACCAGTTCATTGCAGCCTTGCTGCATGATGCTGTCGAAGACCAGGGTGGAAGACCTACTCTCGAACGAATACGCGATTGTTTTGGCGACAATGTAGCCAACCTGGTGTGGGAATGCAGCGACTCAGATTCCGAACCCAAGCCTCCCTGGCAAGCCCGCAAAGACAATCACATCGCGCATGTCATGACTTCAAAACCGGCATTGCGCCTGATAATTGCCGCCGACAAGCTCCACAACGCGCAATCCATCCGGAGAGACCTCCGGCAGCATGGCGCGGAGGTCTGGAACAGATTTAAAGGGGGCCGTGAAGGGATGGTCTGGTATCTGAATGCCATGTTGGATGCCCTTCGAAATGACTGGGAGCATCCCATTCTGGATGAACTGGAATCGGTGTTACATGATTTGACCACTTGCCCGGTATCCTCTACCCGGTAACTACCCCAAATTTCTGGGAAACAACTTCTGGGAAACAACGGAGTATGCTACATCGCCTCAGCTTTGTCTCTTTCAAGAACACGATACAGGCCAGGCATATTGGGGCGAAGTGGTCAATTGCATTAAATTTTTAAATTTTGACTGTTAAATATTGATATTAATCTTCGTTGCGTGAGAACCCCGCGATACGGTCCAGATACTCGATTCTGGCACCACTGGCGGTGTCAAACAATGTACCGAAATGGGATTTAAATTGCGTGAAGTGCGGTGTCTTGCTGTGTACTTCAGCGGCAACCTCATCGGCATATGCTTCATAAAAAACCAATTCCTGGGCATTATCTTCACTTTGATGGCAAATATACGCCAAAGCGCCTGGCTCTTCCTGTTCAACCATCTCCACCATTTTCTTTGCAGCGGCCATGGCTTCTATTTCTTTACCTGCAATCATCTTCACACGTGCAGTAAATGTAATCATGAAATGTATCTCCTGTCCGGATAATACCCGGTATGGTTGAATTGTTGTTTTCTGGGGGTAGTAAAAATTATGGCAAGAACTGATATCTTATGCCCGCGCTATCAATCGGGACAATCTGGCTTCGCATTCCATCATAGAACGCATCGTATGGTAATTTATTTTCCAAGCGTGTCCCATATAATCCCACAGTAAATTGTTGTTCTCATCCAGCAATGGATACCACTCACCAACGTTGTGGTTGATTACATGCTCCATTACCAGACGATGCACATTTTCATAGGCATTAAGGTAGCGCTCGTCACCAAATACTTCATGGGCATCCAACATGGCAACCAGCATCTCTGCCTGTTGCCAGAATTCTTTGTTCCGTTCACGTGCAGGGCCGTTGTGTGCGCCTTCGCAATATAAACCGCCTCGCTCCCAATCGATCCCATACGTTACTGCATGATCATACAGTTTTTTGAGTACCGATTTGTAATCGTCGAGGTTCAAGCCAAGAATCTTTATGGCATGATGCATCAACCAGCCCAACTCGACGTTGTGTCCATAGCTGGTATTGTCCAGAGGACGAGCTTCGTCATCTTCCATATCTCTATCTGAACCCCAGACATTTTTGAACAATATAGCACGCAGCGGGGTCCAGTCCATGGCAAACTGAGCGATTCCAGTACCATATTCCGGGTGCAACATGTGTTGCCGGATAAGCGAAATCATGTATGCGGTATCTTCTTTGTAGCGTGGTAAACCTGAAGCTTCATAGAGGTTGGTAAATGCTTCCATGAGATGCATGTGAACATCCAACGATTTCCTGTCGCCACCATATACACCAGGCGCCTTGTGTCGCCAATCTTCTTCCATAAACTCGTAGAATCCGCCGTACTCACCATCGGCTGCAAGACTTGTTATGGATTTGTAGGTTTCTTCTGCCATTTCAAGACCGCGGGGATCACCCGATGCCATGGTATACTCACTCAATGCATACATGGCAAATGAATGTCCGTACATTATTTTACTCCGGTCTATCGGAGTACCGTCTTGCGCGCAGGTCCAGAACCAACCGGTGTGTTCTTCATCCCAGAAATTGTCCAGGAGAAACGCGACACCTTGTTGCGCATGCTCCAGAAATTTGCCTCCGCCCAGATGCCGACGATGTGCGGCTGAACTGGTGTATATCATCCGGGTTTGGCAGACCAGTGTTTTCAGCGTTTCACCGGTGGGCTGTCCATTCGCGTCAAAATAGGTCAGGAAGCCACCATATTCCTTGTCAACACCATTTTGTACCCAAAATGGCAACAATTCATTAAAAAGATGGTGTTGTATCTCTTTTATCAAGGCTGTATAACGATCTTTCAACGACATGAATGCCCCTTCCTTATAAAATAGGCTAAAAATGCCTGTTAACTGGAAACTTTCTACTTCTTATGAAGAAGTAGTACTGTCTCCCGAGTTGTCCTGGTCAGGTTTACTATCAACTGAGTTGGTGTTTGCGTTGGTTGGATTTTGAGGTGAAGACACCGTTTGCTGACTGGTATCAGTCTCTGACACATAGGCCATGATTTTATCCCAATAGGCGAACCAAACCCACAGCAAAAAAGGTAAAATCATAAAAAATTCAGCTAGAGCCGTCGGAATTTCTGGAGATTCTTGTATTTTGCCTGCAAAGTTGTAATTCAACAAGATGAAAGCCAGATGCCCACACCACAAGATAAGTGTTCCATACAGCAGCACCCTGCTTTTTCGCCACATACCCAAACCGCCTGTTGCCAGAATCAGGGCGATGTAGGTTGGCAAGTTTTTGGTAAGTGTGGATAACGGCAAGTACCTGTAGTCGTAATACAAGGTTAATTTATACTCAAAGTACAATAGGGTGTTGGTATTCAACCAGCCATCTTTTTGTATGCCATAACCGGATAAATCAAATCCGAAAAACGTATTGAGCAGATAAAGACTGGTATAACCCAGGGTATGCCCATAAAACGGAATCAATACCCACCACAATGCGAATGACAGGCACAAAAACAAGACAAACTTCAATCCAAAGAAGAGTATTCCGCGTATGCGTAAGGATTCGTCCATCACTTCGCTCTCCGACGTACGATCAGTTCGACCCACAACAACCAGAAAACAATCACAAATATGATGTAGGCTGTCTGCCAGATGTATTCATGTGTGAAATTAAACCATTCCTTGCTGTGGTCCAATGCCCCTATGATTGCCAGAACAAAGAGCCGAAACACGTTTACTCCGTACATGATGGGTAGTCCGATGGCTATGCCGACCAGACGCTTCCACCACAAGGTGGGAAAAGCCAGAACCGCGGCAAAAAAGATGGCCATTATTTCTATGGCGCCGCATTCGGGTATGACGACAAATGTAAATTCATTGCCCCGCAATTGATTGCGTCCCGTTTCCGACTCCACTGCCTCGCGTTGCTTCGTTCTTAGCTCCAGTATGTGCTCCTGGAGTTGGCTGGCCTCATCACTGGTAGTCCAGGTCGGGTCTTCCTGGGACTTTTCCCGTATTTGTTGCTCGACTTCCCGAATTTGCCGGTATATGCCAGCTTTCCAAACATATGCTATGCGCGGGCCATGTACATCGGTACCGTCTATTCGGGCACGGATTGCCCGGTAACGCCAGGATTCCCAGGGAGTCAGTTTCGCGCCATCTGCTTCCAGTATTTCCTGCTCAGAAGGTTCTTCCCTGTCTTGCTGCCAGGCTTTTAATGTGGCACGGATTTCCCGGGCAGCTTCCCCTTCCGGACGGTCATCTTCCAGGACTGACTGCTCACCAACAAGACCAAGAGCTATATTGGTATGCTTTGCCACCTGCAACAGATACCAATCATTAGCCTTTGAAGAAACAGCATAATGATAGCCTGTTAACAGCACAAGAACGGTGGAAATAAAAATTATTACAAATGAATACGCCCGGCGTTTGGATTGCTTCGCGGTCATTGAGGTTGGCTCGTCGGCTTCCACGTGTTGCGGTTCTTCAGGTTCAGTAGTCATGCATTAAAACTCCCTCATCTACGTGGATTCTACAGCTTGGCATTTTACAGCTCCCAAAACAGCATTACCGGTTTGAGAGTGGGGTTGTGTTTGAGACTGAGTACAATTCAGTTTGAACAGGGTATATTTTATAGATATGCGGTGGCAATAACCAAATAGGTCATTTAATAAAAAATCAATAGCTCAGCAGTGCCAATATCAAGATAGCGATGCCACATAAGAATTTGGCCGCTATACCGCCGATTTTGCCGACGCCTGCACCTAATCCAGTCCAAAAAGCGGCTTGGTATGCCTTTTTATGATAAATCAATTCATACAAGGATGCCGCGCCAACAGCACCGGCAAACCCGCCAACCAGGGTGCCCACGATCGGGAATACGGGAGACCCAATTATCGCCCCGGCGATACAGCCAATGAGTGCCGCGACCATGGCACCCCGGCTTCCACCAAAGCGTCGGGCGCCGTAACCTGCCAGCGCAGTTTCCAGCACTTCACCCATAACACATAATACCAACATGATTATCAGCGGCCACAAGCCAAAATGGATGAAGTCGGTAAGCCACCAGGCGACAAGGATGGCCAGCAGTATCAGCCAGTTCCCAAAAAGGCCCACAACATTTAACCCCAGACCGGTAATTACGACGAGGCCGAACATAGTCCAACCGGTTATCATTAGAAATGTGTCCATGATGTGTATTATCCTGATAAGCCCGTAAGCGGGCATTGATAGCAGTCAGTTTCCAAGTATCCTGGAGACAATAGCTTAAATAATTAGCACAACGGATTGCATTGATTGGCCGAAACAGAACCAGCGTTCACAGTGTATTCCAAGTAATTTTTAATAACAGAATGAATAATTTATGTCTTTAGTTGCAATCCTGTTGATTGGTATTTCCGCTCTGCTGCATGCCGGTTGGAATCTCTTCAGTAAAAGCAGACATCCTACGACAGCCTTCTTTTTTTTATCAACGGCTGTTGGCGCGATACTTCTGTTTCCCCTGCTGTTGATAAACCTGAAAGTATTGCCGAACATCCCGCTGCACGTCTGGTGTATGTTATTAGTGACCGGTTTTTTTATGGCCATGTATTATGCGGCTCTTGCAGGCGCGTACCGTTCCGGAAAAATGTCTGTTGCCTACCCACTGGCACGCGCATTACCTATCATTTTCGTTACTATCATAACATTTCTGCTGGGCGAAGGCAGTAGTATCTCAACAAGGTGTCTGGGGGGCATGTTGCTTGTGGTACTCGGATGTTTTCTGTTGCCCAAATCACGTTTTAATGATTTTCGACTGAAAAACTATATAAATGCGACCTGTGGACTCGCAATGTTGGCCGCATTGGGTACGGTGGGTTACTCTATGATTGATGATGCTGCCCTTCGCCAACTGCGCGGGATTTCATCGCTGGGATTGAGCATCAACGAATTGACATTGCTGTATGCCAGCCTGGAAACCTGGGCATCAGGTATCTGGCTTGGTCTGTTCCTGCTGCTCCAACCCGGAACCACACACAAAATTCGAAGCGAAATCCATGCAAATCTCTACCAGGCTGCAATCACCGGAATAATTATCTGGGTTGCGTATGCGCTGGTTCTTATTGCCATGTCCTACGCGCAAAATGTGAGCTACATCGTCGCGTTTCGCCAACTCAGCATACCACTGGGTGCCATATTGGGCATCCTGCTATTGAAAGAAAATCCTGCTCGCCCGAAGATAGCAGGGGTGTTCATCATGTTTGTTGGGCTGGTACTCATCGCGCTTGGCTGACTACGCGTATTGCCCGCAATCGTTGACGATTTGGAGAGTCAACCCAAATGTCATGCTCCACATACCAAACACGTACGCTAGTGTGAGCAAGTTAAATTATGGCTATATATTATTGGCAACTCAGACGATTCTGGCAGCTGACATGCAGATTTTGCAAACAACGGTTCCTGGAAATGCTCCGGATACCAGACGGACAGTTTGCTTTATTCGAACGACGCGATCACATTGTCCCGGTCTACTTTGAGACGGCGCAGCTTGTCTTCGGCCATTTTTGCCGCGTCCGAGTTGGGATTGGCATCAATAGCGGCTGCCCAGGCTGAGATGGCCTCGTGTTGAAGCCCCCGTTTGTACAATGCATTGCCGAGATAGGTAAAGGCACGGGCGTATTGTTTATCTTCATGAATGGCACGCTTAAAATAATATATGGCTTGGTCGTATCGCCCTGCGTTATATTCAGCGGTGCCTTTCTTGACAAAGCGGACCGCTTCTTTATGGTCTTTGGTGCTGTGGGGCTGTGCGATAAATCTAAACAGCTTCACAGTGTCATGACCCAGCCCACGGCAAGCATCACCGATGCTCACTTGTTTTTTGCATACCCGTATCAAATGTTGGCTGAAATCGGTTTTGTATTCCACCACTCGCATGAACATTGTTCGTAACATCAGGATATCCCCAAATAATGGCCTCGACCAGTCATTAAATCATACCAGTAATTTGTCATTTATGACAATAGAGCTGTCAATAATAATAAATTATTTTTTACGTAATCTTTTTATTGTCCTATAGGATGCCATACACATGACAGCATCACGAATAAAATATTTTCTACAAACAGAAAGTCAATTTCCTGTTCATGTAAAAAATCACGTTTGAATCGCACTGTCACTGCGCATAATAGCTTTGAATTCCGTGAAATTCTTACACTGCTGGCTTTTCTGTACCAAAGCAGGGTCTCCAAAATTTACTGCAATATCTGCCAGAATGTCGGTTTGTGCTGTAGCATCTTCCACCGGTGTAAGTATCAGAAAGATCAGCGTGGCTGGTTCGCCATCAGTAGCGTCAAAGTCTATGCCATGTGCCGAAATTCCCACTGCTACCAGGGGAGCACCCAGACCAACCAGGCGTGCATGCGGTATGGCAATACCATTACTCAAACCGGTAGGTGCCATCTCTTCTCTGTTCCACACTGCATCTGCTACGTCCGCAGCATTCAAGGAGGTGTTTTGACTCAATACAGCACACAATTCCTGGATAACTTCGCGACGTTCCTGTGCAGTGACATGTACAAATGCCTTGGGTGGAATGAACTGGGCCAGGCTTCGAGGTTTCTTGCGTTTTAATGCCAGCTCAATACAGGTACCGCTCATCATGGAGGTCACAAGCGCCATGATGACCAGTGCAACAAAAAGCGATTCTCCGATAAGTCCCACACGCAGGGCCATGAGCCCCAGAATAATTTCCATCGCCCCACGGGCGTTCAGTCCAAAACCGATAGCCCAGGATTCCCGGTTTGATATGCCTACCAGCTTCGCGCCTAGTGCAGAACCAAACACTTTGCCTATGGTTGCTATTACGAGAACCAGCATTACCAGGTTCAAATCAAAATTGGCAATAAAATTAACCTTGAGCCCAATGCTGGCAAAAAAGATAGGGGCGAATATGAAGGAGATGAACTGGTCCAAGGTGGAACGTGTGTGTATGCGCAAGTGCCGGGAATCACCAATGGCAACTCCAAACAGAAACGCACCAAAAATAGCATGTACACCTATCCACTCCGTGAATGCCGCACTGAACAGGGCACCTGTCAATGCAACCCCCAGAATACCTCCCGGCCAACTGGTATGGGCATGAATCCAGGGTAGACAATAATCCAGCAGACGCCTGCCCAGCGTCAGCGTGAACAAGGTGAAAGCTACCAGCAACGTCATGGTGGCGAAGATAGAGAAAGGCGCACTGCTCGAGCCAATCAGCCCCAGGATGAATGCGAAAATAATCCAGCCAATCAGGTCATTGAATATGGCAGCAGCGATGACAATCATACCCATGTCGGAACGATACAAATTCAAGTCCATCAATATCTTGGCGATGACCGGCAGGGCAGAAATCGAGAGTGCCGTCGCAATGAACAACGCGAAGATGTAAGGATCACTGCCAACAGGCAGGTGCAACCAGCCCGGGAATACCAGGGCAGCGGTAAAACCGGTTGCAAACGGAAATGCCAGGCCAGCCATCCCAACGAGCAGTGCGGAACGTCCCTGTCGCCAGATGGAAGACAAGTCCACTTCCATCCCGGCCACCAGGAGGAACAATACTATTCCCAGGGTCGTCAGGGTTTCCAGGGCAATAGGAAAAGCACCGGTGGTAGGAAACAGGCTATCGAATAAACCTGGAGCCAGTGTGCCCATAATAGAAGGCCCCAGCAGAATGCCCGCCAGCAGCTCGCCCATGACCGCCGGTTGGTGAAACCGTATTGCGATTTCTCCCAACAAACGGGCAACACCCAGCAATACTCCTAAGGCCATAAACAAGGTGAATACTTCGTGGTGCGTCATTGACCCCATAAAAATTAACTGGCTCTCCCTTTCCTACTAAATACTTCCTATTGAATTACCCAATAGATGTTTTCGTACACAAAAAACGCAAGCTCGGCAAACAAACTACCCTGGAAAACTTGATAGTTGAACGGAATACGCCGGATTCACAACTGAACAGTGTGATCAGCAATACAAAGGCACCCGATTCCCCCTGTTAAATCCCATAATCAACCCGTGATGATTTACAAAATACCTGCATCACTGGTGAGTCAAATCATGACATAATAATTATTATTGTGATACTTCCAGTTGTGGTGGGTACAATTCCATAAAAGATTGTATGTGAAACACCGTATGGCGCGCAAAAAACTGCACATAAACCCTGAAAAATTGAATTGCGTGCCCAATACAGATAAAGTATAGAGAATTGTCCTGATATGCAGTACTCAATATTACAACTTTGGAGTTTTAAAAAATGAAGCATGTACGTATAGTAAGTCTTGGTAAAGCAGATGTAAAACAAAGCGATGCGTTTGCAGACTTGTTTCTCCAAATCTGGTGGACTGTATTGTCATTCATAATTACAGGGGCTTTTTCACAAAAGCGGTAATTAATCCATACCCAATCGGTTGATCTCACACGCTCAACCGTTTAAAGACCATCGTAAGCTGTAAGAATAACGACAGATACTAAATGCAATTTGGCTACATAATTGTTATTGGTTGTCGTCTTGCCTTTACCTCAAAATAGCTTTTCATCTGCCGTGAAGTACGACAATTCTTCTGTGATTCCCACGCCCCAATATCATTACTACATAAGTGGGAATCCAGAAGCATACCCTGCAACACCAGACATAATCCTGATTACCCACCTGCACACGCATAACGATTGGCAGGTTCAATACTCGGCGGCAGTGGAAAAAATGGCCTGATTGCCCACCTGCGCACGCATAACGATTGGCAGGTTCAATACTCGGCGGCGGTGGAAAAAATGGCCTGATTGCCCACCTGCGCACGCATAACGATTGGCAGGTTCAATACTCGGCGGCGGTGGAAAAAATGGTCTGATTGCCCACCTGCACACGTATAACGATTGGCAGGTACAATACTCGGCGGCGGTGGAAAAAATGGTCTGATTACCCACCTGCGCACGCATAATAATTGGGGTGGATATGGTGGTGACCTATGCGATCATCGGTGTCGCGTTTCGTGCTTCTTCTGACTACACGCAGGCATGTTCCCTATCGCGGAGCGATTACATCACCGTAGCGCGGGGTAAGGCCAACGACCACAACCTCAATGCCCGAACATGATGCACGTACCATCGTGCGTTCCCTATCCCGAAGGGATTACATCACCGTAGCGCGGGGTAAGGCCGAAGGCCGCCACCCCGGGACAACGACACCCCCTAACACCGCACCCCGAAGGGCGTGCCAGCAAGAGATACCCGCCTGCTTTTCGCAAATAGCCACCCACGCAAGCCCCTTTCCGTCATTCCCGCGAAGGCGAGAACCCAGAAAGGCATATTACTCGCACAATACTACTAACATTCCTAACAATCAAACCCACCTTCGGGATCAACAAAATGCAAGCTAAAGCTGTGCCCCCGGCTCCTTCATCACTCCTCTGGATACCCACGTTCGTGGGCATGACGGGAAGGCATGTTCTCTATCCCGTAGGGATTACATCACCGTAGCGCGGGGTAAGACCCACGACCGCCACCCCGGGACAACGACACCCCTAACACCGCACCACAAAGGGCGTGCCACATAGACAAATCTTGTCGCATTTTACTATCCGCAGATTACGCCGACATACGCAGATTTTGAAAATTATTGAGACGTGTAGTTGTGTGCTAATGGATGCGTTTTGTATGTGTACGTCCCGTTGCATGTTCCCTATCCCGAAGGGATTACAGTACCGTAGCGCAGGGTAATCCCTTCGGGATATGGAACAGGTAGCGGCATACATTACGCACGCTGTTCACACACACATCACCATCATACCCACATCTCCGTCATGCCCACGCAGGTGAGCATCCAGAGGAGCGCAAAGCGCGACCTCTCACCGTCATGCCTGCGCAGGCAGGTATCCAGAGGGGTGATGAAGGGGACGAGGGCATAGATTTAGCTTGCATTTTGTTCGATCCGCAGGTGGGTTTGGTTGTTAGGGATGATTATAGCATGCGCTAGTATTATGCCTTACTGGGTACCCGCCTGCGGGCGTGTCGATTTAATGTCCTCTATAAATATATTGATATTTTTAC
>CAZIDP010000063.1:0-21956 GCA_964537975.1 uncultured Nitrospirales bacterium | reverse complement strand
TTGGTTGTACGCGCCATTCGGCGGACCAGCACCGCGAGAAGCTCTGGTTCCAGCATGATTGCGATAATTGTACCAGCCGATGAAATCGCTTATGTTGCAGAGCAGGTACCAGGATTTGATGATCCGGAATAAGCCTTATTTACCAGACGTTATTGGGAGTACTATCCAAACTTCAGAGCAAATTTGTATCGTAATTAGCGATGGGGTGATGTGTACCAAAAGTTGTACTGCTTTGAAGTGGTTATGAGCATATATTTAGTAGGCTAATTTTTGAATGGAGGGGCGGCAGTTATGTGTCGCCTTTCTTTTTTATTGTATGTCTGATTTTTATAAAATGGTCTGATTTTATTAAGGATTAATTAATTGGCCCTGTGTCATGTGCCCTGTGCCCTGTGCCCTGTGCCCTGGATGCGTTTCCAGTTTTAAATTCCAGTTTTGATTTCCAGTACGGATGGATGTGCTGAGCAGATTCTTTTTGGGGATATTTTAATGCTGAACAACTATATCAGGCCTGGCATAAATGCGTTGGTGACCGGTGGGGCTCGCCGACTGGGCGCAGCCGTTGCCTTGAGTCTGGCAGACAAAGGGGTAAATGTAACCCTGCATTACAACACCTCATATGAAGATGTCGAGAGTCTTGCAGCAGAGATCACGGAAAAAGGGGTGGAGTGTATATCAATCAAAGGTGACTTGTCGCAAGCATCTACCGTACAAAGCTTGTACGATCATGCCCGTGAAGCATTGGGGCCAATTGATATCTTGATTAATAATGCAAGTATTTTCCCGGAAGACATTCTGGCTGAAGTTGATACACAGAGTTTGCATACCAATGTGGATATTAACGCGTTGGCTCCACTGATTTTGAGCCGGTGTCTGGCAAGTGAAAACCGTCCAGGTGTTATTATAAATTTCCTGGACACAATGATTCGCGATTATGACCGCAGACATGTGTCCTATCATTTAAGTAAACGCATGTTGTACAGCATTACACGAATGCAGGCAATGGAGTATGCGCCTTTGTTGCGGGTAAACGGGATTGCGCCTGGACTTGTATTACCGCCAGAAGGCAAAGACGCCTCCTATCTTGAACGTCTCGCGCATACGAATCCGCTGCAGTCATATGGTGAGCCGAAGGGGGTTGTCGATGCCGTTCTGTTTTTGCTGGATGCTGTCTTTGTAACTGGGCAGGTAATTTATATTGATGGAGGCAGACATTTGAAGGGATGTATGTATGACTGAGCATCTGGACAAGATTCATATTCGTGACTTGCTGGTGCGTTGTATCGTTGGGATTTTTCCCCATGAAAGGGAAGTGCCCCAAGATGTGTATATCAACGTGACCATGCACGCCGATTATCGCCGGGCTTGTACCAGCGATGATATAGCGGATACGGTGAATTACAAATCGGTCAAGAAGTCCATATTGTCGCTGCTGGAAGATTCCAAATTTTACCTTATAGAAAAAATGGCAGATGAAGTTGCCAGAATATGTTTGAAAGAACCACGCATTGAGCGTGTAGATATTACCATTGACAAACCTGGTGCCCTGCGTTTTGCGCGTAGTGTTGCGGTTGAAATAACACGCTGCCGCGATGATTATGATGCACAGGTGTAGCGAAGACAGGGAAAATACAGAAGTCTGTATTGGACTTGGGAGCAACATAAATCCTGAATTGCATATTGAAAATGCACTGGATCACCTTTCGAAACACTGTGCCCTGATTGCTATATCGTCATTTTATCGCACCAAGGCCATTGGACGTCCTGAGCAGCCGGATTATCTGAATGGAGCGGTATTGATATTGACGCATTACGCGCCTGGTGAACTTAAAAATACGGTCTTAAATAAAATAGAGACTATTGAGGGCCGCAAGCGTTCCCTGGAACGATATGCGGCAAGAACATTGGATTTGGACATTCTGCTGTATGGGGAACTGATTGTTACAGAAACGGGTCTTATTATTCCGGACCCTGATATCCAGGAGCGCAGTTTCTTACAGGCGGCTTTGCGGGAGTTGTCAACACGTATTACTTCAGCAGATATGTTATGTCTGCTTGATGAGCAACTTAACCGGTGCGCTGTGCAACATTTACAACCCGATGTGCTTTTTACCAGAAAGATGCAAGAAAGGTATTGCCCATGAATATGGAACGTTTCTCTGAATTAATACGCCAGTTGCTCATAGAAATTGGTGAAGACCCCGAACGTGAGGGACTTGTCAAAACGCCTATGCGTGTTGCCCGCGCCTGGGAATTTTTGACATCAGGCTATCGCTTGGATGTCGAGACGATCATCAATGAAGCTGTTTTTGAGTCAGAGTCAAACAATATGATCATCTCGCGCGACATTGAAGTCTACAGCTTGTGTGAACATCATTTACTTCCCTTTTTCGGGCATTGCCATATTGGTTATATTGCAAAAGACAAGGTATTGGGCTTGAGCAAGCTGGCTCGTATTGTGGACCTGTATGCCCGGCGACTACAAATTCAGGAACGGCTTACCGCTCAAATTGCGGAAGACATTATGGAGGCTACACAAGCCGAAGGGGTCGGGGTTGTAATGGAATGCAGGCACCTGTGCAGTATGATGCGTGGTGTCGAGAAACAATATTCCATCATGACGACTTCTTCCGTACTGGGCAGTTTCCATGATGATCCGATAACACGCCAAGAGTTTTTGCATTTAATACAAAGAACGGTTCAAAGTATTTAGTGTATACAATCCTTCCGGGCAATAAGTATCTTCATTGCTTACGTGTGATCTAAGCGTACAGCCGCGTGATATTTATTTTTAAAACGGGATGATATTCCCGATTGAAGAATCAATTCGAACAATATTCATTGCCTTGGTAGATTAAATGGTGTTATATTTTGGCACCGTAACAATGCTACCACAAGGTTGTTCAAAACTTTTTTGCAAAATACCTTCAAGAAAGGACGTCCTGGCTTTCGATATGCTAAATCCCGATTTTTTAAGTGATGACGAGATCAGACAGATACAAATTGCCTATGGTACTCCAGTTTTTGTGTACGACAGGGCTGTTTTAGAAGACCGTGCGCGCCGTATTCTTGAATTTCCAAATGCGTTTGGGCTGACTGCACGGTTTGCAATGAAGGCACTGCCTACGGCGGCCATTATACGATTGATGTCTGACTGGGGGTTGCATATTGATGCGAGCAGCGGGTATGAAGCGGAGCGGGCCATGCGTGCGGGTGTTCCGGCAGCGCGTATTCAAATTACGGCGCAGGAGTTGCCGGTTAATATGCAGGCACTGATCGAAGCCGGGTGCCGATTTAATTCCTGCTCGCTGCATCAGTTGAACAGCTATGGTTTGATGTATCCTGGCAGCCAGGTGGCTGTTCGGATAAACCCCGGCCTGGGCTCAGGACACAGCAACCGCACCAATGTCGGCGGCGTCTCATCGAGTTTTGGCATATGGCATGAGCATTTACCCGAACTGTTTGCCATCGCTGAGCAACACAAGCTTCGCGTTACGATGATGCATACCCATATTGGTTCCGGCTCAGACCCCGAAACCTGGGTTCATTGTGCGGAGTTGTCGTTACGCATAGCTGCTGAATTGCCCGACGTTACTACATTAAGCCTGGGGGGCGGATACAAGGTCGGACGTGTGCCAGGAGAAGTGAATGCGGACGTACAGCAAATTGGCAATAAAATAGTTCCGATGTTTGAGGCATTTGCCCGACAACACCAACGGCAGTTGCATCTGGAAGTTGAGCCGGGCACCTGGCTGGTAGCGCATGCGGGTATTCTGGTATGTAGTGTAATGGATGTCGTTGACACCGGAGCAGATGGTAACAAATTCATAAAAATTGATTCCGGAATGACAGAAATACTGCGGCCCAGCTTGTATGGTTCGCAACACCCTATACAATTGACACCCAAGGAACTGAATGAACGCCCTCTGGAAAACTACCTGGTGGTGGGGCATTGTTGTGAAAGTGGTGATATTTTGACCCCGGAACCGGGGAACCCTGAAGGTCTCTTGCCACGTTCTTTACAATCCGCCCGTATTGGCGATATCGTTACCATTGGTGCCGCGGGAGCGTATTGCAGTGCGATGGCATCAAAAAACTACAATTCATTTCCTGAATGTGCCGAGGTGCTTCGTTTGTCTCCGAATACCTTCCGACTGATACGGCGCAGACAGACCCTGGAACAGATGCTTGCGAATGAAATCCTGGAATATGAATCTTGACGATGTTTCTAATTCTGAATGTGCCAACCAATGCAGGTTGTACAATGGAATTCCACGACGAATTCAGTAGTATGATAAGCGTCAGGCGGATTTAGTGTCTTTTTGCGTTGGATTTCCCTTGGTGGGTTTTCTGCATCCAGTTTCCATCAATATAACTCCGGAAACAAATAACAATACGGCGATAAAGAGTGCTACCGGGCGCAGGTTAGGGATGGTGTCGGTCATGTCCGGGGAAATGCCCAAGAACTGATAAAGGAACATGGGCATGCGTTCCGTGGCTAAAAATACTGCCAGGCTGTTGTTGCATATATGTACCAACATGGCTGGATAGATGGAGCCGCCCCGCAAAACAATGAAGGTCAGCAACATGCCCAGCATGGCTGTTGGCAATAGCCGGTAGATACTGATGTGGAACAAGCCGAACAGCAATCCCACGACCACGACAATCCCCCAAGGTCGCAACCATTGACGAAACCCTGATACCAGTGCGCCACGAAACAAGAGTTCTTCACATACAGCCGGGGTAAAGGCAATTATTAACAGCAACAAAAATAACCCGGAAGTATCTTTGCCCAGCGCGAACAGGTCCTCCATTATGATTTCCAACTCCGTTGGCGCAGGCAGGTATTGTTGCTGCCAGATGCCCACCTGGATTATCAGTATTACAGCGCCCAGGCCCATAAGAAGCGCCCCAGGCCAGTGGAGCCACCTTTGAGGCATGGACAGACTGAACACAGCGCGGAAATTAGCTTTTACAAACCAGACCAGCAGGAGTGTTGGTATTGCCAGTAAGCCCCATTGCGTAATCAAGATACCTTTGGCCAGGTCATATTCCTGGAATGCCGTGCCGCCATATATAAGAAACAGAAACAATACACAATACAATCCAACAGCCATAGTAGGGGTCAGGTGTACTCGCTTGGGCAGTTGCTTGCGGTTCAGCGTCAATGGAATACCGCGTTCTTCAGACAACACGACATCTTCACGATGAAACAACCAGACAGCGATTTGGAGTGCCAAAATGGCAAAAAGCATCGTACTGAGGAATACTGCGCCTACGTCATCAAGCCCGGCTTTTCCCATCATCAGTTCTTTAAAGAGCAGCACCACATTGTAAATGGGGATGAATCTGGACAGGGGTGTAAGCGACGTACCGGGCATTCCACCCAGTATGGCAGGCAGCAAGATGATAAGAAAAAATGGCGTGACATAGTTTTGCGCTTCTTTAAAGCTTTTAGCCATGACAGCTATGGACATCATGATGGCGGATATTAAAAGTCCCAGCGGTATAATGACGATTATGATGATATAGAAAGCTTCGATGGGCAGACGAAAATCAAACCCCTGGCTGTCGCCAACCACAGTGGATAATTGGGAAGCCATATACGTTGTTGTCGCCGCCATGCTGGCAAGATTCAACACCCCGGTAGTGACGGCTAGTAGAAATACGGTAATAAATTTTCCCGTAACGATTTCTAATTTGGTAGTCGGTGTGGACAGCAGGCTCTCAAAGGTGCCACGTTCCTTTTCACCGGCGGTTATATCGACTGCCGGATAAAATGCGCCCAGGGCGATGACAAGCACCATGATCATGGGGAGGATCAACCCAAGGATGGAACCGGTAGTTTTTTCTGGTGGTGCTACATTGGTCCTTTGAATATCGAGTGGGCGAATATACGATTCTTCAATATTTAATTTTACCAGGCGTTCCAACCGTAATTCTTGAAAAATTTTCTGCAATGCCGATTCAATACGGGATACGGCATCCATAGAGGAGAATTCAGTATTGTCGAATCGGATGTTGATAACAACACTACCGCCCGAACCCAGGACTTCCTGGATATTCTGTTGCGTACCTATCAGTGCGTCCACACGGCCTTCCATCAAATCACGTTCCGGATGCTCTGATGTCACAACGGTCAATTTGGTGATAGGTTCAAGCCATTCAAGGAGGATTTCCTGGTCACGACCCGTAATTGCTACCCGCGATTCCCGCTCATCCAGATAGGTGTGCTGCAATAAAGCAGCCTGTAGTCCAAGCACCAACAGCACAGGATACAAGACGACCGGCACGCCCACCATCATGATCAAGGTTCGCTTGTCACGAAGTGTGTCAAGAATTTCTTTGCGAATAATGGCATAGACACGACGATAATTCATGCGTCGCTCTCTTTATATTCATTTACCAGTGACAAAAAGACATCTTGCACGTTGTCAGCACCAGTCAGTTCAAATAATTCTTTTTTGGTGCCAATGGCCATGATGGCCCCTTTGAAAATGAGCGCAATACGATCACACAACCGTTCTGCTTCATCCATGTAATGTGTAGAAAAAATGATACTGTGCCCACGTTCCCGGGCATGAATTATAAATTCTATGACGCTTTGGCTGGTGATAATATCCAGCCCCAGCGTTGGCTCGTCCAGAATCAATACTTCTGGATCATGCAATATTACGCGTGCGAGGTTTACTTTTTGCGTTTGGCCGGTTGACAATGTTTCACAACGGCGGTGGATGATGTCTCCCATATCCAGGAGCTGCGTTAACTTTATGATTCGCTGCTCAATGCTAGTTTCGCTCATGTCATACAGGCGGCCAAAATATCGCAAGACTTCCGCTCCGGTCAGGCGTCCGTATAATTTCGTGTTTCCTGATAGAAAACCAATGTGCCGGCGAATGTGGTCTGGGTTGTCCGATATATTTCTGTCTCCAATCCAACACTGACCTGAAGTGGGGGGGATTATTGTTGCCAGAATACGCAGCAAGGTCGTTTTACCAGCTCCATTTGGCCCCAACAAACCAAGCACTTCTCCATCAGCAACGGAAAAACTCGCACCTCGTACGGCAACCAAAGGTGCTTCACCAGCAATTTGATACTCTCGTCGTAAATTTTCAGTACGCAGCACGTTTCAATTTACCCCATTGTCTTGGTTTGCGACAATTTAATTGGTTCTTATGTATCAAACTGGGATTATCACAGTAGCTCGAACAACATTACAACAAAATTCATTGAACATAGAACAAAACGCTATAGAATAGTATGTATTGATGATTTTATAATGAGAATGTTATTAATATTGCATAAATTCTATAATTATGTGCGGTGTTAGCAGGATTAAGATTAATGGTGATGTTTGCTGATTATCGCATATTAAATGCTATAAATAAAATGTTTGCAGATAAAGCAAAAACACAACTTACAGTCTGCAAGAAAAATGCTCCAGTATCAAAGTCGATACGGGAGCATTAATGCAATCAAATAATAATTTTTTAATTTAATGAAAAATTAAAGATGGAAACCGTTTAATCAGTTTTAGTAACGACGCGGGCGGTTTTCCCTTGGGCGCGCTTCATTTACTTTCAACTCGCGATCACCCATTTGACTGCCATTTAACATACGAATTGCTTCTTGAGCTTCGTTGTCATCTGGCATTTCCACGAAGCCGAAGCCACGTGAGCGCTGTGTTTCACGATCCAACACTATGCGTGCTGAGTCTACGTCGCCGTATTGCGAAAATGTGTTGCGCAATTCGTCTTCAGTGGTGCGAAAGTTCAGGTTTCCTACAAAGATATTCATTCCGTCATTCTCCAAATGAGTGAAATACAGTGTGCTTTTACAGGCAGCTGTTTCAGCATTTCCGGATTTATCAGGCATTAACTGACTGATTGGTAAATACCGGGGTAATACTTAAGCCGTTGCATGTATCGACTTGTATTTCATTTTACAATTAGCCACCTCATTCATCCCTTACCGGGTTATGTGAACTTGGTTGACATACACAAAAAAACACATCAAGCACTCAACTATAGAATGCTAAATGTGTTTTAAACAAACGCTCTAGAGGTTTACAAGCCTGAACTACGAACAAATATTTCAACATTTAAGGACCTGTACCCTGCAACCTTTTTCCATAATCTTAAAAGCAATTCCAACTAAGAAACTGCCATAATCACCTGCCAAAGCCCTGTTCTCAGGGAGGAGGCTTTAACATGAAGCATTAATATAACATAATTCAAACATAAAATCAAGTAAAAAATACAATAATATGCTATATAAAAAATTTCATTGATTTACCTTAAATAATCCATTACTTCGGTCTCAGGAACCTGTTTTTGTAACGTCGTGTATGCGTGGTAAGATTATGGCTGCCATGTGTACGGGCTGTGGTTTTATCAGCCCCATGATCTTCCAGAAAAAGTTTTTTATTTCTTAATAGAAAGTGCCTTCATTTATTGCCATGTCGCAAACACAAAATACAACCATACGAGAAATGCTTGAAGTCCGGGAAACTCAGTATCTGAGTCCGCAAGCTTCATTTGTCAGAAACTCTAAGGGGCGGATTATTTTTGAAGAGGAAGACCCGTACCGTACTGCCTATCAACGCGATCGGGACCGTATTCTACATGCCAAGGCATTTCGCCGCTTAAAACAAAAGACCCAGGTATTTCTGTCACCAGAAGGGGATCATTTTCGCACCCGATTAACCCATACGCTGGAGGTGACTCAAATTGCCCGCACGGTGGCGCGTGCGCTGGGGCTGAATGAAGACCTCACAGAAGCCATCGGTATGGGGCATGATCTGGGGCATACCCCCTTTGGCCATGCAGGGGAATCTGTGTTGAACGAGGTGGTGTCGGGCGGTTTCCGTCATTTTGAGCAAAGCTTGCGCGTGGTGGACAAACTGGAGCGCAGGGGAGAGCTGCGCGGTTTGAATCTGACCTGGGAGGTACGTGATGGCATACGTTACCATTCACAAGGCAAGGCGCTGTTGCATGGATTACCGAGTGAAGGGCCCAATACCCTGGAAGGTGCCATCGTCAGTATCAGCGATGCCATTGCATACATCAACCATGATATAGACGATGCGTTGCGCGCCGGGATTATCCGGATGGAGGACTTGCCCACGGAAGCGATTCGATCTTTGGGACAGAGCACATCACAGCGTATTGATGGGATGGTTGTGGGAATGATTGAAGGCAGCAAAGAGGGTAAGGTGGGCATTCTTCCTGAAGTGTTGGAACCAATGAACAGCCTTCGTGATTATCTTTACAAGAATATTTATCCATGTGAAGCGATAGATGGCGAGATTCGTAAAGCAAAAAAAGTGCTTCGGGAGCTTTATGATTATCTGCTGGAGAATCCGGATCAGGTTTTATTATCAACGGATACCGATGACCCACTGGAACGTCGCGTCGTGGACTTTCTGGCAGGGATGACCGATGACTACACGATTCGGCTGCACCAGTCTATTTTTATGCCAAAACATTGGCATTAATTAATGTCTTCACTGTGCAAAACAGAATGAAGATTCATGGCTTTACAGAAAACAGCACGGTTGCACCGGTCATGGGGGTGGTGTCCGGTTCCGGGATAGATTTGGGTGATCTGTTTGATCTGGTAGACAATGAAATTTCTTTTGATGCTATTCCTGGATTAACAGGAAGCTCGGTTCCCGGTCATCCTGGTCGTTTTCTGTCAGGTCTGGTGCTGGGGAGGCGGGTGATTTTGCAGCAGGGACGGAAGCATGTGTATGAGGGACTCAGCTTCGAAGAAATCGTTCATCCGGTAACACTGTTGTATGAAATGGGGTGTCGTGAGTTGATTCTCTGCAATGCCGTGGGTGGGCTGGACCCGGTATGGCAACCGGCAGATTTGGTGGCTGTAACCCGCTGTTGTCCCTGGTTTACCACACGAATTGAACTGCCAGAAGTGGCACATACCGATTTCCTTGTAGCGGGCTGTTGCGGTGAGGGCACCTACCTCTGGGTCAGTGGGCCAAGTTATGAGACTCAGGCAGAGATTAAGGCGATGCGAAAGCTCGGTTACGCTGTAGTAGGTATGAGTACATTACCGGAAATGTACCACGCTCAGAATCTTGGCATGCGGGTCGGCGTCATATCCTGCGTTACGAATTCCTGCCTGGCAACTGAACCTTTAACACACGATCATGTTTTGGAGACAGCCCACACCAGTTCAGCGAAAATATGTTCTGTGATTCGGAAGCATCTGGAGAAGTTGATTGCGGATATGCCTTGATTCAATATCAATCCAGTAATGCTGCCTTAGCTGTCCCAGCGCGTACTTATCATGGAGCAGATGAGGTCAACAATGTTATCGAAGTCATCAAAGTTATCAATGTCATCAATTCGGGATGACGTCAGGCATTACTGATTATCTGGGCTGAAAACCGGTATAACTTGCTGTCAGGTTGTTCCCATGCCAGTTCAGGTGCTTCCGCTTTACGGCATAAGGCATTCAGATATTGTTCCAGATTCCACCTTTGCTCTACTGGCACCTGGGGCAAAAGTAATCCACCACCACGTGGCCCTACACCGGTCAAGTACAAACCATCACGGCCTATCACAATTTCATTTGGGTCTTTCACTTCAATGAATGGTGAGTCCAGTTCAGTTCCTGGGCACAAAACAGATATTTCAACTTTGATGGTTGCCATTTCTTGAGTTGTCACCGGGCCAAATCTCGGATCACGTGCCGCGGCATTTACCGTGTTATCCCGGACAGATGTAGCCAAGGGTTGAATAAACCGGGTATGACCAATACAACCCCGCAACACACCTTCATTTTTTAATGAAACAAATGCCGCGCCATCAGCATTTAACTTCTCTGACAGCTCAATGCTTTGCAGATCGAGAGATTCACCTTTGAGTACATAGCAATCCAAGGTTTCTGTTGCGATTTGCAGCAATAATTCCATTTCTTCGTCGCTCAGATAATAGGATGTTGTATCAGTTTTGTTCATAAGCGTTCGCTTCCTCTGGCATAGGTGGTAACGTATCCGATGTCGTAGTTTCGGACTCCATCTGGGGCTCCATGGTTGCGTTCGCATTGTCACGTCGGTAACCTCTGGGCAGCGAGAGTGTGGTGCTCTCCCTCCGTTGTGGAGTAATGCCTTCTACGTGCTCGCCATCGGGATTGAGTCGTAATGTGACAGTAGCTTGTGGCTCCTGTTCTAAGGTATGTAGCGGAATTTCATAAAAATTTATGGCGGCATAACTCACTGAGGAACGTTCAGCCTGGTTGGTTTTACGCCCTGAAGTGTCATACGCCAGTAACTCACCCCGAACGTTGGGTGGTAATAGTTTGGTTAATACCTGCAATGCAGATAAACCGCAGATCGGAACCTTGTTATGTTCAACGACTTGCTGCAAGCCATTGGTATTCAATGCCATGACATGATCAATAATATCATGATCCAGAATGAAGATGCGGTCCAGGATGTGGGTAGAATATGGACGGTAACTGAAGTCATTGCCAAAATGGGTAAAGTCAGTGCTTACAACTAATAAGGTACGGTCATCAATTGCACGTGAAATACCTTCAGCGGCAGCCTCTATAATGTTTTCATTGTACTGAAGGCTTGCATCGCGCAAGTCGCCCACGAGTATGGGAATTACACTGAATTCATGCAGGGTCATTTGCAGAAATGGTAATACCATTTCGATGGAATACTCAATTTCATGCAACTTTGGTCGGCTACCTGAGTTGCCTTCGCGAACAGACCGCGCGGAAATCAGCGGGGAACGGGTGAGTTGTTCGACAGCAGCCGTATCAACTGGAATAATTCCCAGTGGTGTTTCATATCCATAAATAGCAGGTATGGAGCACCCTTCAAACGTGCTGAAGTGCGCGGCACCCAATATGATAACGCGATCAAATTCACCTTGCCGTATATGTTTGAATGCATGAGCAGCCACTTCACCGGAAAGCCCATACCCGCCGTGGGGTACAATGGTGGCAAGCAGACGTTCTGAGCGTGGTGGTGTGTCAGCATTTTCCAGGAGGTCCTTGACTACTCTGAACAGGGTATCGGTATCTGCCGGATACAATGGTCCCGCCGCAATGGGGGGCATAATGCGTATCGGGGTCTGTCCCCAGGCATCATACTGATAACCTGAGATACAGCCAACCATGACAATGCTTACAATCGTTATGGCGTGGAAACTTTTTGTTAACATCGGTTTCAGTGATTTCTCCAATAGTATCTTGTGTGGAGTGTAGTGTAGATATGCTGCCTCCAAGCAGCCATACTGTTATTCAGTGTTGTGCCTAGCATACCACAGGACTTGTTTTTTCGCCATTTTTTTCTTCTTTATGATGTCAAAACGGATCAATATGAATGATGCAAAAAAAATGCAGTGCCCATGTAACACCTCACATAGATATTTTTGTTATAATTAAATTATACAATTGCTCATCAAGTTAACATTCGGAGGTTCTCTGATGCATATCAATGTTCCGAGTAGCAAGAATAATGTAGTTTTTTCGTACTGGGTGATACAACACCCGATGCATTTGTTGAGCCTGTTGTTATTTGCATTACTGGCAGTGTCAGGGTTTTCCGGATGCAGCCGTTCCGGCGATGAGGATGTTGTAGGTGACAAGGAGTCACAGGAGGAGAGAACCGACAGACAGGCGGAGGTCGAATCTTCCGACGCAGTCAGGCATGGTGCAGAAACCTCTCTTGATGCCTGGCAAGTGCAACTTGCACCCGATGGTTCTTATCCCGAATTGCTGCGGGTATTGCCGTATTTCCCGGCAGACGCACATCTTGGTATTGCTGTTTCATCTGCAGAAACCATGATTGACAACCGATTGATGCCATTACTGCATAGATATGCACATGGTGACTGGAATCCCGACGAATTGAATGTTGCCTGGGCTAATCCTATCGCGGAAAGTGTCGGTGCGCAGAGCGGCCAGGACCTGATTACGCTGTTTAAATCTATGGGCTTTAAAACAGACGCGCCTCTGGCAGTTTTTTTCTGGCACGATATCGCATTTAAATATGAATTGGAATCACCCACAGAACCATCTGTGGAAGCGCATTTGATACCCGTTGATGTCAATACGACAACGCAATGGGTTGCCGTGTTGCCAATTGCTGAACAAGATAGGGTACTGCATAATCTGAACGCAATGTTCAATGATGCTGCCCAAGATGATAACCAGTGGGAGCAGCAGGTAATTGAAGGTATAACGTTACATACGCATTCTACCGGATTATTCAGTCACACGTTCCATGAAGACAATATGCTGATTGGTACACATACAGGGCATATAGTAAGTGCGATTCAATATGCGGAGAATCCCTTACCCCCATTTTACGGCACATCTGCAATGCCAGCCAGCGTGGAAGATGATGCCGTTGTATTCCTGAACATGCAGCAATATGTAAAGGATCAACAGCATTTTGTGGAGCAGTTGCCTGACACGTACCCTATGTTGCCAGCGTTAAAAGAACAGCATGCGTTGCTGGCAGGTATGTTGGATGGCCCGGACACATTCAGCCCCGCGGTAATCAATATGCAATGGGACACAGACGCGTTGAAGATGATTGGTCGTATCAACCTGGAACGCTATCCAGGGGTTCTGGAAATGGCCGGGACACCGACACTGCATCGCTGGATGTCTCGTCTGCCAACCAACACAGATTCCTGTCTCAGCCTGGCATTTTCTGAGGCAATGAAGGGGAATCTGCTAAACATTTTGTTACCCATGTTCTCGCCACATCAAAACACGAACGAGATGCTGAATCCTGTTTCGCTTACCATGCAGGTTTCTCCATTGCTGGGCGATGAAATCATGTTGGGATTGGCCACAGATGTTGCAGATGATATGCCACAAGTTTATCTGGCAATTGGCCTGGGCAATCCTGATGGCGCGAGACTCTTGTTACAGTTGTTTCTACCCATGATAGTTACAGAAGATTACCGGGATGTGGAAATATACACTCTGGAATTAGAAACACCGACTCCTTTTTATATAGTATTCTCGGATCAGTCAGTAGTGGGTACCAATCATTTGCCTGGTTTGAAGGAGATGATCGGGCATGTTCTTGATGAGACAAGCGCATCACCAGACAGTCCGATACACCGGTTACTCGCTCAACAAGAGCCACGCTTTACCAGCCTGGTTCTGAATACAGATACACTCGTGACATTATTGGGTGGACTGCATGAAGCTGGAGTATCTGGTGCCAATATGCTGAATCCGGTAACAGAATTTCTGATTCGGGCAGTGTCGGAATTACATCTGTACAATACTCAGGATGCGAATTTTCAACAACTTGAATTTATAGTAAGTTTCCGATGAGGTAAGTCCGCGGTTGAATATCTCATTGTCTGTGCGTTAGAAAGCAGACGGTATTCAAATACCGGGATGCCTGAATTAAATGGAGGATTTTTGCCATGTCCTTGCGTTATATGAATCACTGTGATACGCTTTCAATGAAAGATGTGGACACTGGGAGTCGTGATGCGAGTATGGGTAAATCCTTTTACAAGGTTGAAATTCCAAGTACTTATGAAGCAATGACCGACATTCTCGACAGTGCTGTTGAAGCCCTGGTTCGTGAACGTTGTATCTGTGATAAAGATATGCCTTGTATGCGCCTTTGCCTGGAAGAAGCATTGGTAAACGCTGTGCGCCATGGTAATTGTAGCGATGTGGCACGCAAAGTGTCGGTTGAAATATTTGGAAATGAAGAAAATTGCACCATACGAGTTGGTGATGAAGGCAGTGGGTTTTCTCCCGAATCAATCCGTCCACCCTGTTGCGATCAGTTGGGAGGGAGAGGTATAGTGCTAATACAGCATTATATGGATAAGGTTAAATATATCAAAAAAGATAATTGTCTTGAAATGACCTTCCGCAGAAAATCTTCCTGAAGGTCAATTACATAAAGAAGGAGCAACGCCATGGGCGGAAAAACACAACCCTTGGTCGAGTTTGAACTGGTTGGACGTATAACCATTGGCACTATCAGAACATCCAGTGTGCTCAGTGCTATTAATGTCGCCGAATTTGGCAATGAAGTGCTGGACTATATCAAGGGGCACCCGGGACTGATTTTGTTACTGAATTTCGAAAATGTGGATTATTTGTCAAGTGCTGTGTTGACCGAGTTATTGCGAATAAACAAAGCTATTACTGAAACCGCAGGTAGATTACATTTGTGTGCTGTTTCAGCAGTCATACGGGAAGTTTTTGAAATAACGAATCTGGACCGTATATTTGTCATCCACAGCGAAGGGCGGGAATCAGGGATTAAGCGGTTAGAACGATCTTTGGAAGTTGCAGAAAAAGAAGCAGCTTGGAAGGACCCTTCATAAATAACTTTTTATGAAACTCAATAGTGTGAACCGTATGCTTGTAAATTTGTTTGTTTATAATTCTTATGGCTTCTCCCCTGGTTTAACCCAATGATCTTTATTTATTTTCAGAAAACCTCCCCTGGTGGGAGGTTTATACATTCATGGTTCATTTTTTATGCCTGCAAGCGCGTTATATAGGAAAGTTTTAAAATGAAATTAACAATCGTGGGCACAGGCTACCAGGGACTGATAGTTGGTACTTGTATGGCCGAAAATGGTCACCAGGTCACCTGTGTTGATCGCGATGAAATGCTTATAAAAAAATTACAGTCTGAACAGATGCCCATACATGAACCGGGCCTGGAAGAACTGGTTGTCCGAAATATCGAAGAAGACCGCCTGAAGTTCACCACCGATCTGACTATGGCAGTGAATGACTGCATGATGATATTCGTATGTGTCGGTACGGGTGTCGATGAGAATGGGGCAGTAAATTTAAGGGAAGTGGAAGAGGCAATAGACCAGATTGCTTCTGTTATGAATGGTTATCGCATCATTGTATTAAAAAGTACATGCCCACCTGGAACTGCGGACAGCTTGATTCAGCGCATGTCTGAAATCACCACACAACCTTTTGACATGGTTGTGAATCCCGATTTCATGAAAGAAGGTGCTGCCATGCAGGATTTTATGGGACCAGACCGTATTGTTGTCGGTTGCGATGATGTGCGTGTCAATGAGATCATGAAAGAATTGTATAGCCCCTTTTTACGTACAGGAAAACCGTACTTGCAGATGAATCGGTGTAGTGCCGAGATGGTGAAGTATGCCGTTAACGTTTTGTTGGCCTCGCGTGTTTCTATTATGAACCAGATGGCAGCATTGTGCTCTGTGTATCAGGCTGATATTTCCAGTGTACGTGATGGTATAGCCTCAGATGAACGGATCGGGCCGCATTTTCTCTTTCCTGGCTTGGGATTCGGTGGTACAGGTATTCCCAAAGATTTGGCTACTTGTATAAAAATGGCACAAGACAAAGAGCAGGAATATGATTTGTTTGAGGCGGTTGCGGAGGTAAATCGTCGTCAGCAATGTCATTTTCTACAACGTATTCTCGATTACTATGGCGAAGATATCATCAATAAACGCATAGCAGTTTGGGGAGCAGCGTTCAAACCGAGAACTGACGACGTTCGTGGGGCACCTTCCTTGTTGATTATCAGCGGGCTATGTGATGCTGGTGCCCGGGTGGTTGTTTATGATCCCGTGTGTAATGACAAAATTCGAGATAGGTATGGGGACAGAGTCGATGTTGCTCCAAAGTACTATAAAGCGCTCGATGGCGCAGATGGTCTGGTCATAGCTACGGAGTGGAATGAGTTTCGACGCCCTGATTATTCACGTATGGGTGAGCTGATGCGGGAAAAAGTAATTTTTGATGGGCGCAATTTATATACACTGGATGTCATGCGTGAGCATGGATTTCAATATTTCAGCGTTGGAAGACCAGATGTTGCCTGAAGTTCAGATTCATAAGGTATATCAATTATTTCGTGAGTACACAACAGAAAAATGAATCTGTCGAGTGGTTGCGACATTTCAGCAACCTGATAATACATCTGCCGGTTCCACCCGGTTCCATGTTAATCCATGGGAGTCACGCCGAAGTTATCGGCCATTTTATTAAAAAACAATATGCTGACTCCCGGGTATATGCCAATCTCACCAGTCCGAGGCAGGTAGCAGTAGCGCAGGTTACCTTGGATGGGTTCCAGATGAATACCCTGGACTCAGTTGACATTGCTGATATAGATGAATTGAATTCCCTGTTCATCGAATTGGCAGATTGTGGTGGCATGGATGTCAGGGAAGTGTTGCGCATCCTGGAATCGAAAATAGCCTGTGAATCCAGTATCCTTTTTCTGGCCATGCAAAATACACCAGAGCAGCAATCTTCCCATCTTTTGTTAGAAAAACAGCTCCATTCTCTTAAACACTGGTTATGCCTCGAATTTTTTGTTGCGCAAAGTGATACCACCATGCAATACCCGGAGACTAGAGGTATCGCCGTATTGATACACTCCAGTTTTAATCTGACTCGGTTCACCGACCTGGTACTCAAGCATGGATACATAAGTAGTGGCTGGTGGGTTCTGAACAAAATTGAAGGCATCAGACTGACTTGCCCTAATCCAGTTGAATTCCTCATGTTATGTCGCCTGAGGCTGATCGTGCAGTGGATGAAAGAAAAACCACAGGATGAACGGTTAGTCTATTTTGCGCTGGCAATACAGGAATTCAATCAAATTCTGGCCAGCAGCAATGAGCATCTGTTAGATTCTGCTTTGTTCATGTCGGAAGCCTGGTCACTGTTGGGCGACCACACAATGGCATCCCGAATACAGCGCACTGCCTGTCAGTTCCTGGGGGAAAATATACGGGTGGAGCCAGAAACGGAATCTTTACCACAACGAGAGAGCCGTGTGGGCTATAGCATGCCGTTGATGACTTGGGAGCCGGATGTACCACCGAACCATATTTTATTTATTGTTCCATCACACCCCCATTACGGTTTGGATTGCTTGTATGACGGCTTGTATCAGGTTGTCCGCGATCCAGCTAATCTAATCGAATTTCCATACAAACCTACTTTCCACGGGAATCTTCCTGACAGTCTTGCTGATTATCCCTGCTGCTTTAATCATGATGGACAGCAATTGGATGTTAACCACATACAAACATTATTGAATGACAAGTATTTTGATGTTATCTTATGGGGAGATGTGGAGTTTTCGCTGGATGTTTCTGTGTTGGGTCCGGTGATGAATGCGATTCAGAAATCAGGTATTCCAGTCTATCTGGTAGATGCAGCCGATGAGTGTGTCGATTATCGGGAAAAGTTTCTGAAAGCAGCTCCAAACATTCCAATTGCCGGATATTTCAAGCGAGAAATGTTACAATGTATTGATTATGGGCCTGAAGCGTTTCCCTTACCGTTTTCCTATCCGGATAAACTCGTAATACAGGAGGTATCACCAGGGCAGCGAAATAATCCGATATTCTGGGCGGGACACCGTAATGCAGGATTCAGGAGACACATTGTTGAAATGGTTGAGTATATGTGGAAGGTGCAACTGAACATGCATTACAACCAGTCAACATACATGAACATGTTGAGGAACAGCTGTATTGGATTGAATTGTTTTGGATATGGCTTTGATACGGTGCGTTATTGGGAAGTACCAGCCCAAGGCTGCTTGTTGTTGTCAGAAAAATCGCCACTGTGCATACCGAATAATTTCATTGATGGTAAAAACGCGCTTTTTTTTGAAGATTTGACCGAACTGAATGAAAAACTGGTTTTTTGCAACAATAATCCTGAAAAGGTGTTTGATATAGCCCTTGCGGGATGGAATCATTTTAATCAATACCACTCAAATTCGAAGCGGGCACAATATGTACTGGCATGCATACAGCAATCGAAGTTTTGGCCAAGTAAAATATAAGCATACTATTATTACACAGGTATTTTCCTGCTGATTCAAGGATTTGTTCATGTTTTTTAATAATCTGATGGATAATCTTGTAAAAAATCTAACGTCAACGCGTACCTATTTACGACACGGCTTACTTTTATCATTTGTTTTACTGTGCATTGTTCTCACTACTGCGGGGCATGCTGAAGATGCACCACCCAAACGATCTCCCACAGTCATAAGCCATATTCCCTGGGAACCGATGTCGGGCTCGCAACCAAAAGTTATTTATGGTTCCGACGATCGTAAAGATTTGTATGAAATACAAGACAATACCATTATATCGTGGTCCAGGTCGGTTTGTGGTCTGGTATCAGCGACTCAGTTGACTCAGCAGGCTTCTGGAAACTATGTCTTGTCTACCAGTGCATATCGACAATTGGGTCTGCCACCCTGTTCAGATGAACCCTTTAAAGATCAACCCACAGCGCCGAATTGTTCCGGGTTTATGGTTGGCGAAGACTTGATTGCGACAGCGGGTCACTGTTACAGCAATTCAAATTTGAGTTCGACGCGTTTTGTGTTTGGATTTTATATGAATAACAGTACAACTCCGACACTCTCCTTTTCTTCCAATCAGGTATACCGTGGAGTGGAAGTTGTCGCCCGCCATTATTCCAGTGATAATGATTATTCAATAATCCGTGTAGACCGACCTATTACATCTCCTGGTGCGCGACCACTTCCTTTGCGCAGAGAGGGGACGATCGCAATTGGTACCAAGGTGGGCGTGATCGGACATCCGGCAGGATTGCCTATGAAGTTCGCCTTTGGCAACGAAACGGTGGTTAGAAGCAGCATCAATCCCTATTTTTTTGTAGCAAACCTGGACACGTATGGGGGAAATTCCGGATCACCGGTATTTAATCAAGTTACAGGGATTGTGGAAGGCATTTTGGTGCGTGGGGATACGGATTATATTCGTTCAAGTGGATGTTTTATTTCCAATGTGCTGAGCAATACTGGCGGGCGCGGAGAAGATGTTTCCAAGACTACTGTTTTTCAACATCTTATTCCAGAGTACACGGAAAGCTTGGGCGAACTGACCCTGAACAAGGAATTTTACACCTGTTTTGACAGCAGTTTAATCCAAGTTCGAGATACCAAAAAACAAGGTTCAGAGGTTGTTGAAGTTTTTGTTATGGTGCAAAGTGGTGATGTTGAAACGGTAACCCTGTATGAAACAAGTACGGGTAGCGGTATTTTTCAAGCGAATGTTCCTATTCTGGAAGGTGTGCCTCAAGTTGAAAATGGCATTATTAATGTCATGCACGGTGATATCGTTACGGTAATTTATCAAGACACAGGGAATGGAAATGGTGAATTGGTCGATGTCTTTGCAGAAGCAACGATAGATTGTGAAGCCCCTGAGATTTATAATGTTGACATTATGGAAGTCGGTTCTACCTGGGCCACGATACAATTCGAGACCAGTGAGTCTACCAGTACGCGTGTTTTGTTTGGAAACGCATGTAACGCTCTCGATACCCAGGTTACAGGTGTTTCTGGGACAACGCATGAAGCACTTCTGGCCAGATTGACGCCTGACTCAGATTATTATTTTGTAGTTGAGGCTACCGATGGCGCCGGAAATACAACGGTCATCGACAATGGAGGAAACTGTTTTACTTTTTCGACAGTTTCCACTTCAGACTATTTGACAGCGCTGTATGATGTCGAGCCATTTAATCTGACACAAACCCGATTGCTGTTTACCCCCAGCTTGGATTCATCCGGGTATAATGTTTGCCATGACTTTGTCGATGATTTTACCACCAGTCCGTATGGGGGAGAATTGTTGACTGTATCAGATGATGGATTCGCACTAAGACAATTGGGTGGTGGTGCACAATTATACCTGTTTGGAAAGGTATACGACTCCGTCTACATTGGAAGTAATGGCTATCTTACTTTTCTGAACAGTGATACCAATTATAGCCCATCGTTAGATGTCCATTTTTCGCAACCACGAGTATCCGGCTTGTTTGCAGATTTGAACCCTGAAGTCAGGGGAAGTGTTTATTATGAACAACGCAGCAACCGTGTTGTGATAAGTTTTATTGACGTACCTGTTTATTCATCTTCAGGCGTATATGCTGCCAGCAACAGCAATTCCTTTCAGGTCGAAATGTTTTACAATGGCAGAATACGCATAACCTACCTGAATGTTACTGCAAATAATGCTTTGGTTGGGTTGTCACGTGGTCTGGGGTTGCCAGCAGATTATGAAAACAGCCAATTTCTCGCGAATCCGTCCTGTCCAATAACCATTGACAGCCCGCATAGCGCGGATATGGATGGTGATGGAATTATCACCATGTCAGAAGTGCTGCGGGTCATACAATTGTCTTCATTTGATTTGTATCATTGCGATGCAACTAGTGAAGGCGGTTATACTATGGGCAGTGGTTTTACCAATTGTGAACCGCACTCCAGTGATTTCTCACCACAAAACTGGAATATCGGACTGGGTGAATTGTTGCGACTCATTCAGTTGTATAACGCGGGCGGGTATTTGATTTCCACTGAAACCGAAGATGGGTTCATGCCGGTAAGGCAATAAGAGCAATGTAATATTGTATACTTGGCTTTTGCTTTCAGTCACCGTTTGGTAATAAGGTTAGCTTCATCCGGAATTAGCGTACATTTGACACAGGCTGAGGCCATGAGGTACCTCTTGGTTTTTTAAAACAAGCATCAAGGAGTTTGGCTCTTGACCTTGAGTGAATTATATTATGAGTTTTAGTTTACAATGCTGCCGGACACACGCAACCTTCCTTTCATTCCCTTGCCCGTAATTCCTGCGCAGGGGCGTGTCGATTTAATACATTAACCGGTTATTTACTAAATTTGTAAAGCATGAGAAACCTCAAGATGACATGAGATCGTCGTTTCTGTGCGATTCTGTGAGCTCATTTATTCTTTAGTGATCCCAAAATAGACTAAATCAACAGGCCCGCAGGCGGGAAACCAGTAAGAAATGTTACATACGGTCGCTGGTTACCTGTCTCTATCGCGGAGCGATTATAGCGCCGTAGCGCGGGGTAAGGCCTCTGGCCGCCACCCCGGGTAAATAGCTATCAAT
>CAZIDP010000062.1:0-22468 GCA_964537975.1 uncultured Nitrospirales bacterium | reverse complement strand
TTCTTATTGGGTTCACAACGATTTTCCTATTTACTGCATTAGCATTGGGCCTTCTTGTTTCTACATTTGCCAATACACAAATTCAGGCGTTACAGGCTTCGTTTGCCGTTATACTTCCGTCTGTACTGTTGTCCGGATTTGTTTTTCCCCAGGAGTCCATGCCCCGGATTATTTATCTGGTTGGCCAATTCGTCCCGGTCACTTATTATATCCGCATATTGCGTGGTATTATACTGCGTGACGCATCTTTTGTGGACTTGTGGTTTAATGGTGCCGTGCTGGGTGTTATGGGGATAATAGTCATTACCGCAGCGACATTGCGTTTCTCCAAAACCCTGGCATAATGCATCCATCTGGAATTTATAGCAACATGCAATCAAGCCTCAGAAAACTCATACGGTATTTCATACAAAAGCATCCCAATAAAACTGCATGTATGATGATGCTAATTATTGTAGGGGGTTTTGTAATTGGCCTTGAATTGCTATGTGGTATCTATATTTCAATACAACCCAACAATTCTACCGATATTAATAACGAATACCACTCACTTGGAGAGTTTGATCCCGTACTGGGATATCGATCCATTCCCAATGGAAGTTCACGCCATATTTTGCGAAAAAATGGAGTATTGGAATACGATGTACTTTATGAAACCGATGCCCTTCGCAGAAGAGTAACCCCGCAAAAGAATCTGGAATCCAGAGAACAATTTGCGTTGTTTTTTGGGTGCTCTTTTACCTTTGGAGAAGGCGTAGAAAATAATGAAACCCTGCCATCACAGTTTGCAGCACTTGCACCTGAATACCACGCATATAATTATGGTTGTGGCGGACATGGCCCACAACATATGTATCTGCAACTGAAAATGATGAATGCATTGGAGGGCGTTGAAGAAAGCCAGGGTATCGTTGTATATTCACTGTTTCGTGAACAAATTTACAGGGCTGTTGGCAATCTTCGAATTGTCACTGAATGGGGTCCGATACTGCCTTGTGTAAGCTTGGAAAAAAATGAGTTGGTGTATAAAGGCAGTTTTGAGGAAGCCTGGCCTATATGGATTCGCTTGTATCGTTATGCCAGTATTAGTAATGTGATGAACAGTTTTTCATTAGACTGGCCTTTGACGATTCGAGAGAAAGATTTTAACTTGACCGCTCATTTAATTTGGGCTGCTGCTGAATTACTGGATGACGCCTATGATGAGGTGCAGTTGTATGTCCTGCATTATCCTGGTCGAAGTGTCGCGGAGGAATTAAACAAGGCATTTCAAAAGATTGAGCAGGGCAATATTCGCAAACCGCTAGGGAAATCAATTATTTTGCTTGACTATAGCAATCTGCTTCGAGATGACGCTTCAGGAAATGACCAGTATTTTGCGGACGGGCATCCGACAGCATATACCCACAAGCGTGTTGCAGAAGCTTTGGCACATGATATTTTATAAACAGAAAGTTTGCCGCTATGGCTGAGATGCCTGAGATACAAACATCCATACCAGAAATATCGGTTGTCATGGCAACTTTTGCGGGAGATAACGTATCCCACTTGCGGCAGACACTGGAAAGCATCCAGAATCAAACTTGGGCAGATTTTGAATGTCTTTTAGTACTTGATGGGCCGATTCCTGATGCGACACGTGATTGGTTGCTATCAGTCCAAACAGCAGATAATCGGTTTCGAGTTTTACCTCAAGATAAAAATTCTGGAGCGGCCATAGCGCGTAATACCGGCATCAGAAATGCTCAGGGTAACTATATCGCTATATGCGATGCAGATGATGTGAATGCACCAAATCGACTGGCAGTACAACGCGATTATCTTGCCAAAAGCAACCTGGACCTCATTGGTTCCTGGTACAGAATCATTGACGATCAAAACAATGTTATCGCAGAAAAACAGGTTCCCGTAAACCACGCAAGCCTTTGTAAAATCATGTGCTGGTTTAATCCTTTGGGCAACTCAACAATCTTTGCAAAAGCTG
This sequence comes from uncultured Nitrospirales bacterium, assembly GCA_964537975.1. GTDB lineage: Bacteria > Hydrogenedentota > Hydrogenedentia > Hydrogenedentales > SCBR16-9 > SCBR16-9. Next base: position 20,484 of record CAZIDP010000062.1, on the reverse strand, counting down.
AAATTCTTAAACAATATCCATATCCAGAGGATTATGAATCACGGGAACTGGGTGAAGACTTTGATTTATGGATTCAGTTAATAAAAGCAGGGTATACATTTGGGAACATGCCGGAATATTTGGTTGATTTCCGAATGGACAAAGCATTTCTGCGGCGTAGAAGTGGGTGGAAAATCTTCCTGAGAGATTTGCGAAACAAATGGAACGCTTGTATGTTTTATCCACCTTGGCAGCGGCCTTGGGCACGAATAATTGCTGTCACAACCTCACTGGCAAGATTGTTGCCTAATGTAGTACTGAAACCACTTTACCGTTTACGTTATCGTTGTAGATTCTAATGCCAGAATTTACTATTTGGTACGGTTATCGACCGCCACTTCCGGTTATGATTATCCGAAAAGTCGATACCAATACACGTAAATCCAATAATAAAGATTGGCCATTTACATACATCAAATCATAACGCAGTTTATATAAGTAGTCACTGTCATAACGCCCATGTATCTGTGCCAGCCCGGTCAACCCCGGCATAACCAGATGTCTGCGTTCATACAGTGGCGTTTCCTCAACAAACCGAATCACAAACTCAGGACGCTCGGGGCGAGGTCCAACAAAACTCATTTCGCCGCGTATGATATTCCACAATTGCGGTAATTCATCCAAGCGATACCTACGAAGAAACAACCCAAGCGGTGTTATTCTGGGGTCTGCTTTTGGACTTAACATAGGCCCGGACTCCAATTCTGCTCCCGGAATCATAGTACGAAACTTGTACAGTCTAAACCGCTGACCTTGCAAACCAATACGTTCCTGGATGAACAGCACCGGTTTTCCCATTGAAAGAAATATTATGCATGCCACACATAGAATGATCGGGAGAAAACCCAGCAATAACAAAATACCGGCTATACGATCAAAAGCTGCCTTGATGGGTAGATAATGATTGTATACGCGGCTTGCACGCAACGGGATCAGCGGCAAGCCTGCTATGTTCATTAATGCAGCGCTGCCCAACATCGCAGTTTTTACCTCAGGAAACAAATAGGTCTCTCGGGACACTGAATCACAAGTACGTAGCAGTTTGTTTAACTCATCCTGCTGTAAGGAGTCATCAATCAAAATGATATGATCCAGTGGTAAAAGCGTAGAAAATGGGTCCGCCTTAAAATGCTGCTGGCGCAATGTGTCGCTGTTAATTGTTCCCGCCAGTTGGATTAGTTTTGGCGCATGTGTTGCTATTTCTTCTGATAATTCAGTGCATTGTTGGGCATTGCCGATTAATGCAACGCGCATACGCCAACCAGTCCGATACAACACCCACAATACGATTGTCCGTGAAAATGCAAACCAGCAAGCCATCAGACCGATATCAATTGGTGGAACCAACCTGGACAAGTGTGAAGTTGGATCATAATATATCTGCATAAAAGCCAGAATAAAATAGCCGATAAGCACCACAATACAAGAGGCACCTATACCAGAAAAAATATGTTCACTGGGAGTCAGGCGGTGCCGGAAGTCATACAGATCGAACAAATAGGCAAAAATGATTCGGATTGTGATAAATGCTGGAAGAAATGCCATGTACGGGAGATAATGTTCTGTTGGTACTGCCCCCCAAAACCGGATATACAAGGCAAGCAATGGAATACCGGCAAATGCCAACATATCCAGGCAAAACATGGCAACCTCTATGTGAATGCCAATTGAATTGAACTGCCAATTAAGTTTGTACCTGTTTGAATTATTGTCCATCACGGTGTGCATCTTAGCTTTGCGAACCATAAAAGGTACAATTCTGTTGATTGTGTATATTGCACATCTTTTACAAAGCTTCTATTTCCACTTGTAAACTCAATTGTTCTTCATGACTCAAAGGAGCGTGATGTAGAACCGTTTCAAAAATAAATCTGGCGGCTTCATTCCTGCCGAGTTTAACCAGTGCACGTGCTTCTGCCAGGCGCCATTCCCAGGATTCAGGAGATAACCTTTGCATAGCATAAGCAATTTCAAGTGCTTCTTGGTATTTGTGTAATTCCTGGCACGTTTCATACCAGAAAAAACCTAAAATGAGTTGCTGGTCTGCCGGTATCTCATCCATGTTTCCATGAAAAGCATTGTAGGCTTCTTCATACAATCCAACACCATGATAAAATGCACCGAAACGAGTCAGTATCCAGGGAGTCTGAAGTATTTCTTCTGACAATTCTTCTTTCAAGGTTGCCTTTAACATACGAATAGCCCATTTGTAATGTAATGCCCGATCTTCCAGAGACAGGTGCGCATCATCTTGAAGTATCAACTCAAACAATCGATTCGTACTGCTTGATATGCCCCGAATGCCTTGATTCCAAAATATTCCCAATGCTTGAACACCACCTGGTATGGTCATTTCACGTATTGTCATGTCATCGGCGGCAAGCAACAAGGATTCTTTAAAAGCACCTATTTGATCATTTTCTAACGCAAAATCAGTGTATACATCCCAGTAACGCACATCATACGAGAGATATGTGCTTACATTTTTAAAAGTTATTGCTGCCTGTTCAATACTGCCGATTTCATTTAATGCACGAGCTTGATAGAGTAAATTCCAACCCAGGTTGGCTTCATCCCAAGGCATACCATTATTGCGTAAATTTTGTTCCAGCCGGGGTTGATGTGATTTCAACTCTTCAAGAAATGCTTCAACCTTACCAACCTCACTACTATATTCAAAATACTGTGAGAGCGTGTTGGCACCACCAGGGTTTGCTTGTACCGCACGTATCAACGAAGACTCTGCAGCGTCATATTCATGTAACCCCATGCAGACTCTGGCATGTAACATCAACAAATTGGCTCGGAATTCAGGTCGGGCTTCTTTTAATGCTATTTCCAGATGTTTACTTGCAAATTGCAGTGCTTCAAGCTGATTTGGGTTTCCATCAGTTTCCAGTGGGCCATCCAAGGAAAATCCGGCCTGGGTAAGTGTACATTGTGCCAGGAGTAAATTGGCTTCGGTCCAGGGTGGACACAATGAAACAAGCAGTTCAGCAATTAGACGAGATTGGGCAATGTTGATCTGGTATTCAATCGTTAATTCACGCTCACGGTTTAATAATGCTTGTGCAAGCCGTAATTGGCCCAATTTCAACAAGTTTCTCATGTCATAGGCATTATTTATTCTGGAACGTTCAAAATGCCGGGCTGCTTCTTCTAAATCACCAACCGCGAAGGCAACATTTCCAAGCTCATGAGGAATGCGCCAACTCCAGTGAATGGCTTCTTCTGCCTTATGCAACAGTTCTTGAGCAGCATCATACTCTTCCCATTCTATTGCACCACGGCCTGATTGAAATTCTAGACGCCCTTTAAAAATACGGGATTCCCAGTAAATCAAATTTACAGAAATTGCACACAAAATTAAAGCAACAGATATTCGAGTCAGCAATGGCAGCTTGCGCCTCTCTGACACATCAGCATTTGATCTGTTTAAGGAACGGTAGAGAATTCCCATACCTGCCCCCGTAAGGGCAAAAAACAATCCAGCGGAAACAGGCGCATGCAAGTTAAATCCAAATTGTCCATCTACACCAAATGCAAGAAACAGACATGCCATCAACCCACCCAGTAGCCCAATCTCTTTTGTATGGGCTTTGAAATAGGTATAGAGTCCTATAATAATTCCACCTGTAAAAAATGCAATATAAAAAAATGCCCCCATTACGCCATTATTAACTGCATGTTCAAGTAGATCATTGTGTACATTGCGGTTTACACGTCCTTCGGTGGCGAACCAGAGTTGCTCGTACGGAGTCCAGAATGGCGGGTTTTCGAATGGATAGTTACCCGGCCCCCAACCCAGCCAAGGGTGCTCCATCCACATACGAACTCCACTTAGCAGGGCGTTGTACCTTAATAACAGCGAACTGTCCAATGGTAACCAGTTATTCGTGCGCCATTTCCAAAATAGTAACGCTGCTAATACGAGCGTGAGAATACTTGAACAAAAAATAATTAATGAAGCTCGAACCAAGTATTTCGGTGTCTTTTCATAACGTTGTATAAAAAAAACCACCAATACCAGCAACAAGACCACAGCCAGGGCAACGAATCCACTGCGAAGCCCTGTGAAATACAAGTGCAAAAGAAACAACGGTAAGAAGACAATACACAGACGCCAGAATCCTCCAGATAGCACCAAATAAACATTAATAATTATTGCAACTATTAACACATGACCCGCAAGATTAGGATTGCCAAAAGTTGCAGGAAGCTTGGCATATTCGGATGTTAATAAGTGTCCTTCGTCCCAGGGAAATGGGTCCAGCCCCAGTTTTTGCAGCAACCCATATAGCGCAGCAACAGCTACACCGGTACAGGCTGCCAAAGCTAGCCAGCGGAATTGTTTTGGGGTGGTATAAATCATTGACGCCAGAACGAACAATCCAACTAATGCAGTAAATCGTCCGGTGACCATGAAGCTGTTGGCTTGGTATGTGGCAAAGAAGGTCGAAATGACTTGTAAAATGACCCAGGCAAGCAGGACCGTTAGTAATGGTGGCCAGATAATATCATTGGGACGGTCTCTTAATAGAAGCCATGAAATAAGGAGTAAGCCAAACCCGGAATAACAAGCAGTTAATAATAATTTGATGTCAGAAGCAGGATTCGGCGTGTACTGGTGTAAAGCCAGAATCAGCACTGGTATAAATAAAGCAAGTGTAAATTGTGTTATATATGCCAAGCGCCTTGAATACATTCGACAATTCAATTCCTAACCCTTTGATTTGGGTATAGCACAAAATATGCCACACAAAGCTCCAAGTTTACGCTGCCGGCAATCTACTGTCAACCATAGTATGGCTCACCAAGCCAGCCAATTGATGATGAGTATACTATACGTAAATACTACATAAGCGTCCATCTTTAGTAAGCATTATTAATATAAAATGATGAATACTCGATTTAATTACTGTTGTTTTTCGTTTATCAGGAGACCTTCATCTATACAGATTTACTATATAGAAAGGTACTGAATAACCTGTATGATGGTGTCCATTATTCAAACACCAACCAGTTTATTGATATTGGGATGTAGGGAGTTGATCAGATAGCCCTATGTCCGCTATAGATGTGTTAACACAAGCTGGTACCTTGATCTATAAGGGCAAAGCAATGCAAACTGGCGAGTTTGTGTTACTGAGAAATTAATATCAAGTTTTATGATTTATTTTAAATCGCGCTGCAGGGCTATGGCAACACCTTGTAATTGGATTTGATCCGCACTGTATCGCATCGGTTGAAAATTACTGTTTGCTGGCCGCAATTCAATTGTGTTGCCATTAGGATAGTAATATTTCACCGTAGCTTCTTCATCATCGACCAACGCCACAACAATATCCCCTTTTCGAACGGTCCGTTCCTGATCAATGATCAGCAAATCGCCATCGAAAATACCTGCTTCAATCATACTGTCACCCCGAACCCGCAAGGCATAAGCTTGTCGCTTCGCTAAATCAGCATCAACAGGTATATGATCATCAATGTTCTGGTCTGCAAAGATAGGTTGTCCCGCTGCTACACGACCAACCAATGGAACAGTACCCACCTGGTTCCTGTACAATCCCACGGCTGCTTTTTCTGTGATGTGGATTCCCCTGGCTTTTGATGAGCGTTCTATGTATCCGTGTCGTTCCAGCGCAACAAGATGATCATTAACACCATTAGTAGAAGATATACCAAAATGAGTACCCAGCTCCGCAATGGTTGGAGGGAATCCCAATGATTGTATGTGTTCTATGATGTACGCAAGAATCGATCGGCGTCGTGGTGTTAAGTCCTGGGTCATAATATTCAAACACTCCTGGTGATACCCATTTGTCAGCAGTGATCGGCAATACTGAAATATTGTTCAGTATAAGACCATACTTGCTTTACGCGTGTCAAGTTTTTTCTCTCAGGTTCATATCATGCATTTAAGGAGCAAGACCTTTTTTCGTACTGATCTTGCATAATTTTTTACCATATGGTAGATTAAACACCCGCATTTCCAGGAACTTGAATTGGTTGTCAGGTTCCTGATTGAACACGCAAGTCTGCATGTCATACGCATTCTTCCCATTAAAGTAGTTGTTCATGGTTACTGGCGGGCAATTCATCGCTTAATGATCAACCACAAAATAAATTAATAGAATATAACTATATAAAGTACACAAATGGCGGCAAGACACTAAGGTGCTGTTGGAGTCTGAACATGACCTTGTTTGAAGAATTAACCTGGCGCGGCTTTGTCAATCAGGTAACACACCCGGATTTGGCAGATACGCTTGAAAAAGAAAAGCTTACCTTGTACTGTGGCTTTGATCCCACAGCTGACAGCCTTCATATCGGGAGCTTGCTACCCATTATCGGTCTAATGCATTTTCAACGTGCAGGGCACCGTCCTTTGGCATTGGTAGGCGGTGGTACGGGGCTGATTGGCGATCCCAGTTTCAAAGCAACAGAAAGAAGCTTGCTCACGCGTGAAGCGGTCGATGTTAATGTATCCGGAATACGCAGCCAACTCGAGCGCTTTCTTGATTTCTCAGGTCCACAGGGAACTTTGCTCATTAACAATGCAGACTGGCTTTCTGAAATTCGTTTGCTGGATTTTCTACGTGATTTTGCCAAGTATTTTAGTGTAAATGCCATGATGGCCCGTGATTCTGTCCGGCAACGTCTTGAAGACCGAGACCATGGAATCTCTTACACTGAGTTCAGCTACGGCCTGCTTCAAGCCTATGATTTCTGTCATTTACTCAACACCTATGATTGCAGGCTTCAAATTGGCGGTAGCGACCAATGGGGCAATATCGTTGCAGGCATGGATATGTCTCGGCGTCTCTACAATAAATCGACCTACGGCTTAACCTTTCCCCTGGTTACCAAGGCAGATGGCTTAAAATTCGGAAAATCAGAAGGTGGAAATATCTGGCTTGATGCCGGACGGACTTCGCCCTACCGGTTTTACCAGTTCTGGTTGAACCAAAGCGACAAGGATACGCCACAGTACTTACGCTTCTTCACTTTTCTTGGGCAGGAAGAAATTCTGGCCTTGGAAAAGGAGACGATTGATGCTCCTCATAAGCGTGCAGGGCAACGTAAACTGGCAGAAGAGGTCACTAGGATGGTACATGGTGAAGAAGCCTTGCAAAATGCACAGAAAGCGACCAATGCCATGTTCGGTGGTGATTTAATTGGTTTGGACAAGACGACACTGCTGGATATTTTCAGTGAAGTTCCCAGTGTCGAGATGCCAATTTCCACCTTATCGCAAAAAACACTACTGTTGGATATGCTAGTCGAGACAGGAGCATTTACCAGTAAAGGTGAAGGTCGGCGCATGGTCAAAAATGGGGGGCTGTACTTAAACAACGAACAGATAACAGCAGAAGACCAGTGTGTAGGACCTGAATCATGTATTCACCAAGACATGCTAATCATCCGTAAGGGAAAAAAGGAATACCGCCTGATCCGTTTCATTTAAGTCGTCGTCTGTTGATATTCTTCAAGCTCGCAAATCATATGGCATGCTCATTTTCCGATTTATACAATCTGGGACGCGCCATGTCGAAGCGGGCAAGTTCGGCAGCATCGTTGTTAATAATCTCCTGAGCTGATTTCCCAGCCTCCAGTTGGGTACGTACTGCAGGCCCACCCGTCAACGTGTCAAACATTCGTGAAAATTGCAGCTTGTCTGGATGAACCTTGCGAACTGCCTGAAGCAAATCAAGTGTCAAAGCCCATGCGCGTACCACTTTTCGATTACGTGGAATGATAGAAATTCCACCACATACCTCATCCAGATAGCGTGGATTTGTTGAGCGTCCGGGCAATGATGCTGGTGTATACGATATTACTTCTAATGTGCAGCCTGTTTGAAATACAGGGTTCATCTCCGACAATACAGCAACAGCATCCAACCATGGAGCGCCAATCCATTGAAACGGATGGTCTGTTCCCCGACCTTCATTCATATTGACACCCTCAAAAAGGCAAGTGCCGATGTATATCAGTGCAGCTTCTGGGGTTGGCATGTTTGGTGATGGTGGTGCCCAGGGCAATTGACAATCATGATAGTAAAATGTTGGTTGCCAGCCATCCATTGAGCTGACAGACAATTGAAGGCGATCACCCCAGGGTTCTGTTGCTTTAAAAAATTGTGCCAATTCCCCCATCGTCATGCCGTGCCGCACCGGGATTCTTGCGGCACATACCAGCGACCCTGTTTGTTCAGGGAGGTTTCCCTCTATGACTTCACCACCTAGTGGGTTGGGGCGGTCCAGAACCATAACAGGCGTTTCTGCTTCTGCACAGGCTTCAAGGCAATCTTTCATGGTCGCCATATAGGTGTAATATCGAGCACCAACATCCTGCATATCGACCAGGAACAGGTCAATATCCTTTAACTCATCCAGGCTTGGCTTACGTCGTTGACCATACAAACTGATGACCGGAATATCTGCAGCTTGTGTGTTAACTTTTTCTCCTGCCTCTGCCTGCCCGAAAAGTCCATGTTCTGGGCTGAAGAGCAATTTCAATTGTACTTCTGGGTGCTCCATGAGCGCAGTCATGGCATTGCGTCCAAGAAAATCAACCGCAGCATAATGCGTCAGCAATGCTACCCGCTTGTTCAAAACACTGCTGTAGTTGTTCCAGGAGATACGATCCAGACCGGTATGTACATTGGCCCTGTCGGGGAATCGAATATCAGATACACCATTGAAAAAAACTTGGCGCAGGCGGCGACTGTCGCGATTGGTGCGTGAAGGATGCGCGGTGTTGCTGAGCAATATCGTATAGAATCCTGTTTGCGTGTCCAACCAGAGTGCAGTTCCAGTCCAACCAGTATGCCCTATGGCACTCCGTGTCGCCAAATAACCTTCTGCACCGTTACGCCAGGGGTCTACTTTCCAGCCCAGCCCCTGCCAGGGATAGGTGGCTACTTGCCCTGGGCAGGCCATTTCTTCTAAGGTTGAACGAGAAACTAATTCTCCTTTATAAAGTCCCTGACAAAAACGGGCAACATCTTCTGCCGTTGAAAACAAACCAGCATGCCCGGATATGCCTCCTATCGCATAAGCATTTTCATCGTGTACCTGACCTTGTATTATTTCGCCTCGCCAAGCGCATTGTTCGGTGGCTGCGGCACGCTCCTGCCACGCTTCTGGCGGATTAAATGTGGTGTTGAGCATGCCAAGCGGTTCGAAGATACGCTTGCGACAAAAAGCGGCAAGGTTGTCACGCGTGGCATATTCTACTGCACGACCCAACAGGATAAAGCCAAGATCAGAATAGGTTCTTTGTTGTCCCGGCTCAGATATTTCATCGGTTTCTGCAATTCTTTGGAGGTAGGCATTGGGACCACTGATTTCATGGTACCAGGTATAATAACTTGGTAATCCGCTGGTATGTGTTAGCAGGTGCCTTATTGTTATGTGCTTAAAGCGCTCCAGTGGAATGATTTCACTTACTGGTTGATCTAAATCCCAAACCCCCTCATCGCGCAACAGCATAACTGCTGTGGTTGTCGCGACAACTTTGGTTAATGACGCCATATCATACAGTGTGTCTATCTCAACTGGTTGTTCCGTAGGGAACAAGCGACGAAAACCACGCGCATCATGGTACAATATTTCATTGGCATCTCCTACAGCAACTGCTGCACCAGGTGCACCTGACTCACGTATAGCTTTCTCCAGTAAGAATTCAAATTGATCAAGACCCACTGTAACATCCTTTCAATTGAAAAATGCCCTCTCGTTAACATCTGTGGCACTTGTTATAATGTGTATTATACTTGTCTATGCTGAATTATTGTATATTTTCAACACCAGAAATATATATGCTGTTGAATTGTACGTTTAGGTACAGTGTTTTTCCCGGGCATGTATCAGACGGGTAAGTAACCGGTTGACAGGGCATTGAATGTTGTACCTTTCACCAAAACACACGATTGCTCCATTAAGTGCATCAATTTCCGTGCGGCGATTTCTCAATAAATCTTCCCGCATACTTGCATAATGTGCAGCGGTTGGTGGCAGCAGCTTTTCGTAAAACAATTTCAGAAAACCATCTGGAGTTTCAGGCTGCAAACATATTCCACAAGCCTGGCCTACGGTATACAGTTCATGGACAACATCTGCAACTATGGAACGTGTTTCTTCCGATTCACCAATGGCGCCATACGGTACATCAAGCAGGGCTGACAAAGGATTTAAAGCACAATTGTAGGCGACTTTCGCCCATATCAGTGTTTCCAGATTATCTGTATATACGGTGGGTATTCCTGCACTTTGCATTTTATCTGACAGCACTTGAATCTGCTGGAGATTTGGCCCCGGGCGCAGACAGCCAAGTGCTGTTGGCTGTGCAATAACCGTAACCTCCACATGACCGGGTTCTGTAACACGTGCTCCAAAGATGGCACGAGCCCCTACGGTATGCTCCCAGCCGATTGTCTTTGCAATGATCTCGGCATTGCCCAATCCATTTTGATAGCTGCATACAAGTGTATGCGCATCTACCCGGGATTGCACATCATGGATCGCAGCTTCGGTATCATACGATTTGACGGTAATGAAGATCACATCAAATGATGCGTCAGGAATATCATTTGGTGTTAGGGCACATGTCAGACTCTCATTAATATGGTGATCACCCCAGATGCCCCTGATATGCAATCCATGCTTCGTTATACATTCAAGATGCTCTTTTCGCCCCGTCAGTACTACAGAGTGTCCGGCTTGTGCCATTAATCCTCCGACGACACTGCCCATCGCCCCAGCACCTACAATCAAAATTTGCATGCCCAACCTTCAATCTTGTGCATATACGAAAACCTTATCAACTGAATGCACAGCCCTATATCTGGATTATCTGCGTTGCTCCAGATTGTGTACTTCAATACGTCGGCGTAATACCTGATAACTGATCCCCAATTCATCCGCACTTTTTTTGCGATTCCACTGATTTCGCTCTAATACTTCCAGAATTTCTTCTGGTTCAGGTTCTCGCCTTTTTTTTATTGGAGCAGGTTTACTGTCTTCCGTACCTTCGTCTGTGGCTACTCCGTTTTTAATATGGGCTGAATGTTCAACTTTAATATTTGATTTGGTAGTACGCGCTGACGGCCGTTTCAAATCATGCTGCCCTAAAACAATCCAGCGTTTTATGGTACTTTCCAATTCACGGATATTTCCCGGCCAGTTCCGTTCACTGAGTTCTGCGAGCTGTTCCCCGTCCAGCTCCAATGGAGCTGTTGGATTGAAGTGTTTATATTTTTGAATAAAGTGCCGAATCAACAACGGGATGTCTTCTATTCGGTCGGCCAGTGGAGGCACCCAGACACAGACTTCATTGAGGCGAAAATAAAGATCATGGCGAAACGTACCCTCTTTTGTCATTGATTCTATGTCGGCATTGGTAGCGGCAACAATCTGAACATCTACACGTATCGAATCCCGACCTCCCAGCTTGGTAAATTCTTTATGTTCAATAACTTGCAGTAACTTGGCCTGAAGATTGGGATGTATCTCACAGATTTCATCAAGAAAAATAATACCTTTATCTGATAAGCTGAATCGTCCAGGTTTGGAGGTGACCGCACCGGTAAATGCACCTTTTTCATACCCGAACAGCTCACTCTCCAGCAATTGCTCCGGTAAAGCGCTGCAATTGACTTTTACAAATGGCTTCTCTTTCCGCTGAGACAAGCGATGAATCTCACGTGCTACCAAATCTTTTCCCACACCGCTCTCACCGCGAATCAGACAAGTTAAATCGGTCTGTGCCACCTGCTTAATCATGGTGCGCATTTCTTGTACAGGAGGACTTACACCTACAATGTAAGAAGCAGAATCCTCCAATGGGTCCCGATATGCTCCACTGCCCGCCGAAGCATCCGCACTCATATCTAATGCTGGTGCCAGTGCTGTGCGGATTTCTGCCAAACTGTAGGGCTTCAAAACAAAATCTTTGGCGCCACGCCGCATACAATCGATCACAAGGTGGGGATTCGCGTCAATAGAAGTACAGACCACTACAGGTGCTGATGGTAACTTGACCATGTCGGAGAGAAAGTCCGTATCAAGTCCGGCATTGGGCATCATCTCCAAGAGCACCCCAGAGATACTTTCTGCAACAGCAATGGTTCGAGCTTGTTTGGCAGTGCTGGCACATATCACCTGGCATCCTGATAATGCGAGACCCTTCTGAAGTGACCACCGCACCCCAGAATCTGTATCGATTACAAGAATTACAGGCACTCTCATTTTCGTGTTACTTGCGGAATAAGATGTTGCAAGTTCTTCCACCATGCGTATCAAAGTATCACATCAGGTATTGGGTTGGTATCCATTGCATTTTTGGGTAATAAAATCTGGTACATAAAATGTTCATTTTTATCTTGTTTTATTTGCAGTTTCCCTCCCAGACCTTGAATCGTTCTTTGTGCCAATATAAATCGGGGATGACTGATCATAAAATCAGAATACGTCTGCTGTGATTGGGTTTCCTCAGACTCTTCGTCCTGTACATCATGAATTATTTCGAGCAACAATAAACTTTTATCATAATCATTCAACTGGACTGAAATGGAGCCATCAATAGAAACCACGCGAACAGCACTAGACAACAAATCCAACAATGTCCTGGCCAGGGACGTGCCATTAAGCAACACACATTCACAATCTGTGTTATAGACTTTACTGATATTAATGTTTCTGCTTTTTATGGTCATAGATAACATGTCAACTGATTGATCAATATACCGGTCTATATGCACTGTTTCAACCGTATCACGCCTTGGCAATGATAATCGGCGAAATTCATTGATTTGATTACGCAAGTCTTCAACGTTGTTCCGAATAATACGAAGACCTTCTGTCGCATCTTCATTTACTTCTGTCTCGTTGATGAAATCTGCGGTGGTTCGTATGGCAGTTAATCCCTGGATAAACCCTTTATACAACTCCAACGCGATATTACCAATACTAGCTTGTTGTGTAGCATGAAGAAACAACCGCGCTTCTTGCCATTCAAACGCCAGGAAATGTGCACACATACTCAAAAATTCATCACATGCTTCGTCGACTGTATAATCAACATCCAGAAAAAATTGAATTATGCAAACCTGGCGCCCCCAAAAATGCTGGGGATATTGATATACTTGCTTAGTTTCAACTTGTACGTTAGTAAAGCGCTTCAACCATTCACGAGATAAACTTTCCAATACATCATCATTGCCTGCATTATTCCAGTCTTCAGTAGCATGCCGATTATTGTTCTCAGACACCACGACTTGAATATGTCCCGCATCATCCCGGAAAGCGGCCAAGTGCTCTTGCTGATTCGCGGACATCAAATGCACACAATGAATGGGCACATACTTGTACAATTCTTCAAATACACTGCGGAATAAGGCATCATCGGTATAAAAATCTGTCGATACTTGCGTCAGTCGCAACAATGATCGTAAACGGGCACTAATAGTTTCACAATAGACTGCATATTGACTGATATCCGCGGTCGCTTCTTGTACTCGTTGTTTAAGCTGTTCTCTTTCATCGGAAAGGAGCTGTATCAATCGGTCCCGCTCCCGTCGAATCTGGTGGTGTTCGCAGGCACGGAAGATTGCAGCTTCAACCGTTGTAGCAGCAAACGGTTTTATTAAAAAATCAAATGCACCTGCTCGCATCGTCTGAATAATAGTTTCAGGACGCCCATCACCTGTTAAAATTATAGGCACTAGCCAAGCATCACGCTGGCGAATTTCAGGTAATAAATCAAGTCCATTGCCATCTGGTAGTCCCAAATCGACCAATGCGCAAGAAAACTTTCCCTCCTCTACCAAACTTAATGCTTCCTCACAAGATGAAGCACATACACAGCTATAACCGGCATTCTTCAATACTTCGGTCAGAACTTTCTGAATTATTTTATCATCTTCCACCAGCAATATATTTAAATCGTTTGCCATACCCTCATTCACCTCAGATGATTATATACCAATATATTTTGTTCACATGATCCTAGCATATACTCCTACAACAAAATAATATATTTACCCTGAAATTATCCGATGAAATATTTAAAGTATAACCAAGTCATGCGGACAATTCATTCATTACAAACCATACTAAATAAGTTAAATATCCTGAATTACAGGACACTTAGATAATATTCTAGTATTTCAGTGCATAATACAATTTAAATGCATAAAATCCCGGATATTCATCCAAGTTAATGCCGCTGACAAGACTATTGCTGTTTTGCAATTTGCCCTACAGATTCTTTGTGTCGAATTGCCAACTGTCCATACATTTTTAGCATTTACTATAAATTAATGCAAATAAAGAGCAATCATGCCAATATACGGATCATTTTAGCGGTAACTTGGCATTAATTCCAATGTATGCTATCATTTCGTATAAATAGTTGTTTTAAAATTATCATTTATTCCGGTTATAAACCGGCTGATCAGGGAGATAAACAAATGAGCAGCTCCAATGTATTTCAAAAACGACCCTATGGAAAATCAGGGGACATGCTCTCCATCATTGGATTTGGTGGCATTGTCGTGGCAAACCAGGAACAATCCTTTAGCAATGCCATTGTCGCAGAGGCTGTAGAAAGGGGGATCAACTATTTTGATGTTGCGCCTACTTATGCCAATGCAGAGGAGAAACTCGGTCCCGCCCTGGAACCCTATCGTAAAGATGTGTTTCTCGCCTGCAAAACCAATCAGCGCCATCGTGATGGCGCAGAAACTGACTGGAAACGTTCCTGTGAACTGTTGCGTACCGATTATTTTGACTTGTACCAGCTTCACGGAATTCTGTCCGTAGAAAAAGATGTCGATCCGATTTTTGTAAAAGGTGGTGTTATGGATATGCTGTTGGAAAAGAAGAAAGAAGGGCGAATTCGCCATTTGGGTTTTTCTGCCCATTCCCACGAAGCAGCTTTGACCGCTATGGAACGATTTGATTTTGATTCAGCTTTGTTCCCGGTAAACTTTGCAACTTTTTATCAAGGAAATTTTGGCCAGGTTATCTTCGAGGCCACAGAAAAGCATGGGATGTCCCGGCTTGCGCTTAAAGCTATGGCAAAGCAACATTGGGTGGAAGGCCACCCAGATCGGGAGACGTATGCCAAGTGCTGGTATGAACCTCTTTCAGACCCTGAAATTGCCGAGTTGGCCTTACGCTGGACTTTAAGCCAACCCATAACATCAGCGTTACCGCCTGGCGATGAAAAGCTGTTTCGAATGGCAATGGATTTTGGGGAACGTTTTAAACCGATTACACCGGAAGAGACACAAAGACTACAAAAACATGCCAATGAATTAAATCCTATTTTTGAAGCTGCTTGATAATGTTATTATTTTGCCGATATCACATGATGACCTTCCAGTAACCTTTGGAGTTGTTAAATGAATCGCCGCATATTCCTCCAGAACGTAATAGCCATTCCTGCTGCGGCTTGGCTGGCATCATTGCCGATGCCATCAAGGGGGCAAGAAACAAAAGGATCATCTGCGATGGACAAAGTGAATACTGTATCCGGGCCAATTACGGTAGATAAACTGGGGGTGACTTTGCCGCATGAGCATATACTGGTAGACTTTATCGGCGCGGCAGAAGTCAGTCCAGACAGATATGATGCAGATGAGGTAGTCAACACAGTCCTGCCGTATCTGGTACAAGCCAGGGAAGTTGGAGTGCAGACGCTGGTTGAATGTACCCCGGCCTATTTAGCCCGGGATGCTGTTGTCCTGGCAAAGCTTTCAGAACTGAGTGGCGTACAGATTGTTACCAATACCGGATATTACGGAGCAGGACAAGATAAATTTTTACCACCACATGCATTCACAGAATCAGCAGATGAGCTGGCAGCGCGTTGGATGCGGGAAGCACAAGATGGAATCGATGGCACCGGAATTTTGCCCGGGTTTATTAAGACAGCTGTTGACCCGGGACCGCTAAGCGAGGTTGATCGGAAGCTACTGCATGCCGCAGCAATTACACATCGCGAAACCGGATTGGTTATTGCTTCACACACAACGGATGCCGTGTCTATTTTGGAAACACTGGAGATACTGCAGGAAGAATCGGTGCCAGGAGATGGATTTATTTGGGTGCATGCCCATACTGTTACCGATCTGTCGGTGCATGACAGTGCTGCGGAAGCCGGTATTTGGATAGAACTCGACGGGCTAAGCAAAGCAAGTGTAGATTTGCACCTCGAACTGCTGACCCATCATCATAAAAAAGAACGTCTGAATCAGATTATGATATCGCACGATGCCGGTTGGTACAGTGTCGGTGAACCTGGTGGTGGTGATTTTCGGGGCTTCGATACCTTGTTCAACGAGATGAATCTTGCGATGATTGATGCTGGGGTAGGCAAAGATGAATGGGAACAACTCGTTATAAGGAACCCGGCACAGGCATTTCGAATACGTTAATCAAGAAAAATATCACTTTGTTATATAAAAAACTGTATGTTTAATTTTATTCGTCAGCCAGGGGGGGGGATAGTACACATGACGAAGCGTGACATCATACACCAAGTGTTAAACGGCACAAAACCACCTTATGTGCCCTGGTCCTTTTCATTTACTATTGAACCTCTTAACATGCTTCAGCGACACTTTGGCGACATCCCACTGGAAACTGCGCTTGATAATCATTTGTTATGTCTGGGAAATTCGGTGGGTTTCTTTAAAGACCTGGGTGCCAACCAGTTTGAGGATGTCTTTGGCGTTGTATGGGACCGGTGTGTTGATAAAGACATCGGTATGGTAGTGAACCAGTTGCTGCCTGAACCTGACATCAATAAGTATTCTTTCCCCAATCCACTGGATTCCCACTTTTTTGAAGATATTCCGGAAAAACTGCACCAATACCCAGATCGGTTTCGTGTTTTCCAGATTGGCTTTTCACTCTATGAACGCGCCTGGACTTTGCGAGGCATGGAAGAAATCATGCTGGATTTCTATCTTAACCCCGGATTTGTACACAAACTGTTTAATGCAATTGCCGACTACAATATTGCCCAAATCAAAGAAGCGTTGAAATACGACATTGACGCAATATATTTCGGAGATGACTGGGGACGTCAACAAGGTCTCCAGATGGGCATTGATCTCTGGAGAGAATTTATAAAACCTGTACTAGCCAGGATGTACGCTGAAGTACGTTCTGCCGGAAAATATGTATTCATACATTCTTGTGGTGATGTGGATGAGTTGTTCGATGAACTAATAGAAATTGGCGTTAATTGCTTTAATCCTTTCCAGCCTGAAGTGATGGATGTAGACGCATTAGTAAAAAAATACCGGGGCAAATTAACCTTTCATGGCGGGCTCTCGACTCAATTCACATTGCCGTATGGCACAATTGATGAAGTACGCAATGCGACACAACATCTCATTGAATTGGGCAGTGACGGTAGCTATATCCTTTCTCCTGCTCACGCAGTTGAAGGCGATGTCTCCCTGGAAAATATGTTGACCTTCATCGAGACAGCCCAAAGCCAACCAGGTTACCAGGCACTGCTTACTGCTAAATGCCCTCATTAAGGATTGTCCCTTTTTTGGCGAATATTGACCTTTACCATGAGCAACTGGGAATATGGGATATGGAAGACCAGCGTCTGGATATAACGGCTCCATAGCTGGGTATAAACAACAACCCCTCGTAAAAGCTATCTGCTTTCCGAGGGGATTAAATACATTGTTTGATTAGGTATATCGAAAAACTATAGTAGTTAATCAACCACGTTTGCTTAATACTTCACCTTCATACTGCTTGATTTCATTCAACCAGCTTGAACCTGCCGGCACACCTTGTTTAACACAATAGTAATCCCAGACTGCGCCGAAAGGCATCGTTTTAAGGTCTTCCAGCAATGCCAATCGGTCTGTGTAATTGCCTTCCAATTCAAAATCACGGAGCATTTTTTTGGGTTCAAGCATGGCAATCAACAGCGCCTTAATTGTGGCACGCGTACCCGTGGCCCATGCAGCTATCCGGTTGATACTGGCATCGAAGAAGTCGAGACCTACATGCACACGGCTGTCAAACCGATTGCGTACGATCTCTTCTGTTATAGCCCGCAGATCATCATTCAAGATAACGACATGATCACTGTCCCAACGGACACCGCGACTGACATGCAATAATATTTCTGGTACATAAAGCAGGATAGAAGTGATTTTATCTGCGATGGTTTCAGTCGGATGGAAGTGCCCGGCATCCAGGCAAAGCAATGTCTGGTTCTTTACCGCATATCCCATATAAAATTCATGTGAACCAATCACACAGCTCTCAGAACCAATTCCAAACAGCTTGCATTCGACTGCGTCGAGATTGTGTTTGGGGTCCAGTTTCTCTTTGAGTACTTCATCCAGAGAAGCTTGTAATCGTTCTCTTGGCCCTTGCCTATCCACTGGAATGTCTTTAAAGCCATCCGGTATCCAGATATTGGTAACTGTCGGAGAATTCAGTGCTTTGCCTATGTAGGCACCGATTTGACGCGAGATTACACAGTGATCAATCCAAAACTTGCGGATACTTGCATCGGAATGGGATAAGGTGAAGCCATCATCTGCTTTGGGATGGGCAAAACAACTGGGGTTAAAATCTATGCCCAACCCAAGCCCCTTGGCCCAGTCAATCCAGTTATCAAAGTGCTGAGGTTCAACGGCATCTCTCTCTACAGCTTTTCCACCAGTTTCCGCATACATGGCATGCAAATTGAAGCGATGTGTACCCGGAATCAAACTTAATGCTTTGGCCGCATCCTGACGCAGTTCTTCCGCGTTACGTGCTTTACCTGGGTAATTCCCCGTTGCTTGAATACCACCTCCACTGAGTGATTCCACATTCTCGAACCCGACGACATCATCCCCTTGCCAGCAGTGCAATGAAATGGCAATCTTTTCGAGCCTAGCCATGGCAGCATCGACATCTACACCATATGCTGCATAGGCTTCTTTGGCATATTCATACCCTTTTTGTATCTGTGTTTCATTAGATTTTGGAAACATTTCTTGATCCCCTCTCCGGATGTGTATCCGCAACTATGTTTATAATGAAAATCCGAATTCGCACTCTACGACTTGCTGAAAATGCAAACAGGACAATTGAAGCAGGAATTATACTGGAATTAAGTACGGCAGTACATGCCGACAAATTCATGGTCGATTACTACCGAAACCTATATTAATTGCTTTGGCATTAGCATCTTCATATGAAAACATATTCAACCACGAAACCGCAACAAATTTATTATATTTTCTGGTACATTTTGGCTCTTTGTGCAATAATCGTTACATTGCATTATAGCGACAGGATTCTTTCAATTTCTGTTTTGAATGCATCCATCGGATAAGGTTTTTGTATGAAACCGACAGGTCTTTTATCGCCAAAGCGTTTAAAAACATCGTCTTCATTATAACCACTGGACATGATGACTCTTACATCCGGATTTATTTTATACAGCTCATGAAACGTCGCAATGCCATCCAGGTTGGGCATGGTAAGGTCCAGAATAACACAGGTAATATTTGGCTGGTATTTTTTGTAGACATCCAGAGCTACATCTCCATCCTCCGCGAGATACGCCTTAAACCCAAGTCTTTCTGCCATATTTTTACACAGTCCACGGACCATTTCTTCGTCATCTACAATAAGTATACCGCCCGGCGCTCCAGAATTTACTTTTGATTCCTGTATTTCAGATAACAGTGATGAATTTACACTTACTTTGTCAGTTGTTGGTGATGTCGGGAACATAACCTTAATTCGGGTTCCACGCCCAATCAAAGAATCTACCATGATTGCGCCTTTATGCCCTTGCAAGATTCCTTGAACAGCAGACATTCCAAGACCGCGCCCTGTAAATTTTGTAGTAAAAAAGGGATCAAAAAGACGACTCAACGTTTGTTCGGTCATTCCGGTGCCAGTGTCTGCAACTTCCAACCATACATATTCGCCCGGTTCCGGTTTTTCCTGTGTTAAGCTTATCGCTATGTCTTCTTCTGTAAAATAACGCAAACCAGTAGACAAGGACACAATACCTGGTTTATTACCAATGGCTTCTGCCGCATTGGTTATCAAGTTCATTATTACCTGCTGGACTTGCGATGCGTCTGCCTCAATTGTTGGTAAATCATCACCCAGAAAAAACTCGATGTTAACGGTCTTTGACATAGCAGCCCGCAACATGTGAACATTTTCCTGCACCAACCCGTTGAGATTCAGTTTGTTTATAACAAATTTACCACGTCCTGAATAAGCCAGCATCTGGCGGGTAAGTTCAGCTGCACGCTGGGCAGCATGCATAGCTTGTTTTATTGTATGCCTTGCTACAGATTCTGGTGGTAAGTCGATCATGGCCAAATCAAGATTTCCCAACACAGCGAGTAACAGATTGTTAAAATCATGCGCAATTCCC
>CAZIDP010000061.1:0-22638 GCA_964537975.1 uncultured Nitrospirales bacterium | reverse complement strand
TACTCGCTTCTGGTCTGGTCCCCCATAATGGACACTACACTATAAATATACAGCAAAGAATGTTACTTGTCAAAAAAGCATCGTATCAGTTCATGAAGTTCATGGTATATATTGGCCAAATATCTGCATGCTTCGCGAGTATTATTTTCTCCTTTACACGTTGCCTCCGACTGCACCGCCCACCGTCTTGCCCGCAAACCCAATCCACTATAACACCAATATTCGTTAATACAACTCCAGCAGAAAACGTTGGTTCTCCTGCGATTCCTGGTTATGGATCGACGAACCTAATATGTATGCGCATGTCTGGGGTAATGCGGCAAATAAGGTGGACCCTGGGGACTTCAAATTGGGGCTTGGCAAGGTTCATGCCGATCGGTGGTGTTGTCAAAACAAGAAAAATGCCATCTTATTGATATTTCGATGAGCATGCACATTTTGCAACAAATAAAAACAAGCCAAGAACCTACTCTCGTAAGTTATTGGCTTGTAAGGGCTTATATGGCGCGCCAGGGGGGACTCGAACCCTCGACCCACGGCTTAGAAGGCCGTTGCTCTATCCAACTGAGCTACTGGCGCATTGTTGACAGGATTGGCATTACAAGAAATGATCAATACGTTGATGCAGGCATATTATGGCATATGATGCCAGAATTTTTCCAATAAAATTATATAAATTTTTATTGAAGATGTATTTTTAGAATCAATGTTCAATATTGATGGGCATTTGTCGATGAAATTGAAAATGTTTGGGCTACCCAGTTTTTTAGGGTATGGTGTCCAGATCATCTTGTCGACCAATCAGAAATATGCTTAGCTTCCGGTATGGGCAAAAAGTTTAATGATACCTTCGTGTAGTCGGATTTTAACTGGACCTTTCACCTCTTCTTGCGTGGTCATATGATAATCGTCAATCATGAATTGTGTATCAGGATATATGATATTCCTGATTATAAATTCTTTATTAGCACGCGCTTGGGTGTCTTTCAACAATTCATCAATTTCTCGCTGGAAGTGTTTGATTTCCGATTCCATTGCGCGGGCTTTTTCTAGTAATAAGTTGATATTTTTTTTTGTTAAATCGGGCAAGTTGTCAAAATTCTTCATTAATGGGTCGATAGTAGCATTGATTTTTTGGAGCTTTTCGCGCAATGGCGTTATTTCTTTTTGACGCTGATTAATCTTTTTTAGGATGGCATAATCTTCACCCGCTATGAGTTGTGTAGGCACACAGGCCTCCGTACCGATTCGACCGGCATCAATTCCACCAAGTGCCATAATATCGCCACCAACAATACGTCCATTGGGTATGATGACGCGTCCGCGAGTTTTAATTATGCTCTGTGCTATTTCGCGCTCGATCACCACATCGCCTTGGCAATAGATAGTTGCATTTTGAATGAATCGAGCATGCACGATGCCATCGACATATACTTGACACCCTCCTGCACTACCACCCGAAATACCCCCCCGGACAGTCAGATTCCCACCAGCTTTAATAATTGAATCTTCAATATAACCACTGACTTCTATATCACCAGTTGATTCTACCTGTGAAAGCGCTTCAATATTTTCATTGATAATAATTGATCCCCGGTGGTGGATATGCCCGGACTCCAATCCCACACTACCCGGTACTGTAAACACATCATCTATGCTCAGCGTTCCACCTGAATAGCGGATTCGCCCAGTTCCAACAGCATGGTAAGAATCATCTGCAGTATTATGTGATACATTATTTCCTGGTTGGATTGTTATGGTACGTGGGGAGCGTGGAGGTACTTCATTGCCTAGGACATCTCTGCCAGCTTTACCTTCTTCTGGAGGAGATATTCGGGCCAAGAAGTCTCCAGAGGCTACTTCAAGATCAGCAGCCAGGCGTCGATAATCGGCTGCACCGGTTTCAGGATCAATGTAATACCCTTCTTTAAAAAAATCACGTGCCCATTCTATGGCTGCATCTTTTGGCGGGGTAGGGTGTGTACCTTTCAAAATCGGGAAATTATTAAAAATAGTTTCTTGATCAGGTTTTATTGCATTTGTGATATTATTAATTGCATCTTCTACCATGCTATCTACTACATGGGCCTCAATCAACTTTGCACGCGTCGCCCTGAGAAAACTAGATGATTTGTCAGAGTCTACCTGGCCATTAAGGGTAACGAGCATACGGTCTTGACTCACATACAATTCCGGCCCTGTGTTGCTCCGCGTTTCTTGTTGTACTTCTTCAGACATTCGATTTACCTCACATTGGAGCTTGAACTAATAAAAAAAATCATAAATCTATTAATACTAAATTTTATCAGTAACCTTTTATATAAGAATACAGGTATTTTATCTGATAAATCTAATTATTTTTTTAATTATGATATGCTGTGCTCAAGCTTCAGGATTTTCCCCCAGCAATATACGTAGTACTGCATTTGCCTGATGATGTGCTGCAACGCCGACTCGTGGTGCCATAAGTCCCGTACCAGGTGCTGCTGCTGTAACCAAATCGCCAACCAATGTTAGATTAGCACCCTTTTTATGGGTAACAATTGTATTACTGGGTTTATGACCTGCAAGACCTGTTGCCATGACTATAGGAGTGTGTGGTAAACACATGACAATAGATTCCAGCAACATGGCCTTCTGATCAGCGGCATCAAAGGCTTCAACGACAACATCGGCATCTTTAAAAAATTCTACCAAATTTTCAGAAGTTAATTTGGTATTGTGTGTTACTAAAGACACATAAGGATTTATTCGTTCCAAGTTTGCCTGCATGGCACTCACTTTAGATTGCCCGATTTGATCAATAAAGTATTGTTGACGATTTAGGTTACTAGGTTCGACCACATCAAAATCAACAAGTATGAGTTTACCAACACCTGTTCGGGCCAGTGCAATTGCGACTGCCGAACCCAATCCACCTACACCTGCAATACCCACCACAGCTTGTTTTAAAATTTTGTGAACTCCAGGGGAATGGCGTGCAGCCATCAGTGATTCGAGAGTATCCTGTGGTGGTATTACGCCACGACATATAAATACGACTGCATCACCTGAACACAGCGCTACATCCTCCTGCATTGGAGCACCATTATAGACGATTACATCAGCTTGAGGATTGACTTGGTCTCGCAGCTCAAACAATGTGGTACCATTCACAATGTCATAGGATTTTTCTGCCAGTAATATTTGTATATTTTCGGATATTAATTCCGACATTAATTCGTTGAGTCTCCACTTGTTTTTTGTTATTGTAAAATAAAACATCCTGTGAGTGCGATATCTGGTAAGCTAAGACCTCAACCACATTTGCTTCATAACATTATATCGTTTTTGGAGCATTGTGTGCATGCCGTAGTAACGATTGGACTTAACAGCATAAAATTCGATACATTGCTCACGGCACATAAAATGGATTACTTTGTTGCCAACCTCAGTTTGGGTTGTGAAATCCGATGTCTGTATTACATAATGTTACACTTTGAAATGAAAGGGCAAGTTTATGATCAGAAGTATTATGATGTTGTGTGCGTTTGTTGTGCTGGGAACTGCGTCAAGCGTGGCACAAGATCGCAATCCCTTTATGGGGAATTACCACGGAGTCTTTAAGTCACCTTATCAAGTTTTTTCCATTCGTGCCGAGGTAGTCGCTGAGGGTGGGCGTAACTACCGCGCAATTTTCTTTGTCGGACAAGAGGGTGGATGGCAAGCATTAGAACAGAGGGTACAGATTTCCGGGACATCCGATGAAGAAAACACAGAATTGTCTTTTTCAGGTGACTTAGATTTTGGCTCCTCGCTTGGTGGAACGTATGCATTACAAGCTACGATAAAGCAAGAGTCATTCACCGGTACTTTTAACAATTCGGAACGGTCTGTAGATTTTGAGCTTGAAAGAGTCTTTATAGTGCCACCAACGTTGGGTACAGAACCACCCAAAGGAGCGATGGCGTTGTTTGATGGTCACCATATGGACCATTGGATGCGTTGGCCGAATGATAAATGGTGCTTGACTAGTGATGGTGCAATGGAAGTTTGTGGCAGCAACTTGAAGACGATTGAAGAATTCGGCGATGTTGAAATACATATCGAGTTCCGTACTCCTTTGATGGCACATGCACGAGGCCAGGCACGCGGAAACAGCGGTGTTTATGTTAATGGCAGATATGAAATTCAGGTATTGGACAGTTTTGGTGAATTGCCACGAGACAATTTTTGCGGTGGGATTTATCAGATTTCAGCGCCTATTGTAAATGCGTCTTTGCCTCCAGAAGAATGGCAAACGTATGATATCCTATACAGGGCACCCCGATTTGACGCGGACGGCAATAAAACAGAACATGCCATCATTACGGTTGTCCACAATGGCATTACAATCCATGATGAACTGGTAATGGAGCATGCAACACCTGGTGGCATAAGCGATCAGGAATCTGCTTTGGGACCACTTTTACTGCAAGATCATGGAGATCGCGTTGCGTTTCGAAATATATGGATTCGTCCATTAAGTGACTAAGTGGGTATGGTCTTTGTTATGATTCTACGGCGTTCGGGTAGTTCTTTGTCCTATAAAGCGCAATCGGACGCCGTTTTTGGCTTTTTTGTAATAATAATACGTTTAAACTGTATGCATGGTTTTATCCAGATTGCTGATGTGTAAGAATGGCCGATTAATGCACTTATCGTTGATCATACCAGCCTATAATGAAGTTGATAGAATTGGTAACACATTGGAGCATGCCACTTCCTATCTTCGAAATCAATCTTATGCCAGTGAAATTATTGTTGTGGACGATGGTAGTTCAGACAGTACTCAGGCTGTCGTGCTGGAACAGATTAAAGCTAATGATGCCGCAAATAAAACTTCGAGGAGTCCGGTTGAGTTACACGTGGTTGCGCTAGATCACAACCAAGGTAAAGGGTATGCGGTACGCTACGGCATGTTGCATATAGCCCGTGGGGATTACCGGGTATATTATGATGCGGACTCTGCGACACCAATCGAGGAGCTGGAAAAAGTCTGGGCAGCATTTAATACGGAAGTTGATATCGTTATAGGGTCTCGTGCTCTTCCAGATTCAGATGTTGAATTATACCAACCTTGGTACCGTGTGTTTATGGGCCGTACCTTTAATGTTATCCTGCATTTTATGAAACTGACACCATACCAGGATACACAATGTGGATTTAAAGGGTTTACGGCAGAAGCGACGAAAGCAGTTTTTCAGCGTCAAACTTTATGGCGTTTTAGTTTTGATGTCGAGTTGTTGTATATCGCACGCTTATTAAAATTCAGAATAGCAGAGATTCCTGTGCGTTGGCGAAATGATCCTTGTTCAAAGGTGCATGCAATACGTGATTCTGGGCGCATGTTTTTTGATCTTGGGCTAATACGAATCCGGGCATTATTGGGACTATACTTGTAATCCTGACATTAGGTTCGTTCACGCATAAAACGTTCCCATAAAGATTGTTCAATATAGACCAGCCGCAATACGCCTGGGCGTAGCGAGGTCGTTTCGATCTGGTATGCATTGCTTAACTGCGCATCTAAATCGTCCTTTAACGCCATATCAATAATTATCATATCGGCATCAGCTAAATCAGGTATTTCTGTGTAAAACCCTACATTGTTCATACCTCTCAGATACCAGGGTATGGGCCAGTAATCTGCATCCGGTTGAATTACACGAATCAACATGGTGTCGGGTTGCGGGTGTACTTGCTGGATATCATCGACACGTTGCACAAAACGCATAAAAGCAGAGCTGGTATGTGCGTAGACGTAGGGGTTCCGTGGGTCCGCGTTGTATCTGTAATTTGCATGGTAACTCTGCCAACCCAAATGAACCGCGATCAACACTACACATAGTACCAATATGCTACGTAAGATGAAGTGCCTGAATGTATTGTGCAGAAATTGGCTGGCATATCCGGACATCAGAATGAATCCGAGAAGAAAACCCAGCAGGTTCCAGGGCGTTTTATAGGGTATGACACTGAAAAACATGGTCAGCAGCAGGGTATACAGGCTTATAAAGCGAATATAAATAAATGCTTTATCGGCCTTCATTTCATTTGATTTGGGAAGCCATGCAAGAACAAATCCCAAGCCACCCAAAATCAAAATGCCAACTTCACTCCATCGCGGCCCAACGTCTCGCTGAGTATGAAATAATGTTGATACATAATAATACCAAGGCTTGATATGAAACGCAGTACTACCTACACCTTCTGCACGTGGTACATAATCAAAGTAAGCCCACACAGCATCCAGTATTCCTCTCGGGTGGCTGAAAAAAGAAGTGTACAACAACAAAGTAATGCTCAATGCGGACATAGATGCAGCTACTATATGCTGATAGGGTATCGCACGAGGTAATTCTCGCAAGGTGTGTTGCCCAGGAGATACCAAATACATCTTGAACGCAGCCAGTGCCAGTGCTGCAAAAAACACAATACAGGTTTCTTTGGTTGCATGCATCAGCCCAAGAGCAAATCCGAGGCACACGACAAAGATTAAACTGGGCTGTTGCAGATATCGCCAGGCAATGACCAATGTGCCCAATGAAAATGTGATAAGCAACGTTTCCTGAATAAAATAACGACTGTAAAAGACCATCGCTGGAGATGTTGCATACAACAATACAGCGACAATGACACCGAAACGTCCCAATACGGGAGAAAGGGGCAAGAACAGCAGCATCGCCAATACACCGAACAGGACTGGTGTCAATCGCAAAGTTGCTTCGTCAAGTGATGCGCTGTCAGAAATCCCCAATGCCCACGTTAATGGCAAACTGAAATAATACAAACTGGGACCATGATGCTCATTGGGATCATAACGGTATTCACCATGCTCCAGCAATTGAACAAACTTGATGGCTTGATTGGCTTCGTCGCCATGAAAAGGCCTTCGGTCCAAATCGAAGACTCGAAATGTTATACCAATTAAAAATATGAGACAAAACAAAGAATAATACAGTAGGTTAGCGTACTTCATGTTAATATATTCTAATTAAATCTTGCAGTTAAATTTAAATTTATTACTAATACAGACATTTTTTAATCACTGTTGTTTAAATAATATCCGGGCTGATTGAAGTTGCTCAGCAGTACCCAACAGTAATAACTGATCATCCGGCAGCAGTTCTTCATCTGGTCCAGGATTAATTATACTATCTGAGCCACGCGCAATGCCCACTATGGTAGCGCCAGTGTGGGTACGTAATTCGACTTCACGTATCAGTTTATTTATTGATGTGTTGTCTTTCTCCAACACCACGGTATCCAGTTCGGCGCGTAAAAGTAATCCTGGTAAAGGCCGACTTGTTACAACTTGCTGGGAGTCAGCAGATTGTTGCAAGGTTTCTCCCAAGGTAAACTGGGCCGTGGCGTATACCCGAATAAAACTTCTCCAGAAAATATGGGTCGTTAATGCTACCACCAGCAGTAACGCAATCAGTACAGGCCAGGGCGGTAACAGTGCATACCCCAATGTTAACACCAGCAGACCAATGATAAAAACTCCTGCCGCAAGCAAGGCGTTGGTGATCACACTACGTAATGCATAAGTTTGTTGTTGCCGCTCACGGTTGTGCGGTATGCTGATTTCAGCCAGCACCATCGCGGTGGCGCGTAATTTTCTGAATGTCGCGATCAGCAACGGTACTGTCAGCAAGGTGGCTAACAACCAAAGCGCTCCATGATTACCACCAAACCAGGATGGAATCAGATTAAAATGATCATCCAACCAGTGGGCAGTCGTGTTTGCTGTAATAAACAACCCACTGACCAAAGTAAGATTCAAGGTCATCTGCATGGCCCAGCGCCATAACAGTCTGCGAATGTGACTATTGCGTTGCGTACGTTCCATACGACGCACAGTCCAACGATTATACAGTTGTGCCGTTTGCAAAACGGGATTCGGTATGATGTGCCGCAAGACATCTGCGAGCGGGTTTGCATATCGCAAAAGATATGGCGTAACGAAAGCGGTTATTGCAGAAATGGTAACTACAATGGGATAGAGAAAATCACTGGTGACGCCCAGGGTAAGGCCCAGTGATGCAATGATAAACGCAAATTCACCGATCTGGGTTAAACCAATACCCACCCGGAAAGATGTGCGGGCATCGTGGCCGGTAACAAATGTACCGAAGGAGCAGACGCTGATTTTACCTATGATCAGTGCAATCGTGATTATCGTTATCGGAAGCAAATATTCATAAAGGATATGCAAATCGATGAGCATACCGACTGCCACAAAGAAAACCGCGCTGAAAAGGTCTCTAACAGGCTCTACCAGATGGTTAATCTGAGCGCCTTCCCGGGCCTCGGCTATGACTGCGCCGATAATAAACGCACCCAGTGCCACACTGTACTCCATCCGCAATGCCAGCAAAGATACCCCGAAGCATAGCCCCAATGCCGTAATTAATAACATCTCATTACTTTTAAAGTGGGCCACAAATCGTAAAAGTTTTGGCACTGTTAATAAACCAGCTACCAATGCAACGGCCAAAAAGACACCAAGTCTGCCCAAAGTACTGAACACCTCTCCGGGCACAAACGAGCCTGTCATGGCTATACTGGATATCAGGGCAATTACAGCGATCCCCAAAATATCTTCGACAATTTGAATACCGAATATGACACTGGAAAATTTCTCCTTCATCATTCCCAGGTCTTCCAGTGCCTTCAACACCAATGGCGTTGACGAGATAGACAACATGGCTCCCAGGAACAAACTGTCCATGGTATTCCATCCAAAAAACCGGCCTGTGATATATCCCAGACTCAACATAACGATTATATCTGCGGTTGCCACAAAAAATGCGGTCGGGCCTACTTGCGCCAATTTACGCAGGCTGAATTGCAGTCCCAGGCTGAACATCAGGAAGAGCACCCCGAGTTCTGCCATCAGGTCAATGGTATAACGATCTTGGATCAGTGGAAAAGGAGGCGTATTGGGACCGATTATCACGCCTGCAAGGATGTATCCGAGTACCACAGGTTGTTTGAACAGGTGAAACAGCACCGTGACCAGCCCGGCGACAATCATCACCACCGCCAAGTCCTGTAAAAACGCTACGTGCATGCTGCTCCTTCCGGCATTATTTTAGTTACTTTTCAAATGATCATACCCGATTTTAAGTTTTGAAAACATTTATGAACCAAATCAGATTTTCAACGTATATAAACTATTAATGTAGGATGAAATTAAAACAAAATCTGTACTGTATTCGAACATTTGTTTTATCGTTTTTATAAGCACATAAAATTGCAAAAACAGCAAAATTTGCACTAACAATATTTAGCAAACAACTATTTTTTAAGATTTTTTATATTTATACAAGTTTTATTGCTGTTGTGTTATAGCAATTAACCGTTAAATACAAGGTAACAACATAATGCATACGGCAAACAGCACAGTTGGATTTCCCCACATACATCAGGGTATTAAGTTCTATTTACGATTCATGACATGTTTTTTGTACTTGAATCGTAGTTCAAATAGTTGTAATGCAAGATTCATGAATCAAAAAAGGAGGTAACATGAATAAATTTTTATTTAGCATACTGTTAGCTGCAAGTACTATTGTTATGGATCGCGCGTGTTCACAGGAAATCAGTGATAGACTACAAGGCGATGCGTTGTATTATGAGGCAAATCGCCTTATGACCACTTATATCGAAACGAATGAATTGAAGAATAAATATCAATTCTTCATCGATGAGTTTCCAGAGCACCCTTTGATTCCAGATGCCTGCATCGATCTTGGAAATATTATCTCAAACAGACCCTATCAATTGGGGGGTAAGGAAAAGTCTCGTGAATTATATCATAAAGTCATGACAGCTTCAGATATTCCACAAAGTGATTTTCGTGTTTGGGAAGCAAAATTTCGTTGGGCTGCCACGTATACACATTCGGAAGATAATGAGCGAATCACAATGAAAATTTGTGAGGAAATTATCGACGCACCCAATGAAGAATTTACATTACCAGAGGCTTGGTTGGTTCAAAATGGTCAGACACAAAGAGTGTCTGATTTGAATCGGATACTTGAAGAAAAGATTTATCGTCTGAAAAGAGTAGCTGCGCAGAGTTATATATATGTGCGGTCACGTCATATTCCACGGGAGGATATTGATCAAATCATAGACTTCTTGCATCAACTTTCAGAAGAACGCCCGGACAATTCTTTATTTCAAGAATTTATACAGCGTAATCTCCAAATGGAAAAAAACAGGCTTAAAGAAAGAACAGAAATGGATAATAAGTAATATATTTATTACTATCTAATCTGTAGTAATATTAAATTACTTATAAGGTTGTTTATTATTAAAAAAATACCAACAGAATTTATAAGGAATTGACACATGTTTACTACACAAAAGACCTCAAAATGCTTGTTGCTGCTCGTAGCTGTATCAATCTGTACAGGGACAGTGATAGCTGAATCTACTGTGGATTCTGGAGAATTGGAGGGGATTGCCAGGCATTATGAAAACATTGATTTCATTCTCAAGGTACGTTTCGAAAGGTTTAATGAGGAGCGCACCTATGAAAAAGCCTCAGATCGAAACCGGGAAATCATCGGCTATTTCCAGGTGGTATTTGTCGCGAAAGGGGATATTGCTCAGCGGGATATCATGGTGACTTTTCCATGGGTGGATTCCACACTGGCCGGAGCAGGTTCAGGCGCTGCACATGCCATCTTGTTGCTGAATTTGGATGAAGCAGGCAACTTGGTTCCGTACATGGGATTCTGGCGCTTGGGATTTACGCCTGTAGGTGATGGTCTTCAACCCTGGCCATCGGAGGGTACTGTCATTGAACAGACCAATGAATGGTTGTGGCAGGAATTACTCCATACGGTGGTTGCGGATAAAGCTACAGAAGCGCAACGAAAACTTGCACTTGGTGCAGCGACTGTTTTCAAATCACGGACTGAAGAGATAAATCAGTTGTTGTGGGATGCGGTAGAAACTGGCAACTGGCAGACGCGGTATTGGGCATTGACCACATTGTCTTCACAAGGTGATATAAGCGCAATAGCGTTGGCCGTTGAGGACTTCCATAATCATGCACTTTCTCTGGAAGAGCGCCGAAAAGCAGCCTGGGTCGTGTTATTGGCAGGAGATGATGACAAGGAGATTGCCCGGAATTATATTCCTGCAATGGCAGAAGTTTTACGTACACCAGAATTGGGTCTGGAGCGGCAGGCCATACATTTTATGATAGAACTTAACGCCGATGAAGTTGTCCCTGTGCTGGTGGAGATTCTGGCTAGCGACATCTATGAAAACAACATTATCTCCCATGCCGTCACGGGCTTATGGCGCCTGGAACAAAACGACCAGCGTTACCCAAAGGAATCCGCCAAATTTGAAATGGATGGGCATCGTCGGAATTTGGATACAGTGCGACAGTCCTGGTTGACCTGGTGGGAAGAGTACGGCAAACAGAAATATGCGCATGTGTTGAATGCAGGAAATTAGATAAAAAATACATACTCTGTATGTGTTTCGATAGAGGATGTGTTGGAATGCCTGCTGCGTTCAGTTTTTATTATATATCTGGCATGAAAACTGGGTTACTTGAAAAGCATGCCAATCAAGTATAAATGAAATTGATAATCATCATGTCAGAGAATTGCTTGTAAAAAAGCCAGCTTGTCAGACGTTGACAGGCTGGCTGAAATTTTGATCTTACGCTATTTTCGAAGCATTGTTACTTGTGTTGATGTTCCATCGATTTCGCTGCGCGTTCCCACAGGAGGTAAGGATAGGAAACGCCATCTTCAATTCCCCATATGGTATCGAAATCCCATTCTGCTTCTTCAAAAACAGAACGTGTTTTCATTTCTTCCTCTGAAAGTGGCCGACTGTCGGTAGGCAGTGGCTCAGGCATTGGGGATGGTGGACCCCCTGGACCTCCTCCCATCATGCCCAAGCCCATGCCCATGACATTCATCGGCATTGACATAGGTTGCTGTTTTTCTTGAGTATCGTCTTCTGAATCAGTAGTTTCTTCCGATGCTGACTCGCCATTTCCCTCATCTTCCTCTTCTGTATCTGATTCTATTTGGGGAATGTGAGGTGGAGGTATACCAATCCCCGGCATGGGAGGTCCAGCGCCAAGCCCAGAAATGAGGCTCCCTGGAGGAAACTGCGGCTCAGTTCTTGGCCAAAACGAAGCATAAAACTTTTCTTTAGGGTAGTCTCCACTTACAACTGCCCGTAGCTCTCCCCATGCTTCAGGGTCGTACCCCCATGCATAACAATATTGAATGGTACCTTTATTATCAAACACCAGCAGGGCATAATGCCTGTCATACTTAATCGTTCCTTTGAAATAACTGTTCTGGAGTATACCCAGATTCATGGAAATAATTCCGGCTATACGTGATGAACTTGAGTCATAATCAAAATTGCTTATTACTTCATTATCAACAAAGCATTGATCAATTAATCCAGCGTTATAACAAGCAATACTGCCAACCCAGCTTTTCCCCATGATTTTTCCACCACTAAGCCCCAGTTTTTCAACGCGCCCTTTGGGTCCAAGATGGTTTATAAACCCAACCTTTAATTCATCTGGGCGATTGATATGCAAATGGTGTATGACATGGCCGTTACCATTCAGAACGCCGTTAAATAACCGCCCATATTGCGCCAAAGGGACAAACCCGGCACCATCATTCCAGGTTGCTGTGTCGGAAGCATCAATGTCCTGGCTTAAATCATATTCCCAATGGAGTGGGAAGGCATGTGTTGTGCCAATACGCTGCAGTGTTTCTATACTGTCGATTTCAATTGTAGTATCTGGCAGGAATATGGCTTGATAGGTAATATCATCATGCAATACGAGTTCAAGCGGTGCAATGGGAGGTAACAGATGCTCGGGATGGTCTGACCGTACCCAACCTGCAAAAGCATATCCCGGGTCTGGTTCCGGATATAAGGTTGCCAATGACCAGGGAACATATTCTGTCAGCTCTGGTTCAATCCTGATCTGTCCATTTACCGCTTCTACTTCAACTTGAATCTCACGGTCGCTAGTTTCGAGATGGTAAAAGTGTGGTATGGTCACGCCATCTACCTGTTTCCATACCGGTGGTTGGCTATTCTCTTCTGTGAATTGCCAACCTGCCTCCTGGAATGTACTGGAATTCAGGATGTTCTCACGGTAAATACCAGTACCTTCAGTTGACTCGCTCTGTCCACTTTCCTCAACACACCAAAAAGATTGCGTGACTGTTGACGATCTGTCCAAGTAAAGAATGCTCATCGGATCATCCATTTCTGGGATTTTTTCGATATCAAAGCCAAGCAAGCCACCAACTCCGTCGTTTCCATCTACCATACCAATTGAATATGAATTTTTAACCTGTGAGCTTATTGCTATACCAGTCAGTCCACCAACAATATTATTTCCTGATATCACTCCGGCTGAGAAGCTGTCCGAAATGTGCCCATGATGATGACCGACCAGCCCACCAACTTTATTCATTCCTGACACAAAGGCAGTGGAATAAGACAGATTAATATCTCCATAATTTGATGCTACTAACCCACCGACCCGCTCATAGGAACCAAATACCAGACCTGTGGAAGAACAACGTGTAATTTCACGCCAATTATACGCAACCAAGCCTGCCGCGTTCCCATTACTTTGAATTGTCATGCTGGCTCCACAATTTTCGATTATGCCATTATTCCATGCAACCAATGCAGCGACTGAATGGTTACCTTTCACCAAGCCACTTTTCAGTTCGAGGTTCTTGATATGACCGCTCGCACCCAGATTTGCTATTATTGCCACGCCATTATTATCAGGCTGGTTTATGTATAAATCCTGAATGACATGCCCCCGGCCATCTAGTACACCCATAAATGGATTTTCAAAATTGCCTATAGGTAAAAAACCAGCACCATCGTTCCAGGAAACGGTTACAGATGCGTCAATGTCCTGTGTGAGTTCATAATGCCCGAATAATGGAAAATCGGGATCATTGCCAATCTTTTGCAATGCTTCAATGCTGTCAATTGCAATTATCGGGGCAAATACAGCTTTCAATGAAATATGATCATGCATGACTACAGGCAATGGGTTTATTTTCCAGGGATCGATCTGCTCATAGTTCTTATAATGCCACCCTAAAAACGCGTAACCTGGTTCCGGCGTTGCTGTTAAATGAACCAGTGACCAGGCAGGATGAGAATCTCCTTCCGACGATAACGAAACCGTTCCCCTTTCGGCCTCAATAGTTAAGGTGTACTCGGCAGGTGCTGACATTGCGCTGTTCGACAACACGGGATATGTTATACCTCGTTGTTGTGTCCATGTGCCGGAGAAATCATCATCGGTGCCCAAGTCCCAGCCTGCAATTTGAAAAGGTTCCGGATGCAGCATCTCCCCGGTTGTAAGTCCAGTCCCTGGATGATCGAATTCGGTGGTATAGATATCTGCATTCCAGAATGTGGTTTCCAATTTTACTGGCATATCATCTTCCCTAAAACGAGTACTGGAACTATTGTAACTTTCAAATGTTGCTGCCATGCCAACAATTGCACCGGCTGTATAGCTGTTTTCTATCACTGCAGGCGAATAGTTGCTTTCTACAAAACCGGAAGCCATGTGATTCTCGATTACGGTAGCAATTGAAAAACAATTTCGAATTATCCCCGAGTTGCTTTTTACAAAACCAACACTTTCAACTCCAGATACCAACCCAGCCGTGTAAGAGCGTTCTATTATGCCGTAATTGTTAAAAGCCAGCCCTACTGCACCTCTGGCATATGTGTTATCACTTCCCTTTGACACCACATGGTTTGCGGTATAACAGGAGTCAATTACACCAGTCACATCATTAAGTGCAATTAATCCGACTGCTAACGCATCTGGCGATTGCACAATACCGGTTGCATAGGTGTTTCGTACTGTGCCTGCATTAACCAATGCGAGAACCGCGGCTGTTTCCTTTGCAAAAATATCATGCTCGACGATACCCAGGTTCATAATGGTGGCTGTAGAAGACAACATTGCAAACAATGCAACCACTTCTAACTCAATATGATTCATATACAGATTCTGAATGGTATATCCACGTCCATCCAGGGTACCAGAAAATTCAATAAAATACTCATCCCAGCTATAACTGTCAATATCTTGATAATCGGCTGGAATACCAATAGGCATGAAGCCAGTACCCTCATTCCATGTTGCTGTTTCTGAGGCGTCGATATTTTGCGTGAGTACATAATGCCCACTGAGCGGATAGCGCCACGATGAGCCAATTTTCTGCAAGGTTTCAATGTTGGAAATGGGAATGGGTAAATAGTAAATTCGGAACAGGAGGGTTGTTGGAATACCAACAATGATGAGGAAGAGCAGGAGAAAATAACGCAACACGGTTTTCTTACGCATGATACATACTCCTAAAATACATAATGTAAATCACGCAATCTAGAATTATATTGCTGTATCATCATTATACAAATAAAATTTAGATTAAACAAATGGGGGAGATGTACCAGTAAATAAGAAAATTTATGATTCAATATTCATCAGCAAATACATTGTTGGTGAGATATTGCTTATTGCAAAGATTTTAGACGTCTTTCCATTTCTCGGAGTGGCATTAAATCGCCCTTACGGCTTGCGACTTCAATGCCCTCAGTGTATGACTTGCCAGCCTCATCAAGCCTTCCAAGAAATTCATAACACTTGCCAAGATTTAAGAATGCGGCAGAAAAATCTTTTTTTACTTTTGTGGCTTGTTGTAAATAGGGTATTGCGTCTTCGTATCTTTCCAACTGTATATAGGCACTCCCCAGTCCCATTGTGGCTACGGGGTCTTCGGGATCAAATTCCAATACTTCCAAAAACATCCCGATACGCTCTTCCGCGTCCAAACGGATTTTTTCCCGTTCAAGCTGTGCCAGTTTTTCTGCATCTCGCACATCCAGCTTTTGTTTCATTTCAAGTTGGTTAGCCAGTGCTTTTTCAGACTCTGCTTCCTGGATCATGCCTTTGCTGACATAAAAAACGGACAGGTTCGTGTGTGCCATCACACAATTCGGGTTTAATGTTGCAAGCAGCTGCATGTAGTGGATGGCTTCATCTACCCGATGGTGACGATGTAATATAACTCCCAGTGCTTCATAGGCGTCTTCATATGCGGGATTCAATTGGATGGCTTCTTTTAAAAGCGTTATGGCGGTATCATCTTCGTCGTTATCATCGGCTTCAAAAATCTGCAATGCTTGATCATATAAGGTTGTTGCCAAGTCCGAACGGTTTGTGCCAGTAACAAATGGCAATAGACACACCTCCGCGTTCATATTTCCTAGCGTGTGGTCTGACGTGAATTGATAGGCCGTTCCCGGTGTACGGTGATGACGGTCCAGGTAAGCCAATGCAATCCAGGTTTCAAGAGCTGGTGAATACGCGCTACTTCTGATTTCTCCCGCTTTCTTGCCATTGTGCAGCAATATAGTGCCCGGTTTTGGCAATGCGGTAGATGGGTCACTGAATTTTAACCCCACCAAAGCTTTTTTAGGCGTACCATAATTTTTTAACCTGGCTACCACCTCCTGCCCCAGGTAACAACCTTTATTGTAGTTTACAGCATCATTTTCCAGCATAGTTTCCGAAATGATAATAGTATTATCGATGTCTACAGGAAATAATGGTGTACCGGACTCGACACGCAACACTTCACGGGCTGGTTCTGATATTTCCATTAAAGCATAATCAAGTCCTGTTTCAAGCAACGTATTGTATACCGCATCAGTTTCACCGGGTGCCGAAATAATGGTGTATGATTCCTCAGAGCTTAATCCCTGTTTAAAAAGGAGTAGTTCAAACTTGTCTGTCTTAACCGGGACAAAACTGTACTGCATTGCAGGAAGGTCCGTTGGGAGAATATTAGTGGTTTCGAGAATAACGAGTGCAGACCTGGGACCTTCAATATGGATGTGAGGTGTGTCGCTGGAAACGTCGTTGCAATAGACTTCTTCCAAAAACACATGGGTATCCAGACGTTGATGTATTATCGGTACCAAAGTTTTCTGGATACTTATCCAAATTTCCTCTTCCCAACGATGGCATGCAAACCAGGCTTGTACACAACCCAGTCTGTCAAGTAAAGCGTTCAAGCAGCCTTGACCGTTTTCAAGATTGATCACATCGTTGCTACTCTGGTTATTAAGCCATGTAATAGCGTCTTTGCCGGAAAGCTGTAAAATGGTTGTTTCGTCTGATTTCCATATGCCCACATTGTTGCGAACAGACTCAATTTCACGCTGTATTGTCAAAATTTGTTACCTGTAAGAAAAATCCGGCAAGCAAGCATAGAAAATATGCATTACCAACCGGAATATATGTTTTTTAATATAAAACAAAGATTTTTAGTAATATACAACTGCCTGTGCATTGGCAGGCAATGTCACACAGAAAATGACTCTCCACAACCACAGGTACTGGTCGCATTGGGATTCTGAAATACAAATCCCTTGCCTTTCAACCCACTCCGATAATCGAGTTGGATACCTTTCAGGTATATGGAAGACTTCCGGTCCATGTAAAATTCGATATCGTCCTGGACAAGGATTTTGTCTCCTTCATGAGGATTGTCAAATTCCAGGACATAGGAGAATCCAGAACAACCGCCACCTTTAACACCAAGGCGCACACCGCTTTTTCCAACCCCTTCTGTTGTTTTCAGCTCATTTAAAGCTTTGATTGCTTCCGGGGTGGCCTTGACAAGTGCTTTTGATTGGTGGGTGTCTGTATCAGTTGCAGACATTTTATTTACTTCCTGTTGTTTGGGTAACAATTTGAATTGTGGTACACAATGCCAGTTTTAAAACTATAAAACATTACGTATAACTGCTAGTGCTCACATTAACTTTGTATTATTATCGGCAGATTCTGTA
Source organism: uncultured Nitrospirales bacterium (assembly GCA_964537975.1). Taxonomy (GTDB): domain Bacteria; phylum Hydrogenedentota; class Hydrogenedentia; order Hydrogenedentales; family SCBR16-9; genus SCBR16-9. The sequence continues at coordinate 4,689 of CAZIDP010000061.1, read as the reverse complement.
GTTTTCGGCGTAGCATTGGATTCAACTTCAGCTTCCTTTTCCATCAGCGATTCCAATACTTCAAGAAGCACCTCGATTTCTACGCCATAGGCCATGCACACCTGCTCAATGGTTTCATAATGGCTGATTCCGCAATGCGAGCAGCCCCCAAGATGAAACGCAGCGAAAACTTCTGCGACACGCGGGTGTAGTGCCATAGCTTCCGCTACCGGCATTTCTCTGTTAAAATATTTGTGGTTTGTTTCCAACATCATTTTCACCTTCAGTTTTTTTGCGTTAACCGGGCCAAGTAGGCAATTCAAAACTAACAGCATATTCATTTGATTTGAGTGCTGTGCCATTGTTTTTGGTTTTTATGGGGTATACTTTAGTTTAGTATACAGAATTTCATTTGGATTTCCAAAATACTACCTATGTTGTATTCAACATATAACTTAACCCTATCATTCCATCAGGAATTCATTCAAATACAGCTATTGTTGATGTAACGAAGCTTGAAGTATGGCTTAAATGCCGTAATCATTATATCATTGATTGGTCGTTATCAGATGGACAATTATGTTCGATTGGCAAAAACAGTTGATTTTGAAAAAGTGCGTTTAAAATCGTACAAAATTTTGGGACGTTACATAGGGATCATCAAAGATGAAGATGGTTCATTTCGTGCTATGGAAATGGGCTGCAAACACCAGGGAGCAGACCTTTCACAAGGTATAATCAGGAATCATGTCATAACATGCCCCTGGCATGGTTGGCAATATGACTTGCGAGATGGTCATTGCCTGAAGGGAGTGGATACTGCGCTTCGACCTTATGGAATTCAAATTATAGGCGAAGATATCTATGTCAGTCTTCGCCCTATATCTATAGATTATATTTCTGATGAAAATTAGAAAAATAGCTGAAAGATTATCAGCTCAATCTCTATAATAAGGTGCGCGAGAAATGGAAGCAGCAGATTTTTACGTTTACGTGCCCAATGCGTAAGTACCAATGAGAACACAACCATTCCGAGAGCCTCTACCAGTGGTTTTTGAAGATGGTATATGCCTTCTGACACAGGTACCAGCAACCAACCCCACTTGCCCCAACGTTTATCCAGTGCTCTTAGTAAAACATAACGATGCAAAAACTCCCAACCAATCAGCCAGGATACTACCCACAAAAGTCGATTGAGCAGGAGGAACCATGGAAATGCATCGTATTTTCTCCCCATGGTCGGATAAATATCACGAACACCTGGAAGATGGGGGACCAGTGCCATGACAAAAACGCCAACCAGGAGAATAGCACCCAGCAAAATCACATCTACCTTGGACCAGCTTCGGCAATCCAGCCAGCTCCATGCAAAATTTCTCAGGCAGAATATAAAAGGAACTACGAACCAGAACAGGAACCGGAACCAGTTAAACGAACTTAAAACAGGGTGCAATAACCAGTCAAATGACAGTATTCCAGGCAATGAAACGAAGCCGTGAACCTGGTGTCCATACCAATTGAAAAATGCCCAGTTCCAGGGCCATTGAACTCCCTGTACAGCCAGGGTATCAATACCCAATACCGTAATGACATAGGCAATGACCAACCAGGGATTCATTAGTTTTGTTTTAGAATCACATTGCATCCCAGAATGAACTACCTTATGTCGTGATGTTGCCTGATGCTTATTGTCACTGGGCAATGCGTGCTCCCTCTCGCGAGTCTGGAAATGGGCAAAGTTCACGTACACAACAAGCACTGCATTTCGGGCTGCGTGCATTGCAAACAGCCCTGCCATGAAACACCATGCAATGTGAGAAAAGCGTCCAAGTTTCTTTCTCCCATATCCGCATCAAATCATGCTCTATCTTCACCGCGTCTTCTTGGCGCGTAAATCCAAGACGTCTTGCCAGGCGCGTACAGTGGGTGTCGACAATCACACCAGGCACACCATAACATTCACCCAATATGACATTCGCTGTTTTACGGCCAACGCCGGGGAGCTTGAGTAATTCTTCCATGGTACCTGGTACCTTGCCACTAAATTCTTCTACCAGAGCTTTGCATGTTTTATGTATGTTTTGTGCTTTGGCACGGTAAAATCCACAAGAATGTATCATTTGCTCCAGCTTCGATGTTAATACAGTAAGCAGTTCTTCCGGACCGGGGTATTGGGCAAATATCGGTTTGGTTACCTTGTTGACACGTTCATCGGTGCATTGTGCCGCGAGGATGGTCATAACAAGCAACTGGAATGGCGTCTTGTAGTTCAAAGTACAACGCAAGTCCAGATATGATTTAATAAATTTCTCGTAAACCAATGCGGCACGCACCCGCTTGTCTTTTAGGCTTTCTCGTCCCGAAATACTTTTTTTTTCCATTATTTCTTTGCCCATGCAAGTATTTCCTCTGCTGTCATTGCGTTCAACACGTCGGATTTCTCCAACCAGCCTTTACGCGCAATACCCACGCCATAGGCTATGTTGTCAATCGCGGCAACATGGTGTGCATCTGGTCCGATGGAAAACTTGACCCCTTTATCTTTTCCTCGGCGTATGTGGCGCCAGTCAATGTCAAGACGCCGGCAGTTGGCATTGATTTCAACGGCAACTTTGTTCGCTACACACGCATCGAAAACTTTGTCAAAATCCAGTGGATACCCTTGCCGGGAAAGCAGCAATCTGCCGGTCAGATGCCCAAGAATATGTGTGAATGGATTCTCAATAGCCTTTACCAATCTATTGGTTGCCTCATCAATATTCATGTCCAGTTTGTTGTGTACAGAAGCTATGATAAGATCAAAACGCTTTAAAATGTCATCTTCATAATCCAGCGAACCATCTGTACGAATGTCTGACTCAATGCCCTTCAGCACACGAAAATCCTTTAACTTGCTGTTTATAGCATCAATTTCTTTATGTTGCTTTTCTATTGCATCAATCTTCAACCCACCCGCATATGCTGCCGACTGACTATGATCACTGATGTGAATATACTTGTACTTTCTCGCCTGAGCAGCAGCGACCATGGCTCCGAGTGAATCCTTACCATCACTATAAGTTGTATGGCAATGAATCACGCCAAGAATTTCCTCAAATGTTATCAATTCTGGTGTTTTATTTAATTCAAACTCTCCCAAGTCCTCGCGAAGCTCAGGGGGTATATATGGCAGGTCAAGTTGTTTGTAGATAGCTGTTTCATCTTTGCAAGAAACCAGTAGCTCCTTATCTGAAAACAGGCCATATTCATTTAACTTCAGGTTACGCTCATTCGCCAGACGCCGCAGCACTACGTTGTGTTCTTTGCTGCCTGTGAAATGTAATAGTGCAAAGGGGAATTCGTTTTCACTGACAACACGTAAGTCCACATTAATACCTGTTTCCCACACCACACTGGACTTGGTGTTTCCCTTGCCAGTCACGCGCTTGATACCCGGGGCTGCAACAAAATGCTGCATAACCTTTTGGGGATCTGGTGCCGACGCGACCAAGTCTACATCCTTGACCAGTTCCTTACAACGTCGGTAACTTCCCGCGCAAGACAAATTTGTTATGGAAGGCTCCTTACGCAACCAGGACAACATGAAATCGATTACTGCTTTAGCTTCAGACAGTAAATGTTGATTGGCGTGTTCCTTAGCAAATTCGATACCCTCAAGTATCTTTACCTGCATCTTCTCTCCGAATCCCTTTAATTCGGCGATTTTTCCTGCATCAGCAGCCTTTTTCAATGCGTCAAGTGAAGCAATTTCTAATACCTCATACAGCACCTTGATTCGCTTTGGGCCTAAGTTAGGAATTTGAAACAATTCATGAATAGATTCTGGAAATTTGGACCGCAAGTCGTCCAGGTAGGGGAGATGACCAGATACGACAAACGTTTCAATCTTTTCAGCAAGAGCCTCACCGATTCCTGGTAATTCGCGCAACCGCTTTTCTTTAACAACATCTATGATATTTTCATCAAGCTGCTCCAGAACACGTGCACCGTTCGTATAAGAGCGAGTCTTGAAATGATTCTCCCCACTTAATTCCATGAAACGCGCAATTTCTTCAAGCAATTCAGCCACTTCGGCATTGGTCATGTATGTAAACTCCCTGTATTAAACATCAGCCGATTCGATATAAATTCAATATTGAGGAAAACAGATAAGCAAAAATTAGCAAAACAAAATTGTCCACTCATTATCATTGATTTTAATCGAACAAGCCAAGCATTTCGCATTATGATCATATAGTTGGTTGGTCATATTGTCTTAATAGCAGATCAAAATGTCAATGAACAGTCTCATCATATCAAATAATCTGTTCAGCTTGGCCAATAGACGAAAGCAACAACAATTTCACGTAACTGCTTTACCTACAAACAAAAAGTACAATGATTTCTAATCCTGATAAATAACTGGGGACTGCATCATAAATGTGGGTTTTTAACTCGCTGTTTTATCTTCACAATAATCTTTGAAACGGTTTGACAGCAAGGTGCATCTTGCAGCAAGTACTACGTTGGCACCCTCAACACTCCATTCCATCCCAGAACGCTTGCATCGGGTATCTACCAGGTTATTACATGATGCCTCGACAACGCCGGAGGCAGATAACGGGATAAACTTGACACCTGTAAAAAATTCTTGCTATATTATGCACACCATCGCGAGCGGGAGTAACTCAGTGGTAGAGTGCAACCTTGCCAAGGTTGACGTCGCGGGTT
>CAZIDP010000060.1:0-22665 GCA_964537975.1 uncultured Nitrospirales bacterium | reverse complement strand
GTACGTATCTTGTTAAGTGAAATGTGGCAGGTTAGGTCACTGTCCGATAATTTGGTACAATAATAAACACAATCATGATGTAATGTTATATTTTTCAGCCAAGAGAATTCCGACAGCAGGGCATCATTCTCTGATAGTTAACATATACTTGGCGCAATTAATTTGATTCCGGGCAAACGGGTATCGAATCCAGTGGACACAAGCTCTTATGAATTGCCTAACATTGAGAAAAGTTTTTGTTGCAATGGTGTTGACATTGCTGCTGTCAACAGAAACCGCCCATGCGCAGCGTTCAATCTTTGAGAATGAACAGTCATCGGAGGCTTTGTCCGATGTATCGGCTGACAACATCGGAATTGATGATGTCGATTTGGCCATGCAATCCATGAGCCTGCGGGCACGGGTTTCTCAACTTATGATGGTTACCATGTCAGGCCTGCATGGACCTACAGCGGCAGACCTTGCTTTTATACAATCTTACACGCCAGGTGTGGCTGTCATTCGACAAATTCTACAACCGGAGCAAGCGGTACTATATAGCAATAAATTGCGTGCCGTAGAACGCGGTACGGGTATTCCTTTGCTTGTTGGCGCCAATCTGAATGAATTGCTTCGACGTGACCGGGGTGCTCCCAGTGTGTTTGCGCAGTTCCCTTCTTTACTGGCGATAGCAGCGATTGATGACGATGAAATAACCGCGAAACTGGGTGAGATGATGGCTCAACACCTCAAGCTCATGGGGTTTCACCTGCATTTGGGGCCGAGTCTTGACCTGGCACCGGAACTATCCGGCGCGCAGGGGGGTATCCACCACTTCGGCCATGATCCTGAAGTAGCAGCTCGGGCAATTCGGGTTTTGCAACAAAATTTGTGGGCTCATGATGTTGAGATGATGCCCATGAACTTTCCGGGTGGGGGTACCAACCGCGAAGGACGTACCCCGGCAGTGTTGCTGACTCCAAGGGAAATGATGGCAAGTGGACCCCTTCGACCCTATGCCGCGGCAATTCAACAAGGAGCACGAATTCTCCATGTTGGCAACACCCTGGTGCCTACGCTGGACCCCGACCCGATTCCCGCTTCGTTGTCTCCAGTAGTTTTACGGGATATGCTTCGGATTGATTTGAAGTATGACGGGGTAATCGTCGCCGGGCCAATGGATACGGAAGACATCGCACGACAATTTGATACCGCCGATGCCGCCCTTCTTGCTTTGCGTAATGGCGCGGATATGGTGTATTGGCGTGGTTCCGATACGCAAGTGATGCGGGCTGTTGACCGTATCGTGCAAGCCGTAAACGATGGCATTATCAGCGAGACAGCTATTAACAGCGCCTTGAGACGTGTATTAGCCTATAAAGAATTTGTGGCTTCAACAACGCGTGAATTGCCCACAGAAAAAAAAGCTGCCGCATTGGTGAAACAGAAACGATATTATGAACTGGCTTATGAAGTAGAGCGCCGGGCTATAACCCTGGTGCAGAACCGTGACAACGTACTTCCCCTGTCCCGGGAAGAATCAACTCCCGTGGGCATCACCGGGGTAACCGGTGTTGATGAGCTGTACGCTATCCTGGAAAAACCCATAAAACAAATTTCGCAACAACGTATTACCACTGCACGCCACATAGGTGATATTCAACCTTTCGAAATTAATCGGGTCACCTCGCGGATTCGCGGGCTTCGTACGATCGTCTGTATTTTGACCGACACATTGCGTCCACAGGGACAATTGGAACTGGTGCAGGGTCTTCGGGCTCAAGGCGCACGCCTGGTTGTCGTGCTGATTGGCTACCCGACACACCTGCCGCTGTTGCAGGAAGCCGATGCAATCGTGGTTGCCTATTCTGACGGCACGAATATAGATGCTACCATTCGGGCAATAGCAGAAGTCCTCCTGGGAGAAGGAGCAATACAAATCGCCCCTGCGCGTGAAGACTTGGTTGTGCGTGTGGGAGAGCAGCGGGTCTATGATGCGCTGGATGTTGTGCGCGCACCAATCGGGCAATTACCAATGAATCTGAGTGAATTTTATGTTGCGGGCCTGGCAGTACCCTACAACACCGAGAAAATGATACGTCGTGCCCAATGGGACTTTGGTAATGGCAAGCGAAGCCGCGATTTACGTACCACATTCACTTTCGATGCGCCGGGACGCTACCCGGTTTCACTTACCATAACGGATCAGCAACGCAACGATACCAGTAGGACATTCTACGTCGTGGCAGAATAAATGAGGAAGCGTATGCCATCGCATCCAACGCAGTACCCAATCAGGCTGACCGGTTTTTTGTGTGTATGGATGCTGTGCCTGTTTGTCTGTACACGGGTTTCAGCAGAAGCTGCATATCTGGTCACAATTTCAGAGAGAGAAGACATCAGTCGGATTGAAGCCGCAGGTTTGTCCGTAGACCGTATAAAGCCTGATGGGGTGGCAGTCGTGTATGTACCAGAAGGCAGGCTTAAGCAGCTTGAATCTCTGGGGCTGCCCTATGAATTGGTGCCCGACTATCTGACTAAGGCACCTTCCGGTTACCGCAGTTACTCCGCTATTACCGCTGACCTGCAACAATACGCAGTTTTATATCCCGATATCACACGTCTGATCAGCCTGGGGCAATCTGTCCAGGGCCGCGAATTATGGGCAATACTCATCACCACAGAACCAGAGCTACTCCAGGACAAGCCGGCTGTAAAATACGTGTCCACCATGCATGGTGATGAACCGCTGGGCACGGAAATGTGTATGTTCTTCATCGACTTGTTATTAGACGAATACGGCAGCAACAGCCGTATTACCCGGTTGCTGGACAACACCTACGTCTGGGTCGTGCCACTGATGAATCCCGACGGATATGAGACCTACGTACGCTTCAACGCCAACAACGTAGACCTCAACCGTGCGTTTCCACAATATCTGATCGATTTTACGGCTGACTGGTATCATGATGAATTTCTCAATATCGAAGTTCTGGAACCAGAAGTGCGTCACATCATATCGTGGTCACTGGAACATGCATTTGTATTGTCGGCCAATATCCACACCGGAGAAGTAGTCGTAAATTATCCGTATGACGATGGGGTGACCATACCCAGCGGAACCGCAGCCCCGACACCAGATGAGAATCTGTTCCGCGAGTTATCCCGACGTTACGCAGACCACCACCCGATCATGGCAAACAACACTAGTTTGCTTCTGGGATTTAATCGGGGCATTGTAAATGGCTCCCGCTGGTACCGCATTACCGGTAGCATGCAGGACTGGCATTACCGTTACCTGGGCTGCAAAGAAGTCACCCTGGAATTGTCCGTGACCAAAGCGCCCCTGGCATCACAACTGCCGACGCACTGGGAATACAATGCCGAAGCCATGCTTTCCTACCTTGAAGGTGTCTACCAAGGCGTTAACGGTACCACGACCGACAGAAGATCAGGCGACTCTATTTGGGCACAAGTTGCCGTGGCAGACAATACACGTACTGCCTATACCCATCCCGAAACCGGGTATTACCACCGCCTGCTGCAACCGGGGATATACTCCGTGGAGTTTTCAGCGCCGGGCTACATTCCCTACACACTCAACGACGTCACAGTCACCACAGATACCACCACCCGCAACGACATAACACTGAGTGACGGCGATATAAACCTGGATGGCCGCGTAGACGCGGTAGACATCCAACTCGTTGTCAACGCTATACTGGGCTATGTTATCCCCTACGATGCCGACGTCGATGGCGGCGGTGGCGTTTCTGCTACCGACTTACAATCCGTCATCAACAAAGTGCTTGGGTATTAGGCTGGGTGTGTGAACTGGGAAAAACAACTTCAAGCCTTGGCGTCGCCAGGACACTGGTGTTTGGCCCTAATATGCGGGTATATCAGTGTAGAATATTGGGAAATTTTTGGGTAAGCTGTATTTCTCATGCTTCGTGTTGGGTGTGACGTAGTTCATGAAGCCGGAGAAATACTATTCCTTGGCCCCAAACTTCATAACGAAAGTTTCTGATAAGGTTTATGATTGCTGGTCGCAAAGCATTTCTTTTTTTACCTTTTGGCTATGGGTAGATGCTCGAAGTCGATGTTGTTTTTCTGGCATTGGCAGGCAGCGACCAGTAGCATGGCATACGCGGTAACGGCCAGACCAGTTATCTCCTGAACAGCATATTTCGTGCGCATCTGAGTATCTCCTACCCCCAATGTGGTTTTCTCGTCCCGGTGATTTACTTCAATATCCCATCGCCACAGATAGAACTGAACGATTTGATCGATGGGTATGTAGATATCGTTGCAAATGAGGTAAGCCGGTTGATGATACAAGGGCGTACTGTTTTTACTCAGTCGATATCGTATAGGCACAATACAGACCAACTATAACTGATGCGCCTCGCCTGCAGGTCGTTACCGTAGTGGTGCAAGTTTTTTCACCCGCAACACCTGTTTTTCTCCGCCTCACATTGCTTTGACCGTTTTAAAAGGGCGATTGCTCACACTTCAAAAGGGCCTCGGGGGTTGGTACCAGCGTGCCAAGGGCATGATCAAGAACTACGGCAGAGGCGGTATCCTGCTGACCTCGGCCATGCTCGTTCGACGAAATCCTGGTTCTGCCCGGCGAGGAGATCGGCAAGATACCAGTGCGCGAGGCGGTTTAAGACCGAGGGCATCGAGTAGAAGACCCGCTTCAAGACCGGCTGGCTCGTCTGGACTCAGTCAAGGCGTCACACGTCCGACGTGTCCGTCAAGATCAAACTCGGCGTTGGCGGCTAATAGGAGTTAATCTGTCATACGCCTGGCGTTTCTTCTTCAATGTCTTCGGGAAGCTCGTCACTATTGGTGATGTACAGATTTCCCGCCACTCGCGGGTATACGCATTCATGCCCCAAAACCTTCATCGCAAGCCGCGTTTCATCCATGCTCAAGGTGATGTCCGGTAGGCACGGAGGTGTCGCGCTCAAAACTGACTGAATCGGCGTCCTGACATATTTCTCAAGGAATACACTCATCGCGCTTCCGGCAGCTTCTTCAAGATGCGCCCAAGCTGCATCACCAATGTATGTAGCGCCTTCAGCAACCTCGAAAACGCGTATCAGTTCATCAAGTTTCGGGTTCGGCGTAGGATCAAGAACAACGAGTATAGGAGTATATCCGCTATCCACGCAATCCACCGGAAAATCAAGTTCTTCTTTCCAACGACCTTGACCAGAAGCAGCAATGGTTACTCGAATCTTTATTTCATAGGCCATCTTGCCGCGTATGCAATCAACTTGGCGTCCCTTGTTACTGTCACGCGTGCGCCGAATCGGACTCTTACGCGAACTTGCGGGGTATCCGCCTATGGAATTAGCAATTATCGGTTCAAACAAATAACCGGTTTCCTGCCCTGCCCGATTGTCAATATCGAACAGCCATTTCCTCCACAACAGAAACGCAGCCAAGGCGGCATCATCACAATGGCCGTATTGCAGTAATGAGCGAGGGCCGACCTGATCCATTGTCGGGATCGCCTGATGCGACAGAATTTTCCAGTATTTCATACGGCTCTTGAGCAAGGCAGCCAAGCATGAGAAATACGTATCCGCATCGGGCACGAGTTTGATAAGGGTTTCGAATGTCTGCCAAAAGTCCACATCTGAAACTACGAGATTGTTAGGCGATGAGCCAGAAAAGAAGGGTGCGACGTCCTCGGGCAGAGCCGGGATCTCTCTAAGAACACCGAGATCGGAGGCGATTACCGCGACCAGATACGAGCAGGCAGAATCATTCAAACTTACGCCAAGGTCTCCGCCACCAGATGCCTTGGCCTTTTCAATGATCGATTTCTGGCTCTGTGTTAGTCCCATAGTGTAAGTTGCTCCATTCCTTCTGTTGATAGTCCGAATCGCTGCTCAACAAGTTCAACGCATTTCTGTAATGCAGGGCTCATCCCATTTGCATGGGTTGGCTGAAAGTCAACAACCCCGCCTGCCAACGTGCAATCTGGCGCTTGTTCAAATATGGTCCTGATGGCATTACCGATCTCGCGCCCCAAAATGGGCGGAACCGCATTACCTATCTGCAATATCTTCTCGGATGCAGTTCCGCAGAATGAGTAACCATCAGGAAATGTTTGGATTCTTGCACATTCTCGGATCGTCAAATAACGGTCTTCCTTTGGGTGGATAAACTCTCCTACAGCGCCGCTCGTAATGGCCTTGCAGGGTTCATCGCCTCTAAGACGCCTTACTCCGGCAGGTGCCCCACCACGCTTTTCTGTTGGCATCCCATCCATAACACGCCGATTCGCACGTTTGCGATAGCTTTCATGCCATAGCTCTTCCGGGAGGTCTCTCATAGTTTGTCCGGGTTTAAGAAGTCGAATGCGTTTCTGGTCGGATTCTGACAGGGGACGAATGTAATGCTCACTTGGAATTCCAGGTGCTTCAAAACTGGGTGCGTCCAAATCAGAAACGGCATCATGGAAGGTTGGAGCCTTGGGAAGATTTACGTGAACTCGATGGCTTCCCGGAGCGCCATAGGCCATTGTCATTGCTGTTGGAAAGATCGGCTGTCTATGCAATGCGCCGATCGCGACAACTCTTTTTCTGTGCTGGGGGATTCCATAATTAGCGGCATTAATCTTTCGGAGACTTATCCGATATCCAGCTGCAACAAGTGGCTCAAGCAAATCAACAACCCGCTCGCCATCAGAGTAGGTCAAGAACCCTTCGACGTTCTCAAAAACGAAAACGGATGGTCGATATGCTACGATCAGATTGGCATACACCGTCACAAGAGAGTTTCGCTTATCCCCCTGTTTTCGCATTCCGGCGGAAGAGAATCCCTGACATGGAGGACCACCTACAAATACATCGGCGTTGGGCAATTCGATTGCCGGTGTTATCTCTGTTCTTATTGCTTCTGATGTGTGATTGGCCAAGAAAGACTCTATTGCCGCAGGGTTGTTGTCCACGGCAAGCAAGCAATGCAACCCAGCCTTTTCCAAGCCTAACGAGAGCCCTCCGGCTCCGCAGAAAAGATCGACAAATGTGGGGGTATTTCCTGGCATGTTTCTCAACCTGACTTCGCTGTTTCTCACAACACTGCCTTGACGGTGTTGCTGGGTTTGCCTATGCACGCCTTGTTGACGGCGAGGACGCGGTATTCACATTTCTTATCGCGCTCTTGATTGGTAAGCGTGATTTCGTTTTCAATAGCTATGCCCACGTCGCTCCATGCACCTCTTGGGTGTTCGCGGCGTTGGAATTTGTAAGCCGTGACCGCGGTTTGCAGGTCGGTCGGGGGCACAAGCGGAGCCGTAAAGACGACCGTATTCGTCGTCATATCCTGCGCCAGCAAGATCACCGGAGGTTCTGTCCTCTGAAATTGCGCTATGATTCGTAACCTCCTGTCAGTGTTGGGTTTATGAGTCTTTCCGCTCTATTTCATCCATCGTGATTCTAGTATACAATACCTCTTTGCAAGCTTGAAAAGCTAATTTACAGGCTTACATTGTCACGATGTAAGCTTACAATGTCTCAATATAATCTATCTTTACTGTGCGTCATGTTTGGGCGCTCCTGTTAATGAACTCACCGATCTTTCTCAACCAGCCAATAGCGTCTTCGGCAGCGTCGCGAGTAGAAAGAAGAGTGGGAGTCATCATCGCTACGGCATCAGAATTGAGCCATTGCTTCTCTCTTGATATCTTCTTGCCCTTTTTCTCATCGGACAAATCATCCCACGCCATTTCTGATTCGCTGTTTTCATGCAATGCCTTCGCTACAAGCAATGGTACGTCGTCATAATCAGAAAACTGGATATCAACCTCAGAGCGCACAGCCTTAATAGCTTCTGGATGAAGGTAGTTCTCCATCTCTCGCTTTTTGGTAAGAATGGCTTTGCAGTTCTGGTTTGTATTAATGCTATCAACCGTTGACTGGTGCTTCAAGGTTCCCGCTTCGGTCGGGTCGCTGTCCTGAATGTAGAATTCTGGTATGTTGAGATTCTTCACTCGCGAAGCCCAGAGGGTCACCCCGGATATCTCACCGTTATTTTTTTAAATATTTTTACAAGCCCCACACAGAGTTGATTTTTTGATTGACTGGCCGTTTGGACGAACAATTCGTCCGATGTTTCTTTGTGTAGACACAACTCCCCCTTACCCCATGTTCTTATCGCGCTGGCTTGCCAGACTATTCATGGCATTCGCCCATGGGGTAGTGCTTGTTGGTGGTTAAGTGGGATGAAGCGGCAGGCGCAGTTTGCGCCATGCCCGGATGAAGATATTCTGATCAGGACATGCGGTAGGTAGATAGACCATGATACGGCGGACGCTGATCGTGACGCGGTCAGCAATCTTCAGCAGTTTCTTGCGATTGGTACCGCTGGTCGCTTTGTCCATCCGTGTGCCTGCCAAACAGCCGCGTACTTTGCATATGAGTATATAAGCGAATAGAGAAAAGAACAAGCGCAACTGGTTGGCCTCCATCAGATGGGCGCTGGTGCGGTCGGCAAAGAGTTCCAGTTGCTGTTCCTTGATCCGGTTTTCCATGTCGCCCCGCGCACAGTACTGCTCCTTGTACAGTTCTCCAGGTGTGGCATAGCTTTCCTCAAGGTTGGTTACCACGTACCGCGGGTTCTCTCCCTTTGGCAGTACTTCGGCCTTGGTAACTACCCTGCGCTCCCGACTCCAGGTTTCTAGAGTGCTATAAAGAAAACTGGTAAACTGCCTTTGTGCGACACCACAAGTAAGCATACGGATTTTTGCTCGGTCCATGGCATGCACAATGCATCGGTTCAGTCGTTTGTTCTTTCCCAAGCCCAAAACATAGTAAACATGGTGCTTTTCACATCAGTGCATGAAGCGTTCCCGAGCAAAGCCAGCGTCGCCACGCAAAATAATACGGGTATCGGGGTATTGGGCTCGTATCGCCGTTACAATAAGCTAGTGAATTCCGAATTCAAGTCTAAAACATTTAAATCACGTCAGCTATCGTTAAAAGTATTCACCACGAAGGAATTGCATTTTGCGTTCGATGTAGTGGCGGAAATTGTTATACGACACATCCGGTGGTACGGTATGGTCGACCATGGGGAAAAAGCCACCGTCTTCCAGTAGCGGAGCCAGACTCATGAGATGTTGGTCAATGGCAGCGTAATCTTTAGCCAATTCCCGTTTGTCGACCGCGCCCCAGATTCTGAGGGATTTACCATATGTCTTACGCACATCATAGGGGTCATTGCCCTCAGAAGCCCGCTCCAGCGGAAAAATACCGTCTACACCTGCATCAAGCAGGAGCGGGATGATAGGCCCCATATTGCCGTCACTATCAACGATTACATAACGCACACCGTTGGATTTGTGAAAGTCTACAAGACGCTTCATATGTGGAAAAATGTATTGCCGATACAAATCCGGACTTAAAAGTGGTCCGGTCTTCATTGCCATGTCTTCATTAATAAATATGTAGTCTGGTTTTACTTTATCAAGTATCGGTCTTGAAACCTCAATGGTAAAGTCAGCTATGAATTCCATCATGGCTTCGATCAATTCTGGTTGCATATACCAGGCATACGAGAGATTCTCCGTGCCCATCCACTCACGGGCACGCCAGTAAAACCCCAGCATGGAACAGTTCCGGCCCAGCACCAGCACATGCTCACGGGTATTCCAGGCGGGGGCCAGGCGGCTCTCCCAATTTTCAGGATACCGTGCAGGAACACCAGTTTGAAACCTTTTAGTGAGTTCCTTGAAACTGTGCATATCATGGACAGGCCAGCTCAGATATGTATCCATGGAAGCACGACCACCACCGACACTGCCTTCTATCAGCGCACGACGTACTACCCCCTTGTGGTCTTGAATTACTTCATACTTGTCCGTGCGTTCCAAAACCTTGTATTCAAATGGGGGGATCATATCGTAGTTAATATCGATGTATTCACGATGGTCCATGTAAAATTTCGGATCCCCGGTAAACCAGTCCCAGGTATGGTCTTCCCATAGAAGTCCTTCCGATCGCCACCTTTCAAGCGTTTGTGGCCATAGCCCAACTTCATAATTTGGTACACGATCAACTGATTTGTATTCCATAATCGCTTGAAATCGTTCTTGATTTGTCATTGTGGACACAATTATATCTCCCCGGTGTAGCAAACCATCAAGAAATCATCCGCGTGTTGATTCATGCCTGCTTCACACCAATGTAGCATATTCTACCGTGCCTGGCCATCATTTCGCAGGCAGAAAAAAGAGATAAACAAGCATGTATGCCGTGTTGATTTAAGTGGTAATTTAATTTTTACTATGATATACTGAAATACTTGTAAAGTATTATCTCAGATTATCCAATGATATGCGTGTTTGTCAGAAATTAGATTTCCTGATCGAATTATTTTATCATTGGGTTTTATCAGGGAACTTTTCATATACAACATGTATTATAAAAGCATACTGAACGCAAAATAACCCTATAGGGCGGGATGACCATGGCGGAAGGCACAGAACAGGTCATACAATTTAATCCGGCGAATCCGGCAATACCAAACTTGCGTGTGGTAGAAACCGATCGGGATCAGCCACAAACTTCATGGTCTGATGAAGCACTCATGCTGGATCACGGGCATGGTTCGGAAACGGCCTATGAGGAGCTGGTAAGTCGCCACCAACGCGGGGTGTTGAATTACATCTACAGGATGGTTAACAACCGACAAATCGCGGAAGAGCTGACACAGGAAGTTTTTCTCGCGTTGGTTAAGAATGCGCAACGCTACCAGCCGACCGCAAAATTCACCACCTATCTCTATGCCATTGCTTCCAACGTGGTTTCGAAAGAATGGGCACGGCAGAAACGCCGACCCAAGTTTTTCAGTCTAACCCGATGGTTTTGCAGTGGTGAAGAAGAGGAATTTAATCCTACAGAGCATGTAGGTGATGCCAAGGCAGATGTACTCGCTGAGTTTCAACGAGGTGAAATTTCTGAAGCGATCAATGCGGCGTTGAAGTATTTACCAGAGCATCAGCGAGAAGCATTTATATTGCGGCGGTTTCAGGATGTACCATACGAAGAGATTGCACGTATTCTTGACGTTCCGATAGGAACAGTTAAATCACGCGTTGTACGTGCAGAGCGTGCGCTACGCCCTTACCTGGAAAAATTCAGGGAATACGTGTAGCCAGTAAGAATGGGCTATCTGAAATTTGGCATGAATAGGACAAGCTTCGGTTAGAATAGCTGACACTACGGTCGTCATGCACTGTATGCATGTATAGTATCTGGTAGGTGCTCAGGATGTTGTAAATGGAATGGTGTGTCTATGACAATAGATTATAATCTTATTCGTCACCCGGCACGGCACGAGCTCTTGGCTCACGCAGAAAATCTGGTGGATCGCCGTGCTCCGGTATCTGCGCAAATGGCGTCACATCTGGCTAGTTGTCCCCGATGCAACCAAGAGTTCCGGGCAATCCGGGCTTCTCTGGAGTTTGTTGCATCTGCCCCTCTGTTACAACCTTCAAATGATTTGACCGCGCAAATATTGATGCAGGCACGCAAAGAACGAAACCGTCGCCAAAAAGTATCCCGCCGCTATTCCACACTTCGGGTTGCCTGCCGTGGCTTCGCGTACGCCACCCTGCTGGCTATAATTGTTGGCATTTCTTTCAATGCCGCCTTAAACGATCCGGATCAACGCAGTACCCCTGGGATGAGCACAGCGCATTCAGCGTCTCCAACCGCATCGGTACTCCAACAAGACATAATGCCTGGCACCTATTCTCCGGAATCCATCAAGGAAACGGCAAGCCGTATTCGTTCACTGACTGAAGCCGTGGAATATGCCCCTGTTGGTGTTGTACCAACACCACAAGAGCTTGAGCAACGACGTGCGGTACAGCAACTGACAGCCGAGATGGAAGCGGCATTGGATGCATTGGAGCGAAACCCTGGTAGCCAACGTGCTATCGCTCTGGTACATGCCAATTTCGAACGCCAGAACGAGTTGTTACGCCGTCTCTATGCAGAGCGCACTTTGTAACAACCTCCTTTCATTTGTCTTGTTACCAGGCATTCCAGCGCATTATCGCAAACTGTGCCCCATGATCTCCAAACCTGGTCAATTCTTTGATGCATGGTTGTTGTGTTATTCAATACATTGCAATTTAACAGTCAGTAATCACAGTTCTTATCTATTGATGCATGATCACAATGCAATAATGAATGCAAAACACGGAGGCAGCCTGCTATACTTTTTCTCATGAGCAATTTTTGGCAAGTTATAGCAATCCGAAAACGTATATTTTATTGCCTGATTTTTTCCATGGCAGGCATTCTGCTCTTACTGGGCAGTTCCGTTTCTATTGTACACGCAAGTAGCAACAATGGCGCCATGGATCGAATTCAATCCCTTTTTGAAGGCGTTGCCCGTAGCTTTCAGTTCTTTGGACAGAAAGCGGAAGAATTGTTGGGAACCGAACGCAGTTTACGGGGAGGCGCCACAGAATATACAGCAGAGCAATCCTTTAACAAGCGCTTACCCGTAAGCGGAACCCCAAAAATATCTATCAGCAATGAATTTGGTGAAATACATATCACCGCTTGGGAGCAACGCGTTGTAGAAGTAAGTGCCAATATACTGGTTGCTGCTGAAACCGAGGAGAAGGCAAGCACGATTGCCGACAACATAGTCGTCGCAGTTACCGAAAATGACGATATTCTGGAAATCCACACCCACAGACCAGAAACGATCCCTGACATTGGCATGTTTACCATAACAGTAAATTACCACATCCGTGCACCAGACAATGTGAACATAGCCGCAGATAATTTTTTTGGTGACACGGTTATTCGTGGTGTAAATGGGCCAGTTACCGTTAACGCACGTTATGGTAGTGTGGAATTGCAGGAATTGTCAGGTCCCGTCGGGTTACGAACCTATGGTGAATTTCCAGTTCGAGTAAACCGGATTAACCAAGGCGGCACGTTTCAGATGCATGGGGCCCAGGCAGAGTTCAGCAACCTCGCTGGTACATGCCGGATCAGTAATTTTCGTGGTAACACGGTGATTCGCGATTTAACCGCAGAACTGGACCTCGATATCGCCAGTGAAAGCGGTCCGGTTCAAATTCGCCTGGCAACTGATGTAGACCCCGAATTTACGGTTAGTCTTTTGTATGGCTCGTTAAATACGATCCTGCCTTATCAGGGGGTATCAAAAGGCAATCGCCTGACTGCTCGCCACCCAAATGAAAACGCGCGACAACGATTCAATATTACCGGCTCATTTGCGGAGGTACACATTCATCGAGAAGGACAGGAAAGCACACCAGCCGAGCGCCTGGACCAACAGGGCAACAAGCCATTTAACGACGTATTGACCCGTCAGGTAGCTGTAGTGGAAGGCACACGCCTGGTAGTAGATGCCGATATTGGAGATGTGCGGGTGGAGGGTATTGATGAAAATGTTATACGAATTACAGCGAACCGAATTGTTTGGGCGCCAACGGCAGCGCAAGCACCAACAGCATTGGATGCGTTGCGACTGGATACCCGGCAAGATGCTGACCGTTTAAACATTATCACAGAAGTGACTGAAGCCATGAAGGCACTCAATATCACAGCATACCGTGTGGACCTCTTTATTCAAGTGCCCAGAACCATACCTGTTTCCATTCATGCCGATGATGGTTCTACGTTCGTCAGCGGACTGGGTAACGAATTGGAGGTTACCCAGAGTACGGGGAGTATCCGCATCGAGCATTGTAAGGCTGCGATTAATCTTAACAATCAGAATGGCGACATCAGCGTTGCGCACAGTGGAGGACCTTTGGACGCAACAGCCAGGTATGGTGTGGTCAATATAAATGATATGTTTGATTCTATCATCGTGCGGGCAATACAGTCTCGCACCATCATTGAATCACCCCGTGGCAGTGTATATGTCCGGAATACCGGTGGTGATGTACGAATACTTGCTCTGGAAGGGGTTGGGGGAAATTACGATGTACTGGCTGACGGCGGTAGCTTGAGTGTGCTCCTGGGTTATGGCGCCAATGCAACCATTTTTGCTACTGCAAGAAATGGTAAAGTAGACAGCGCATATCTTCTGACTGGCTCCATCGAACGCAATCAGCAAGATTTTCAGGGTCGCGTCGGGGATGGCCTGCATGATGTACGTCTTGAATCCAGGAATGGTGACATCATTTTAGACTAATGCAGTTCTCTGCAATTAAGTTCTTCTAAGTTCTTCATTGAGGCAATACAAGGCTGTACCTGGCAAACCTAAAAGCCTCAATGCCTCAAAACAATCGATGAATCTTATTGTCTGTATCATCCGATTTTCCAGTTTTTTCTGGGTGTGCTTCTCTATGCCGTTCGTCACTAAATTCAGCATGTGACATTTTATTCTGGTGTGACATGGCAGCCCAATCACTCCGCATTGATTCTATTTCTTCCACACCAGATTCATATTCTTCTACAGAAATATTGCCTATTACCCGCACCTTCAACCGTGTTTCTGCATTCACGAACTCGACTCCGGTACCTTGCGGCAGCAAGGTTGGGGCTTCATACGATTTCCATTTTTTAGCCAAACCAGAGCCAGTCCACATAGTGATTACAAAGCTATTTTTCATCAAGCATCTCCTAATTTATTGATCCGGAAAGCTATATTTTCATACATATTTATCCAGCATGATAATCGCTGATTGAACAGTAAGCCAGCATGCTGATTCCAGTATAAATGACTCTTTGGCAGTGCTTCAAAATTCAACCATAACAACCCTGGCATTATCTGAGCATTCATAAAAGGTCATCTACTTGAAGGCGCACCAAAAAAATACCTCCCGACTTTTGTCAGGAGGTACCAATAAAATCATCATAGTTTCTTACTTGTATCGTCGCCTATGTTAGCGTTGGACGGCATAGATATAAGGTCCGGTGTTGTTGCGATTGGCCGGGTCTGGCAATTGGTTGTTTGCTGCCACAGAACGGTTACCTGCGGTGACTGTATATTCCATGGCTGCCTCCCCTTGCTGGGTACGGGCAACAAAATGGAAATCCAATTGACCATTGTTGTTCAAGTCACGGGTTGCATAGAAATAAGCTGCCAAACCCAAAATGTGGTAAATGTCTTTCGTACTGACGCCGGAACCAAGGTTCATATCGTTGACATCTGGGACAACACCGAAGGTATTGGCACTTGGTCCAACGCTAATCAGGACATATGCGTCATAATTGGCAGGGGGAAAGGTGACGTTGCGAATAATATCGCCATGGGTATCATTGGGGTCCCATCGGTTGGCCGCATTGGGTGAAAAGTTTCCATTCACCAAATTGTCCATACCATGTCGAATCCAATAATCACGTGCCCTGCGGAATTGACCACTGTTGACAGGTATATATATAAAGGGACGTTGGGCTTCTCCCATCTGGCGGCCTGCTTCATCCAGCAAATTGGAACCTGTATACATTTCATCTGGAAATGTATACTGATTGGTAGCGGCATCCTGGATACCCAAAGGTTGAAATTCCAATAAACCGATTGCGTTGTTGGCATTGGCATCGTATGATTCAGAAAATTCATCAAATACACTTTTATCGTTGTGTCTGCCAATGAAGCTCAGGTAAGGACGCAAATTGAACATTTCATCTTGTGGCATGTCACCAAAGTCGGCTTCTCTACCGGCCCAATTCACATAACCATATGCAGGCGGATAGGAGTTGTGTTCACCGAAGTAGCTGGTCAAATCCTGATTGATTATATTCATTGCACCGCTAAGACGATTAATTTTAGCTTTTTCCAATGCACGAGGTAATGCCACAGATACAATAGATGCCAAAATGCCAATGATGGCAATAACCGTCAACAATTCAATGAGTGTGAAACCCTTACGGTGGGTCTTGTTCATAGTTTTCTCTCCATATAAAATAGAATAAATCGACTCTATACTTCATAATACCACGGAGATGCCAAAGGGTCAATGTAGAAGCATTAAATTTACAATATATGAGGTAATGTATCTGAGCACAAAAATACAGGTTCATGGCAGATGTCTGTTAAGAAGGATACCTGTTAGTAAGTCAATTTTCAGGTCAATATCTCCCGTAATATATCTTTATTGTCATAAATCCATCGGTATATATCTTCAACTATCGTTCGCATGTCAATACGGGGTCGCCAACCAGAAGTCAGGCTGATTTTGCGATGATCAGTAATATACAAACGCAAGTCTGCCGGACGATTTTCAAGGTCCACTCCGATGTCGGTTTTGGTGCCGGTAATTTCCCGGCATATTTCGGTCAATTCCAAGAGGGATGTGCTGGTCGCAAGGCCACCTCCAACATTGAAAACTTCACCGGACAATGTTTCCATATGGCGAATCTGATGCAAGATCAAGCGTAATAAATCATCAACATGCAGCACATCGCGTACTTGTTTTCCTTTGCCACCAAAACCGAGGTAACTGAGTTTCCCTTGAAACAGGTGGCGGGCTACCCACAAGACGATAACACCTTGATCGACGCGCCCCATTTGCCAGGGACCACTTAAAACACCACATCGATTGATAATGACTGGTATTTCATACATTTCTTTGTACTCGAGAAGCAAGTGCTCGGAACACAATTTGGTAGCTCCATAGAGCGAACGAGCGCCGAACAAGGTAAAATCTTCTGTGATACCCTCAGCACTTACCCCCTGGGTTGTCTGATTGGGATCGAGACAAAAGCGGGTACTGTCTTCATGATAGGGCAGGCTGTTCATCGGCAAGACAGGATACACCCTGCTGGAAGATTGGAACATGATACCGGCGTCATACCGGCGTGCCAATTCCAGACAGTTCAAGGTGCCTCCAAGATTGGTTTCTACTACATATCTGGGGTCCCGGCTGTAACCGGCGAGTACAGAAGGATCGGCACTGCAATCGACAATCAAATCAACACGACCGATTGATTCCAGATCAACCATATTGCGCACATCACCATGTAGAAAGCGAACGCCTGCCGCTTTAAGTCGCGGAACGTTTAATTCCACGCCACTGCGTCGCAAGTTGTCCAGGGCGATGACGTCATAGCCCAGTTTTTCGCGGATACCCATGGCCAGATGTGAGCCGACAAAGCCTGCTCCTCCGGTAATTAAAACTTTACTCATTTTTTTAGCACATTCCCTCCCAAATAATCATACAGTATCACTTATTCCAATACAATTCTGAATCTTTAGGCCTGTCGAGATAAAACCTATGTAGGTATGATTTTCTGGAGTTAATGTATACAACTTCGATATTATTTCTTGCACAGGTTACCTCATGAAATTCGCAAGAGTTATGTCGTGTAAGTAAATCTGGAAACTGGGTGACGTGTTAACACTATCTTGATCATAATAATAAATTTCAGTAAAAGGGGATAAGATGTCATTTGTTCTGGTCACTGGTTCTGCCGGGCTGGTCGGCGCGGAAACTGTCCGGCAATGCAGCAGTTCCGGTTATATCGTTATCGGTGTTGACAACAATATGCGTGCTACTTTTTTTGGCCCTGAAGCCTCAACCCAGTGGTCGGTACAACATTTGCAGTCAACTTGCCCCGGTTATCTTCACCATGAAATTGATATACGTGATAAGGACCGCATGGAAAAATTGTTTCAGCAATTTGGTTCTGATTTATCCGGAATTGTACATACTGCCGCACAACCCAGCCATGACTGGTCGGCTCAAGACCCCTTGTTGGACTTTGATGTCAATGCCAGGGCAACATTGCTTTTATTGGAGTTGACCCGTAAATATGCGCCACAAGCAGTATTTGTTTTTACTTCCACTAATAAAGTTTATGGAGATCATCCAAATAATCTGCCGATAGTGGAGCAAAATACACGTTGGGAACTAGACCTCAACCATATATATGGTGAATATGGGTTTGATGAGAGCCTATCCATTGATCATTGTATGCATTCGCCGTTTGGTGCATCAAAAACTGCTGCTGATATCCTGGTACAGGAGTTTGGCCGTTATTTTGGGCTTAAAACGGTTGTATTTCGAGGTGGCTGTTTGACAGGCCCTGGGCATGCTGGCGCGGCCTTGCACGGGTTTCTTGCGTACCTCATGAAATGTGCGATAACAGGAACCCCTTATACTATCCATGGGTATGGCGGAAAGCAGGTACGAGATAACATCCATGTTGCTGATCTGGTACAATGCTTTCTTCATGTGCTTCATAATCCACCACGAAATGGCGAAGTTTATAACATCGGAGGCAGTCGTTACAGCAATTGCTCCATGCTGGAAGCGATTGCCTTGTGCCAGGAAATTACCGATAATGCAATGAAAATAACACTGGCTGATAACCCACGGGCTGGAGACCATATCTGGTGGATCAGTGACGTCAGAAAATTTCAGAACCATTACCCTGAGTGGCAATATAATTTCAATATCCAACAGATAATGGAATCCATTTATGAAGGTTTATTGGAAAGACTGGATAATCCCAACATCACTTAAATTGCATTGGCAAATCGGTATGTCAATCCCTACTTCATTTGCTTACTTTACTAACTTTACTAACTCTACTTTGATGGTGTTTCTGCCGCAACAAGTAATTTATCCACTTCTTCCAGGATTTGCTGCGTAATATCCTGCTTGTTGCTGTCTGATACTTTGTAGTGTTGCTTCTCCTCCATGAGTTCAATCGTTCTGGCGGCTACCTGATATGCGAAGTCATGTACTTTCATTTTGGCACTTCCTTTATTACAGAAACCTGTTTATTGCTCTGGTGGTATACATTGAAATAAAAAACGTAGTCACTCCACATAATATAATGACGGAATGACTACGTTGGTATCAATTAGTC
Source organism: uncultured Nitrospirales bacterium (assembly GCA_964537975.1). Classification (GTDB taxonomy): domain Bacteria; phylum Hydrogenedentota; class Hydrogenedentia; order Hydrogenedentales; family SCBR16-9; genus SCBR16-9. Next base: position 3,850 of record CAZIDP010000060.1, on the reverse strand, counting down.
TGGTTACCTGTCAGGTAAAATTCATTTAAGGGTTTACAGATTGGCAGCTTTTTTGATTTCTTCCACTTTATCCGTATCTTCCCAACGGAATCCCTGGTCTTCTCTGCCAAAGTGGCCATATGCAGCCGTTTTACGAAACTGAGGCCGTTTTAAATCCAGCTGTTTGATAATGGAAGCGGGTCTGCAATCGAAAATGTCCCGAAGGATGGTAGCCAGTTTTATGTCATCCAGTTTGCCTGTGCCGAAAGTGGTCGCATTGATAGACACTGGTTGGGCCACACCAATCGCATATGCAAGCTGCACTTCACATTTTTCAGCCAGCCCGGCGGCAACGACATTTTTGGCCATATATCGGGTCATATAGGCGGCACTACGGTCTACCTTTGAACAGTCTTTTCCACTGAACGCACCACCACCATGACGTCCCATTCCACCATAAGTATCTACGATAATTTTTCTACCGGTTAAACCACAATCACCAACTGGGCCACCGGTAACAAAGCGACCGGTTGGATTGATATGGAAGGTAATATCACCGTTGACATAATTTTGGGGAAGCACCGGTTTTATGATTTCGTCTGTAATGGTCTTGCGGATTTCTTCATTGGAAACTTCCGGGGTGTGCTGATTTGACACCACAACAGTATTAATGCGTTGTGGTTTGCCGCCTTTGTATTCAACGGTAACTTGTGATTTTCCATCGGGTAATAACCAGGGAATGGCACTGGAGTGACGGGCAGCGGAAAGCTGAAGACCGATTCGATGTGCCAGCATGATGGGTAACGGCATCAACTCAGGGGTTTCATTACAAGCATAACCAAACATCATGCCCTGATCACCAGCACCCTGCTCATGATTCTCAAATTCATTAACGCCCTGGGCAATATCGGGTGATTGCTTATCCAATGCCAGCAATACGCCACATGTTGCACCATCAAAACCGGTAGGGCCACCGTTATAGCCGATGTCAAGTATGGTATTACGAACGATTTGTGTCATATCGACTATAGCGTTGGTGGTGACTTCACCGGCAATCACAGCAAACCCAGTGGTTATCATGGTTTCGCAGGCAACCCGGCTGGCAGGGTCTTGTGTAAGCAAAGCGTCCAACACAGCATCAGAAATATTGTCGGCGACTTTGTCGGGATGCCCTTCAGTAACCGATTCGGAAGTAAATAAAATGGTTTGCTCAGTACTCATACAAATATAACTCCTAAATAAGAATGGCCCGAATGATTCGGGCCAATGGGGTGATTGTTATCAGGAAACCTGGGAAGCCAACGCGGACGGCTCCATACGAAGACCGGGGCCCATCGTACTGCTCATGACACAACTTTTAAGATAAGTTCCTTTGCAGGCAGAAGGTCTGGCTTTCAGTATTGCACCGATAATAGCCTTGGCATTTTCTTCGATTTGCTCCTGTGTAAAGGAAGCTTTGCCGACAGGAACGTTAATATTGGCAAATTTATCTACGCGGAATTCTATCTTACCTTTTTTGATTTCTTCCACAGCCTCAGCCACATTGGGTGTCACTGTACCTGCCTTTGGACTTGGCATCAAACCCCGGGGCCCTAGAACACGACCGAGTTTGCCGACATTGCCCATCATGTCCGGAGAGGCAACCGTTGCATCAAAGTCAGACCATCCACCCATGACCTTCTGTACCAAATCTTCCGCACCTGCTTCTTCCGCACCTGCTTCAAGTGCAGCTTTGATCTGCTCTTCTTGCTTGCAGAATACGATGACCCTGCGTGTTTTACCAGTGCCATGAGGTAAGGTTACAGCCCCACGTACCATTTGGTCTGCATGTCTGGGGTCTACACCCAATAGAAATGCCAGCTCAACGGTTTCATCAAATTTGGCCGTAGCACATTCTTTAATCAGTGTACAGCTTTCTACCAGGGTGTAGATACGATTTTCTTCTACTTTTTCCCGGATAGCCTGAATTCTCTTGGGCAATTTTGCCATATCTGTTTCTCCCGTGGTTCAACGGACAAATTGTCCTCCCACTTTTTTATTTTAAAAAACCAACAAGCACTCTATTATAGGAATAAACGGGACAAAAACCCGTTAACCAGCATAATAACAACATAACGCATTCATGATTAAATAAGGCGCGAACCTGATAGGAACGCGCCATCGATACATGTAATAATTTTCAGAAGGTTCCTACGAGACAAGAGCCCAGGTTCAGCCTTCTACCAGTATTCCCATACTGCGCGCTGTGCCACGGATCATGCTCATTGCCGATTCGATACTGGCAGCATTTAAATCCTGCATCTTCATGGAAGCAATTTCTTCAACCTGACTTACAGTAACAGACCCGACTTTTTCTTGATTTGGCTTGCCCGATGCTTTCGCCAACTTGGCAGCCCGCTTCAGTAAAACTGGCGCCGGGGGTGTTTTGGTGATAAAAGTGAAACTGCGGTCATCAAATACAGAAATAACGACAGGAATTATAAGCCCCTGTTGTTCACGTGTACGTTCATTGAATTGATTACAGAAATCCATGATGTTAACACCATGTTGACCCAAAGCGGGACCAACAGGAGGTGCTGGATTTGCCTGACCAGCAGGAACCTGTAATTTTATTAATGCTTTTGTTTTTTTCTTAGGAGCCATTTTCGGTACTCTCCGATTAAACTTGTTCTACTTGCCAAAATTCCACCTCAACGGTGGTCATTCGTTCAAATATTTCAACCATAACTTTTAATGTGCCGCGTTCGGCATTTATATCTTCAATGCGTCCCAGGAAATTGGCGAAGGGGCCGTCAACAATACGTATCCGTTCACCGACTTCAAAATCAACTTTAGGTTTGGGACGCTCTCGTTCACCAGTAATAACATCGATGATGGCTGCTACTTCTGAATCTTCCAAGGGTACTGGCAGATTACGTGAGCCAATAAAACCGGAAACACCTGGGGTTTCCTTGATTAGCTGCCATAACTCCGGGTAATTCTCCGGGTGTGTTGGCAATTGCAACAGTATATACCCGGGAAAAAACTTGCGTTTGGAAACTTTTTTTTCACCTGAGCGAACTTCAGCGACCTGTTCTACAGGAACAAACAGATTTGGAATCAGATGTCCGATGCCTTCTTGGTCTGAAGACATACGTAACATGTCAATCACAGTGGCTTCCTGGCCGGAGTGTACATGCAATGCATACCAGCGCCGACCGACGCCATCATCGGGCACTGGTTTTAAAAATGAAGACTCTTCTTCATCCTGCTCAATATCCGGAGCTACCTGATCGGCCTCCGACCATTCATCTTCCGGCTGCCAATTATCGGACACAATCAATGCTCCCTCAACCTGTGATGTTCAACCATATAACAATAATCCGGTGAAATACTTGATCATAGGCGAATAAAATAGCCGCCATAATGCCAAGAAGATACATGGTTACTTTTGTAGACACCATCAGGTCATTTTTGCTGGGCCAAGTTACTTTGTCCATTTCTAACCGCACATCATCATAAAAATTCTGTATGCGTTGAAAAATACCTGGCTTTGTCTCGGATGCTGTGGCTTGTTTTGCCATGGCTTCCCCTTGAATCTATAAGTAGTAAGTGATAAATATAAAAATGGCAGGACTGGAGGGACTCGAACCCCCAACCTTCGGCTTTGGAGGCCGCTGCACTAGCCAATTGTGCTACAGTCCTACAAGATGGCTAAATAATTGGATTGGGAAAATCATACCCGTTATTATGTACCATAGGGTATGGCACAGTTTCGGGCAGTATGTTAAGACATGAGAGGCATCAAAACCCCTCATGCCTTTATTCTATTATACCTACTCAATAATCTTGGTTACAACCCCGGCTCCGACGGTACGACCGCCTTCGCGAA
>CAZIDP010000059.1:0-22894 GCA_964537975.1 uncultured Nitrospirales bacterium | reverse complement strand
TGCATTGTGCAATTGATTGTATCGCGCGCCCAGATTACTGCCAAGACTCAGATATATACCCATAACCAATGCATATTTTTTAAATCCTTATTTAGTACTAAGTATACCACATGTTAAAATTTGATTCGACTTTTTGTAAACGTTATTTTCTAACATCGACGCAGGATAATGTATATATTGAATAATATGATAAATTTTTTTATTTAAAATTAATGTAACTCATTTTTTTTTTAGAAATATTTTTTAATAAGAGCATAAACACAGGAGCTTGTCAATTGAAGTACCAGCTATTTATCGCTTTAGTGATTGGTTTATTACCTACACACACATCCGCGGGAACGCTTTCCGGTACGGTTTATTATGAAGGCGTTGTGCCGCAATTACGCTCTGTGGATATGAGCGCTGATCCTGCATGCATGCATCACCAGAGTGACGATGATCTTTCATCAGAAATATTGGTTTTGGGTAAAGATAACACGCTGGGAAATGTTTTTGTTGAGGTTGTTTCTGGCCTGGATGATAGCGTTACGTATCCAGTTCCTGATGATCCGATTATTTTAACGCAGGCAGGTTGCCGATATGCCCCCCGTGTTTTTGGTATACGTGTTGGGCAGACTCTTCAGGTATTGAATCCTGATGGTACACTGCACAATGTGAATGGATTACCGAAGGTCAACCGACCATTTAATCGGGCCATGCCACGCGAATTGGATGTACTCGAAATCATATTTGAACATGCAGAACCCATATTCCCGATTCGGTGTGATGTACATCCCTGGATGGCTTCCTTTTGTGCTGTACTTGAGCATCCTTTTTATGATGTCACATCAAGTGATGGCACATTTAAGATTGATAATTTACCACCTGGGAATTACGAATTACGGGCTTGGCATGAACGTCTGGGTGAGCAAATACATGCGTTTCAAATTGAAGAGGAAGAAAATAGCACTGCAGAGATTAAGCTTGTATTTAAACGGCAGTAAATCGTTTTTGATTTTTATCTGAATGAAAACGCTTATCGCGGTATTGTTGTGGTGAAACTCCCAGATATTTCTTAAATGTTCTCGAGTAATGTGCACCATCGGAAAAATTTAACCGGTGTGCGATGTCTGTAATTGAAAAGTTAACGTCCATCATCATCGCAATTGAATGCTGAATACGTCTGTTTTGATAATAATCATGAGGCGACCAGCCTGTATTTTCTCTAAACAACTTTGAAAAGTAAGGTGCAGATATACCTACTTTCCTGGCCAATAATGCCAAATTGAACTCATTGCCCTGATTGACCCACTCCTCAATATAACTCGCAGCAGCCCAAACATCACTACGATAGGGGAAACGGGATAATTTTTCAGAACGCAAAAAAGCATCATTCAAAATAGATAAAATTTTGAGAAAGCATCCATTGTAAAATGCCAGAGATGGTTTTTTCTTATGGGCTTCTTGTTCCATGTCACGCAGTTCTCTTTCCCAAGAATAGATTTCTTTTTCGTTGCATCGAAATTGAAAAATACCGCTGGCTTGTGGACGCCGAAACAGCGCATCTGCAAGAAGAAACCTAACCAGCCCTTCCTCACTCCACAAAAGTCTGAGATCGTCGAAAAACCATTCCGGTTGGAGGTAAATATCGGTATAAAAAAAGTTTTCGTTGCGTTCATACCCATGGACACCAGTAGGTGTTACCAGAATTACATCACCACGTTGAATTTTATAAATACCATCAAGCGTGTAGTGATCCGCTGAGCCTCCTCTGGCGAGTGCAATTTCATAAAATCCATGACTATGTGCCGGAGTATAGCTGTAACCATGGTCTTCTTCTGTAAATACCATGGAATGGTTAACAACATCAAGTGGCTTTTTTGATTTGTCATTTCCTGGTGAGTTGGGAATGAAGATTTCAACACATTCCTGGCCGATAGCTTCCGGGTTATCTCCGGGCTTTATCAAAATTGGCTCTGCTAAAGAACAGTTGCAATGCATAGTACAGAATCTGAATGGGCGATTTGTACTTAATCCTACTGTTTCTGCCGAGTATACTATTGATTTATTAAAGTCAATCTTTGACGATGTGTTGTAAACGGCATCAGTTGATGGATGGCTCATTTACTCAACCTCCGTACAATTGACAAACTGGAAAATAATTGTCTATATCTGTTCTCCAAAAAAAAATTCTGTTTATATAGGTTAAATATAGTATTTGTGATACCAGCTATCAATCCAGAATTTCAGTTACCATATACTTCGGTGCTGTGGTCAATATGACGACTTGTCTGGTTGTGTAATTCAAATTGATTAGGTGTTGGTGTTGGATAATCGTTGTTAAAACAAGCCAGACAAAAATGGTCAGGATTTTGACCTGTTGCCTCCAGCATATCGGGAATTGGCAAAAAAGCCAAACTGTCTACTTCAAGAAATTTGGCGATTTCCTGCACACTCATATTGTGCGCAATGAGTTTCCCCCGATTCGGTGTGTCTATGCCATAATAACAAGAATTGATGATTTCCGGAGATGCCACCCGAAAGTGAATTTCTTTTGCACCTGAGCGAAGTAACATTTTAATGATTTTGCGTGCTGTTGTTCCACGCACTATACTATCATCAACCAGCACAACCCGCTTGCCTTCGACTGCGCTGCGTGAAGCATTGATCTTTATTTTAACTCCAAAATCACGTATACCTTGATCTGGTTCAATAAAAGTGCGGCCTACATAATGATTTCGGATGAAACCCATTTCAAATGGAATACCCGATTCATGTGCATATCCCAATGCCGCAGGGTTGGAGGAATCCGGTACAGCCATAACAATATCTGCTTCTACAGGTTGAACACGGGCCAATTTTCGTCCAAATTCCTTCCTGACCTCATCCACACTTTTTCCAAAAATAAAGCTGTCCGGTCGGGAGACATAAATATATTCGAAGATACATTGTTTGGGAATGATCGGCAAAAATGGTTTCTGACTTTGGATTCCATCATGGGATATTGTTACCACCTCGCCTGGTTCAATTTCACGTATCCACTCTGCATCAATGATATCCAGGGCACAAGTTTCACTTGATACCACATAGGTGTCATCCAGCCGCCCCAGCCATAGTGGACGGAATCCCAGGGGATCACGTGCCGCGACAATTTCTTCACCGTTCATAGCTATCAAGGAGTAAGCACCGATAACCCGATTTAGGGACTCAATAATGCAATTCGTAAATGAAGTGCCTTGGCTACGTGAAATCTGGTGGATTATTACTTCGCTGTCTGTTGTAGATTGAAAAATGGCACCTGATTCTTCCAGTTCTTCCCGTAAACTTTCAGCGTTGACTATGTTGCCATTGTGTGCCAGTGCCAGTGAACCACGTTTATAGTCTACAACCAGCGGTTGTACATTTCTGAGATTACTGGAACCAAAGGTAGAATAGCGTACATGACCAATACCATGTGTACCGCGAACACGTGCCAGTTTATGCGGTTTGAAAACATCGGCTACCTGCCCAATTCCACGATGTGCTGTCAGTACGCCTTCATCGGAACAAACAATCCCGGCACCTTCCTGACCTCGGTGCTGCAAGGCATATAGACCAAGGTAAATAAGTTTTGATGCTTCCGGATGCCCTAAAACGCCAAACACGCCACATTCATCTCTGATTACATCATCAGCTTCTTCAGGAACAAGCCGATGCTTGTACGGGGCTGGTAAATTCTGGACACGGTGATCAATCTCTTCGGAAGTCATTTGCTATATATCCTCTATACCGGTGAGTTTTGTATATGCTTCCAGGTATTTAGCACGGGTCTTTTCAACAATGTCTTGGGGTAATGGTGGTTGGGGAGAGTTTTTATCCCAACCGGTTGTTTCCAGGTAATCACGAACAAATTGTTTGTCATAACTGGATTGACCTCGTCCAGGAGCATATTGATTTGCAGGCCAAAACCGTGAGGAATCCGGGGTTAGTATTTCATCAGCCAAGATTAAATTGTTTTCGCGAAGACCAAATTCAAATTTGGTATCACATAGTATTATGCCACGTTTTTCGCAGATTTTTTGTGCTTTGTTATATATGGCCAATGCCGCATCTGCTGCTGCTCGATTCCATTCTATGCTAATAACAGTATCTGCTTCTGATGGGGAGATATTTATGTCATGTCCTTCATCGGACTTGGTTGCGGGAGTGTAGATTGGTTCTGGAAGACGATCCGACTCGCGTAGTCCCATTGGCAAGGTTACGCCGCATACCGTTCCGTTCTCTTGATATTCATTCCAACCGCTTCCTGCCAGATAGCCGCGAATGACAAATTCAACAGGAAACATAGTACATTTTTGTACCAGCATACTACGTCCTTGAAACATTTCAGCTTGTGCTTGAAATTCCTCTGGAAAGTCATTCAAATCAGAACTGATCAGGTGATTGGGTACAATATCGGAGATCTGATCAAACCAGAACAAGGCAATGCGCGTCAATATGATTCCCTTGTCCGGGATACCGACCGGGTTGATCCAGTCAAATGCAGAAATGCGATCAGTAGCTACAATAACAAGGCGATCACCCAGATCATACAGATCACGAACTTTCCCTTTACGGGTCGGTGGCAGACCATTTAAGTGTGTTTCACAAACGGCGTTCAATAGTGACTCCTGTTATTGCTTATTACTGGTTGGATTTTATTTAAAACCATGCCTTCGATAATAATGGACGGTTAATAGCCAATAATTCATCCATTATCCCATTAATTTGGTTGACATCAGGAATCAAGGGATGTGACATCAGTGCCTGAAAAGCCAATTTTTTATCACATTTTACGGCTGCTTCAACCGTCAATGTCTCATAGGCTTTAACCGCTTGCATCAGTCCACGTATTTCTGGTGCAGGCACATCCTGGGGCAATGCTGTCGCACCTTCAGCACCAAGACAGGCGGTAATCTCAACTGCTGCTTCATCATCAAACCCGGGGATGGCACCCCTGTTTGCGCAGCAAACAATTTGTCGACTGCCTTTGTCGTGTTCAATGGCTTCAAGCAATCGGAATGCCGCTGTGCTGTAGTGAGCACCCCCTCGTTGGCTGAGTTCGTTGGGCTTACGTGTGCACAAAGGGTCTTGATATTGCTTAAACAGTAATTTTTCTATCGCCAGTACAGATTCACCACGTGTCTCATTTTGCGATTGTTGATACACAACGGAATCAGAATGAGCATAATAATACTGTAAATAATAGTTACACCACATACCCAAACTATGCATAGCAGATGTCATAGCCAGGCGTACCGGCTCATATTCCCATTCATTTTCCGCATGTTCAATAAAAAAATTCAACGCATCATTAGTAATATCTTTGTTATCTTTAAGTATGCGTCGTACCCAGGACAAGTGATTCAACCCAACATAATCGAGTTCATAATCATCTACCGCACCACCAAAGGCTTTAATTAATTCCATCGGGATGCCAATTGGAATGTTGCACAGCCCAACAGTTCGTACTGAACTATTACGAAGTACAGCCTCCGTAATAATTCCGGCTGGATTTGTAAAATTAATCAAAAATCCCTGGGGATTGATCTCTTCCATAGTTTGCGCTATATTCAATATAGCGGGAATGGTGCGTAATGCGCAGGCAAATCCACCGATTCCGGTAGTCTCTTGGCCAATGAGGCCATGGCGCAGCCCAAGCTTTTCATCGTTGATACGTGCAGCAATTTGACCTACCCGAATTTGGGTAATAACATAACGGGCGTTAAGAATGGCGTCTTTCAGGTTGGTTGTGTGGTGTATTGCGCAATGTACACCAAGTGTTTGCTGCATTCTCCCCGCAAATGCAGCATTTATTTGGAGATGTTCGTTGTCTACATCCATCAAACAAATTTCTGAAAGACCTAATACCTCTTTACGGGTCAACAGACCATCCAACAGCTCAGGTGTATAAGAACTACCGCCACCTATGATGGCAATTTTCATAAAAACTGTTTCCTCTTTAACTTGATATTATGTAAAAAATTGCTTGAGATCAACAGATTAGGCGGACGGAAAGAAGGATGTAACACCAATGCATTACATTGAGCCATCTCTACTATTATGAATTCAATGTTGGGTAAATGTCAATTTTTCGTGAATTACTTGCTTGATTTTCAAGAAGCAACCACTTGAATTATTAATATAAAAAACTTCAATATGAATTGGTTTGGGTGCTTTTTGTATATACTTTTATGGCGCCCTTTAAAATAATTGCAATAAAAATCCAGAAAAGACCTGCGTAAAGTCACATGTATATTTTTTCTTATATATTGCTCATCATTCTAACACTACCATATACCACTTGGGGTATTTATCTTTTACGCAGACGAATTGTCTTTAATGAAGAATTCTCTCCCGTTCTTGAAGGTGCTACCCTGGGCGGGGTTGGATTGTATTTTATGATCATGATTAGCTTGTTTCGTTTTTGGGCCCAGCAAGACATGGTTTTGTTAATATTCTCAGTAATGGGATTGACTATCTCTGCTTTTGCCTTGTATGGACATCTAGGAATATCTTTAACTTCGCGGTTATTGGTCGATTTTGTCTTCGACACCCACGATACATCTCCGGATAAACCGCGGTTCAGCGCAGCTGAAGCATTAATCAAAAACGGTGATTACCACGCAGCTTTGCAAGAGTATCTGGTGATAGCCCGAATATTTTCCAACAATCCCGAAGTGTATATACGTATAGCAGAAGTAATGTTGTTAATGGAGCGAAAACAAGAAGCGGTACGGTGGTTTAAACGCGCATTACGGTATACGAAAACACCTGAAAAAAGTATGCCTGTCATCAACCGTCTGGTTTATATAGTGAGCAAAGAAATCGGTGATCGAGAAGCAGGCGCTGAAGTGTTGGAACAATTTTTGCACGTTTATCCTGAATTTCGTGATAGAGAACAAATAGAAAAGCATCGAGAAGCTCTGCTGTTTGCCAATGGAAATATTAATGATGCGTTAGAAAACCTGGATAAATTGAGTGATAAACCATTATCAGATGAGAATTTGATTGATCCTGTCGAAATCACTTCAGCCATGCACAGGTCAATAGAAATCAGCCCACTCAGTGAGTCATCAGCCTCGTTAGAGAAAAATGCTATGTCAGACAAAGATGTAACTGGCAATCGACAAGAGTATACATCACGTACTTTGCAGGCAGGGATTGCGGCTATCGACAGCTCTCTGAACCCGGAATGTGATACTGATACTCCACGACTCCATACTGGCTCAAGTTTACAAATTGAATCACTTGAAGTAAACCCATTATGTGATGAGAATCAAACAGAAAATGAAAAAAAAGATAATATATAATTTCATTTTCGTTTATGCGTAAATATATTTATTAAGTATAAATAAGTATTCATCTATTAAGAACATGAAAAACTAGTTCTATAGAACTTCAATGTGTTTAAACTGCCCTATGGAAAGAGTTTCCACATTAAATTTACTCTAATCAGAAAGTGTATAAAACGGAATCACTCTTGTGACGGCAATTCATAGGGAAACTGTGTTGGTATGATAAGGCGATGAGTACCAATTTTGCGTGTCAGGTCCAATACCATGACAACTTGTTGGAAAGAAGCTTGCTCATCTGCGCGTAACACAATGGCTGCTTCAGGGTCAGTTTCTAATAGTGACCGTAATGCATCTTCCAATTCAAGCAGTTCCATTCTTTCCTGATCAAGGAAGTAATTTCCATGTTGATCTACTGCTATCTCGTTAGGTGCCTGCTGCTGTTCTGTGGCGCTTTCAGCTTTTGGCAGTTCGATATCAATGCCCATGTATTCGCGAAACGTAGAAGAAACCATAAAAAAGATTAGTAGTAAGAACATGACATCAATCAGTGGGGTAATATTGATGCTGGGTTTTCTGCGATGTGTTTTGGCACCAAAAATTCCGGACATTCAGATGTGATTCCTTTGTAAAAACTGGTCGTTTCTTATATGTTGAGGAAAATAGCTTAGCCGAAAAATGATGATTAATTCCATTAAGTAAATTCGTAATGCTCAGGCTCCAGCTTCTTGTAGGACATGCACCACAGTGGTACTGAATAAAATCGCGGTATTTTGAACCAAGCTCAATCTTGTTGGTGAGTTTTGAGTGGGCTATGAATAAAAGAAAACATCGGAGTCCCAGTTCGGTAAAAAGTTGTTTTCAAGGAAAGGCAACTACCGAAAGATACTCCGATGCTTCATCACCATCACAATTTAGAACACTAAAGCGTCCAGGGTTCGCGATAAGATCGTGTCAACCAAGCAGGATCGCTGTTGTCGTCAGCGTAACGCATGGCTTCCGGTTCCCACTTGATAACGCTGTGGTTGTAATAAGCCTGGTTCATCAAATGACAACAGATCGAGCTACGTCCACCAACGATGGCATCGGTGATCGGCCGTTCACGAGACTCTACACAATCAAGGAAGTTTCGCACGTGGTCACCGCTCTGATAGAGCTTGATTTTTGCGTCAGTGAGATATTCATTTTCGATAAAATCGAGTGCGGAACCCAGGGAACCACCATCCTCACGACTGAGGAATCCGGCAATACGCTCGTTGTTACGCCAGAACTCAATTCTGCCTCGGTCCACTTTTACCAGACCTTCTGAACCATAAAAATGTATCCCAAAAGGTCCGCCATGCGTAACGGTAATACCGTCGTCATAGCGCAGTACGGCACCAGATGTTGCCTCCGGATTTTCTGGCGGGATGATTTCTACCGGGCCACTGTTGTCCCGGTTCAGACCCCATTGTGCGATGTCGAGATGGTGCGCACCCCAATCGGTGACCATACCACCGCCAAACTCTCGATAATTACGCCAGTCAGGGAAATGACCGTGGATACCGCGTGGACTCAGTACAGAGCTATAGGGCCTTACAGGGGCAGGGCCAAGCCACTTTTCCCAATCCAGACCTGGCTCCATTTCTTCTTCAGGTAAATCGCACGGCACTCCGGGGGAGCCGAATCGGGCTTCCACATGTGTGATCGTTCCAATTGTCCCATTCTGTACCAATTCACAGGCTACGCGAAACTCACGCATGGACCGCTGCATTGAACCTGTTTGAAGTACGCGATTGTGCCGTTCTACAGCCTCTATTACCGCTATAGATTCTCTTACATTGTGGGTCAGCGGTTTTTCACAATAGACATCTTTACCGCTTTCTAGTGCTGCAATTGTCTGAATAGCATGCCAATGATCCGGTGTCACCACACAAACTGCGTCTATATCATCCCGGGCAATCAGTTCTCTGTAGTCCACATAGGCTTGGCAATCCACATTGCCTCGATCGGGATTTCCTTCATAGAATTCCTTCGCTCGTCTCAGGGCAGCTTCACGGCGAGTAGTATCCACGTCACATACTGCGACAACACGGCTGCGTTGATTGTAGAGGAATGCTTCCATCAATCCCCGGCTCTGCATTCCCATACCAATGAAGCCAATGCTGATAACATCATTGGGTTGTGTATCAGCGGCCCAGATGTGTGAGGGCAATATAAAAGGTACAGCAGTTGCTACAGACAATTGCTTCAAAAATGAACGACGACTGGTTTTCATAATATAACTCCATCTGAAAGAGAAAATTATGGGGTGTCGAATTGGCTCCCCAAAGCAAGCGGATGACAGGTCACCATAAGCACCTGTCCACTACATAACATAATTGCATCAGTGTATCTGATTTAAGTCAATTGAGTAAAACTGAAACTACTTGAATTCATATGGACATTATGCTACCTGACTCCATGTTCATCAAGGGCAGAATGGTGTAGAGACCCCTGTTCATTGTACCCGGAATTTTTAAATTTCAAAAACAGTAACAAAACTTTGGCAATACCTACTAATGTTCTAAATCACCACGTGGGAATGAACCCAAAACTTTGATAGTGTTTGTTTCATTAGATAATTCCTCCAGCACAGCGCGAATCGGAGCATCGTCTACATGCCCGAGTAAATCGATGAAGAAGACATATTCCCAAGGACGTAGCTGAGAAGGTCTTGACTCAATCCGAGTCAGGTTTATACCAGCTTTGGAAAATGGCAATAATAATTTATATAGGGCACCGGGTCGGTCTTTGATAGAAATCAAAATGGCAGTTTTGTCATCGCCAGTAGGCTGCACCATTTGTCGACCAATGACCAGAAATCGCGTAAAATTATGTGCAGCATCTTCAATATGTTCTGCGTGAATTCCCAGATTGTATGTGTCTGCTGCCAGACGACCAGCAATGGCTGCTGTGCCTTCTTCTAAGGCTGCACGACGTGCAGCTTCCGCTGTACTCGATACCTCCAACAATTCAGCACCAGGAAGATTGGCCCGAAGCCAATTACGGCATTGCAAAAGTGCGTTGTCCTTGGAATATACCCGTGTAATTTTTTCCAATGGACAGTTTGACAGCAGGTTTTGTGTGATATGCAACATGACTTCATTGATAATCTTTAAATCAGATTGCATAAATCGGTCCAGAGTGTCACTGACAGAACCACCCATTGAACTTTCAACGGGGACTATGCCGTAGTCAATGCGTCCGCGTTCAACCTCCGTAAATATATCGGCAAAAGAAGGCAGTGGGTGATAATCCGCAGATATTCCGAATATTCTTAATGCCGCCATGTGACTGAAAGTGTCTTTTGGCCCCAAAAATGCCACACTGGTAGGTTTTTCCAATGCCCTGATCGCACTGATTACTTCTCGGTATATCGCACGGATGGCATCGTCTTCCAATGGACCAGCGTTCATTTGAGAAAGTTTTTCGAAAACCGCTTTTTCTCGTTCTGGCACATAAAAAGGTGATTTCTCGTTTTTCTTTATTGCACCAATTTGCAATGCACAACTTGCACGTTCATTCAAGAACTTCAAGATGTTGCTGTCGAGCTCATCAATACGATTGCGTAGTTCTTCCAAGGTCAACGTTGTGTTCCCTTCCACAGTATATTTTTCTCAATCTTATGTATCCAGTAATTCCAGAGGTGCCATCTTTACCAATATCATTGCTGAACGCCCGGTAGAAAATCGAATGCGTGCCTTCAACTTGTCACCCGAGCCAGAAGTATATTGTATGGTACCAATCCCAAATTTTGCATGACGAACGCGGGTACCAATACGCAAAATACCAGGAGTTGTCACAGTATTTATACCTTTAGTGGAGACACCTGTGCCACTTTTCCCAGACATCATTCCTTTTTCCGCATACGCTTCTTGCACCGGGCTTTTCACGAATCCAGTATCATTGCTGCGATTTGGTGACGTATTGCCTCTACCCCGCTTTTCTGATCTAGTATGTAACATGTGCAATCGATCGTAGCCTATCTCACGAATAAATCGAGAGATTTCACGATCTTGGTTCTGATTATACAATACACGTACTTGGGCTGCGGACAATGTCAGGTCAATACGTGCCCGGGTCATAGCAACATAACAAAGTCGCCGCTCCTCTTCAAGCTCAGAATCTGGTGCGAAATCAAAATTCAGTGGTAACAGCCCCTCCTCAAGCCCGATAAGGTACACATGATTAAACTCCAGTCCTTTGGCGCTGTGGCAAGTCATCAGACTGATTGCCGGGTTCTCCGCATTGTATTCATCTACATCATTAACGAGTGCCATAGACTGCAAGAAATCTTGTAAATTCTGATTTTGATCGTTATCAAAATTGCTACAGGAATTCAAGAATTCCTCGATTATTTCAAGACGATTTTTCGTCTCCTTTTGATCATCGCTTTGTACATATCCCCGGTAGTTTATTTTTTCAATCAGCGTTTTAACACACCAGGATACCGGGCGCGTTTTCGCCTCTAAAGCAAGATCATCAATCATATGCACAAATTCTGTAGCTGCTCGTCGGGCACGTGGTGACAAGGTGTCATCAGTCTCAATTTCTCTGAGCACAGCCAATATAGGCATATTTCTCAGTTGCGCATATTCCTGGATACGAGCCATTGAAGTACCACCAATACCCCTCGGTGGTGTGTTCAGGATTCTTCTGAGTGCCTCATCATCTTTGGGATTTACCATCAATCTGAGATACGCGATAATGTCTTTGATCTCACGACGCTGATAAAACTTTACACCTCCGACTACAGTATAGTTGATGCCTTTGCGCAGTAATGCTACTTCCAATGCGCGTGATTGCGCATTGGTTCGATACAATATGGCTGTTTCCTGTGGCGGTAGTTTTCGCGATGTAATGTCCTCTGCCACAAAATGGGCTTCCATGTCAGCATTTTCAGCCAGGTAAAAACGTACTTGCTCGCCCATTTCTGCCTGTGTCCAAAGTGTTTTACCCAGTCTGTTCAAATTATTTTTCACCACAGCATTGGCCGCAGAAAGAATATGTCCGCTGCTACGATAATTCTGCTCCAGTCGATACACCACAGCATTTGGAAAGTCACGTGCGAAATCGAGTATGTTGTTTATATCCGCACCACGCCAGGAATATATACTCTGGTCTTCATCTCCTACAGCAAAAATATTTCCATGCTTTTCACTAAGCATGCGGGCGATGCAGTACTGTGCGTGATTGGTATCCTGGTATTCATCAAGCAACACATGCCGGTAGCGTTCCTGATAACGTTTACATACTTCAGGATGCTCCTCAAACAATGTTATTAACAGTACCAACAAATCATCAAAGTCTACCAGAGATTCTTTTTGCAGCACTTCATGATACATGTTCCAGAGATACACATAACTTTCTTCATCTCCCCTCCCATTGGCCGCTGTCAGTGTGTGTACGTCCTGTTTCATTCGACTGATTTTGTTCAGCGTATCTTTCGGAGAGACTTTCTCAAATTTTGCAGGCATCTCTTTTACCAAACGTTTCATGATGCTCAGTTGATCTGCAGCATCGATGACATTAAACTCACGTTCACGGTTGAGGTGATGAATTTCCCGGCGCAACACCATAAGGCCAAAAGCGTGGAAAGTCCCGAGCCACGAAGTAACTTTGGGTCTATGGATACGTTCTGCAAATCGTCGCCCCATCTCGCCCGCCGCGCGATTGGTAAAGGTTAAAGCCAGTAAATTGCGAGGATCGACGCCACGCTCCTCAACCAACCAGGCCAATCGTTCAATAATCACACGAGTTTTACCACTACCAGCGCCAGCAAGTACCAATGCCGGACCATCAGGGTGGTTTACAGCAGCTTTTTGGACATCGTTGAGTAAAATATTCATTATGAAATAAAAAATCCTGAATTCAATAGAATAAACCAGACTGTTGAGGAAAAACAGAAAAAACTTCAGACCACAGGCTCTATAAGTAGTATCTGACGAGAAATCGAATGCCCGAAACAATTGTAAAGTATGAGCGGTCTGTGAGAACCTGAAGCGTTTATTATACAATAAATAGTAGGTAATTTCTTATGCGGGTAATCCATGTTTACCAGACTGAAATAAACCTTTCGTATTAATTTATAAAAAAGGAAATCTACTATGACAATACGGGAATCGGTTCAAGAGGCACTTAAAGAAGCCATGAAGAATAAAAATCAAGCACGACTGGACTGTTTGCGTATGGCCAAGGGTGCCATTTTGTTGAAAGAAAAAGAAAAAAGTCTGGAAGGTGGGCTTGGTGATGAAGAAGCAGCCCAAGCTTTGCGGGCAGAAGTGAAGAAACGGCAACAAAGTATAGAATTGTATCGTCAACATGGAAAACTTGATGTCGTATCACAATTGGAAATTGAGATTAGTACGCTAGAAGAATTCTTACCCAAGCAGCTTGATGAAGCAGAAATAGAAGCAAAAGTCAGAAATTATCTACAGATTAATCCAGAAATGAATCATGCTGGAAAGTTGACAGGAGCCATGAAAAAAGAGCTTGGTGAGTCTGTTGATGGTCGTTTGCTCAATGATATCTGTAAGCGTGTCTTGGAGTGATTTTTTATCAGTATACGTAACATAATATCTGCCATATTGCCTTTTGAAGGATTTCGAGGAGCTATGGTATGCTTGGCAATCATCTTGATACAACCTACCCTACAGCGTATTGGAATTGATAATGAACACAACAGAATCCCCGGAAATATCCATAGTAACTCCTGTTTTTAATGAAGCACCAAATCTAGAAATCTTGCATTCAGAAATTCTGATCGCTATGGAGACCGTTGGACGCTCCTATGAAGTCATTGCGGTAGATGATGGCAGTAGTGATGGCAGCTTTGAAATTCTGAAACAGATTCATGAAAAAGACAATCGTTGGCGCATTGTGCGACTGGCCCGTAACTTCGGTCAAAGTCCTGCCATGTATGCCGGTTTTACGCATGTGCGTGGGCGCATAGTCATTACAATTGACGCGGACTTGCAAAATCCCCCATCTGATATTGGAAAACTCTTGGAAGGTCTGGAATCAGGTTATGATGTGGTACAGGGATGGCGTGAATCGCGCCAGGATAATCTGTTTCGCAAGTGGGCATCCAAAGGGTTCAACAAGGTGGTCTCCTGGTTGACCCGCATGCCAATCAAAGATATGGGTTCCGGTATCAAGGCATATCGGCGCGAAGTAACTGATCGGATGTTGTTGTCTGAACACAAATCCAGATACATTCCCGCTGAAGTAGCCTGGCTTGGGGTTAAACTCGGTGAAGTCAAGGTAGACCACCGCAATCGCGCAGCTGGTAAAAGCAAGTATAATATTTTTGATCTGTTACGCGTGAATTTTGACATGATAACCAGCATCAGCACAGCACCAGTGCAAATAATTGGAATGCTGGGGGGTACTTTTTCACTGGTTGGTTTCGCAATGGCGATTCGCATAGGGTATATGCGAATCATGCACGGAAATTTCAGTGAGATGGCCACCGTGTCCGCCTTGTTTTTTTTCCTTGGAGGCGTACAAATGATTTGCACGAGTATCTTGTGTGAATATATCAGCCGTATCTATGTTGAAGTACAACGCCGCCCTTATTATATTGTGGGAGAAACGATTGAATAGGCCATAAGAATTATTGTTGATTGATGTGATTAATAGAACAAAAAATTTTTTTTGTAATAATGAGATATCCACAAAAGATTGTATCTGGAGGACAAACTGGTGTTGACCGGGCAGCACTGGATGTTGCTTTGCGCCTTGATGTGCCTTGTGGAGGCTGGTGCCCAAAAGGCCGTCGCGCAGAAGATGGTCCGATTCAATTAAGATACCCATTGCAGGAAACGCCAAACTGGGAATATGCAGAGCGAACCGAGTGGAACGTTCGTGACAGTGACGGCACATTGGTATTATGTATTGGCAAAGCTACTGGAGGCACTGCCGTGACTATCGGCCTTGCCCACAAGTGGAACAAACCCCTGCTAGTGGTAGATTTAGCGGAGGAAGCACGCATTAAACCAGTTCAAAACTGGATAGTTGCGGAGCATATCAAGACATTGAATGTAGCAGGACCCCGTGAATCAACCAATGCGTCGTGTTATACACTTGCGACTCTGTTTTTGGAATCGCTCCTTACCACAAGTTATGCAGGTAAGGAGCTGTATTAATTCTAAAAACTTTCCTGTCAGTTACTCTATTCCTTTTTATATGCAGGATTAAGCACTGTCGAATTCAATTCTAATGAAACTTGGGTAGCCAATCTCCATGCGCTTCAATTAAAGCATCACACAATGCAACAATCTCATCAATGGTCAGTTCTGCCGCAGTATGGGGATCAAGCAATGCAGCTTGATAGATATGGTCTTTTTTGCCTGTCAGGGCTGCCTGGATAGTCATTTCCTGCACATTGATATTGGTCAGATTAAGAGCGGCACATTGTGGTGGCAATGCTCCAACATGACATGGGGTGATCCCGTTTGCGTCAACCACGCATTTTACTTCAACACATGCATCTGTTGGCAGATTGGTGATATAACCTTTGTTGAGTACGTTGCCTGCGATAGTAAATGGTTTGTCGGTTTCCATAGCTTCTAAAATATAGGAAGCATACTCATGGCCGCGTTCATGTTGTAATGGTTTATCTGTAACCAATTCCTCGCGCATGTGTTTCCAATGATCAATTTGCGCAATACAACGTCGCGGGTATTCATCCAAGGGAATATGAAATCGTTCAATTAATTCAGGATGGTCTTTCTTTATGAACCAGGGCACATATTCTGACGTATGTTCACTGGATTCGGTGACATAATAATTAAAGCGTTTCATCACCTCAAACCGCACTGCGTCTTTCTTGAAATACTCCGGTAATTCAGCACGCCGCTTAATTTCAGGATAGAGGTCTTCGCCGTATCTACTGATCTCCAATAACCAAGCCTGATGATTGATACCGGCGATATTCCAGACCAAATCATCTGAAGGCAAGTCTAATTCATTGCACAAATGTGTTGCGCAAGCCTGTACACTATGACAAAGTCCAACGGTTTTTACACCGGTTGCGCGTAACACTGCCCCGGTGACGATGCACATGGGGTTTGTGTAATTGAGAAGCCAGGCATCAGGGGCAACATCTTCCAGAATGCGACAATATTCGAGCAATGGTGGAATGGTGCGTAAGCCACGAAAAATACCTCCGATACCAAGCGTATCCCCTATGGTTTGCTCCAATCCAAATTTCTTGGGAATTTCAAAATCAATCTTGGTACAGGGATCGTATCCACCGACTTGAATTGCGTTGACTACATAATCTACGTCTGACAAAGCATAACGCGCTTCATCGCTGGAAAAGGTTTCTACCTTTATATTGGCGTCAAGGCTCTTTCCCAAGTTTTGTACCATGGCAGCAGAGTCTTCCAAGCGTTGCCCATCGACATCTATGAGCCGTATATGGGCATTTTTAAGACTTTCTACATACATGGAGTCACCCAAGACATTTTTTGCGAACACAGTGCTACCTGCGCCGATAAAAGCAATAATAGCCACGAATATACTTCCTCATTAATTTGTGAACACATGCCCAATGGTAAATAGGTATAGAATGGTACTTAATCAGATAATGATAAATCAGACTGCATCAAGAAATCATCTTGTTTTTATTTATATATGGCACTGAATTCAAATTTTACGTACGTCAAGGTCTGTTGCTAAAAAATTTTAAGCACAACACAGATTATTTACTCCATGCCACCAATGGTACCTACCTGTATGTCCAGATCAGCACGGTGCTCAATACGGTGTACCTTTCCGTCTGTAAACCATATTACACGATCACTGGCAGCCAGCATTTTGTGGTCATGGGTGGCAGTGATAATGGTAACCCCGCGCTCTTCTTTCATTTCAGTAAGCAGGGCAATAATTTCTTGCCCCGTCTTGAGGTCCAGGTTACCGGTTGGTTCATCGGCTAGTATTATCGCAGGATCGTTTGCCATGGATCGCGCAATAGCCACACGCTGTTGTTGCCCGCCAGACATTTCAATGGGTCGATGGGTCAAACGATCACCCAAGCCAACCCGGGTTAACAGATTAGCTGCCTTGTCGCGGGATTCATCGGTGCTGGTACCCGCAAAGATCATGGGAAGAGAAACATTTTCAATGGCATTCATAACCGGGATGAGATTAAACGTCTGAAAGATATACCCAATTTTTCGACAACGCAACCAAGCCAGCTCATAGATATCTAATTGAGAAATATCTACTTCATCAATATATACTTCGCCAGAAGTTGGCTTGTCCAACCCACCAACCATATTAAAAAAGGTGCTTTTACCTGATCCGGAAGGACCCATTATACTGAGATATTCTCCAGCGAAAATAGTAGTCGATATGCCACTCAGCGCATGCACTTCTTCCGAACCCATATAATATGTTTTACGCACATCGTGTGTACGTACGATTTCCCGTTGATCTTCCATCGTATTCTAAATCTCCACGCGCATAGCGTCCACGGGCTTCATCCGCGCCGCAGCCATAGTTGGGTAAATTGCAGCCATCACAGTTAAAATTGTTCCCCCAAACAAGGCAGGTGGCACACCGTAAATAAATGAATAAAACAAAGAGCTAATAGTTAAAATACCAAACTCCAATATCAACCCTGCTTGTACAATAGTCAGCAGATAACCAACAATACAACCTATGGCACTGCCGACCAGACCTATGAAAAAGCTTTCAATAATATAAAGCTGCACCACGAATCCATCCAACGCTCCCAGGCATTTCAACGTGCCAATTTCCTGGTAACGTTCTGTAACGCTCATGTACATGGTGTTTGTAACACCGACAAAACACAAGGCACCTGACAACATCAACAACCAGATCATCTGATCGCGTTGCTGTTTATCAGATTCAGCATCGGCAAGCAAAGCTCCGGCTCTTTGCAGGACAGCAATCGTTTGAATATCCTCTGTTGTGCGTAATTCATTAACCAGTCGTTGATAACTGAGCGTTGTTACAAAAAACGCAACTACCACAGATATGCTGATAAAAATCAGGACATAGCGCCCACGGCGATTCTTTAAATTTCTCATACACATCTCAAATGTCTTCGACAAGGGAATCGGCTTTTGGCGTCGATCTTCATCCTGATTAAAGATGCGTTTCATTTTATGCATACACTTCACCTTTCCAAAGCATGACACCGTTGTTTACACAACATAAACTTCGATCGCTCCTAATGATCAACATCTTCTTCTTCACCAGTCATCCAGACACCTGTTTCCGGTGTATCTTCGCAGTATGTACCTAAAATGGGAGCTGCTGTGTGCTTTGTGCTATCAACGCCAAGGCAACAGCTGTCATCCCGGCAAGTCCCATGCCACATGCAAATCCCGCAGCAACTACAGGTACGTAACGGCTCCAGGTTTCCTGCCCGAATTTAGGTGCAAAATAGAACTTGCTGAACAATGCACCGGTAATCATGGCCATGCCCAAATGCAACGGTTGCCCAAAACCACCAACCATGCCATAGAAAAAGATGACAGGCATTTTAAGAATACTCAAAACACCGTATATACCAAGTCCAAATCCACCCGCACCTGCAATGACAGCCGGTTTCAGGGCTTCCAATAACAATGGGTTCTCTTGTGAATTGGCTGTAAAGATAAGATAGGCCTGCCGCGCGGCCACAGGCCACAACCGCGTAGCAAATGGAAAACGGTCAGAAGGTATTTGGTTCATAGACCAGAAAAACCACCAAAAGAAAAAACTGCACACAATAACGATGGGAAACATGACCATTTCGGCCTTGATAATAGAGGTGAACTTTGTACGTGTCAATTCCAATTCACGAAATTTCTGTGCCGCTGGACCATGATCAAACAGTGGAATCGGTGCAAACCAAATATCAACACCTTTGTACCCACTGGTGACAAAAACAGTTTCACGAAGGAAAGGGGTTACCAAGCCTTGACCGGTTAACCCAATCAAGCGAGCAGAGATATAGGAATGAATTGGTGACCAGACAAATCCAAAAATGACAAAAATCCAGACCGGGAATCCAGGTACCAAGGTATGCGATACCAAGATAAACCCCATAGTTGAAGAAACAAACAACAACAAGGCAACCCAAATGGGAATATCGCCTCTTTCTTTACTGGGTCGTCGATACGGCGGCTCATCAGGTCCCATGTTCCGTGCCTGTTCTTCCATGAGAATCCGTGCTTCCCGTTCTTCTCTTGTAGTTTTCAGTCGATTCATCGTACTTCGAATCAAATAACTGATACCGATGATTGCGACTGCCGCTGCCATTCCGATAGAAACGCTCATCCAGAAATCGAAACTGAGGATCATATGATTAACCAGCAGGCCGTTGCCCGGCGTCCAGTTTTCAAAAAACCCAAGAGTCTGCATGGTCGGATTAATAATAAAATTGGTCAGAACCACGGCACTGAAAGTGCCCATCACCAGGCGAAATGGGAGAATCATGCCTGCAAGGAACAGCATCGCATCAAAACTGATGGAAATCATGCTTGCAGGCAATATATGTTCCACATTTTGCGTAAAGTCAATGAATGGAATTGGTAAGATCATTACGGGGCGTGTCATAAACAAGCCACTGACCACAGGCACCAGGACATAAATAACGCCGAAAACAATTCCCATTGTCGCTCCAACACTGAACACCGTCCAACGCCAGGAACGTTTACCTGAACTTGCCCCTTCTTCTCGATCGGTAGCTTCAGCAAGTGCTGTTGCACCTTGTGCAGCGATTGGTGCCAATGGAAATGGCAGGCGTTCATTATCAGATGTAGCTCTGAAAATAATATATCCAAAACCAAACCAGGACATACGCCCCAACACATAGGCAATGGCAATAAGTACGATTGGTGACAGTAATCCTTTGGAAGCCGACCACCACCAGTCTTTGTGTGCCAGATTACGATTGAGAATTGCTTCAGAAGCAGCATTAGGCACCACCCAATCCGGAATCTGGTTGGCGATGATTTCAGTCTGGGGAGACTGTACCAGGTACTGGTTCCAGATTGTTATTGCCAGCGGACCACCGGACAATGCCAAGTGGAGTAACTGCACCGATGCGACAGAAGAGGCTACATAAAAAAGAACAAATATTTCTTGACGCTTCAATTGAGTAAAGCTTCGTCTTGCCAATTCCGCAAAAAGAATAATGGTCACCCATTCTGCTGCCGGCCCCAGTGATTGCCCTGCTACCAGTCCCAAATACACGGAGCCGGGCATCATAATCATTGCAACAAAAAAAGCTCCGAAAATGGTTCGTGTTGAAAAGCCATCTTCGTACGGTCCGGACTCAAGCGTGTTGTCTGCCGAAGTTACCGTGTATTCCTGCTTGATTTGCTCTTTTTCTGTATCTTCAAGCGTGCCATTTTTTTCCGTATCTGCCAAGTTTCAGTCCCCTCAGATGCTTCGTTGCCCGAAGAGTTGTTCAGCTTTATCTGCATATTTCTCTTGCTCTTTTGTAGATAAAATGCGCCACATAAGCAATTGTTTACGCAATCCCAAGATAAACCAGGGAGTCAGACGTCGCCAATTTTGTTCGTCACCACTGTGCCTGGTCGCGGTTAAATGGTATTGATATACCCCACGGTCTTCTCTGTAGATAATTCTCAGTTCTGCATCATGGCTGATTCCCAAATCAAACGGGGCCAGCCAAGCCCGAAAAAATAGCGATGGTGAAGGCTGCCCTTTCATTGTCTCTACGCCTGCACGCAGATCATCAACCGCCAGACGACCAACAGAAACCCCCTGGACACTGTCCAGGTATTCAGCCATATAAGACTGCATGGCAAATACACTCTGCGGGACAGCAACAAACGGGAGATATAGACTGATCTTGTCTTCTGAATCAAGAGCTTCTGTATCACCTTCTTCCACATCATCTACCCTGCCACGCTTATCTGGAATAGCAGATAAAAAGGCTTGCCGAGCTGGGTAGACAGTTGAAATCAGCACAATGGCCATGGTCATCAATGTCACCAAAACGGTAGTACCAGCAGAGTAGTTAAGGCTTAATCCAGACAACATACCCGTGAGTAGCAATAATTTGGAAATAACTTGCCCCAGAAGATATCCCATGGCTGCCCCAATGATGGCATAAACCGATGATTCTGCCAGAAATAACGAAGCTACATGTCCTGGGGAAAGCCCTACTGAATTATAAACGAAGATTTCATTGCGTCGTTCATAAACTGAACCCAGCATGGTACCCAAAACCATAATGAAACCCAGGACAATGGGGATAAAAATCTGACCGGCACCTGTAAGTCGACTACGGTGAATTGAGGCATATAAAGTAACATCGAAACCATTAGAGGCTAGAATAGTCAAGTTTGATCGTCGCGCATACGACTCCGCTTCTTCAGCCGGGCTGATGTCTTCTCCTGTCTTCACAACGATACTGCGAATGGATGCTCCGATGTCACGGGCAAATTTAAAAGGAACAATAGCAACCTGTGAGCTTCCCCAGTGAACATACTCTTTAATGGTCTCAAAGCCGTCTGTTGGACTTCTTGCGTCCAACAAGGATTGTTCAGCGAAATTTACAGGTGTCAATGGTTCCCCGTCAATATCGCGAAGCTCATCAAACAAGTCAGGATCATAAATTCCTATCAATGGTACTTCTTGTCCGAAAATACGAATTAAGGTGCCCAAATCATCTCTGCTTAGACCTAATACATCAACTGCATGTTCTGGCAGAATGATGCCCAGTTCATCGGGATGTTCAAACCATCGGCCAGCAACCAGAGTTTGTTCAACATCAGTTATGACCGGTTCATGAGGTTCCATCCCGACGAGAGATACCGCGGTATAAGACTTGGCCCGACCTGTAATTCCGACATCGCCTTCTAGGCTTACAGGCAGCAAATCAATTTGAGATAAATTACCTGCGTAATCTGAAAAGTACCACGCTCGGCCAACCATAGTATTGCCATGATCATCAATTTCACTCAAAAAATGGCGCCGCATGGAATCATAAAGTGGATTAGGCAGCGGTTGCCATCCCGGGTCACGCGTCATAAGGCCTACATATACTGGTTCACCATCAGGATGTCGAAGTCGGGATATGCCTACTTCGGGTACTACAGAAGTAAAAGAAAGCAAGGTGAAAGTTACGAGCACAATGGTCATGGCGGTCAAGAACGCCCGTTGTGGACGTCGCCGGATATTGGCAATTCCCAAGTCTACTGCTTTGATTGCCACATTGCTTACAGCAACACTGTCTTCATGTGTTCCTGTGCTGGCATGCTTTCTTTCCAATAACATGCCATCGAACTTACTTAAGATCAGGAGACTTACCGTTGCTGCCAATGCCAGAATGACAAAGGCCAGCAAGACCAATAGCGGAGTAAAAGTGAAACGGAATGCCGGATGAATTAAAGCTAAGATGGCAAAACTTGTCGCAAAGACCCCCAACATCCCCCACATTCTCCCAGTAATGGTTCCACTGGCAAAAACCAGACGTTCCAGACAGTAGGAGAAAGGTAACAAGAGCAAAAGATAAAAGAGCACACCCCGAATCATGTTATTGGCCATAGCCAAGAGTTCATTGTAAACGGCACTTTCCAGAGCCCAAC
>CAZIDP010000058.1:0-23516 GCA_964537975.1 uncultured Nitrospirales bacterium | reverse complement strand
CAGGGCGGCACCAGCAATAATTTTTTCTTTCAACGCAGTTGCCAAGTCTTGTTCATTAATTATCCCGCCACGTGCGCAATTCACTATACGGCAATTCCGCTTCATCTTTTTAAGCTGTTCCAACTTGATCAAGTTGTTGGTCTTGTCGGTTTTTGGTGCATGAATAGAGATGAAATCAGCGCGCTCATATAATGCGTCCAATTCAACCAGTTCAACACCAAGTGCTTCCGCTTTTAATGAGGTAAGCAGTGGATCAAATGCAATCACCTTCATCTCGAATGCTTGTGCTCGTTTGGCTACGGCACCTCCAATACGACCGACACCGATAATTCCCAGCGTTTTGCCACAAAGCTCTGACCCCATAAAATTTTTACGGTCCCAGCGGGCTGATTGCATGGATTGATCGGCTAAAGGTATGTTGCGACACAATGCTAACAACAATGCGAGGGTGTGTTCACAAGTTGAAATCGTGTTGCCACCTGGAGTATTCATTACAACAATGCCCTTTTCCGTGGCGGCTGCTTTGTCGATATTGTCGGTTCCCACACCGGCTCTGCCGATTACTTTCAAGCGATGGCAATCCGCCAGTACCTCGGCTGTCACTTTGGTTGCACTCCGGACAACCAATCCGTCATACGCGTCTATGATTGCTGCCAACTCGTCCGGTTTTTGTGGTGCTTTGACATCAACTTCAATGCCAGCTGTACGAAAAACTTCTACGCCTTCTTCGCTCAGGCCATCTAGTACCAATACCTTCGCCATAATCATTTGATCCTTTTTTAAGTGTATGTTACCTTGCCCCAAAGTAACACAAATTTCCACAACACACTAAATACACAAGTTCTTCCCGGCAGCACGTTCTAATATAAACATAGGGTCTAATCAAGGTATAAAAATATAAATAATATGAATTGATAGATATGTGTTTCGATTTTATAAAAAATCAAGCCCACGAAATGCAATTATATCGAAAATCTTTTGTCTGTTACGCTCGAATACCCCCCGAACCAATTTTGCAAGAAGCGGGCGGGAACACGCTTGAAGAGAATGCGCTGCTGTTGAAGGAAGGTCAAATACTATCAAAAAATATCAACTTGTTCAAATGGTTGATAGGTATCAAAGGATAATATCATAGAGAAAAACAGAAGAACTGAATATCAACTGGTCTTGTCTGGCACTTTATCAATCCATTTTAATCATACTGCCGTACTTGGGGATGTGTTAACGCCAGCAGTTCATACGTTCCGGACTGATGCCGAGATGCCATCCCAACACCAACAAAATGTGTAAGAGTGTTGTTCGCCAAAGACCCTGTTTGTTCCAGCGCCGTGACGAACTGATTACAGAAGCAGATGTAAGGTATATTCGGCCATGCTTTTTAAAACGCTGTATTAAGTCATAATCTTCCATTATGGAGATGTTGTTATATCCACCTAAGAGGGAGAAAGTGTCTTTTTGTATGAAAATAGCCTGATCTCCATAAGGTAACCCCAACCACCATGAACGTATATTTGCGCCAGACTTAATCAAGTTTAACCCTGTACTTCGTCTGTCAAAAGCAAGTTTAAAAGCACCAGCTACAAATTTATTTCGAGATACACAGCGTTTTATTTGATTGAGGTAGTCAGGTGGAAGACAGGTGTCTCCATGAAGGAATAATATATATTTA
This sequence comes from uncultured Nitrospirales bacterium, assembly GCA_964537975.1. GTDB lineage: Bacteria > Hydrogenedentota > Hydrogenedentia > Hydrogenedentales > SCBR16-9 > SCBR16-9. The sequence continues at coordinate 21,847 of CAZIDP010000058.1, read as the reverse complement.
CCCCTTGCAACATCGGCACCAACATTCATCTGATGTGCCCGACCTGGACTTGTGGTTAGAACTTTTACCCCACCAGCAGCACCATAATTTGTAGCGATCTCTACGGTACTGTCCAGACTGCCTCCATCAACCACAATAACTTCCACTTGCGGAGAAGCGTTAATAGAAGAGAGTACAGTCAATATATTGTTATCTTCATTTAACGTTGGAATGACAATCGATAGAAAAGGGTTGTCTGTTTTGCTGTTATTGCTCTTTTTTACTCTTCGATGCTTCCATACCGGTAAATCTTCTGGTAAGTCTACATCTTGTAATGTTTCCAGCCAGGCAGTTTTCAGCTTTAATGAATCGATGATTGACTTGGTCTCGGTCAATACCTGGTCTGTACCCCAGGGGATTTTAACAGAAAATAATTCTGGAATCGGGCGCGAGAGACCTATAAGGTAATATCCACCATCAGTCACCGGTCCCAGTACAAGATCATTCTTTCGTAATGCTTCAAAAGCTTGAACCAAAATCCTGGGGTTTACATCTGGGCAATCGGACCCGATAGCAACGACATACTGACTTCGTTTTTTAAAGGCATCTAGAAACGCTTGGTACATACGAAAACCCAAAGAGCCATCTTGTTGCGGTTTGTATTCAAATTCATTGCTGAAGGTAGCACGCATTGCATTTGCGTCACCCCCCGCAAAATAAACCAAAACGGAGTTCTGATGATTCATGTCCCGCCAACAGGATGCCGTTTCCAATGTATGATGCGTCATGTCGCGCTGCAATACTGCCGCACCATCAGGACCAAGTGCGGGTATCAGTCGCGTTTTTGTTTTTCCTAATTCTGGATATCGTGTGAATAATAACAGGCATCTTTTTGGGATAGAAGTTGATTTTTTTGATGGCAACTTAAAAAGCATAGTTCTATATCTCGATGCTTCCGTTTGTAGAAAATCTCACACATTATTTTTTTTATAGCAGTAATCTGTAAAGGTGGTAAAGTAAGTATGTGGCTACTTAACGTCGCCAGGAAAGAAAGTACTTGAATAGTTTGTGTATACCTGGTGTAAGGCGTGAACGATTGTATACGTCTGCTGCTTTTTTGAAAATTTCAGATTGGGTTGGATAGGGGTGAAGTACTTGAGCCAAAGATGACAGCCCCTTACCTGACACCATAAGTGCAGTGATTTCTGATATTGATTCTCCAGCATGACGTGATACCAGTGTGGCTCCCAGAATTTTGTCGCTGCTTTCCTTCAGATGTACCTGAAGAATTCCCGATGGTTCACCATCCAGAACCGCCCGGTCTATGTTGGCAAGCGGAACAGTTATTGTATTCAAGGTAATATTTTGCGCTTCTGCCTCTTTTACATTTAAACCTACATGGGCGATTTCAGGGTCCGTATACGTACACCAGGGGATAACAAGTTTGCTGGCTTTTTCGCGCCCGAAAAATAACGCATTGCGTATGACTATACGTGCCATAGCGTCTGCTGCGTGTGTGAATTTGAATTTTGATGCAACATCACCGGCGGCATATATTATTGGATTTGTGGTTTGGAGGTAATCATTAACCTGAACCCCCTGCCTGCTGTCATATTCTATTCCTGCTGACTCAAGCCCAAGCGAATTCACGTTTGGAGAACGTTCGGTTGTGGTAACTATTACATCTGTGTGCAGAATAAGTTTATTGTCATTTTGTGTGACATATAGAATGGTGCTGCTCTGGTCTCTTTGCACCTCAGTTGCCTTTGCGTTGCACAGTACCTCTATGCCATCACTTTTTAAGGCTGCTGCAACAATTGAGGCAGCCATGTAGTCTTCACGAGGCAGAATTTGATCAGCTATTTCCACCAATGTTACTTGACTTCCAAACCTGGCAAATGCCTGTCCCATTTCACACCCTATCGGGCCAGCACCCAATATTACCAGGCGTTGAGGCAATTCCTCGATAGAGAATAACGTTTCATTGGTTAGAATTCGAACGTTTTCAATACCGGAAATATCTGGTATTACCGGAGCTGTACCCGTGGCGATCAAAGCATTCGAAAAATTCAAGGTGGCATCTTCCACTTCGATTTTATCAGGGCCGACAAATTTACCTTCTCCAAGAAATACATCTATCCCCAATTTTGTAAAGCGGTCGACCGAATCATGTACAGCAAGTTCTGTGCGTAAGTTGCGCATACGTTTCATGACTTCTGCAAAGTCAACATGAGGTGTGCCAGGTAATCGTATACCAAATTCAGTTGAATTGCGGACATCTGCCATGGCACGGGCACAACGAATAAGCGCTTTGCTGGGTACGCAACCGACATTGAGACAGTCGCCTCCCATGAGACTCCGTTCTACAAGCGCAACCTTTGCGCCAAGCCCTGCGGCACCCGCCGCAGCAACCAACCCTGCCGGACCAGCACCGAGAATAACCAGATTGTATCGCTTTTCAGGTGTTGGATTTTTTCGGTTCGCGGGGTGCAGCAGTGCCCGAAGCTGCTTGTTGTATACATCTTGTGGGTAGATGTCTGGTGGATTTATTTCAGAAGTATACAAGAATCAGGACTCCATGATATGGATCAATTTATAATGGTATACTATAACGAACTCTTGTTTTACCTTTTTCCATTGACAGCGAGAGACAGAAAACCGGATAAATCAGGTACTAAGTATATCACTTTATATAATTAATAAAAGGCAAGTTTTATTTCTGGCAATACGTTGCAGGTCAACCCATTTAATGAAAAACCCCGCCAAAGGTTTTTAAGTCCTCTGACGGGGATTATCTTATTGACTATTATATTGTGTTCAGTAACTTCAGGAATCATCACCTGCTGTGCTTGATCTTGTTGTAACATGATCGCTCTTAACATTACTTTTGTATTCATTCAAATACATTTCGACGCGGTTCAACCAAGTGTTCTGCAAGGTTAAATCAATTTCACCACGAGGTGATTTCTTGTAACGTACGCTGAGTTCTTCTCGTACATCATTGAGCATGTCTCGGTAACTGATTTGGTTAATGGTGAGCTTGTTGTCTACAGATGCCCTGATTGCTGGTTTGTTATTTCCTGCACGGTTTGGTGCAGCATTCTCTGATTTTCCGTATATCAGTTCGAAGGGGTCTGTGCCGTATTCGTAAAGATACACAGGGCCGTATTCTCCAGTACCGAGAATGACACCAAAGCTGTCCAGCAATACATCCGTACCTGCGCGATAATCAAGCATGGCATCCAGCCAGTCAAATGGCAAGCCAGTTTCATAATCGTAAGCTCCGAACACGCGACCCTCAGAGAATCCGTCGTTATAACCGTCTGAGAAGCCACCATCCAGCCATTCCACATGCACGTCATTGTTTAAGAATGAGCGCCAGTTGTTGCGAAAGGCGGCATCATATCCATCACTAAAACCAATGGTGAAGGCATAGTCATAGGCTACAAAATAGCCATCATGATACGCGAACCAAATGCCGTCCCAGTATCCGGCATCATAGCTATTGTCATCGATGTAAGGGATTTCGTGACCAGTGTAATAGATGTCCCCACCGTCAACGGTGTCCCAACTATCGTAGAATCCCATCCAATACTCGTCATCGACGGCGAATCCATCATTAAAGCCCCGGTCATATTCGCTATTACCGGTGGGTGGTAAAGGGCAACCAGCCATGCCGATACTGCCTATGACAAGAATCGTTAGTCCAAAGAGAAGATTGAATCTGTATTTTTGTATGCTTTTCGTATGCATTTTGACACACTCCATGTAAACCTGTTTTTCAAATTTTTGAGAACAGGATAAGTTTGGCTTTCCAAGTTGCTGCGCCTCGAATTGATTGGCTATCTGCCAGTTCTTGCTGAGCCTGCGCTACTCCTTGGCGTTGTTGGTGCTGTTGTTCCACGCACATTGCCACCGCTTCTGGCTGCCGGTGTACTCACAGAGGGTGCTTGGCGTGTTGTGCCTGCACTGATACCACTTGTACTTCTTGGCGTGCTCGGTGCCCTGTTTGTTATACCCGGGCGCTCTGTTGCATTGCTACGTGGCTCAGCAGTGCGCACGGTAGGAATTGTCGTGCTGCGAGGCGTTGCTGGTGCCTGTACACTTGGTGTGGTCGAACGTGGTTGCACAGTTGTTATTGGTGCCTGACTCCTCGGTGTAGCCGGCGCAGTTTGCACACCAGGCACTTGCCGTGATGAACTACGATCAGGCGTTTGAATTTGAGTTTGTGAACGATTGGGCGTGCTCTGAGGCTGTACCCGATCTTGCGTACGGTTCGGGGTTTCAGTGCTCCTTGGCGTGATTGTTGTTGTCGAACGATTTGGTGTCTGTTGTGTTGCTGAACGATTCGGTGTATTTTGTGTTTCTGGAGCACGAGGTGTCACTTGTGTAGCCCTGGAACGATCATCCATCGGGCGTACAGTAGAACTCCTTGTAGTGGATGTCCCCGGGCGTACGGTCGGATTCTGTGTAGTGCCTCTTGAACTGTCTACAGTATCACCTACCGTAACTCTTGGTCGTATTTCACTACGTTCTGTAGTAGCGCGAGGAGTTGTACCACGAGGAGTTTCTGCTATTCCCGTCGTTCTGGTTTCAGGTACTGTTCTAGCTTGTGTGCGGGAAGTCGCTGCTGAGTCTGGTCGTGCCTGCGTAGTATTCCGTTGCCGAGCAGCATTATCTGGCACTGGCCTTGTCTCCAGACCGCGTTCTGTACCTGTGCGTTCTGTAATATTACTCCGCGGTGTAGTTCTCCCAGTCTCGCCACGTACTGAAGTTGCTGAACGATCTTGAGAGGCATCTGGGGTGCGGGTTGTACGGCCACTACGGTCTGTAACCTGTGTATCTCTTATACCAGAGGCTTGTTCTGAGGCATTTCTTTCTGTTCTGCGTTGAACTTCACCGGTCGTGGCTGTTGTCCTGGGTACTGCTTCGCGGTCTCTGATAGAGGCGCGTACTTCTTCTGCGTTCACAGTGCGACCACGCACATCACGAAGATAGGAGGGAGTCTCCTGATTTAACTGAACTGTGCGGTTGCGAATGGATTCATTTCGGTCCATAGCTGTTCTGACATTGCGCGTTTCCTCTCTTCCGCGAATGTTGAAGCTGTCACGGTCGATACGTGTTTCAAGTGCACGAACCCGATCATGGGCACTGCGTCCACCATCGTGCGGCGAAGAAACGGTACCGCGGATTGTACGACTTGGATTGTAGTTCCTGCTTGTACGGCTGAAATCATGTTCATAAGGAACCCGAACGTGATTGCGTCCGCTAGTGTTGATGTTCCAAATGTTGATGTTGGTAATGTTGATGTTACCTGAGTTGTAAATGGTCTGGAAGGGACTACCATACACCGGGCTAATGCGTGATGGGCCCCAATACAGGTAATTGGACGGTACATAGGAACTGGCATGGTAGCTGAATTGAACCCCGCCAATGTTGAAATAAGCAGACTCTGAAACAAGTACTGGACGATGGTAACGATTTACTGGACTCCAGAGAAAACTATCACCATAACGTACGGTGGCGACCCAGGCCGGACTCCAAACATCGTGATACGACCATACCCATCCGTAGCTGGGATAATAATCCCAAAAACCATGGTGTGTGGTGGTGTAGGAGAAGGGGTATGTACCTACCCAGACATTACCGATTCCACTTGTGTAGCTCCAATGCCCATAACGATAGGGAACATAATCGACAACAACGGTTGGGCGCCAGTAGGAACGGCTGTCAATAACAACCCATTCACCATAATTGGAAAGATCGCTCATACCGATAGTGCTGTCTGATACCTGTATGGGTGTTTTCGTTTGACCAGTTGCAAGCCACTCGGCGCGCTCCTGGTTCCAGCGGTCGAATGTATCATCGTTGTTTGAACTAAAACGAACGGTATCCGAAGGCAATAAACCTGGTTCAACCCATACCCTTTGACCTGAAGTAAGTGTTACTTCTTGGCCATTGGGCGTACGAACTGCACCAGCACCCCAGCGTACCGTAATGGCAGTAGCGCCATCTTCCAAAATGTCTATTCGGATGGCAGTGTCTTTACTGACACGTACCATTGCTGCAGGTGTTTCCAATACAACATCACCGGTACTGCGACTGATGCGTTGTATATAAAATGAGCCTGTCCAGCCTCGCAATGTCAGTGTGGGACTCACACTTTGAATTTCGACTTTGGAAGCGTCAGCCATTCGAAGGAAATTACCACCGGGAAATTCCACTTCTGCCGTACCGCCACTGTCAACCCAGAGGTTGTCTCCCGATAATATCAGCGTATTGATACTGGCATTGCTCCAGTCCACTTCCTGTGCACCTTTAACCAGCGTGTTTCCTGCATCATAACTTACCCGGCCATGCATGACATAGTCTGCTTGAGCATAACTTCCTAATAGAAGTATCCATGCCAGAATTCCGGTAATCCATTTTGTTTTATTGCTCTTGTTCATTGTTGGGTCCTCCATGTGTAGAGCTTTTATCTGCCTGGAAAACCAGACGATGATGGCGTTAAAACATTCATAAAAGTTCTGATATTTACTAGCCAACCAGGAAATAAAGATGTATTGGTAATAAAAGTTTCAGGAGACCGCAACATGGTCAAGAGTTTATTGAAATAATAATAAAAGCTTTTATGATTCATAATTATTCTACAAATGTTCAAAATATGATTTTTCTTGTGATAGGTTCTATATGCATTATCAATTACAACATATAGAATAAAATTGAAAGACAAGAATTTTGTTTCTTAATGAAATTTTACCACAATTTGACCAAGTGAGCTTCAGATGACCCTCATTTCATCGCTATTGCATAAAATACCGTCTTCATGATATGATACAGGCTACGAATACCATGACTTCGCGGAAGAGTGGGCCTTGCCCCACTCTTTTTAATTGGTGCAGTAGAAAGTTGGTATGGATAAAACTGATCTAATCAATACGGCTTGGACAGCTTTTACGCCTGGACTCGCAGGCTTAGGATATGAACTGGTAGAAGTGGAATACACTGCCCAGGAAGGTGTACCCGTTTTGCGGGTCTATATTGACAAGGCTGACTCCGGAATTACACATACAGATTGTGCCGCTGCATCAGAATTAATGAGCATGGAGTTGGATGCCCATGATTTTATAGAAGATCATTTTATCTTGGAAGTATCTTCGCCAGGCTTTGATCGTCCTGTGCGCAAGCCTACAGATTTTCAGCGTTTTATTGGCGAAGCGATACGCCTGAGTACAGTTGCCCCGGTTGATGGCCGAAAACGATTTACCGGGAAGCTTGCCGGTTATTCAGATGGTTTAATTAGTATAGAAGTTGATGGTAAGCAATTTCAGGTGCATATCGAAAATTTGAAAAAGGCCCGGCTGATACGCTGAAGCCGCCAGTTCTTGAGTAATTTATTTTTAAAGGAGCTTTACTTTGGATCAGAATCTGAAGGCAATATTGCAGCAATTGGAAGCAGAGAAGAGTATCAATAGAGATACACTCATTGAAGCGATTCGAAGCGCGATTGAAAGTGCTGCCCGCAAGAGTATGAACAAATCCAGTGAAGTTACTGTAGAAGTTGACCCGGAAACATTGGCTTTTAAAGTTTATGATATTCGCACGGTAACAGATACTATTCAAGATGTTTCAGCCGAAATAACTATTGAAGATGCTTTGAAATTGAATCCTGCCGTGGTTGTTGGAAACCGGTTGAAAGTTCCAACAGAACCCAAAGATTTTGGGCGAATTGCAGCGCAAACGGCCAAACAAGTAATTATTCAAAAAATTAAAGATGCCGAGCGTGACAATATATATGAAGAATATAAACAACGTGAAGATGAAATCATTACCGGGATTGTAAAGCGAATCAGTCATGGCAATATCTATGTTACACTCGGGCGTACCGAAGCTATTTTGCCTCACAGAGAACAATCCCCACGAGAAATTTTTAAGCCAGGTGATCGCATTCGGGCATTGCTGCTGGAAGTTGAAAAAACTCCGCGTGGTGCGCAGTTAGTATTATCCAGAACTTCACCAGGTCTCGTACGCTGCTTGTTTGAGCAGGAGGTACCTGAGCTATATGATGAAACGGTAACTATCAAGGCGATTTCCAGAGAACCTGGTAGCCGTACCAAAGTTGCAGTTCATTCGAATGATTCGCAAGTCGACCCGGTCGGTGCTTGTGTGGGGATGAAGGGCTCACGTGTGCGTACGATTGTGGAAGAACTCTCAGGTGAAAAAATTGATATTGTACGCTGGAGTGAAGACCCAAAAGAATTATGTGCCAGTGCTTTAAATCCGGCAGATATATTAAGCATACAACTAGACCCAGAAAAAAAGGCAATCAAAGTTGTAGTGCCACAAGATCAGTTGTCATTAGCTATTGGCAAACGTGGACAGAACGCACGTTTGGCATCAAGGCTAATTGGCTGGAACATTGATATAAAAGGGGAGGGTGACTCGGAAAGCATTGCTACAGCTGCATTTGAAGCATTATTGGAAGATGATGTTGAAGAACAGCAGCAAATCGTGGTTGAAGAAGTATCACATGACGAGACAGAAGAAGATTTAGAAATTGCCGAGGTGATGGAGGCTGAACAGGAATCGAATGATTCCGAAAAGGATGATTGAACTTTTATATATTCAACCATTATTTAGTTTTAAAATGATTTATAAATCCGTATTTGGATAAAAGAACGTTGTGCATGTGGGGAAAACACTACATTACCCCGTGTTAATCCGTTACGCTTGTTTCATATTGCCAGACAAGAGCGACATGAACTACGCCTGATTCTTGGAGGAAAACCTGGATGCAGACTATTGCCAGCTTGGCAAATCGTCTTGATATGAGTCCCGCAGAAGCGGTTGAAACGTTACGAAAGTTACGTTTCGACGTTGAGGGGGTCGAATCTGAAATATCTGATGAGCAATGTGACATACTCATGGACGTGGACGAGGACCCCAGTGAGCTAGACCGTCTTATCGACGACATCAATAAAAAAGAAGAGCAGGCGCGCAAGCGTACTGAGCGTTTACAAAAAGCAGCTCGTAAGGCAGCCTCAAAGAAAAAGAAACCAGAGAATGATACCATAGACTCTGAGATTTCTGAGGTGGATTCAGAAGCAGAAATTATGCAGGAGAGTACTCCTGAAATTATCACTGATTTACCGAGCGAGTCGGCAGCAGTAGTTTCTGAAGACACAACTGAAAGCTCTGAGACGGCACCTGAACAAGCCGAGCCTGCACCAAATGATGAGAAAACAGCAATAGAAGCTGAAGAGCCTACACCAGGAAGCATTGAAACAAGCTTGATAGATACATCAGAAGCAGAAGTCGCTGAGATTATTGATGATTCGCTTGCAGTAGAGACAAAGGAGGAAGAGCCGACCCAACCGCTTGAAGTGATCACAGATGTAGAAGAAGTGGTTGATGTCGTAGACGAAACTCCTGTAACAGAAGAGATATCTGTTGTGCCTGATTCAGAAGAATCGATAGCGGAAACCAAGGAGCAGGTTGCAGAAATACTGCCACCGGTTGAAGATGAAGGCAAATCTTTACATAAAGACAAGTCAGGACCTCCAGAAGGCACGTTAGCGCGTGCAGATCAATTGCAAATTGATGAGGACCGCCGCAAGCGGCAACAAGAAGCTCGGGAAAAAGAGCGACGTACGAAAAAAGATACCTCCAGAGATGCACGACCTCTACCAGTTCCTGACCCAGCCGTAGTTGCCGAGGTTATACGCAAAGCCAAGGAAAAAGAAGCAGCGAAGCTTCGTGTTCGTGAAAATAAACCTCCCAGGACTCCCAAACCTGTAGCAGCCGGACCTGAAAAAAGTGTTGCACCACGTGTTGCGGGCAAAAAACAGCGCGACCAGCGGTTGGAATATACACCGCTAAACCCAATTCAAAATATGCCATTGGAAGAATTGGGCAAAGCAGGTGCAGGAAAGGGTGTAAAGGCTGGGAAAAAACGCAAAAAACGGCAAGATCAATCACGAGAAGCAGATGAGCTCTTGCGTAGAGATGCGGCAGCTGTGGTACGTGGTATCCAGGCAGGCGGAATTCCAGGTTCTCCACCAAAACGACGCAAAAAGAATCAACGTACAACCGAGACTCTTGAGGTCGAGGAAATAATCACAGGCGGTGTTATTGAGGTTGATGAATCCATGACTGTGGAACAACTGGCCGAAATGATGGAGCAAGAAGTCAATGCGGTCATATTAGACCTCATGGACCTCAATATCATGGCGAATAAAAATCAATCTTTAGAATTGGAAGTAATTCGCAAAATAGCAACAAAATATAATTTTGAAGTTCAATCGTTGATTCCAGAAGTAGATGAAATTTTCATCGAAGAACCTGATAATCCTGAAGACCTGGAATTGAGACCACCGGTCATTACTGTTATGGGGCACGTTGATCACGGGAAAACTTCGTTCCTGGATGTAATTCGCAAGGCCAATGTTGTTGACGGCGAAGCCGGTGGCATTACACAACATATTGCGGCTTATACCGTTGAAATGCCCCAAGGAAAGGTAGCATTTTTAGATACTCCTGGGCATGAAGCGTTTACTCATATGCGTTCTCGTGGTGCTCAAATAACGGATATCGTTGTGCTTGTTGTAGCTGCGGACGATGGAGTAAAACCACAAACTGTGGAAGCCATACACCACGCACGTGCTGCTGATGTTCCTGTTGTTGTTGCTGTTAATAAATGTGACAAACCAGAAGCACAACCAGAACGTGTTCGCCAGGAGTTGACTCAATATGATTTGATCGACGAAGCGTGGGGTGGCAAGACCATCATTAAAAATATCTCATGTCACACCCGTGAAGGTATTCAAGAACTGCTTGAAATGCTTGTGCTTGAAGCTGAGATGCTGGAATTGAAGGCGAATCCCAATAAGCCTGGTCGAGGAATTATTATTGAAGCTGAATTGACAACAGGATTAGGTCCTGTAGCCTGGGTGTTAGTGCAAAGTGGTACCTTGCGTGTAGGTGATGTCTTCCTTTCAGGAGAAACCTATGGACGTGTTCGCACACTGACAAACTCACGTGGAGAAATCGTACAGGAAGCTGGCCCATCAACACCAGTTGTTGTGACTGGTTTCAGTGCGACACCTGAGGCTGGTGAGCTATTCATAACGCTGGCTGACGAGCGTATGGCCCGTAATGTTGCGGAAAAACGAGAATTTGTGAACCGTAACAAACGAGGCGCATCATCAAAACATATGACGCTTGAAGATTTCCATGCACGCATGATGGGGCTGGAACAAAAAGAACTGGGTATTATTATCAAGGCCGATGTACAAGGTTCGGTAGATGTGCTGGCTTCCAGTGTTACCCGATTCGGAAATGAAGAGGTCAGTGTAAATGTAGTTCACGCAGGCGTTGGTGCTATCAATGAATCGGATGTGTTACTTGCCAGTGCGAGTGATGCCGTGATTATTGGGTTCCATGTTACTGCTAACCCCAAAGCTGTTGCACTCGCCGAACGTGAAGGCGTTGAGATTCGTACCTATCTGGTTATCTATGAAGCCCTTGATGATATTCGTAAAGCACTCGAAGGCATGTTGGCCCCAGATAAGAAGGAAGTAGTCACAGGTCGAGCCGAAGTACGAGCGGTGTTCAGTTCTTCATCACTTGGCAATATTGCGGGTTGCTACCAAATGGAAGGTGAGACAGAACGCGGTTCTTTGGCACGATTGATAAGAGATGGTGAAACCATTCATGAATCACGTATCGCAACTGTTCGCCGTGAAAAAGATGATGTGCGTTCAGTTTCTACTGGATACGAATGCGGATTGCGTATCGATCGTTTCGACAAGTTTAAAGAAGGTGATATCATCGAGTGTTTCCGGATTGAATCGGTACCTAAGACGCTTGCATAAAGGTTGCTATTGTGACTATCGGAATGTTGCAACTGGACTTTTTAATTCAAGGTGCATCTTCATTAAAAGATAAGCGAAGAGTCATAAAGGGCCTTAAACAACGCATGCGGAACAAATTTAATTGTTCTGTTGCAGAAACCGATTATCACGATATGTGGCAACGTGCACAAATCACAGTTTGTGTCGTTTCAAATGAAAGTATCCACGCCAACACCCAACTGAATGAAATTGCCCATTTTGCTTCCAAACAGTTTGAAGCAGAAATGGTGCATTACCACATAGAGATGTTATGAGCGAGAAAGCCAGAGCACAACGTGTCAGTCAACTCATTCGACAAGAAGTTGCCAAGCTGATTACCAATGGTATCAAAGACCCCCGAATCGGATTTGTTTCTGTCATGGGGGTTAAGATGTCACCTGATTTGCATTATGCCAATGTCTTTGTCAGTTTGTTTGGTGACGAAAATCAACAAAAAAGTTCTATGATAGGATTGCGCAACGCGGCTGGTTGGATGCGGCGTGAAGTTGGAAAACATTTACGCATGCGTTATACGCCTGAAATCCGCTTTTTCACGGACGATTCCCTTGAACAGGTCTATCGTCTGGAAGAAGTGTTTGAGGAAATTCATGAAGAGCGTCGTAGAGCTCCCATGAACCAGCTGGAAATTGAAGATCTGCTGGAAGAACTGATAACTGGTAACTCCTTTTTGATAACCTCGCATGTGAGCCCCGATGGCGATTCGGTAGGTAGCATAATGACGCTGTTCTATTTGTTGAAAGCATTGGGCAAAAGTGACATTCACTGCTATATGGCCGATCCGATTCCTGCTCTATATCAGAACCTGCCAGGTGTTTCCTGCATTAAATCACCAGGCGATCTCATGCCAGAGCATGATACGGTAGTGTTGGTTGATGTGTCGCGGATTGAGCGTACCGGTAGTATGCAGGACTGGATAGAGCGTGATTGGGACAGGAAAAACATAATCATCATTGATCATCATCTGGATGAGCACCCTGAAGGCAAAGTTGGCCATGTGAATTCAGAATATGCAGCAACGGGTGAAATATTGGTTGACCTTTTTGAATGTGCAGAGTTGCCGATATCAAAAGAAGCGGCCCATTGTGCGTATGTTGCGCAGATCACAGACACCGGTGGATATCGGTATTCCAACACAAATGCGCATTCACACGAAATTGCTTCTATTTTACATGAATGCGATATTGTCACCGCAGATATTTGTGCGGATATTTTTGGAACTATGCCCTATAACAAATTCATTTTGTTGCGACATGTCCTGATGAATTCAGTTTTCGTATTGGAAAATACAGTGGTGTATTCAAGCGTATCTATAGAAGATTACAAAGCACTCGGAGTATCTCGTGAAGACCTGAATGGGGTTATTAATTACCTGATTAATATTGAAGGCATACGTGTTGCATTGCTATTTAATGAATTGGAAGAAAACCTTGTAAAAGTAAGTTTCCGATCGGATCATTCATTTAATGTTGCAGAATTCTGCAAGACACTGGGGGGAGGTGGCCATGCCGCGGCTGCCGGTGTTTCGCTACAGGCCCCTATGGACGATGTGAATACTCAGGTCATCAGTGCACTAACACGTGCATTGGACAATATATCATGATGGGTGTTTTGCTGGTCGATAAACCTTCAGGGATGACCTCGCACGATGTTGTCGACCATATCCGGAAAGCAACAGGTATACGCCGCGTTGGCCACACCGGAACACTTGACCCAGCCGCAACAGGCTTGTTGGTGCTATGCCTGGGTAAGGCGACGCGACTATCCGAATATCTGACTGGTCTTGACAAAGTCTATGAAGGTACCATGGAACTGGGCACTGTAACCGATTCGCATGACAAAGACGGTAACGTGCTTGAGTCCAATCCAGTTCCAGAAATAGATGTAACTGAAATCCAAAATATTTTCAATACGTTTCAGGGACGCATAGAACAAATACCACCTATGGTAAGTGCAGTTAAAATTGGTGGAGAGCGGCTATACAAGAAAGCACGCAAAGGCGAAGTAGTCGACCGTCCTCCAAGAACTGTCACAGTGTATGAATTTCTGGCTTCATCCTATAAGTCTCCAGAGGTTGATTTATATATACGATGCTCAAGCGGTGTTTATGTGCGTGCCTTGTGTCATGACGCAGGCAGGATAGTGGGGTGTGGCGCTATTTTAAGCTCTTTGCGCCGAGTATCGGTTGGGCGTTTTACGATAAATGACGCGTTACCTCTTGCAGAATTGAACAATTTGGATGCGGTCAAAAAGCATCTCATACCTATGGGGAATGCTCTGGACTTGCCCAAGGTCTTATTGAAAGATACCTTGGAATGCCTGGTTGCTACAGGTGGCACAATAGACGAGAAAGACTTGGAATCAGGATGCCCTGTAGTTGAAGGTTGGGTTCAAATTCAAAACAGGAATGGTGCATTGCTGGCCTTGGGACAAGTTGAATTGTTTGGAGATAAAATGCATGGTGGAATGCCTGTTGGTGTCAAGATTCATCCCAAGCGTGTATTTATTTAACGGGCTATATTGTTGCATGTAAATTTGTAAGTTTTGATCGGGGGCTTAAAATATAATTTGCCACCCAGTCAAAAATCATGAAAGGTAATACATGCGCCTGATTAATGATGTTACTCAATTTAAAGAAGCTCTACCCCGGTTAGTGTTGACCATAGGTAGTTTTGATGGTGTTCACCTTGGACACCAGAGAATTTTGCGCGAAGTTGTTGCCGAAGCACGAAAACGGAGTGGTACGGCAGCATCAATGACATTACAGCCTCATCCACGTGAATATTTTTCTCCCCAAAATGCCCCCAACATATTGACCGATGATGAGAAAAAAACTGAACTGATGGAAAAAATCGGTTTGGATGTTTTTTTCTACTTACCATTCAATTCGCTCATAGCAAACATGGAACGCCAGGTTTTCGTGGAAAAAATATTGCTTGAACGTTGTAACGCAGAAATGATACTTGTCGGTCATGATTTTGCCTTTGGCAAAGGGGCTGAAGGAAATTATGCGTATCTGAAATCTATTTCATCTGAGTATGGATTTGAAGTAACAGAAATCCCGCCACTTATCCTGCATGGTGAACGCGTCAGCAGCACCTTGATTCGTGAAGCTGTTTTGCAAGGAGAATTGGATAAAGCCGAAGTATTCCTGGGGCGGCGTTATGCCATTTCTGGTACTGTACTCGCAGGACGTGGTATGGGGAAAAAGCTGGGATTTCCCACTGCCAATATTGAACCACATAACAAAACAATTCCTGCGCATGGTGTATATGTCGCCGAGGTGATTTATCAAGGGCAAAAGCATGCGGCTGCTATTAACATTGGGATAGCACCAACTATTCGCCATGAAGACATCATGATAGAAGCTCATATCCTGGATTTTGACAAAAACATTGTTGATGAACGAATCGAAATCGTGTTTCACAAACGATTGCGGCCTGAAGCGAAATATGACAGTTATGATGCACTCATTTCAGCAATTCATAAAGATGTCGAAGCTGTACGCTCATACTTCGTCGAATTATGAGTTCATTGATAGATTTTATCAAGTTAATATGAACAATAAAACCATGTTGATGTATATTTGGTCATATAAAAACAATTATCATGGATGTATCTATCACAGCACAGTTTTTGGGGATAATTCTGCTAATTTTTTTTGGCTTTCGTGCCTTTTTTCTATACTTATAACCTGTAATGATTGCAGTGAAAATAGTTATTGCATCAGTGTTTGTTTTTATTTAATGTATGGTAAGATTGTGACTTCAAAGGAACTTATCTCAATATTTGGGGTTTTACTTTATATAGTGGCAGTGTGTATGCTGTTGTTTCGCGTTGATGTTCAGCTGTGAGTATATTATCAATGGAAATGGTCTTTAATGAAAACGTTATACCGTTCAACATGGAACCATGAGTTCAGTCAAAGTACCCATTTGTTTAAAATGGGTGTCCTCCCCAAAAAAATAACCAGCCATATATTGTCGTCATCGAAATTACATTCAACCTTGTGTGGCTTGCTGTTTGTAACGCTATTACTTACTGGGTGCTCGACTACGCGATTCAAAGAATCAGCAGACAAAGAAGTGTATGCTATTATCAACGATGCTACACCATCAATACCGGGTATGCCAGAAGAATTCAATATCGACAGAGAAACCATTCTGGATTTGGATGATCTATCCACAATTTCTGAGCTACATGATTTTTTAGGTGAGCAAGCTGTTATTGAACAAGGTGCATTCATTATCTCTCTGGAAAAAGCTTTAGAATTGGCTTTTAAAAACAACCGGAGTTATCAAAACCAAAAAGAGATTTTATACCTGACGGCATTAAGTCTTACCTTGGAAAGATATCGATACACACCTATTTTTCGAGCCAGAGGCAGTGGTGCTTTTTCCCATGCAACACGTGATGAACAATACTTGACCGTTGGACAAAGAGGTATGCAGGCAGCCCCGGCATTATTGCAAAGTGTCAGCGATTTAACTGGCTCGCCAGGGGATATGCTGAGTCGATATGCCACAGTAGTAGAAGCCGCTGCTGCACAGGCTGGAACACCAAGTACGAGGATTGTAGACGATCGTAGAGTCTCGGGCAATACGCAAATTGGTGCGAGCATGTTGATGATGGGTGGTGCGCAAATTGCAGTTGACCTCACCTCAAATTTTTTACGCTATTTGACTGGCGATCCAAATGTGACGACTTCCTCTGCATTGGTCGGTTCCATCAGCCAACCATTGCTTCGGGGAGCAGGGAGCAAAGTAGCTGCCGAACGGTTGACGCAGGCAGAACGCGACCTGCTGTATGAATTGCGGAATTTTACACGGTTCAGGCAAGAGTTTTCGATCAATATTGCCTCAACCTATTACCGTGTACTGCAGAATAGAGACTCAGCCAGAAACAACTTCTTGGGTTATGAATCCTTCATGCAAGGCTCAGAGCGGCAACGTGCATTGGCAGAAGCTGGGCGATTAACAGAGTCTGATTTGGCGCGAACAGTTCAGGCTGAATTGAATTCGCTCGATAGTTGGAATAATTCGGTACGTGCATACAGTGAGTCTTTGGATCAGTTCAAAATCCAATTGGGATTGTCTACAGATGCCATGGTGGTACTGGACGATAATGAGTTGGAAGAACTGCGTGAACGTGGACTAATCATGCCGGTTGTCGTAGCTGAAGATGCTATTGACGTTGCGTTGGCAACACGTCTCGACTATTATACAACCATGGACCAGGTTGAAGATGCGGAACGGCGATTGTATGTTGCCAGCAATGCATTATTGCCGGACCTGGACTTGATATTAACTGCTAATGTAGATACAAAACCTGGAATGGACCGCTTTAGTGAATTGGATTTTCGGCGAGCACGATGGAATGCCGGATTTGATTTGAGTTTACCTGTGGACCAGAAATCCGAACGTAACGCGTATCGTTCAGCGTTAATTACTTATGAGCGAGCAATTCGTTCTCTCGAATTATCAGAGGACAATATTAAATTGGAAGTGCGACGCGCCTGGCGTGAATTAGAGCAGGCTGAACGCAGTTTCCAAATTCGAATGATTGGCGTGGAAGTGAATGAGCGCCGGGTAGAAGAACAAGAATTATTGGCACAGGCAGGACGAGCAACAACCTTGGACCAGGTTGATGCCCAAAATGACTTGGTCAGTGCTAGAAATGCATTAACCGCAGCCTTGATAAATCACACGATTGCCCGTTTGGAATTTTTCCGAGATATGGGTATTCTTTACATCAAGGAAAACGGCCAGTGGGAGGATGTCACTGATGTCGACTTTGAACACACCTGAGGAAGAAAAGCAGAGTTCGAATCGCAAAAGCAGTAATAATCGTCGTTGGATATGGCGTGCTGGTGCGGTTGTAGTTGTGCTTTGTATCGGAATTGTATTCTTTACCGGTAGAGCCGAGACGCGTATTGATAGTGCGACCTACAAAGTAAACCGCGGTGATCTGCGTATTACGGTAGTAGAAGGTGGCAGTATTGAAGCGCAAGAGTCACAAGAAATACGTTCTGAAGTTCAAGGACAAGCACGTATTATCAGTATCGTTGAAGAAGGTTATCGGGTGACACGTGAAGATATCGAAAATGGTATGGTTCTCGTTGAGTTAGATTCTTCAGACTTGCAGGAACGACTGACTCAACAGGAAATTACCTACCTGAGCTCATTGGCCTCCCTTACTGATTCACGCGAACAATATGGAATTCAAATCAGTCAGAACGAGAGTGATGTTCGTGATGCCGAATTGTCGGTTAAATTTGCACGCATGGACATTCAGAAATATCTAGGTGCCGAAGTTGCTGTAGGTGTATTAAATATACTTGCGATAGATGAAGAGGCTCTGTTTGCAGAAGTTACTTTGGATGACATGGATGGAGAAGCCCTGGAAGATTTATCAGATGATTATGATGCTAATAAATCTATCGTTCCCAAAGTCACTATAGACACAGCACCATTAATTCAAGATTCACGACTTGGTGGTGAAGCGCAACAGACAGTACGCAAGCTTCAGTCTGACATTACATTGGCTCAAGAAGAATTGAAGCAGGCGGAAACACGTCATGAATGGACACAGCGTCTTTTTGAACAAGGGTTTGTAACTGCATCGGAAGAAGAACAAGATCGCATGACGGTGCAACGTCGTGAAATTCTATTGCAGCAGGCGATGACCTCTGAAGACCTGTTTATTCAATACGAATTCCCGAAGCAAATCGAAACCTACGTCTCAAATTATGAACAAGCAATACGTAAGCTTGAGCGTGTTCGTCGTACCGCATTGTCCAAATTGGCTCAAGCAGACTCAAAATTGAAGTCCAGTGAGGCAACCTACAATCTCCAACGCCAAAGACTTAATGAGTACAAAGAGCAGCTGGAAAAATGTATCATCCGCGCAGAACGTGAAGGTATTGTTGTGTATGCTGGCGGTACAGACCCATTCCGTAATCAGGACCCCATCGAAGAAGGTACCATGGTCAGGGAACGGCAAGAGATTTTGACCATTCCCGATATGAATCGTATGGCTGTGCGTGTGCAGGTGCATGAGTCTTCAATCAATCGTGTACGCAGGGGCCAATTGGCTATGGTGCGTGCTGATGCGTTTGCAGAAGAAATAATGCGTGGTGAAGTAGCACGTGTAGCCATGTTACCTGATTCCTCTCGCCGCTGGATGAATCCAGATATCAGTGTGTTTGCCACTACAGTGTCTATTGACGGCATGCATGATTGGCTAAAACCGGGCATGAGTGCGCAAGCAGAAATAATCATCGCCGAATACAAAGATGTTATTTATGTACCCATCCAGGCTGTAACCCTTTTCAATGGGCAGCGTGTATGTTATGTAGTTCAAGGTGGCCGTCCAGTGCCGCGCGAGATTGAAATTGGCGATTACAACGATCGCTACATGCATGTACTCGCAGGTTTGAATGAAGGTGATGAAGTTATGCTTCGCCCACCAAGGCCTGAGGGACAATCTGTCCCGCGTGAAGAAACAGACCCCTTGTTGATGACACCTGGAGAGGGACAAGAATTACCTATGGCCAGACAAGCAGAAGACACTCAGGGTGCTAGTCCTCCTGACATGGCTCAACGACCAGAAGGGATGGAAGGCGCTCCTGGAGCTGGCATACAACGTCCAGCAGGTATGGAAGGAGCCCCTGGTACTGGTGGACAACGTCCAGCAGGTATGGAAGGAGCCCCTGGTACTGGTGGGCAACGTCCAGAAGGTATGGAAGGAGCTCCTGGTGCTGGCAGGCAACGTCCAGCAGGAGTGGAAGGTACTCCCGGTGCTGGTGGACAGCGCCCAGCAGGTGCAGGCACTGGTGCTGGCAGCCCTAACAGTAACAGGCCTGGTGAGGCAAGTTAATGGAAATCAAACCAGTAGCACGCGTAGTTGATGTCAAAAAAATCTACAAGATGGGAGCCATCGAGGTTGCGGCATTACAGGGAATAAGTTTAGATTTTTTCCCAGAAGAATATATTACCATCATGGGGCCTTCCGGATGTGGTAAGTCAACCTTGTTGAATTTACTTGGATGTCTGGACAAGCCTACATCAGGGCATTATTTCCTGGGTGATCAAGATGTGTCAAAACTGGAAGATGATGACCTGTCGTCCATACGTGGTAAGCGCATAGGATTCATTTTTCAATCCTATAACTTGATTCAACAGTTGACTGTCTTGGAAAACATAGAAATTCCCATGTATTATCAGGGATATCATGAGTCAGAATGTCATCATGCAGCAATAAAATTGGCTAAACGTGTTGGATTGGGTGATCGCATAGACCACAAACCATTCGAATTGTCTGGAGGTCAACAACAAAGGGTTGCCATTGCCAGGGCATTAATTAATGATCCCTATATTTTGTTGGCAGATGAACCTACAGGAAATCTGGACTCAAAGTCTGGTGCAGAAATCTTGTCAATATTTGACGAACTCTATAGTCAGGGTAAAACACTTATAATGGTGACTCACTCAGAAGAAGTGGCTGAACGGGCACGTCGTAATATTCACCTGCGTGATGGTTTGGTAGAGTCCGATGAAAAAAAGGTTCCAGCTTGCCAAATGGCTGGCTAAGTGTATGATGGAAGTATGATGCATTTTAAATTAGCACTTGAAAATCAAATTCCGAGAATCAAGCGTACTGTCCTTATGGGCATGAAAAGCTTGTGGAATCATCGGTTACGCTCTCTTTTAACAGTTCTCGGTATTGTTTTTGGGGTATGCTCTGTTATTGCCATGCTTGCCATAGGAGAAGGGGCCAGTTTTGAAGCACAAGAACAAATCCGGCAATTGGGTAGTAATAATATTATTCTAAGAAGCGTTAAGCCGCCTGATGAACAAAGCACATCGGCACAACGCTCGTTTGTGATTGATTACGGGCTGACTTATGCCGACCTGAGACGGTTTAGAGATACTATTCCTGATGTCGAAATCATTGTTCCTGGCCGTATTATTCGCAAAGATGTTTGGAGTATATCCCGGCGGATGAGCGTAGAAGTAACTGGAACCGTTCCCTGGTATCCCGAGATGACAGGAAGCCGTATTACTGAAGGGCGCTTTTTTAACAATGAGGAAATGGGACGCTCTCTTAATGTTACAGTTATAGATACAAATATGATGCGTGAACTATTTCCTCTGGGCTCACCAGTAGGTGACACAGTGCGTATCGATCGGGAGTATTATAGGGTAATAGGTGTTATTGACAGTAGCCGTCGTGCCGCAGCGGTGCAACAAGCCTCCGGTGGTACAAATGGTACTGCAAACTCGAGTGCGACCAGTGCGAAGAATGGTACTGGAACTTCTGCGACGATGTTAATTCCACTTACAGCCGCTAAAAACAGGTTTGGTGAGACTTTAGTGAATCGCGGTTCTGGAAGTATGTCTGCTGAGCGGGTAGAATTGCACGAAGCGATTGTTCAAGTTCATAATCAAGACCAAGTGGTGGAAACAGCTTTACTTATCACTGATATGCTTGCCGCTCATCACAGTAAGCAAGATTACGAAGTGGTGGTACCGCTTGAATTATTGCGGCAGGCAGAGCGTACCAAACGGATTTTTAATATTGTGTTGGGTGCTATAGCGGGTATATCGCTGGTTGTAGGTGGTATTGGCATCATGAACATTATGCTGGCCAGTGTGACAGAGCGTACCCGTGAAATTGGAATACGTCGGGCATTAGGCGCAAAACGGCGTGATATTATTATGCAGTTTCTCATAGAAACGATTCTGTTATCAGCTACCGGGGGAATAATAGGGGTTATCATGGGGGTTGCAATCCCATTTTTTATAACCTACTTTGCGGAGATGGTTACCATTGTGACGTTTTGGTCGCCCATGATTGCATTTAGCATATCTGCTATGGTTGGGTTGGTGTTTGGTATTTATCCCGCCATACGCGCTGCCGATATGGACCCGGTTGAGGCACTGCGTCACGAATAATTG
>CAZIDP010000057.1:0-24864 GCA_964537975.1 uncultured Nitrospirales bacterium | reverse complement strand
AGAAACTTTAGGAGGGCATCATGTCAGGAGTACAGAATCGTCGTGAATTTCTTGCAAAGGCGGGAATCGGGGCCGGGCTTGCCCTGGGTGGTTACCAAGCGACATCCCGGGGATATACAGCCAATGAGACTATCCAAGTGGGATGTATTGGTACCGGTGGTCGCTGTCAGCAGCTTATGCGGACACTACAGGAGATACCGGGGGTACGGATAACGGCCGTATGCGATGTATGGGATACCAATTTGCAACGGGGTGCGGAACTCGCGGTATCCGATGCGATGGCCACAAAAGACTATACAGAACTGCTGGAAAGCAGTGATGTCGACGCGGTTATTATCGGTACCCCCGATCACCTGCATACGCCGATTACCATTGATGCCTGTATCGCGGGTAAAGATGTGTATGTGGAAAAACCCCTTACCCATAACCGTGCTGAGGGCCAGGCAGTGATTGATACCCAGAATCAATACCAACGTGTTGTGCAGGTAGGCATGCAACAACGCAGTATGCCCCATCTTGTTGAAGCGCGAGATATCCTGGCTTCTGGTCTGCTGGGTGATATTCGTAAAGTGCATCTGACCTGGAACCGAAATCACGCACGGGCAACCAGTGGTGGTGAAAACATCAATCCCGCGACGGTGGATTGGGAACGTTTTCTGGGCAAGGCTCCTGAGCAGCCCTTTGATGGATACCGTTTTCGAAACTGGCGGTGGTTCTGGGATTTTGGCGGAGGGATTTTCACCGACCTGATGGTGCATCAACTTGATATCGCACACTGGTATCTTGGACTCGACCACCCCAGGAATGCAGCCAGTATTGGTAACTTTTTTACGAATCAAGAAGTATGGGAAACACCGGATACGGTTCAAACTATCATGCAGTATGAGCAGCCGGAAACACAGGTGTATTTCCAGGGTACATTCTACAGTGCCCGATACCGCGCCATGATGGAGTATATGGGTTCTGAGGCTACGCTGTATTGTGATCGTGGACGATACGAAATTCTACCCGAGCCTGGCAAGGATGTAGAACACCAACAACAGATTCTCGGGTCTGGTCCACGGGGGCAGGACTTTTATGACAAGCCCGATGGTGAGCTGTTGCATCTCGGAAACTGGCTGGAGTGTATTCGCACCCGCGAAAAACCCAACGCACCTGCTGAAGCAGGAGTATCTGTTTCCGATGCTGCACACCTGGCCAATGCCGCGTTGCGAGAGGGCATCGTCGCGCATTGGCAGTCAACATCGTGATGATAAACAGATGGTTGTAGCAAGATCATTGGCTGATAGAGAACGATATCGACGTAGCCTGCAATTCTTAATCTGTTGTATAATAGGGCTGATGGATTTATTTCTTACCCCCAAGTGGCTTCTACCGAAAGATTAAAGAATTATGCGTTACGGAATTGCCTTTGTCCTTGTCTTGATTGTTACTTTATCGGTCTGGTTGATTTGGCCGTCAATATTTCCCGTGGAGCCACTAGACAGGCCGATTGACAGCGCGCAAGATAATACAACAACACCTGGCACTTCTGGTGTCCCGGTTACCGAAACGCCAGCAGAATTGGGGGAAGTAGGCACCGATGATTATAATGAGGGCAAGACGCTACCCGGTGGCCCCGCGCAATTGACGGGGCAACTTCTCCCCGAAACACCAGATATAACTGTTTCTGGTCTGGAGTTGGAGCTGCGAAAGCTTGATGATACGGAGTTGATACGGAACTACACACAGTCGGACAGCTCTGGTGCTTTTAATTTTGATAATCTGGCCGTTGGCCCCTATATCCTGCAATTAACCACACCGGGGTACGCATTAAAGAAGGTACCAACACCTATATCACTTAGCGAAGATACCGTAGCACCGCGCCTTACACTGACGGTCATTCATGGTGGGGGATTCTCAGGCAGAGTTTTTGACGCGGAAACCGACACAGGCATTGACGGGGTATTGTTGGCCGCTCTCCAACCAGGGGAATATGAGCTGCTGAAGACCAATTATAACACCAAGACCGATGAGGATGGCACATACACCATCTCAGGGCTTCCACCCGGCAGCTATGCGGTGCAGTATGATCAGGTCAAGGGCTATCCGAGTAATATTGTTAACATCAAGAACCAACGTATTGTGAATGTCAAGGCAGGAGAAGTACACACAGGGATAGACATTGCACTTGATAAAGGCCTGACCATTGAGGGGATAGTTGTCGATGTAGACGGTGTACCATTGAAAGATGCTGATGTCAGTGTGTACACCGTTGGGATGTACCAATCGTTCACTACTGATTCCAGCGGTACGTTTGTGCTTGGAGGCTTCCAGGCCAACACAAGTGTCACAGCCAATGTATATCTATCAGACTATTGGATGGAGTCCATTGAAGCATTACCAATTCCATCGCGGGGAATTAAAGATCTTATATTGACCATGGAGAAAACAGCCAGTTTAGCCGGGGTAGTGGTTACGCCAGCGGGTGCTCCTTTCCCTGGCGCACGTGTGCTTATTCGAACCGATGCCACAGATGAATCTGTAATTCAAGCACGTTCTAATATTCAAGGTGATGGCGTTTTTTACGAAGATTTTCGGCAGGCTGACGCCAATGGACATTTTTCTGCTGAGCAACTGCGGGCTGGAACCTATTCTCTGGGTGTCTTAATGCCTGGTGAGCATACGAGCGTTGAAACAGCATTGTTAACCGTTAAATTGCTTCCTGGTGAGCAACGAGAAAACCTGCGTCTGGTATATGATGGGGATTTGCGCCTGGTGGTACAAGGTCGCGTTCTGTCTCCAGAGCGTGAACCGCTGCCTGATACCAGTATCAATCTGCAGCAGTTTGAGAGCAACTTTTATGAATACGGTATGAGCGACAGCGAAGGCCGATTCGCGATGTATGGTCCTGCGGAAGGTACATTTGATCTGGAAGCGCATCACATGGATTATGGGATGGCTTCTTTGAAAGGTCTGCATTCCGGATCGAAAGATATCGAACTCGTATTAGAAGATGGCATAACGCTTTCAGGGCAGGTTCTGGACGCGGTTACCAGGGAGCCTGTCATCGCATATGCCTTGCAACCAATGTATGGCAAGCAGGATGATTACATGGGAGAGTTTTCAATCGTTAATAATACATATCTGTCGAGTGAACCACATCAGATGGTTCTGGATGCTGAAGGACGTTTTCATTTTGACAATTTTCGTCGTGACTATCAGACTTTGTTGGTTCGGGCTGAAGGATATAGCGATAACTGGTATGCGGTTAACAACTTAAGCAGTGCAACTTCAGAAATAGACGATATAGAAATTTTTCTGGAAAAAGGGACAACCCTCGCAGGGCGTGTTATAGATGCGCGACGAAGACCTGTTGCAGCAGCCCTTATTTTCAGTGGTTCATATGTTATTGACAGCACCAGTCAAGCACTGGCTTTTTCTGATGAAGAAGGTAAATTTGAACTCAATAATTTGTCTGCTGGTACCTATACCATAGGCGCGACACATCCTGATCATGCTCCGGGAAACTCTTCGGTTATTGTTGGGCATGCCGCGACAGATAATATTGAAATCGTACTGGGGCAACCCGGCACAATCGAGGGACGTGTTACAGTGGGAAGACAACCTGCTGCACAAGCACAATTACATTTCAGTACGGCTCCCTTGGATACAGAACAAGCGCCAGGCATTCAATTCTATACTGCAGCCGTTACCGACTCACAAGGACATTACCGGTTTGAAGGACTACCAGAAGGAGCGGGGAACGTTTATTGCTGGATTACTACGGGAAATCGCAATCAAAATCGGGAAATTATCGTTACAGCTGGCCGGGTAACCACACAGAACTTTGAATTTGAAATTGCCAATGCAGAAATTTTTGGCGCGGTTCACATGCCAACGTGGCCAGACAAACTTGAAGGCAACATACAGGTGGAGGTGGATACGAACGGGGATGTAGAACACTTCTGGGCCAATCTACAGGCAACAGGTCAATATCACCTGGAGAACCTGCCCTCAGGCATAGCAACCGTCACACTGATGATGTATGATCAAGATAATATGCAAAGCAGCAGTCAGTACCGTAACGTTACCTTGCAGCAAGGTCAAAGTCATCAGGTGGATTTTGTCATTGAAAGCGCTGGCTCTTTGCAATTATGGGTAACTGGACTCCCTGAAACGACAGAGTATGTGAACATCATGTTACTCGAGGGAATTTACGCACCTCCTGCCGATCAAGATGACCTGTACACCAACTATATGGATGCACAACGCAGCCAGGTATTTGGCGTACCTCGTGAAGTCTATCAGTTCAACAATATCCAGCCCGGTGATTACACCGTCATCGGCCTGGCTGCATTGCGTCAGGAACCAGGCAGAGAAATCGTAGACTACAGCGAGCTTCAAATACTAACCTCGTCCGTGATAACCATCCCAGACGGCGTAGAAATCACCGAAGCAACGCTGGCATTTTGAGCTGGGTGCGCATGCCCTGTATGTGATAAAAATAAACAAAAGGCACATATATCGCAAACTGATATTTATGATCAATTCAGAAGCAAGTACCTGCCAATTGTTCCGTTTTGGCTCATCTATTGTGCTTTCTGGCGCCTAAAACATAATATAAAAATCTATATTCTATTTTAGAAGCCTAAAAACATAATATAGATTCTTATACAGCCGTTTTTCCAAGTCTTTTTCTGGCCTGTGCTTTCCCATAATATCTATTTTACGCATTGGCGTTGTGCCTTGGTAACGTGTGGATATCGAAGCCGTGTTCTTCATATCCATGTATAATGTGCTGGAGATAGTCTTCCGCAGGAATTTTTTCATCGGTCAGTTTTTCAGGATGTGCCAGGTAAATATAGCCCAGAAAGGTTTCGCCTTCTTGTGTGGTGAACGGCATGCCCAGGCGGACGTAATGACATGGTATTCTTTCACATCTGTCGAGCTTGTCTATCTGGCCAGATTTCAGGGCATATGCCACAAAGGGACATGCCACATCGTTTCCGACATAACGCAAGTTTGCTTTTACATCATTGCGAATACCTTCTTTGTTGAAGATCAGTTGGTACCCGGCAAGTTCGCCGCGTTGTATATCAACAAATTCAACTTCCCTTTCTGACAACCGTTTCGTACTCATGTTTGAGCCATAAGCGATGTACCATTGTGGACGATTGCCACCTTTATCAATCAAATAATGTCGGTAGTCACCGCAGGCGATACGGCAACTGGTATCGATCAGGCTGGCATACAAGTACGTATCTGCTGTGTGTTCTACTGCGTCATGCAGACAGGTTACCAAAACCTGTTTTCGAATAAAAAGTGAATGTTTTTCGTTTGCTACATCATATCCTTCAATAGCATCAAGCCTGTTCAGGGTGGTTTCATTCACTTCATACAGCTCGCCATAAACGACGCCTTCACCTTCAGCATCGCGAACAGCCGGATAGGCTCCAAGATCATATAATTGTCCCGGGATACTTGCATGCCCCAAGAAAAGGGCATACTCCAGCACATGGGCTCGTGACATACCCTTGAGCAAGGTACCATACACAAAAACTTTCATATTTTCCCTTGTGTTTCCTTTTGCCAAACTGTTTTGCGGTCAGGTTGAATGTATAGTAACGATTGACTGCATAATACTATTGGAATTTGTTCCTGTTGTCTACTTTCGCAGAAAACATGAAAACACAAAATATGAATCGGATATAGGATATTGGAATAGGAGCATAAATGCTTATGTTTGAGTATGAGATAGGGAAACTGGAGTATGGCGCACAAGATATGCCGTATAATCCGTGCAACAAACCAAATAATTAAGACATAAGTTAAAATTTTAATCTAAGGAGAGTTACCATGGCCGATCGTACCGGTGAAGTTACATTTAAAGGAAACCCCATTACCTTGACAGGACCAAAGCTGGAAGCAGGCCAGACAGCACCTGATTTTTCGTTGCTGGACAATTCACTGTCCAAGGTTACCTTAAAGGATACTACAGGCAAAGTCAGGATTATCAGTGTGGTGCCTTCACTAGACACTGGGGTATGTGATCAACAGACCCGACATTTCAACCAAGATGCACAGACACTGGGAGACGCAGTGCAAATATATTGTGTCAGTGCCGACCTGCCCTTTGCCCAGGTACGCTGGTGTGGTGCCGCGGAGGCCAACAATATTCAGGCGCTCTCAGATCACTTTGACATGAATTTTGGCAATGCCTGGGGCACACATATCAAAGAGCTACGCCTGGACTCACGGGCAGTTTTTGTGTTGGACGCGAACGATACCATCGTTCATGCGGAATATGTGAAGGAAGTCACGCAACACCCAGATTATGATGCCGCGTTAAATGCTGCGAAAAAATTAATATAGACCTTTAAGCATCTTCAAATAATAACCTTTACCGGAAACTTCAAAACAAATAGGTTTCCGGTATTTTTTTATTACCTATTGATTCACCCTGTGCCTACACAAATTAACCAACCTGGTGAATAATTCCAAATAAGACATGCCTATGTATAAAAAGGTATAATCTTGCCCCATGACTGAAAAATGGGCCAAGTTGAATGATCTCGCCAAGGGGAAGCTTACCCCGATGATGCGCCAGTACCTGCAAGCCAAATCAACTTGTGGTGACGCACTCCTGTTTTTTCGAATGGGAGACTTTTTCGAGCTTTTTTTCGAAGATGCTGTTGAAGCTGCTGAAATACTCGGTCTCTCGTTGACATCACGTGACGGCGTAGGGAAGGAAAGCCGGATACCGATGGCCGGAGTTCCAGCGCGTTCGGTAGATACCTACATTGCTAAGGCCATTCGTGCTGGTAAGACGGTCTGCATTTGTGATCAGGTTGAAGACCCGCGTGACGCGAAAGGCATCGTTAAGCGCAGTATTATACGCACCATAACGCCTGGTACGGTCATGGAACCGAATTTGCTTGACGAAAACAGCAACAACTATCTTGGCGGCATTTTTCTGGGTAAAGAGAAAGCGGGACTGGTGTTTCTTGATGTCACCACGGGTGAATTTCTGGTAGCACAGATAAACCAAGATATAGAGCGAACACTCAATGACGAGATCACCCGTATGGCTCCCGTAGAAATAATCTGCGCGGAGCATCAGGAAGATACACTCGTTGCGCCACTCCGGGCACGTTTCGAAAAAATTGTGTTTCAGTTGCAACCTGAACATGAATATGATTTTGCCGTTGCCCGTGATCAGATTCAAGACACCTTTGATTTAAGCACCCTGAAGGGACTTGGGTTTGATGACACCCCCGAGGCGGTGCGTTGTGCTGGCGCGGTATTGGCCTATGTGCGCGAAACCCAACGTGATATGGTGCCGCACCTGCAACTGCCAACCCGCTACAGCCCGTCCGGTTTTGTCGTGTTGGACAGCAACACCCAGCGCAACCTGGAGTTGGTTGCTTCACTCCATGATGGCAGTAAACGGGGCACCCTGCTTAATGTGCTTGATCGTACACAGACCAGCATGGGCGGGAGAAAGCTGCGGCAATGGATTCTGCATCCGCTGGTGTCGGTAGAAGGTATTCATGGTCGACTGGAAGCGGTAGAAACGTTATTTGAAGACTCCGAATTGCGCTTGCAGTTACGTGAGTCACTTCGCGGGGTGGCAGACTTGGAACGTCTGCTGTCACGTATCACCTCAAAAAGTGGGAATGCGCGGGACTTGAAGGCGCTGGGGCGTTCTTTGACGCAAGTTCCCGAGATTCGTTCTTGCCTGTCCTCTCTCACTGGCGATTTCATACAGCAACTCTACCTCGCGATGGATGAACTGGCCGATGTTTCCGACTGGATCGAACACGCTATTGAAGAGGAGCCACCGCTGGTATTGATGGAGGGAGGCATCATAAAAGATGGTTATGACACGGAATTGGACCGGATGCATCGGTTGGTGCGGGGGGGTAAAGACTGGATAGCCGAATTACAGGAGATGGAGCAAAAGCGGACGGGTATTGCCAAGCTCAAAGTCGGCTACAACAAGGTATTCGGATACTACATTGAAATATCCCGTGCCAACATACATCTGGTGCCGGAAGATTATGAGCGCAAGCAGACCCTTGTAAACGCGGAGCGTTTTATTACTACCGCATTGAAAGAGCGCGAAGATGAAATCATCAACGCGCAGGAACAGATGCATAATCTGGAGTACAAACTGTTTGTCGCCTTGCGAGATCAGGTATCCAAGGAGTCACGTCGTATTCAGCAGACTGCGGACGCTATTGCCACCCTGGATGTCTTATTGTCGCTGGCAGATGTCGCGTCTACCAAAGGGTATTCGCGACCCATGATGGACGATTCGGGTGAAATCCATATTCGTGATGGGCGGCATCCTGTTGTAGAAGACCTGATGCCCCGTAACGATTTTGTACCGAATGACGCGCATCTGGACCACTATCGCTCCACCATGCACATTGTGACCGGACCCAACATGGCGGGTAAGTCCACCTATCTGCGACAGGTTGCGTTGATTGCACTTATGGCCCAGATAGGCTCGTTTGTACCGGCAGCAGAGGCACGGATGGGCGTGGTGGACCGCATCTTCACCCGTGTTGGTGCTTCTGATAATCTGGCACGGGGCGAAAGCACCTTCATGGTCGAGATGATCGAAACAGCGAATATTCTCAACACGGCAACATCCCGCAGTCTGTTGGTGCTGGATGAAATTGGCCGGGGAACCAGCACTTTCGACGGGATCAGTATTGCCTGGTCTGTCGCAGAACATATCCATGATCAGATTGGTGCCAAGACCTTGTTTGCCACGCATTATCATGAGCTTACGGAGTTGGCCAACCAGTTGGAACGGGCCAAGAATCTGAATGTTGCTGTCCGTGAATGGGGAGACAAGGTGGTATTCCTCTATCGCATTGCTGAGGGAGGCGCCGACCACAGTTATGGTATTCAGGTGGCCAAGTTGGCGGGATTACCGCCAAGCATGTTGAAACGTGCGCGTGCGATTCTGGAATCATTAGAGTCAGGTAATACCGCAGCTCTGGGATTACCGCAGCAAATGTATCTTTTTGACCCGCAACCTCCCGTAAAACAGGAGCCTTCACAGGTTGAAAAAGAGCTGACTGCTTTGGATTTGGACAGCCTTTCGCCGCGAGAAGCTCAAGAATTTCTTTATCATTTGAAAGGGATACTCAACAAGAGTAATTCATAACGGTTAATTTGCTAGAATTACGGCCAAGTGCTCACATTGTAGTGTGCAATAGCCATCGTGGTATTTACGTAATTGTTAAAGGAGTAAAAAACATGCGATTGGGTTTGATTTGTTTGCTGATTTTGGGAGTTGTTGCTGTGCCTTCATTTGCAGAAGAAACTTATGCTGAAAAACTGGGCTGGCCAGAAGGTTCTCGTGTAATCTTTTTCCATTCAGATGATCTCGGAATGCATCATGATGCCAATGTCGGCACAATACGGTCAATTGAAGAGGGTGTTGTAACCTCCGCCAGTACAATGATGCCCTGTTCCTGGGTACCCATGTGGGCTGAATGGATGCGTGAGAATCCTGATTTTGATAATGGCGTACACCTTACACTGACATCAGAATGGAAAAATTATCGATGGGCTCCTGTTGCCGGTGCGGAAAACGTGCCTTCGCTCGTTGATCCGGATGGCTACCTGTGGCGAAGTGTTGCCGAGGTCGTGCAATATGGCGATCCCGATCATGTTGAAATGGAAATCCGTGCCCAGATAGCAAAAGCACGCCGCATGGGCTTGCCTGTTACACACTTGGATTCACATATGGGTACCTTGTTCGCATCACCAGAATTTCTGGCCCGTTATGTAAAAGTCGGTATCGAAGAGCAAATCCCGATCATGATGATGGGGGGGCATATGGAGTATCTGACATCGGAGAATCCTGAGCGAGCCGCGTTGGCGCCTATGTTACGTGAGGTTGCACAACAGGTTTGGGATGCAGGCCTTCCTTTATTGGATGATCTTCAAACTGACCCGACTGGAGCAGCTCGAGATGTTGAAGATAAACGTGCTGATATCATCAAACGCCTTCGTGAAATGCGGCCTGGTGTGACCATGTTGATTGTACATTGCACAGACCCATCACCCGTCTTCTCAAAAATCTCTGGTAGTGGCCCGAATCGTTTGTCTGACACCGAGGTAATGTCTGACCCGGAAATTCGCAAAGTGATTGAGGAAGAAGGGCTTATTCTAACCACTTGGCGTGAATTGCATGAACGTCGCAAGGCATTGCAGAACTAGATAGTATTGTAAAAAACTTCTTATATTGCGTTGATTCGCATTTGTACCGCGCTTGTCACCTGGCAGGTGCGGTACTTTTTATGTCAGGCAACTCATACTCCTCCCCCACCGTCTACCCCGCATCCAAATAATATCATTCATTCCCCTTCATACCTGCGTCCATTCAAAAACATGCAACATTGCAAAGGACAACTACGTCGACTTGTAACTTTTCTTTAGTAGAACAGCCGCGTCAATGAACGATATTAACGACATCAGCAAGAGAGCTGACAAAATAATATACATTGGTAAGAAATATAGTAACGCTAGCAACAACAGGCAGAAACTCCTTAATAAGAACCATTTTTTTTGTCTGGTATCAAAATCTAAAAAGAGTCTGGGGTTATGATCTTTCGGATAATCTATTGCGTTTAATAACCAGATAAAATGCCCAACTCCAAATACAATAACGCCAGTTACCAGCAAGGACACTTCAAGAAGCCCTGCAATACCTTCAGCAATATTAATATCTATCAAGATAAAATAGCTCAACGGCAAAACTACAAAATCGCATATGACAATAATCACAAAATGCAGTTTTGCATATATAATTGGTGTAGAGGTTATCTTTTCAATCAGGTCCATCTTTCAACCCTGCTTTCTTGTTCTCATGGCAAAATAAATTTTTGCATCAAGCGTCCATCAACAAGAAGGTCAGACAAAAACATCATAATCAGACAATAGCGCCACCTCCAACATCGCGCACCAAAGGGTATGCCAGCATAAAAAGTAAGGCTGCGCTTCGTTATCCGCAGATTACGCCGATGAGCGCAGATTTTGAAAATGGAAGAGTATGAGTAGTCGTATTTGATCATTGGTGCCGCATTATCTATACACCTCGCTGGAGTGTGGCATGGATATGCTTATCTCGAATCCTATCGCGGAGCGATTACAGCGCAGTAGCGCGGGGTTAGGCCAACGGTCGCCACCCCGGGATAACACGCCACCTCACTCAGCACCCCGGAGGGCGTGCCAGCAACGCCAAACCAAAATCATACTTCGTACTATAAGTTTTGATCATTATCTATTATCTCTTGCTGGTTTCTGTTGCACAACTGTTCAATTATCTCATTAACATTAATATCTACATTTAAATTTGTATCTACATTTGAAATACAGCTACTGATTGCTTTAACTATAATCAACAATAATATTATAATTCCTGGTTTGTAAGTACCTCTAAATACTGGAGAGCGTATCGTCTTCCCCAACTCAGGATTAACTTGATCTGCTTTCTCAGCTAATTCTTCAATATTAATTTTGTCATGATATGCTTCTCTAGCTGCATGTTCTAATTGTGTTAATATGTCGTGTGTATATTTTGGTGCAGAGATAACTGAAATTATATTGTTTGCAATATCAAAGACTCCATCAACGACTTGTGCAATCCCACCACATTGAGTGCATCTTTCTAAATTTCTGTTCAGTACCAAACCTTTGACATCATTACCAAATGATAAAGATGCAGAAGGAAAAATTGCTCCACAAGCAGGACAATACACAGGTACAGAAATTGGCTTCATCTTTTCTACTCCCTTGTTTTAATACATAAAAAATACACTCAATGAATCCTTCATAAAACAATTTACTTCTTCAATCAGGTCCATCTTTCAACCTTGCTTTCCTGTTCTCATGGCAAAATAGATTTTGCATCAAGCGTCCATCAACAAGAAGGTCAGACAAAAACCACACACCAGCAGTCAATTGACTAATTATTTTAGTCCAAAGGCCCTGTAACCACATGGAACATACCATCCAACTCAGGGCCTTTTCACACGCATTCTCTATCAGGTATTCACCTGTAAAACGCCTGTTTACTCCGAACTCTGTCCCTCCTGGGCCATTCCCTCAAACATGCTCATTGTGGAAGCCATAATACCATTCATGTTGGTGATAAAACGGTCTACCTTGCGAAATTCATCTGGAGTCAATGAAACTTCCAGGCGTGCACGGGCATTTTCCATGGAATCCAATACTGAATCAATGGAGGAACGTGGGTCCATTTGGCCACTTTCCCGTAATTGCTGTTGTGCATACAATGCCTCTTCTGCAAATATTACTCGTGCCAATTCCCGGGTTTCCGGCTGTAATCCGGGAGCAAACATGGCCATTTGCTGGTCATAAGACTGTTGCAATACATAATATTCCTTGTCCTGTTCATACGCCTCAAATGCAGCCAGTTCCTCTGAACTCAACACTTCTGCCAAATCTGCCAGTAAGCGTTGGCGTGTATCCTCTTCCGTGGCCTGCATTTCTTCAGCACTGGGCGTGCCTCCCTCCCCAAACATGCCCATGGCACTGCGTAGCTCTTCGCGTGCGTACATGGCCAGTATATCGCGCACCGCATCTTCTTTGTCTGCGGGAAACTGGTATCCATCCAGAAATGGCGCATACTGCATATTGACCATCATATCTGTCTGGACATTCTGGAATTGCTCATTATCCGCGAAGTTCTGAATCATCTCCGACATGGCATGCGAATTAAAGCCCTTTTCAGTTTCACCATCTTGCAGTTCATCCAAGTCTGGTTTTTGAAAATCCACCCCACCCAGCATCCCCGCCAACAGGTTCTCAACCATACCCGGTGCCATTGCCTGCTCATCTAAATCCTGACCGCCTACGGGTGCTTCCGCAATCGCGTTTTCCATGCGTTCCCGTAAGGTTTCCAATTCCTCTGCCATACGATCAATCATGGCGCTTTGCGCATTTACTCGCTGCATGTCCTGTCGCATGGTTTCGTTTTCCTGCTCCAGATCCGCGACCTTTGACTGCAACTGTATACGACCGGCCCATCCCCAAACAGCGAACACGACCAGTAACAAACCAGTTACCGTGACGAACAGCTTCATCAATCCGTTCATATCTATGTATCTCCCTTATCTCGAGTTATACTGATTTTTATCCACACACCATTGTGGTATCATTTTGTCATTAATACAATTGAGACGGATAAATATTCATATTATACCGATTCAGTACAATATGCAATATGTCAACAACTTGGATATGGCTGGATTTTTCGATACCATATTACACTTATGATAAATTACGTCATGCCTGGTGGGTGGAAGGAACAAGATGAATATCGTTTTTATCGCCGTAGATACGCTTAGGGCAGACCATCTGGGTTGTTACGGGTATCACAGAGATACCTCGCCGCACCTGGACAGCCTGGTGGCCGACGGCAGTCTGCTGTTTGAAAATCATTTTGCCACGGCCATTCCGACACACCCAGCATTCGCGACACTGATGACCGGGCAGTACAGTATCACCCATGGCGTGGTGTCGCATGGTGGTGGACGGGAAATTCCGCGTACCGCCCCCTGGATGCCGGAGTTGTTGTTGCGCAATGGGTACACGACATGTGCTGTGGACAATCTCGGCGGCTGGCGGGTCGGCTATGACCGAGGCTACGAGTTTTACATCGACCCGACACGTCGTCGCACATTGAACATCAACGCGGATAACCGCACTTTGAATCGACGGGTGTTTCCGTGGCTGGAACAACACGCCACGAAAGAACCTTTTTTCTTGTTTGTCCATTATTGGGACCCGCACACCCCCTATCTTCCCCCCCGGGCATATCGTAAACTATTCTACAATGGGAACCCGCAAGACCCTGATAACACCACAATGGACGGAATGGAAGAACACCCGTTGGGCCGCACCTGGCGGGACACCTGGTTTAATCAGCTTGGTGGCAATATCACCGATGCCGATTATATTGAGGCATTGTATGATGCCGAAATCCGTTATGTAGATGAAGGTATAGGTGAATTGACTGACAAATTGAAAGCTCTGGGAGTACTGGATGATACACTCATACTGATCATGGGCGACCATGGCGAACTGATGTATCGGCACAAGATTTTCTTTGATCATCATGGCTTATATGATGGCAATATACATGTCCCGTTGATCATGCGTGGCCCGGGAATTCCTGCGGGGCGTTTTTCCAATTTTTCGACGCATGTAGATGTCGCACCCACCCTGCTGGAGCACGCGAACGTTGAGGTCCCGGATAACATGAATGGCCAGTCACTGGTGCCCTGGATGCGCGGTGAGCGTAATGGAGCAACACGCGATTACCTGATAAGCCAGGAATGTACCTGGCAGTCCAAATGGTGTATACGCACGGCCACCCATAAGTTTATCAAGGCTCGGGAACAAGATTTTTATGGCACCCCTGATCGTGAGCTGTATGACCTTCAAAAAGACACGGGAGAATTTACAAACATAGTCGATGCGCAACCAGATATTGCTTCGAGTCTGGAGCAAACACTCGAAGCTTGGATAGCAGATATGATGCAGAAAAACGGGCTGGAAGAAGACCCGTTAATCAGCCAGGGTATCAGTCTGGGGCGCTCTTGGAAAGACGCCGGGTTGCGTGCAGAAAAATTACGCTGGAATCGGTAACTCACTTGACACCCTAATTCAACCAATCATACACTTTGGGGGGCATTGCTGTGGAATGGAACAGCGTTCGAGGTTGTTCAGAATAGATGATTATTTCGAGAATGTGTTTGAGTAAATTTTTGAAATTACGTTTGTAGATACTATATTCTCGTACGTATAATCTTCCTCGTTGAAAATAGTAGCGGTTTCGGAGTTGATTACAATTATTATGGAAGTAAGAAATAAAAGCCAGGTGCCTTTTTCGCGCATTACACGTAAGGAGCTAAACAAATGAGCAATGCCACAGAGTTAACAGAAAACAATTTTAATGACACAGTAGCCAATGGGGTGACATTGGTAGATTTCTGGGCAGAATGGTGCGGCCCATGCCGTATGCTTACTCCGATCATAGATGAGCTGGTAGGCGATTACGATGGCAAAGCGACAATATCCAAGGTAAATGTAGATGAAGCTTCTGAATTGGCACAACAATTTGGCGTTTCCAGCATTCCGACTCTGCTTGTAATGAAAGATGGTAAGGAAGTCAATCGTTTTGTCGGCGTTACCTCCAAGGACAATCTGAGCAAAGCATTGGATGAAGCCTTGTCATGAACCAAGCCTTACCTATTACTTGCAACAAACAATTCATGCCATAGTTATTAAATGGTTCATCATAGTTCAACCCCCTGGATTTCAGGGGGTTTTTGCTTGAAATGGCATCAAGGTATGGTGCTTGCGGGAACCTCTTTGGGAAGTATTTTGTCATGGGTACAAATCGTAGCAGCGATGGCAATTGTGATCATAAGCACACCAATCAGCTTGGGCAAATCAAAGTAACGCTGCCAGAGTACCGCGTCATATAGAGCGGCAAAACCAATCTGGCTAATGCTGACCAGGGCAACCATATTGGTCTTTCCTTTACCATAGGCGCCAGTCATAAACAATTGCCCTACCGTTCCTGCCAAGCCCATAGGAAACAACCACAACCAGAACCAGGGGGACATCTCGGTATTCAAAACAATAGTGCCATCACGAACTATGAAGGTTATCAGCAGGCTGACCAGCGACGCGCACAATGCATAATGGGTCACTACAGACACCGGAGGCAAGTTACGACAATACCCCAGGCTTATTTTTACCGTAGCAATAATAAATGATCCGAGTAAGGCAATTGCTATGGGAAATGAACCCATATCAAAGCTGGGACGTTGCATAACATACACACCCGCCAGGGCCAAGAGGGCATATACCCCGGTGGACAATCGGACAGGCTGGCGAAAAAAAACGGCAAGCAGTATTGTTACCCAGATAGGCGTGGTAGACATGATGGTTACAGTGTCTGTAACCGGCATCGTAGAAAGCGCATAAAATCCGCATAAAATCCCCAGCGAACCGAATATACTGCGCCACCACAATGCCGGCGTACCTTTAATCAGAAAAGGTGCCCGTCGTAAATACAGCATCAATAACGAAATAAGCGCAGTCACCACAATACGGGTAAAGGCAACCATCGACCAAGCTACTTGGTCCTTGAACGCGTGGGCAATACATCCCATGGTCGCAAAAGCGAAAGATGCTGCCACCATATCAATTGCCGCTCTTCGGTTGTCTTCCGGTATGATTAATGGCGAATTACTGGGAGAAGTCAAATCGTGATCCCTGATTAATAGAATATAAACAAGCGGGTGAATCGTCGAGTCAGGCTAACCGCTTACCCCAAAACGGTTCTACAATCTACGGCAAAAGTATAGCAAAATTGACAACCTATTGACATGAACTTTGGATTAATCAGGTAAAAAAGTAACGGTGGTGCATTCTAACTGTACACTTACCAAATTGCTTTACAAGATGTTTTAAAATATTCTGCACATGATTACACTGTAGTTTGGAGAAACTAGCATGAATAATATACTCGTTCGATTACATCTCGAACAGCGAATTACTTTTTTGATTTTTGCACTTATATTGCTATTGTGGTTACTCGCTGGACTGTTTTTCACACAACAGGCTAATACACACACGGCTGCATTCACGAGCAGCATGACAAAGATATCGGTATGAGAAACTGCGATCAAAATTATCAAGCGGATACTGCCGAACATTTGCCTTCAGCTCCCCTGCTCCAGACATTCTTGATATTACTGTCATTTGCCTGGCCTTGGCAGGCACTTCAAATATTTCCCCAGGCAGGCATATATCTGGACCAGGTATTGGCTGCTTGTATAATACTTTTTACCATAAGGTTATTGCTTCAGGAACGTATATACCAGGGCTCCTTTGACCTGCTTTGGCCAGGCGCACTACTCATCGGTCTATCTTTTTTTATCCCACATTCAAATTCCATATATATGGTCATGTCGATGATGCTGTTCCTGGTTATTCTTCACATGATGCCCAGTCGAACCGTCATTATTCATTGCCTCTGGGTTTCACTAACGGCCAGTGCCGGTGCTGCCTTGTTTACGTTGTATGGATGGCGTTTCGCGTTGTTTCCAACCGATTTTTTATATTCATCCGGCCTGACCACCCATTTTGCCTATACAATCCAGGATGCGCTCTGGATACATGCTATTTTTTCCATGCTGGGTTTTGGTCTGTCCTTATCGGCCGCACTCCAAAAACAGGTATATATTTCACTGACCGCTTTGCTCTTTACTTCATTAAATGGCATTGTTATCGTGTTTTGTGTACCACACCTCGAAATTACTCTATTCCACGCGATGCCGCGTATTCCTGATTTAACTTTAATGGCATTGCTGGCCTGTGGCTTGGGATTGTACTTGACAGCGCGCGTTGCCGCAAAGCTCATACTG
The DNA here is from genome assembly GCA_964537975.1 of uncultured Nitrospirales bacterium. Taxonomy (GTDB): domain Bacteria; phylum Hydrogenedentota; class Hydrogenedentia; order Hydrogenedentales; family SCBR16-9; genus SCBR16-9. The sequence continues at coordinate 7,393 of CAZIDP010000057.1, read as the reverse complement.
TCTCGCAGGATGGATTTCAAGGGGGAGCAGTATGTCTTATCAGGCGTACTTATTGTGGGAGCACTATTTACGCTGCTGTTGGGACGGTATCCGGGTTTAGAAGCCGGACTCATCGCCGGATTAGCCGCAACATATGCCTGGCCTGGTCCCCACAGAATCAATATTGGGCATTCTGTTTTATCTATTCGTTCCAGTGTATTGCCGTTGGCTGTTTTGCCATTGGTATTTATCAATCACATGGCCGTCTTTGAATACAACACAAGCGATGTACGCAATTATGTATCATGGTATAGAAATACTGTTGCAAGAGGACAGGATGAAGAAGCCAGAAAACGCCTGGAATTCTTACATCAACATTTTCCGCAAGAACGTACTGTTTCGTTATTGCTTGCCCGGCATGTTATGCGCGATGGAGCATATGAAGCGGCATCCCATTATCTGAGCCAGGCCGCACACCCTACAGCATCCTCTATGATCTCCCCCCCAGATTCACATGATTTGGACGCGGCACTGGTTCGCTTGCGAGACGCGCTATTTGCCTTGCCTCCTGAAAGTCGTGGTCTGGCGTATGAGCGGGCACTGACAGGTCTTGGTCTGGAGAATGAAGCCTGGGCCGCTCTCCGGCTGCGCGCAGAAATGCACAGGACGCCACCCCCAACCGACAACGATGACATCAAGGCAATACAAAGTGCGCTGAAAAATTTACTGGGCACGTCGCCGGAATCCATTCCAATGGACTGGTCCAATGAATTATGGGTAACTGCATACAGGACAGCCGGTGGAAAGATACTTACCATACCCGAGCTGCCCATTGCAGGTTCTGCGATTTTGGTATGGCGGCAGTTGAGCGACACACATGAATTGCTTTGGTATGATGACACAGGTGCCCTGTTAGCCTGTTCTAACGCGGCACTGGCAGACACTGAGTCCGGCATTGGCATTTCATCAGCACCCGAGCTGGATTATGTCTATGATGCCAAGTCCAACACGATGAAAATCCAGCTTGTAAGCCCGGATAACGGCATACTGGGAGTGCTTTCTGTCAATACAACCGAAAACGTTGAAATAACGATGAACGATGCACATCAAGCGCACGGCCAATTGGAGTGGTTACAATGCATGTGGCTGTTGCAGGGTGAAAACAACAGGATTGAAAGTCTTTATCAATAATACAAAACAACCCAAAAACATACCGATTAATCTTCTGTAATGATGGTATTTAAAACGGTCCACATGCCTTCAATATGTTCAGCCTGCCGCAGTGCTTCACGATTTGCCGGATTACCCATCGCCATAGCTATGGCCCGGAGGATTCTAACCTGATCGTCAACCTCACCAATGGGAGTAAGGATAAGAAACAGCAGTTCTGCTGGTTTGCCGTCAGCAGCATTCCAATCCAATCCACTTTGTGACCGGCCTACAATGATAATTGGTTGATTCAGGTTTTCAAGTCGAGCATGGGGCACTGCTATCCCTGCTTCCAGTGCCGTGCCCATATCACGCTCACGGTCTAGTACCGCGGAGACTATAGTTTTTTCAGAAACCGTACTGGTTAATTGAGCAGCAGCCTGACACAATTTAATAATAGCTTCGTCGCGTGTCTGTACATTGATAGAAGGTAACAGCCCTTTACGATTGAAGAATCGGAATACATTGTCCTTTTTAGCCTTGTTCAAGGACCATTTCATCCAGGGTGCCAAAATGATAGAAGAAAAAACCGCGCCAAAAATGATTGCTACAAAGACCGTTTCCGTAATCACATTGTACTCAAGCGCTACCATACCCACGACAATCTGCATTTCTCCACCGGGGACATGGGCAATTGAAATCAGGCTGCGGTGTTCTCGCGATTGCTGGGTAAGGCATACACCAACCCAGGCACCGACATAACGTCCGATGATACCAATGATCAACAAAAACACCACAATGAACAAGTCAAAGCCGGCAATAAAGTCGATCTTCAAACCGATGGTTGCGAAAAAAAGCGGTACCAGAACGGCGCGTACCATTTGCGCTATCACATGTCGGGTATTTTCAGACAGCGCCTTGGAATCGCCTGCCATGATTCCTGCTATGAAAAAACCGAAAAGCGCATGAATACCAATTTTCAGGGTTATTGCGCCACCAAGCAGTCCCAGAAAGCTGATAAATGATAATGAGCTGCCTGGCTCGGGCAGCTTCAAACGGTGCATCAATTCGATAGCATGGTGCGTTAATTTTCTGCCAATGGTGAGAAAAAAGCCTGCAAATAGCAAGGTAGAAAACAACACCATCACTATTTCACCCGGGGTCATGCCCTTGTCGGTGGTTGTACCTAGAATAAGCGCAAAAACTACCCAGCCCGTAACGTCGTTGATAGTTAACGCACATATGATCAATAACCCGACATCGGTTTTGTAAATATTCAGGTCTTGAAGCACACGCGCAGTCACAGGCAATGCGCTGATGGTAAGAATGGTAGCCACAAACAAGGCAAATATAATTCGCTGGTCGCTGTGTACCAAGTATCTTTCAGAAAGCAATAAAAGTGGCACAAATGCAATAATTATCGGCAACAACAAGTCTGACAACGATATTAACAGCGCATCTTTCTTTTGACGCCAGGCACTTGAAAGGTCTGTTTCCAGTCCACTTACCAGGAGGAAAAAGAGAATGCCCAGCCAGGCAATAGCTTCCAGCATGGCATGCTGGGTTGGATCATTGGGAAACAATATCTCATGAAGCCAGGGCAGAGAACGCCCCAGTATGGTAGGCCCCAGGAGCACCCCCACCAGAATCTCCGCGGTGATGGCAGGCTGCCCGAATCGCGAAAATACGATTCCCAGTCCACGTGACAGTCCTAAAAGTAGCAATATCTGCAGCACAAAGATATAAAGGTGTTCTTCACTCAGATATTGCATGATAAAACCATATAAAGTACAAATGCCCCCAAGAACCAGATCATTCATTGTAATTTTACAGACAATTCTGCGAGAATTGTACTGACAGGTAGCACATGGTGGTGTGGTATATAGTAATGATTTTTACGCGAATTGATCAAGCCAACCTAATCTTGGACACAAAATAGTCAGGATATACATAGAGATGCGGTGCATAAATCAGCTTTTCTCTATAGGACGAACTCTGATTCAATACAATTACTGCCTGCAATTTCTATTTATCTTTACAAGTTATTTTTGTATAATAGAGTTAATTTTCGGTATTTTATGTATCAATATTTGTGAATTAAAGGCTTTTACCATAAATTGCCAACTACGAACTTTGGGGGAATACCAATGAACGACCGCGAGCGTTTCCATGCCACCATGCGTTATGAAACCAAAGACCGCCATGTGTTCGCCAAACCCTGGCTGGGCTTTCCGGAAACCCTGGAAAGATGGGAGCGTGAGGGTATGCAGCCAGGAGATATCGACCAATGGAATACGGACCAATGGCACTGGATAGGACACTGGTTTTTTCCACACCCTCCTTTCGAGCATGAAGTACTGGAGGACGATGGCCGCCACATCTTGTATGTAAATCATGAAGGTATCCTGATGCGGGAGCTCAAAGTGAATCGTCTGGGTTCGATGCCACAATTTGTGCGTTTTCCCGTGGAAACAGTTGAAGACTTCCGCAAATTCGCAAAAGAGCGATTACAGCCGGATGTCGGCGCGCGTATTGGGGGCGACTGGGTCAAGACCTTAAAAGACTTACGGGCACAGCCCGCAACCTTCTTCTGTATTGCGGACCGCTGGGGAGGTTTCTTCGGGCCATTGCGTAATCTGATGGGGGTAGAGAATCTCTGTATGGCATTCTACACCGATCCGGCACTGGTCGAAGAAATGATGGATACCATCGCGGATTTTGTTATCTCGCAAGTGGGTGAGATACTTGATCACATCGAGCTGGATGTATTTGGTCTTTGGGAAGACATGGCATACAATCATGGGCCTTTGATTGGACCTGACCATGTCCGCCAGTACATGTTGCCACGGTACAAACGTGTTGTTGAATATGTCAAGAGCAGAGGGGTACCTTGGGTTTGCCTGGACAGCGATGGGCAGGTTGACTCCCTGATCCCCATATGGGTCGATGCAGGTATTGACATATTATATCCGTTTGAAGTAGCGGCTGGTATGGACGTTGTTGCAGTACGCCGGGAGTATGGTAAAGACCTGCGATTGTACGGCGGACTGGACAAGCGGCCCCTGGTTGAAGGACCTAAGGCGATAGACAAAGAAATCGAACGCATTCTACCATTACTTGAAGACGGTGGCTACATTCCCAATATTGATCACAGCATTCCACCTGATGTTTCATGGAAACACATGTGTTATTTTATTGAGAAAATGCACAAAGTCTTAGGCATTTCCTGAGTAGTTATAGCTAATAATATAAAAAGAGTTGACCCTTCCCGCTTCCTTTCCCTATGATGACAGGGAAAAGATACGGGATTTTTTCTGTTATGCGATGAAAGTCATTGGGGGAAGACCTGGTGATTCTTTGAGATTATATTATTCCTATTGAAAATTTATAACAAAGGAGTGGGGTGATGACTGAAAAGCAGGAAGCAGCAGAATACCGGGAAATCACATCGGTGGAACAAGACCGCCAGGCGATTGTTGATGCACGGGCAAAGGGCAACGTGGCTCTGGTTGGGTCTTTTATTCGATTGTCCGGTCCGGGCTGGTTGCAAAGCGCAATTACACTGGGTGGCGGATCACTTGCCGGTGCTTTGTATCTTGGGGTTATTGGGGGATACGGGCTACTCTGGGTACAGCCATTGGCCATGCTGATGGGCATTATCATGCTCTCGGCCATCAGTTATGTAACACTCAGCACAGGCAGGCGTCCATTTGCCATGATCAACCGCGACTTGAACCCCGTGCTGGGTTGGGGCTGGGCTTTAGCCGTTCTGGTAGCAAATATGGTCTGGATACTGCCACAGTTTGCCATGACCACAGCAGCCGCGCAGCAAAGCATCTTACCTTCATTGCTGGGTGCAGGAGGAATCCTGGGTGATACACCGTCAAAATTACTCATGGTCGTGCTCCTTGCAGCATCATCCATTGTCATTATCTGGTCGTATGGTCAAGGTGGGCGCGGAGCTAAAATATTTGAGTTGATCCTCAAACTAATGGTGGCTGTAATCGTTGTTTCATTTTTCGGTGTTATTATTCGATTAACGCTTGGGGGGGCACTGGATTGGGGTGCAATACTGCCCGGCTTCATTCCCAATTTGAGCTTGTTAAACAACCCGGCAGCCACCTTTATCCCGCATCTGGAAGCCATAGAACCGGGTTTCCGTGAAGTCTGGACAAGCTATATTGTTGCTGAGCAACGCGATGTCATGATCACCGCCGCGGCAGTAGCCGTAGGAATCAATATGACATTCCTCATGCCGTATGCATTGCTTAAACGAGGCTGGGACCGTGATTTTCGTGGGCTGGCCATTTTTGATTTATCTACAGGAATGTTCATTCCCTTCCTGCTGGTAACTGCATCCATCGTTATTGCGGCTGGCTCGCAATTCCATACCCAACCTGCATTTGAAGAAATGGATGAAGCAGCTTTACTACGGCTGGTTGGCCAGGCAGCGGTACAACAACGACTCAATGCAGAACTCGGTGAAGCACAATTCAGCGCAATGGATGTCAATGAACGCGTCGCGTATCTCGGCACCTTGCCTGAATCAGAACTGCAAGTGGCCAGTATGCTGGTACGTCGGGATTCATTCGACCTGGCACGCTCCCTGGAACCACTCATCGGTGACCGGTTTTCACAGGTCATTTTCGGTATTGGTGTGCTGGGCATGGGACTGTCGTCTGCCATCATCATCATGATTATCAACGGATTTGTCGTATGCGAAATGTTGTCCCGTCCGGGGAATGTCTGGCTGTTTCGAGCCGGTGCCATTTTACCTTGTATCGGTGCCATGTTTGGGCCATTTTTCTGGAGTGAAGCATCCTTTTACCTTATCGTTCCTGTATCGGTACTCGGTATGGTGCTATTGCCCATTGCTTATGTATCATTTATCTGGCTGATGAATTCCACCAAGACTTTGGGTACTGCCATGCCCCAGGGCGGCAAACGTGTATTGTGGAATGTGCTGATGGGCATCGCGACATCTCTTGCCACGATGGGCAGCCTGTGGTCGGTTTGGGACAAGGCACAATGGCGAGGTATCGGAGCGTTTGCAGCTTTTATTGCACTTATTCTGGTAGTTGGCGCAATTCGACGTTCAAAACAATCAGCAACATAAACTTGGCTTATATCGCAATAATTAGGTCAATTTCTCTTAATTAATAAATGATGCGAAATCAGTTTGTGCAGGCATGGAGTAGTAATTCACTGCTTCATGCCTGAGTTTTATCCTGTCACAGGTACCGAAGCTATGCCTGGTTCTTGTGAAGGCCGTGCAAATAGGTACCCCTGTACATACTCTGTTCCATTTTCTTGCAACCATTGCCACTCACCGACTGTTTCTACACCTTCAGCAATTGTCTTGATTCCAAGTTCATTCGCCAAGCTTAAAAGCATGGCAGAAATTTGTGCCTTATAGGGATCAACATCAACACCATGCACTAATTCTCGGTCAAGCTTTATATAATCGGGGCGAATTTTATGAAGTAAATTCAGAGAACTGTACCCTGCCCCCAAATCATCCAATGCGACTTGAAATCCATTGGAACGGTAAAATTCCAGAATCTTCAGCAAGTGTGTGATATCATCTATATCTTCACTTTCTACGACTTCAAAAACAAACTGTTCATTCTTCATACATGACTGTTCAATAGCTGCAACTGTTGTTCGCAAACAGAAGCTGGGATCATATATGGCAGCCGGTATGAAATTAATAAAAACTTTCTGTTGCAAGTTGCATTTTGTCGCATCACGAATAGCAGTGATACGGGCACTACGATCAAGTTGAAACAAAGTATCTGCTGCTTTGGCTATTGAAAACATACGATCTGGATAGGTAATTGTGCCGTCAAGTTCCTGACCACGGATAAGGCACTCATACGCTAAAATATTATTGGGGTTATACACTTCTACAATCGGTTGGAAATAGGTTATTAACCGCTGCTCTTTTATCATGAAATTCAACCACTGGCCTTCAACAGATGCAACCAAGTTGTGGAGCGTCTTCATGAGTAGTAAATCTTGAATTGTAAGTTGCTTGGTATCCGGTACCAGGAGGCAGCGTGCATCCTGTAATTCCAACGTACTCATCCCTCCGAAACGTTCGCTGCAAAGCAGTCCCAGCATTTCTTGGTCCACATGAAAACTGTATATATCGGGATAGGGTTCAGAAACATTTATTAGTTTCGTATTTTTGAGGTACAAAGGCAACTTTTCGAATTGCTTTACAATAAATCTATCTGAAATGGTATCGTTGCTTCACGAAAGA
>CAZIDP010000056.1:0-26763 GCA_964537975.1 uncultured Nitrospirales bacterium | reverse complement strand
TATGGTGCAGGTTTTGCTGGTATTGAAGCTGGGTTTTCTATATTTGTGTAGTAACCATAGCTGGTTGCGACTTTGACTGTATCCAGAATGGGAGTTTACAAGAAGGAACAATGACAGATTTTATTGTTTCACCAGGTGAAGATATTGCTATTAAGTCGGTGGAAGATGTCGAAGTGCCTCGCAAGTACAAGGTACTTTTATTGAACGACGATTATACCACTATGGATTTTGTTGTAGATGTACTTTATGACATTTTTCATAAATCTGAAGCTGAAGCTGAAGCCATTATGCTGGCAGTACATGAGAATGGAATGGGCATAGCTGGTGTTTATATAAAAAGTATTGCAGAGGCTAAAATAGCAGCAACCCACAGGCGTGCGCGTGCTGAGGGATTTCCATTACGGTGTACTTTAGAAGCTGAGTGATTTGACAAGTTTGAATGATAATTAAGGTATATTACACATAAATTGGCTTTCGCTGTTGATTGGTTCCGTACTTTAGTTAGAAAGAATATTCTATTGCATGATTAGTAAAGATTTGGAAATATCGCTTCGCTTTGCTCTCGAAGAAGCACGTAAACGTCGACATGAGTACTTGTGTGTCGAACATTTGCTGTATGCCCTCCTGGAAGATGCCTATGGTATGGAAATATTGGAATCGTGCGGAGGCAGTGTCCATATACTGAAAGAATGGCTTGACGCATTTTTACGTGAAGAGTTAGAAGCGGCCTCAGAAGAAGATGGAGTACCAGTATTACAGCAAACTCCAGCCTTCGAAAGGTTAATGCAGCGCGCTATCTCACATGTTCAATATTCTGGCAAAAAAGAAGCAGATGCCGGTGATGTATTGGCTGCGATCTTTGAAGAAGAAGATAGCCATGCTGCATTTTATCTGCAGCGGCAAGGGATTTCCAGGCTTGATATATTAGATTACATCAGTCATGGTGTTGGTAGAAACAGTTCCTCTTCCCACTTGCCAAGTCGGCGTTCCAGCCCGGCACATGATTCGAAAGACTCACTAGGCAAAGATAAAGAACCATCCGAACCTTCTGTCTTGGAAATATTCACTGTAAATCTTAACAAACTTGCCGCAGACGGCGGTATCGATCCACTGATAGGTCGCGAACAGGAATTGAAACGGTGTATACAGGTCTTGTGCCGCAGGAGAAAGAACAACCCCGTTTTTGTGGGTGAACCCGGGGTTGGCAAAACGGCTCTGGCAGAGGGTCTTGCCCTACGAATTCATGAAGGTCGGGTACCGAAGGTGTTGCAAGATGTGGAAATTCTTGCGCTCGATTTGCCCGGGATGATCGCAGGAACCAAGTTCAGGGGAGAATTTGAGCAACGATTAAAAACAGTGCTTCAAGCACTTCAAGAGCAAGAAAATGTTATTTTGTACATCGATGAAATCCATGGTGTAGTGGGAGCCGGTGCTACGTCAGAATCTTCAATGGATGCCTCTACCATATTAAAACCGGCTTTGGCTTCTGGTGCTTTGCGCTGTATAGGCTCAACAACGTACGAGGAATACAAGAATCATTTTGAGAAAGACCGGGGACTTACCCGACGATTTCAAAAAATTGACGTTGATGAACCCTCTATTGAAGAGACGGTGCGTATTCTGCGTGGATTGAAATCCCGTTATGAAACACACCACGGGATTCAATATACTGAATCTGCCCTTCAATCCGCGGTCGAGCTATCTTCCAAGCACATCAACGATCGTTTCCTACCCGACAAGGCTATTGATGTTATTGATGAAGCGGCAGCAGAAGTACGATTGATGTCTGTCGACAAGCCTAGAAAAACAGTGCGCCCTGCAGATATTGAGCGGGTAGTAGCTGCCATTGCTAAAATACCTGAACGTTCGGTTTCGTCTTCGGATCGCGAAAAATTAGGCCATCTTGAGCATGAACTGAAGGGTCTGGTATACGGGCAGGATAGTGCTATTGAGCAGATCAGCCGTGCGATAAAGCGTTCTCGTGCTGGCCTGGGGCGTCAAGAGAAACCAATCGGCTGTTTTTTGTTTGCTGGACCTACCGGTGTGGGTAAAACTGAAGTAGCCCGACAACTGGCTTCGATTTTAGGTAACCACTTTGCCCGGTATGACATGAGTGAATACATGGAAAAACATGCGGTAGCCAGGCTTATAGGTGCACCACCCGGTTATGTCGGTTTTGACCAGGGTGGACTATTGGTTGATGAAATCCGCAGAAATCCCTATACCGTACTGTTACTGGATGAGGTTGAAAAAGCACACCCCGACCTGTTCAGCATCTTACTGCAGGTAATGGACAGCGCTACTTTGACCGACAATATGGGGAAAAAGGCAGACTTTCGAAACGTAATATTGATTATGACCTCCAATGCCGGGGCGCGTGAATTGGCCAAGTCCAGCATTGGTTTCCAGTCAATTACCCAGGATAGTCAGCACAAAAGTCTTAAAGCTATAGAACAAGCTTTTACCCCTGAATTTCGTAATCGACTAGATGCTGTAGTCGCTTTCAATCCATTACCTATAGACATCATTGAAATGGTTGTGAGCAAGTTTTTAAACCAATTGGAAATCCAACTTGGTGCGCGTCGTGTACGTCTGGATATTACACCAGCCGCAAAGCGTTGGATTGCAGAACATGGTTACGACAGTAAGTTTGGTGCACGCCCACTCGCCCGCCTCATTGAACAGAAAATCGAGACACCGCTGGCAGATGAATTGCTCTTTGGCCGGTTGGAAAAAGGGGGAGTCGTTGTGATTGATGTTCGCTCAGGGGAATTACATTTGGAATATGAGCTTGAACTCGCTAACAAGGACAAGTAGCAGCACTCTTTTTCGACCAAAATGCTGAGTTCTAAATTAAGACAATCAATGAAATCTCGATATGTCTGCTCTGTTTCAGGGGAATCAGTGTATTGATTCCAGATATTCAGGAAAATCGCAGACTGGCATCAAGTTGAATTTTCAATAAGTTTTCCACAAGTTCTTCACAGCCAGTATCAACATGGTTTATTCAGATGCAAACAGTTGCTTTATGTTTCTTAAGTCCTTTATTTCCAATTGTTTGCGAGATATCGAACCAGAATATTAAAGCACCCTTAATCTTGCTATCCTTGCTGTGTTAACAAAAGTAATTCACTGCTGTTTCAACAGATATTACACATGTATTCCCAATAAATATTGTTGGCTTATATGAGAATATTTATTTGATTTTTTTTATATTTGTTTGTAAATGGTTAGCATGCAATTACTTGCTGGTTTGAGAGCTGCCTTGCTTAACATCAAATAATTTTGACGTTATAGAAATAAAGGTAGATATGGTAAACTATTGACAAGCTTAGGCGTACCGACATATTCCTACACCGCTGAAAAAGCTAAAATAGGGATTGTGATTATTATCTTCTTAAGTTTGTAATATTATAAATATTAAAATATAGGGTAAAATTTTCAAGTCTATGCGTATTATTGCTGGAACAGCACGAGGCCTTCGACTTCAATCATTTGAAGGAAAAGATATCCGCCCAACATTGGATCGTGTTCGCGAATCACTGTTTAATATTCTGGGCACCAAAGTAAATGGTGCATATTTTCTTGACTTGTTTTCAGGTACCGGAGCCAATGGTATTGAAGCACTGAGTCGAGGCGCTGAACAGGCAGTGTTTGTAGATGCAAATACCACCGCGATTAAACTGATCCGGGACAACCTTAACCGTACACGCCTTACTGCGGCCCGGTTAATGCAGTTGCAATTACCTCGAGACATCCGGCAAATCCCTGGAAAATATGACATCATTTATGCCGATCCACCATTTGGCTGGAATGAGCACACCGCATTGCTGGATGCTATAGCTACACAAGGTCTATGTGCTGAACAGGGCATACTTATTGTTGAGCACCCATCAAAATTAACATTAGGCGAAGAACAAGGAATGTTTGAAAAGTACCGATTGGTGCGTTATGGAAACACTTCCTTATCTTTCTTCGCATTAACACCTTGACCTGCTACTCTGTATCTGTTACTCTATAGCCACAACATCTACTGACTTTCATGGAAAGTGATGCTTGTTATGTCGATATATTGTGTCTGGTACTGTTGGCTGACTTTGTCTCCAATTAGAAATGAATAGGCGATAAAACCATGCGTTGTCCATTCTGTAACGAAACCGATGGCCGCGTCGTAGATTCCAGAGCTTCTAAAGAAGGCGATGCCATTCGACGCCGTCGCGAATGTTTGAAATGCGGCCGCCGATTTACAACTTATGAGCGAATAGAAGAAGTTGCCCAGATGGTTATAAAAAAAGATGGGCGACGCGAGATTTTTGATCGTTGGAAGCTTAAAAGTGGCATATTAAAAGCAGCAGAAAAGCGTCCTATAAGTCTGGAACAAGTGGAAGCGCTTATTGACGATGTAGAAAGAGAACTCTTTAACTCTACCGATCATGAAGTTTCTACAAAAGCCGTAGGTGAAGCAATCATGCGCAAATTGAAATCGTTGGACGAGGTCGCATATGTTCGGTTTGCGTCGGTGTATAGGCAATTTAAAGATTTAAATGAGTTTATGTCAGAACTGAAGACGATGCTCACTTAATGCGTGTTTTGCCATGATATTCAGGTTACTGTAATTTCAGATTATAATATCATTTAACATTTCTTGCTGTTTCCAGTTCGAAATGTTTTTTTATTGACACAACTAGCATTTCAATGACTTGAATTCTATACAGCAATAATCCATAATGCAACCGTATACCAAGAACTTGTTGCGTGTAATATTAAACTTTTTAAGATTGCATGTTTTTTTTACAAGTAAACAACAGCCTGAGTTATAACTCTGGCTGGAAAGCGGTATGATGCATTTACGAAGTTTTTTTTGCTCGACACCTGGTTTGAAATTCACTCCAAGTAGTTTACTGCTATTTTATAGTTCTCACCGGGCATCATCGTTATTGTATGCACTATGTGTATTAATTCCCTTCTCTTCGCCTGCCGAAAGTGTTACTCCAGAAAACTCAAGTACAATCCACTTAATCGCCGACTCGCGTTTTCATGATGGTGTGGAAATTCTGAATCCTGAACAAGGAGCCATTGTTGTTCAAGGCAAGGTACAACCTCCCTGGCATACTACAGAATATCCTAAATGGACTTTGCGTCAATGGGACAGTCGCTATACGCTTGCAGAATCCGAACCGCAGTACCTGGATGAAAGGACTTTTCGTATTGAAGACACTGCCAAGTGGGTAATCTTCGGCGTACCTGACTCTGTCCATGCAGACATCGTGCTTGGATTGGATTCTCGAAAAGAATGGGGGGATACACCGCGAGAACATGGGCAACCCTGGCCTCATTTATTGCTGGGACAGGATACAGCGAATCACTCACCTACTATAGCCGAAATGACTTCGGTCGATTTTAAAATCAGTGCTCGCCTTCTTCAAGGAGAACGCTTTGAACATGACCACTACCACACCTCAGTGCATGCCGCAGAGTTTACAGTTTTTTTAACACTTCAAAATCGAAACAGGGAATCTATAGGCTATGGTGATTTCTTGTGGTTTGGAATTCAACTCTATGATGATCGACACCGTATGACACCGGAACGTTTGATTGAAGGTGATGCCGGGCACAGCAAATTTATCTACCAGCTTGGACTTGCACCCTATACAGACAAAAGTTTTCATGATGGAGAATGGATTTCTATTAATAAGGATTTACTACCCTTATTTTACGATGCCTTTATAAAAGCGTGGGAGAGGGGATTCTTATCCGGTTCAAGAGACTTATCCGATTATCGGATAGGTCGATTGGGTTTGGGTTGGGAGGTTCCCGGTATGAACCTGGTAGAAATGCAAGTACGGGATTTGCAGTGTGATATTCGTGTAAATGTGTCTGTCGAGTAACCAGCAAAAATGTTAGTCCAGTTATTGGTATTGGAGAGCAACGTATGTGTAATCTTAATGCACCTATCCGAATATTGACACTTATTGCCTTGATGTGTTTTCTTGGAGGCACTGTCTGCGGTGCGGAGCCGGCAATAGAGAAAATTGATATAGAATCGGTATGGGCTGGACATCCCGTCGGATTTGTCCTGCTGACACATGCTCCAATGCAGTTTGCCGCCTACTATAATGCAGACCGGCAAATGGTGGTGGTATCCCGGTTGCTGCACGAGCAAACCTGGACCCGGGTGGAGCTGCCTGAAGCTGTGGTTTGGGATAGTCACAATTACATTACCATGGCGGTAGATGACGACGGTTATGTACATCTCAGTGGCAATATGCATGTTGATCCATTGGTTTATTTTCGTACACAAGAACCAATGGATATTACTACTTTTGAGCGCTTTACGGCCATGGTGGGTTCTTTGGAGAATCGGGTAACCTATCCGCGATTTCTTCGTGGCCCCGACAATATATTACTCTATAATTATCGCGACGGAAGTAGCGGTTCCGGAAATGAGGTGTATAATCGTTATGACCATGCAACGCAAACCTGGCATCGACTACTGGATGAACCATTGGTAGATGGTGAAGGGTTGCGGAATGCCTATTTTGATGGACCTCATCTGGGTCCCGATGGCTTCTTCCACATGTGTTGGGTTTGGAGAGACAGCTACCTGGCTGAAACCAACAATCACCCCGGCTATGCAAGAAGCAAAGACTTGATTCATTGGGAAAACAGCCGCGGGGAAGACTTAGAACTTCCAATTACCTATGCAACCACCGATGTTGTTGATCCTGTGCCTCCGCTGGGAGGAATTATCAATGGTAACGTTAAAGTTGGTTTTGATAACGATGACCGTGTAATTGTGAGTTACCATAAGTACGATGAAGATGGCATTACGCAACTTTACAATGCTCGATCAGAAAATGGCGAATGGGTGATATATCAGAGCAGTGACTGGGATTATCGTTGGAATTTTGGTGGAGGAGGAAGTATACCTTTTGAGGTGCGTGTTCAACCCGTAGAAGTAGAGTCTGACGGTACCCTTGCGCAGACCTGGGGACACTCACAATATGGTACACAGCGATGGCGCCTGCACCCGGATACGCTTGCTCCAATCGAACGGCTTTCATTACCACCCAACCCAGTTCCTGCTTCTTTGCGTGGGGTTCGCTCCTCTTTTCCGGAGATGCAAGTTCGAATAAGTCATGATATTGGAACTCCAGAAGCAGACGGTGTATATTATTTTTTGCGTTGGGAAACATTGGGACAAAACCGTGATTTGCCACGCGATCTGCCCTGGCCCGAACCTTCAAGTCTGGAATTGTACCGAATTGTAGAAACAGAAGTTGAACTCATAACAGACCCTACATTTCAACGGGGTTTTACCGTGCTCGACAGTCCAGAAGGTGCTATTGTCGAGTTGGGGCCGCTGCAGTACAACCCTGCATTGGGTACTCCAATCTGGCGGTTGGCGCAATGGAACAGCCGTTTCAATATTCTCGACGGATCAAGTGATGTTATGCCATCTGGTTCTACCCGATATTACGATTCCGGAAAAAGTGTCATCTTAGGCCCTGAAGATTCTAGCGATGCTCATTTGGTTTTTCATTTGAATTCCAATATTGAATACCAAGGTGTACATCGGAGTGCTAGTGAACCTTGGCCACATTTACTGGCTCAACAGCGTATCAGCCCCCCAGATACCTATGGGTACGGGGGACAGTGGCTCCATGAATTGACAGAAGTACGGCTCCACTTTGAAGCGATTTTACGTCACGCGGAAATGTTTCATACGCCTGCCTACACACCCAATCTGCATACAGCCCATTTTTTAATGTTTTTCCTTATCCAGAACTTAAATCAGGCTTCATCCGGGTATGGTGATTTTTATTGGCTGGGGGTTCCCGTTTGGGATGAACGCTATATTGTCACGGCAACAAGTATTATTCCAGGTGATCAGGGCTTGGGCAAGCTCATCTATACCCCGGGACAGGCTACTTATACCAGTGGCTCGTTACATCATGGAAATTGGGTTACCTTTGATACGGACTTGTTGCCTTTGATTTATCAGGGTCTGGAAGAGGCTTGGAGTCGGGGTTTTTTACAGGGATCACAAGACCCTGGAGACTACAAGATTGGTGGTATGAATCTGGGCTGGGAGGTACCCGGTTTAAATGATGTTGAGGTACAAGTACGCGATTTAAGCCTTCTGATGAAAGGCCCTTATGTCAATGTGGCCAGAAATTGGGGTGATGCGGACGCCTGGCCTCGACGTATTGTTCCCCCAGCAAATTCAATGGTTTCACTGCGTGATGATCTTGTTGTAACCGACATCAGAAATGTTGAAAATATCACTGGACCGGGGTGGGATAATAAGTCGGCGACCTTAACAATTGCGCATGGAGCAGTACTTAACAACTCCGGTCGAATATATTTCGGGATCGGCAATGCGGTTACTGGAACACTAATAATTGATCGCGGTAGTTACTTCGGGGATGGTGAAATTCATGCGGGTCGACCACTGGGCTCCGCTGATGCTGGGCAGGGCATAATCTATGTTAAACGCAACAGCACCCTGGATATTGGGGGTAATCGCATATGGCTGGGCACTACGGGAGGCCGTGGAACTATCATAGTTGAGAGTGGTGGGTCATTGATTCGCTGTGGCACATTTCGGTTTGATGAAGAAGCGGGTGTTGGCGCCCAGACACTGGAAGTACGACCAACTGCAATTGGGAGTACCGGATTGAGTACCATAGAAACAAGTACGATTCTGTCACCTCAATTTGCGACACTGGTTTTTAATCCACAGTACACAGTTGAAGTTGGTGATTCCTGGGAAATCATGCGTTGGAGCAACACCTTGTCAGCCGGAGGAGGTAGTGCTGCTGAATTTTATCAAGTAATAACACCTGATGGAATTGAAGTCAGCATAGATTATGGATCGCAGCAAGACCGTACCATAAAACTTACTGTAACCCGAGTTCCTGTCGAGATGTCAGATTATCATACAGCGGACACAGATAATAATGGTCAGATTGGCTTGCCTGAATTACTTCGTGTAATTCAATTATATAATGCCGGTGAATATCATTGCTATGTACATACAGAAGACGGATATGCTCCTGGCAATGGCTCCCGACTGGAGTGTCAGCCTCATTCAAGTGACTTTGCACCGCTGAATTGGGAAATATCACTTTATGAATTGCTACGCTTAGTACAAATATACAATTCATCAGGTTACAGTTATTGTCCGGATGAAAACACCGAAGATGGTTATTGTTTGCAATGACAACCGCTTATTTCGTGAATTGATATTTTCACCAACCAGAGTTGAACTGCTATGTAAGACACAATGCTGTTGAATGAAACAAATGCCGATAAAATGTAATAAAATAAAAAGCCTGGAGTCTTCTTGGTTATATGACTCCAGGCAGTGTGACTTTATTTTATCTACACATTAAGCTTGATAGCATTGTACGGTTAATCAATACGATATATATTCTTAATCATATTCAATCAGATCAGGAACTAAGACTCCAGTCGACAAACGTTTTCAATTCTCGTGAGCGCGACGGATGACGCATTTTCCGAAGCGCCTTCGCTTCGATTTGTCGTACACGTTCACGCGTTACATTAAATACGCTTCCCACTTCTTCAAGTGTACGGGGATAACCATCACCCAGACCAAAGCGCAGTCGCAATACCTTTTCTTCCCGTTCGGTCAATGAACTGAGAACTTTATCCAGTTGTTGCTGGAAGACAGTAAATGCCGTTGAATTGGCAGGATTTTCTGCACTTTTGTCTTCAATGAAGTCACCAAAACTCGAATCACCTTCATCGCCTACCGGTGTTTCCAGTGAAATGGCTTCCTGGGCAATCTTCAGGATAGCCCTTACCTTGTCAGCGGACATTTCCATCTCTTCGCCAATTTCTTCAGGACTGGGTTCGCGCCCCAATTCCTGTACCAGACGACGGCTCGTTCGTACCAGCTTGTTGATGGACTCAATCATGTGTACAGGTATACGAATGGTCCTGGCCTGATCCGCGATGGAGCGGGTTATCGCCTGGCGAATCCACCAAGTCGCGTAGGTGCTGAATTTGTATCCCCGTTGGTACTCAAATTTATCCACCGCCTTCATAAGGCCGATGTTGCCTTCTTGAATCAGGTCTAAAAAGGACATGCCCCGGTTGGTATATTTTTTGCCAATGCTAACCACCAGGCGAAGGTTCGCTTCGACCAATTCCATTTTGGCATTGTAGATGTTGTCTTCTTTTTCTTTGATGCGATCGATTAAAACATTGATACCATCGGATTCCAGACGCGTATCGTTTGTGATCTGGTCTATGCGGCGCTGCGCCGAGAGCAGCCGTCTTTCGGCTTCCAAAATCACTTCTTTGTCCAGGTTGTAGCGTTTGGCAGCAGAAGGCGAACGCCGTATTGCGACGGCCATCTTGTGAATGTCTTTACACAAATGACCAATCTCGCGTTCTACCCGGTCGATCTCATCACGTGCAGCAGCAATTCGCCGCTTTAAGCCTTTAATTTTACGGCCTATCTTCATGATTTCACGGGGCTTTAAATCAAATGATCGGATAACCTCTATCTGTTCGTTTCGATATTCACTGATCTTACTTTTGATGTTATCAACGCTTTTTTCTGAAAGATTGCTGCGGCGCAGTCTTTTTTCTTGT
The DNA here is from genome assembly GCA_964537975.1 of uncultured Nitrospirales bacterium. GTDB lineage: Bacteria > Hydrogenedentota > Hydrogenedentia > Hydrogenedentales > SCBR16-9 > SCBR16-9. The sequence continues at coordinate 16,134 of CAZIDP010000056.1, read as the reverse complement.
GACTCAATCTGACGGTCATGTTGTACCATTTTTTCCATCATGTCGGGAAGATTTTTCACGAAACGATGGTGGTAGCGGATGTCTTCACTGTCAGTTATCTGGGCATAACTCAGTCTACCCGCCAAAATTCTTGCGGCCAGCATTTGAATTTCTTTCAGCGTGTACGGTGTACTCAATAAGACTTCGTTTAGTTCCCGTTCTGCCGCTTCGATCCGTTTGGCGATGGTAACTTCCTGGTCTTTTGTAAGCAGTGGTACACGGCCCATTTCCCTCAGATACATTCGAACTGGGTCATCTGCACGTTCCAGTCGGTTTTGAGCCGCAGCTTCACGCCGCAATTCAAGTTGCCGGGCTACGCGCTCTTCACGTTCTTCTCGTGCTTTACTCTCTGCATCGATTTTGTATTCATCGACGACTTCTACGTCGGTGTCGCTTAGCGCGACCATCACTTCGTCAATTTCATCGACCGTTGCATCTTCTGGTAACAATTCCTCAAGGTCGTCATATGAAATTGCACCGCGTTCTTTGGCGCGTTCAAGTACCTCCTCTTTGGTTTTGTTCTGTTTTACTTCGTCTTGTTCTGGTTCTTGAATTTCTGAAATTACGGCCATGGTTGTCCTCGTTCGGGTTAAAAGTCCAAACCATTAACAAATTATAAATATTATTAACGTTTAGATTATGCGGCGCCTACACGTTCTATTTGACGTGTGATTTCCACCTTTTCTGCCAACAATGCCAGATAACGTGACGTATCGCTATTCCGTGCAGCTTCTTCTATTGCCTCTTTTATTACTTCGCTTTGCATTTGCAGTGCTTCGCGCATCAATCGATTAACTCGTTTCTCCAATAAGTCTTCTGGAAAGGTTTCCAAGGTAGTGTCCAATGTAGACGCTGCCGTAAACAGTCGTCGGGCATCTTTGCATTCCAGTGAATGTAACACGTTATCTGGAGCATCCGTCAATAGAATACGAAGTACATCTTCCAATGGGCCATTCCCCAGTGGAATTCCTGCCAGCAGTGTTTGAACACGTTCCAGATGGTCTTTATTTGCCATCAGCATTGCCAGAAACAGGGTTTCATCACGACTGACAGTATGCTGCGTGGTTGCCACTGCTTCTGTGTCTTGTCTGGCCTGGGTCAGCCAGGCTTTATGTACTTGGCTTTTACGTATGAATTTGTCAAATTCTTGCCGGCATACCCAGGAATTTATTTTCAAAGCATTAGCTATATGTTTTAAATACTCATCCACCCGCATGGCATCATCAATATGCCGAATTATGTCAAATAACTCTTGAGCAATTTCTGTGCGGCCTTCAATTGTTTGGGAGCGGTCTCTGGACATGGCAACATAATACTGCACGAAGTCCGGGGCTTGGTCTACCAATTCTAACAAGGCCTTGGCGCCATCATTCCGCACAAAATCGTCCGGGTCCTGGTTCCCGGGTAATTGAATTGCCCGAACGCGTAAGCCCGCTTCTGTTAACACGCCTACACCGCGCATTGCTGCCTTAACACCAGCGGCGTCACCATCATACACCAGGACTACTTCTTGAACATATCTGCGTAACAAGCCAGCCTGTTCTAAGGTTAAAGCGGTTCCACATGTTGCAACAACGTTTTCTATACCTACATCAAAACAACGCAACAGATCGAAATATCCCTCGACAATCAACGCATTCGTAGAATTGCGTAATGTGTCTCGGGCTTCGTGAAGGCCATATAATACACGACTTTTACGGTATACTGGATTTTCCGGCGAATTAATATATTTTGCTGGCGAATCGTCCAGAGCACGACCACCAAAAGCAACAATATTACCTGCCACGTCACGCACAGGAAAGATGATGCGATTACGGAAAAAATCATACGGTCTGCCGGTTTCTGACCGCCGAATTAACCCTGCATTCTCCAGTACAACAGCCGAAATATCGTTGGCCCGTGCAGCTTCCAACAGCAAGCTCCAATCGTCTGGAGCCAAGCCTACACCAAATCGATTTAGTGTCTCATCGGTTATCCCACGCCGCTCCAGATAAGCACGCCCAACTTCGTTTTTCCCTGGTGTAGTCAGCATTTGCATGTAATGACGAGCAGCGAAACGGGTTGCTTCGAGTATATGACTCCGCAAGCTATCCGTTTGTTGCTCTCGTCTGTCTGATGCAGGCAGCTTAACACCAGCTTGTTCAGCCAATGCTTTCAGTGCTTCAACGAACGTCAGGCCCATGTGTTCCTGAACGAACGTTATAGCGTCGCCTCCTTTTCCGCATCCAAAACAATGAAATGTCTGACGATGTTGGTTAACAATAAAAGAAGGAGTTTTTTCCTGGTGGAATGGGCACAGTGCTTTCATTCGCCCTGGTCCTGCTGGCTTTAGTTCCACAACGGGACCGATGACCTCTATTATATCGATTGCCGAAAGAACTTCGGTTACTATATCTTTGGAAAACTTTTGCACGCGATTCCAAAACCTCAGATCGCAGCGTAAAATTCAGATTTTAAAAGAAAATATAATGAAAGTCTATACCTTGTTGAAAAACGATTACGCCTTATTAATTTAATGTCTTGATTCGTAGTACACACACAATTCGCCCAAGACGTGTCAACGCTAAAAAAAGTATACCATGAATACACATGATTGTCAAATGTCATTTGAATGATCAACAAACAATATTCGTATTCATCGAACAAAGACTCCTGGTGTTGTTATATTAATCATGGCTAATAAAGCCAGGTAATGTTTGCTGATGTGACTTGTTAGGCTAACTTCAACAGGCTATAAGCAGCTATAAAACATACAAAGTATAACGCATAAAATAGTAAACTATAGTTTAAAATATGAATTTAACTGGAATATATTTATGCATACAGGTTATTAATCAGCACTGTATTTTTTGATTGTACAAAAATTGATTCGGTACGAGTATGATCGATACATGGAGAGAACCATGCATATAAAAGTATTCACCAGAATGAGCGTATAATGTGCAATTCCGGTACCGATTTTGATACAGTTTACAGTGCTATGCATTAAATTTATAGCATGTATCAAAGGGTGAAAGCGACTTCATGCAAACTGGTAGAAGATAATTATTCGCTCTTCATTAACTGGTTGCTATCTGTCGCATGGTTCCGGGGGCAGTTATTAATTCTTGAATTCTATTTAACATCCCATCGCAGGGATAATTCCCTTTTTCAGGAGGAACATCGTCATGAGTACAATAGGAAACAATAATCCAGTTCTTGGTAGTAAAGAACGGCCCTTACGGGTAGCCATCATTGGAAGTGGTCCAAGTGGGTTCTATGCTGCTGCACCGTTACAAAAATCAGAGGTTGTTTGTACGATTGACATGTTTGACAGATTGCCTACCCCGTTTGGACTGGTACGGGGGGGGGTTGCCCCTGATCATCCAAAGATTCGCAACGTAACCAAAGTTTATGAAAAGACCGCACTGGAAGAGGGCTTTCGTTTCTTCGGTAATGTAATGGTAGGCCGTGATATTTCTATTGAAGAGCTTCGTATGTATTATGATGCTATTATTTTTGCCTGTGGTGCAGAAACAGACCGCCGACTTGGAATACCTGGTGAAGATTTACCAGGCAGCTATACCGCGACTTCATTTGTCGGCTGGTATAATGGTCACCCGGATTACAGACATCTTCCGTTTGATCTTACAGGCGAAGTTGCTATGGTGGTAGGGGTTGGTAATGTTGCCATGGATGTTGCACGTGTATTGGCAAAAACAGTTGATGAATTGAAAAGTACTGATATTGCTCAGCATGCACTGGAAGCATTGGCAGAAAGCAAGATTCGTGAGATACATATAGTTGGTCGACGTGGACCAGTACAAGCTGCCTATACTTCGGCAGAGTTAAAAGAAATGGGCGAACTGGACGATTGTGAACCCGTTGTGAATCCGGAGGACCTGGTATTGAATCCTGTCAGTGAGCAGGAATTGACCGACAATACCAAACGACGCAACATGGAGCTTCTACATGAGTACGCCAACCGCAAACCAAACCTTTCCAAAAAACGCCGTATGCATTTCCGCTTTCTTGAAAGTCCCGTAGAAATTCAGGGAGCAGACAAGGTAACTTCTGTTTTGATGGTAAAAAATGAGTTGACCGGAGATGAGCCATTCATGCAACGGGCAAAAGCCACGTCGAACACATTCGAATTTCCTTGTGATATTATATTTCGCAGTATTGGATATCGGGGTGTAGCGATACTTGGTGTACCTTTTGATGAAAATATGGGCCTGATGCCCAATGTTGAAGGTCGTATCGTTGAAAATGGTGAGGTGTTGGCAGGTATGTATGCTGTTGGCTGGATAAAAAGAGGTCCATCAGGTATCATAGGAACCAATAAACCCGACAGCCTTGAAACTGTAACCAAATTATTGGAAGATGTTGAGTCACTCCCATCATGTCCACAACCGGACAGCAATGCCGTGATACAATTATTACAATCCAGAGGGGTACGTGTTGTTGACATGGATGGCTGGAGCAAGATTGATGCGGCAGAAATAGAACGCGGCAAGCTCTTCGGTAAGCCCCGTGAACGGTTCACTGCTATTGCTGAAATGCTGGAAGTACTCGATACTTAATGTAAGCCTTCAAGCTTTCTGAGCATGTTCTGGACATTTTTCGATACATCCATTATAATTTTTCAGACAATTTCGCATAGTTTATATTTTCAAATGTATTATTACTATAAATTCAGTATTCTTGAATATTTATAGTGACTTTATTTCTAAAACACTAAAGTTCTTTTATCAAATGCCGATAGTATGGCTTGTAGTTTAACGGTAATGACTTGGCGGGCAAATTGCCCCAGAGGGTAGACCTATGGTAGGTATAAAAGGAATCGGTGGCTTTCCAGATCCAAAATCTGAAAGAACAACCAGCAAAACTCGGAATGATAAAGACAATTCTTCACGGGATGTTTCTGCTGGAAACAGCGGAAGTGGTAGTAAAGACGGCTTAAATATCAGCAGCGAAGCCCGCGCAGCTGTTGAAGCAGGCCGTATTATTCAAGCAGCCCGTGCCCAGGCTGACATTCGTGCTTATCGTGTTGAGGCAGCACGGCAACGTCTGGAAGAAGGACTTTATAAAAACCCGGAAGTAGTTCGTCAAGTTGCAGAAAAGATTGTAAAACTTATAGATTAACGCATCTTATACCAGCTGCTGTTATAAATTTTAAATACCCGGAGGTTGTTATAATCAGCCCTCGGGTATTGTTATATATCTTTCATTCTGTAAATCACATGGATAATATTTGATTACTTCTAGTTTTTATGATCCAGATTCATCATTAAATCAGATTCTGTTACCGAAGACTCAATTCCGCTTTCTGGCACATCGAGACCTGCAGCCCAAACCAGCGCATTCAAAATACTTTTTCTGAAATTATCGTCACCCCAGTTTAAATGAAAATGGCCACCGGTAAAACCAACGCCACGACCGCCATCCTGGCGTTCCACTGCCCAAAGCAAGACTTCTTCCCGACCACTGGCATCAATGATATGTTGATACGGTCCTGGTGGCGAAACGTAGGGGCCTTCTCTGACCTCATCTGAGGGCTTTGCAATGAGGACAGGTGTCACCGAATCCATGTTATCTCGAAAACGCATATTAAAATACCATTCATCACGAATAGAGAACGGCACCACACCGCGGGTTATCGGATGTTCCGGCAACGTTTCAAAATTGGCATCCCAAATTGGATTCACCGAAAAGTTGCTCTCATAATGTCCACCAATCCAATCTTGAAATTCTGCACCGCCCCGTTCTGCTGGCACATGCACGGCAAAATGTATGCAAACCAAACTTACCCCCTGGGCCATAAGTTCTGACATAAATGCAAGTCGTTCAATATGAATAACAGGATGTCCACCACCACCATCCATGTACAGGGCAATTGCATCAACGCCTTCAAATAATTCCAAGTTTTCCGGCCAGCCGTTTAAATGTACCCGAACCTCCAGCCCTTCAACATCTTCAAGGCAGGATGCCAACAGTTGTATACCTGCGTTGTGTTCATGCGTCAACGGAGGGTGACTGGGTGTTCCCGCTATCATTAATAACACTTTGTCATCTGAGTTTTCGGATTGATTTGCCATGGTACCCGATGACATCAAAACAATTGAAATAGTTAAAACAACGAAAGTGAATACTTTTGAAGTAGCAATAGACTTGAAAATACGGTTTAACATGATCGGTTCTCCTGACAATTAGAGAAAACTTGATTTTAATTAGAAAGTATGGTGCAAGTTTTATGTATTAATTGTCAATTACCCGAATTGCTTTACAATAAATCTATCTGAAATGGTATCGTTGCTTCACGAAAGAAATCTATCCGAAAAGGTTTGACGTCGCTGGCACAATAAGCCTCCTTATACAATCCACAAGGAGGCTGGAGAGGACTCTTACGATGAAGGATAGACAGTCAGTCAGTCACAAAAGCATTGAGCAGACAGTATCAGCGATCACGCCGGTAGTGCATTGCGACCGCGCCTCTGCGGAGCGGCTTCGCCGAGATCAACTCGAGCCGTCGTGTGCTGGGCAGCCCACTCTCGTACAGGGTCGGGCCGTGGCCGACAATTCTAGGGTGGACGAGCAACTTGTATTCGTCGATCAGCTCCAGCCGGTCCAGCTCGGTCGCGAGCTTGCCGCTCCCGAGAAGTACGCCATCCGGGGTCGCGTCCTTAAGCATCTGTACGCCCGTGCGCAGGTCGCCGGCGATGTGGTGGCTGTTATTCCACGGGAAGTCCTTTCGCGTCGAGGACACCACGTACTTCGGCTTGGCTTCCAACTTGACCGCCCACTCAAGTATCACCGGCGGTGCCTCCAAGTCACCGCGGGCGACTGCTGGCCAGTAGCTCTCCATCATCTCGTAGGTGACGCGACCCCACAACATCGCCCCGCTCTCGTCCATGAGGCGGGTGAAGAACGCGTGTGTCTCGTCATCGGCGACTCCTTCCTGGTGGTCGATGCAGCCGTCCAGGGTGACGTTGATACTGAAGATTAAGAGTCCCATGGTGTCCTCCGTTCGGGTTGCGCGACGAGACGCTCGCCGTCTGGCTTAAAGTGTACGCGCCTAAATCGCTAGAAGCTCAACTATGTGCCTAACGCCCAAGCATCAGCGGAGGGAGGCCGCTTTTGGGCACGAATCTGGTGAAGTAAAATGTTAGACGCCCTTAAACGGCAACTAGCTACCGCGAGTACACACCCCTTTCAGGTCTGTACCTGTCATATGTGTTCATCGGGAGGTCTGCTGCCCGAGCTCTTGGGCAAGCCCGATGAGAATTCCTTCGGGACCCCGGATGTAGCAGAGCCGATACTTGTCTTCGTACTGGACCACTTCGCAGACGAGTTCCGCGCCGAGTTTGCTGAGCCGGGTGAGCGTATCGTCGATGTCCTCTACGGTGAACATGACCCGTAGGTAGCCGAGAGCGTTCACCGGGGCGTTACGGTGATCGGCGACTACAGGCGGTGCTAGGAATCGGGAGATCTCGAGCCGACTGTGACCGTCCGGCGTACGCATCATGGCAATCTCGACGTGCATGTCGCGTAATCCAGTGACGCCGTCTGCCCAGTCTCCTTCGATTGGGGCGCGCCCCTCGAGATCGAGGCCGAGTTCGGTGAAGAACTCAATAGCGGCGTCGATGTCTTCTACCACCATGCCGACGTTGTCCATGCGCTTAACTGTCATGATATCTCCTTGGTGTCTAACTCTCTGTCGCTCAACTGCTGCGAGTGCGTTGCATCGGACGACTTGTAAAAACCAGCGATCTTACGCGCGAAGCGGTCAGTTGTAACAGCTAGTTCGGTGCGGTGCCGCTCGCGTCATTCGGGCTTGTCAAGCTTTGCATGCTTCTATCAGGTATTTCCTGGCTGCAAAGGCTAATACTTCCTCGCGCTCCAGTTTGCCTTGTAGTTTGAGCAGCACCTCCAGGTGCGTCTCTACTGAAAATCCTGCCACCAACCACGGCACGGCCTTCAAGTAATACACGATTGCCCCGACATCCGTAAACGACAACCGACCCGACCAGTCTTCAGCTTGGACAATCGTCAAACCGGCAGCTTTCAGTTGCGGCACATACTTGTCCAGGCTGGCCTCCGGCCATTGGGGTTGGGTGTCAAAGGCCGCTAATAAATCTTCGGCCCAACGTCCATGTACTTGCTGAGTCAGGAAAGTGCCATTGGGCGCCAGAATCCGTGCCACTTCTTTGGGATTGAAGGCGGCGTGACGGTTCAGCACCAACTCAAACTCGCCCTTGGCAAACGGCATTGGGTCGTGCTCCATGAGGCGAACTTCCACTACTCTGACCCCCAAGGGAACGAGTCGTTGGGTGGCCAAGCGCAAGTTGGGAGGATAGGCTTCAGTAGCCACGACTGTTGAGGGCCAGGAGTCTCGCAACTGTAGAAAGCGCTTGCCACCGCCGGTGTCCAAGTCAATCACCGAGGAAGCTTGACACATCAGTTCAGCTGCGTGGCTGGAATACGACCAGGGTGGCTGGTCTTCGACCATCCGGTTATCCAGATAGGAAAAATCCCAGCCAGTGAAGGGCTGCTGCTCTTCGCATTTCCAAAACTCAATCAGCTCATGTAGGTTCATGGGTCTGTCTCCTGCGACAAGCGCCGAACGCCTAATCTCAGCCACGTGCTTTAGTGCGTCGGCTGCAGCAACTGGTTATACAGCAATACGCCGGGATGATGTCAGATTGCATGTTACGTATTATTTCAATCTCTCCAGCCGTCCTTTGCGTTTGACTAAATTCTTGTAATCCCACTGAATGTCCTGTGACTTTTTCAACCATCGCCTTAGATCAGCCTTGTTTACTTCTGAAGTAGAATTGAAGAATACTGATGCATCCTTAAACTTCTTCCCCAAGACATTCAAGCCGGGTTCCTCAAAGTCCGCTCCGCTCCAAAACATAAGTCGAATACCAGGTTTCTGCTTGCTGTATCCGACTGTAGGGTTTCCTTCCAGGAACCAAACGGGATGTGAGTGCCATATTTTACTTACAGCATTTGGTAGGTTGTTATCGATTTCCATTGCCAGCAGGTCACATACTTCTTTGTGTTCTGTTTCCTGTTTCTCGTTGTACTTCAGTATCTCAGGATCCATTTCACTCTCCTGCTGCATAACAATGTTTATGTAGTTTCTTCATAACAACTTTGGGTCGCGAAATCGTGGCATAAGACCCTGCCTGCAATTCAGTCGTAACACCAGCATTTACATAGGTTTAGGCCTTGTTTCTGTACCGTCCAGATATCGTAGCCGCTTTCCAGAAGCAGTGTGGCGATAGAGAAACAACAGGGCGGAAAGCGCTTGATTCTTGGTGGAGGCGACTACCTTCTCTTTGACCGCCAGATGCGTCAGGAATGCATTGATCTCTGATTCTGCCATCTCGGCGGGGTACCGTACATAAATATAACGCCGGAAAGGTCTGCTCTTTGCGTTGGCTGTAATGATGAGAACACAAGGCATAGCGCAGTTGGTCGAGGAGCTTGGGTTTCTGTTCACTGGGATGATGTGCCGTATTACCACGCATCCTGTAAAGCATAGCGCTCTGGTAAATGTGTTGCATAGATTATGTCTCCGTCATCGGCAAATAGTACCACCATACCTTCGTCACCTCATGAAAAAGAACATATACTAGAAAGCCGTACTGTGTCAAACAGAGTGCGAGACCTCGGGCAGGGCTAAGGAAGCAGGGGGAGAATTGTCAAGCGGGGTGTTCAGATAACAGGAATCGCCAGGGTTTATCTTTATATTCACCCGCATAATGAACCCCGATTCTTGGTGATTTTATTACTTGGTTGTCATGTATCTCTACACCTCTGTCTTCGACCCACATATCTGCTTGTGAGCCGTAGGCAGGGGTTGAATTGTAGCTGCGGTTAATCCCGAATGCTTTGCACACCTTGCCTGGACCGTCGGTTTTCAAGGGTTGTGGCAACCCTTTTACATCCACGACGCCCCGTATCAATACCGCGCAAGGTCTATTAACCGGTTCTGTCACGACATTCAAGCAATGGTACATCCCGTATATCATATACACATACCAGTTTCCAGGTGGACCATACATCACTTCGGTTCGGGCTGTGCGACCTTTACTGGCATGACAAGCCTTGTCTTCTTCTCCACAGTAAGCCTCTGTTTCTGATATACATCCTGAAAGTGTTGACGTGCCATGCCGTATAACTAGATACTTCCCTAACAGCATCCTGGCTACATGAAGTGTATCGGATTCGAAATCGTGTTGAGCCAGTCTACGACAAATCATGATCCAGGAATTGGAAAGTCTGCGTCAGGAAAGTTATCCATGACGCGTTGCTTACGCAGTATTTCCATCACTTCCAATGCTTTCTGTACCGGGACGGTCTGCTGTTCTTTTACGCAATATCTGCGCCAGGTCACAGATTCATTTTCCATTTCTTTGGCACCAATAATCCATATGTTGGGTGCCTTGTGTGTTACTGCATTACGGATTTTCTTATTAAATGACTCGTTACTTAAATCTACTTCTGCCCGAAACAAATTATGTTTTAATTGTTCTGCCAATGCAATTGCATATTCATTGACTTGCTCACTTACCGGAATCAGCATGACCTGCAGTGGAGCCATCCAAGTCGGAAAAGCGCCACCATAAAATTCAATCAGAAAACTGATCATGCGTTCGTGTGTACTCAGTGGGGCACGGTGAATGATGAATGGTTGTTTACGTTCTCCATCCGCATTAATATACGTCAATTCGAAACGTTCAGCTACCACAAAGTCCAATTGGCAGGTTGATACGGTTTCTTCACGTCCGAGCAAATTCTTTACCTGAATGTCTACTTTGGGACCATAGAATGCAGCCTCACCTGCTTCTTCATCAAAGTCTACCTCCATTCGGCGCAATACATCGCGGACAATATTTTCTGATCTTACCCATTCATCCTTATTGCCTATGAACTTTTCTGAATCGGGATCGTGGAGCGAGAGGCGCACTCTGAAATTGCCCATTCGCAAGTGAGAATAATACATCCGATACATCGATATCACCGCCTGAAATTCTTGTTCCACTTGCTCTGGAGTGCAGTAAATATGGGCGTCGTTCATGCACATGGCACGTACCCGTAATAATCCTGCAAGCGAACCGTGTTTTTCATATCGGTAGGTATTGCCGTATTCAGCAAGACGTACTGGCAGATTGCGGTAACTTCTAGGCCTGGCGCCATAAATCTTGTGATGAAATGGACAATTCATAGGGCGCAGGTAGTATTCATCATCCTCATCGACAGTCATGGGCGGATACATGCTGTCCGCATAATATGGCAGGTGTCCGGAACGTTCAAACAGATCACTACGAGAAATCGCCGGGGTTGAGACTCGCTGATAGCCTGCTTTGAATTCTTCTTCACGCGCCCATTGTTCAAGTTCGTCTCGAATAATAGCACCATTGGGCATCCAGAGGGGCAGGCCGACACCAACTTCCTGGTCCATGAAAAACAAGTCCAGTTCATCACCCAGCTTCCGGTGATCGCGTTCCATGGCCAGTTTACGCCGTTCCTTGTAATCTTGTAATTCTGCCTTGGATTCAAATGCCAACCCATACAGCCGGGTCAACATGGGACGCTTTTCATCCCCACGCCAATAACTGCCTGAGATTCTATCTAATGAAAAACAGTTTTTGGGGACTTCCCCGGTGTGTTCCAGATGTGGACCTTCGCACATGTCGACAAAGGGATCGTTAGTAAAAAATGATAAGCCTTCCGCACCAGCTTTTCCCGTCTCAACCAGCTCACGTGCATATTCAACTTTGTAGGATTGCTCATGAGCCTCAAGATAATGAAGAGCTGCATCTAATGGCATAAAACTTTTTTCAAAGGGTTGTTTCGTTTTAATGATACGGCGCATCCGGTTCTCAATTTCTTGAAGATCGCCTTCTCCGAGGGGATCACCCGCAAAATCAAAATCGTAATAAAAACCATTTTCAACCGGTGGCCCAAAAGCGAGCTTTGCATTCGGGCGCATTTCAAGCACCGCTTGTGCCATGATATGGGCCAAAGAATGGCGTAAACGATACAAAAAAGTAGATTTTGGATCGGATTGATTAACTGACTGTTCCATGCTGATTATTTTCCTGAATTATGATATAGTTATAAAAATGACGGAATTCGGACTTTATTACTGTGTTGTATGCACATATCGAACGAATTGCCGGATCAAGGGGATAAATTGAATAATAGCAACTGCAACTGTAATAAGTCCAGTGTGATATGGCAATTAAGTCCCTCAGATTAGGGTAATTCATGGCTAAACTTGTGCAACCTTTGCCAAGAATTTGAAAAAACATCCAGTATGCTATAAACTTTCTTCCCAAGTAATATGGTCTGATTATGTATGGTTTATAAAAATCTTTTTAAACTCCATGCTCCATGCTGGAACTGGCATATATTAAAAACGATCAAAAATAAAGGGTAGGATGCTATGTCGACAGCGTCGGCAAAGACGCAACTTTATAGTCTGCGCGAAGAAATTGCAAACAGCATTACACATGGCATTGGAGCTATATTGAGTGTCTTGGCCATGACACTCCTGCTGGTTCGCTCCATAATCAATGCCGATCCTTGGCATATTTTCAGTGCCAGTGTGTTTGGTGCTTCCTTAATCATCATGTACTTTGCTTCTACGTTATACCATGCACTCCCACAGCCACAAGTAAAAAAGATTTTGCGTGTGTTTGATCATTGTGCCATTTATTTGCTGATTGCAGGAACTTACACGCCATTTTTACTCGTGAACATGCGCGGTCCCTGGGGATGGTCGTTATTTGTTTTTATTTGGAGCTGCGCCCTCATTGGGTGTTTTTATAAGGTTTTTGTTCGCGCTGCGTATAAACATAAATGGTTAGACCACATTTCCACAGCCATTTATATCATGATGGGGTGGGCTGTTGTGGTTGCTTTAAAACCAGCTATGGAAACCATACCCGGGGAAGCATTACTGCTTATGTTGGTAGGTGGCATGGCGTATACTGGGGGCGTGACGTTCTATTTGTGGGAAAAATTGCCGTACAACCATGCTATTTGGCACTTGTTTGTTTTGTGTGGCAGTGTTGTTCATTTCTTTACGATATATCACAGTATTCTGAAATCCTGACTGTGTTTCGTCGGCTGGCTGATTGCAAGACATGTGGTTGTTGATACAACTGTGGATAAGCTTGTTTCAGAACCTGTTTTCTCCTTGATGGTTCACTTTATCCCGTGTTTTGTAAATAACGGGCAGGTGTGTAAATTTTAAATGATTCTGGTGATGAAGACATGACACAGACAACAACAGAAATAGCTCCCATCAGAATACTGCCCGACGATGTAGCCAATAAAATTGCCGCAGGTGAAGTTGTTGAGCGGCCAGCATCGGTCGTGAAAGAGCTGGTTGAGAATGCCTTGGATGCCAATGCTACGCGTATCACGGTAAGAGTAGTTGCTGCAGGCAGGCGCCTCATTGAGGTGTTGGACAATGGTCATGGGATGTCTGAACAAAATGCCATTCTGGCAATTGAGCGTCATGCGACGAGCAAGATTAGATCTGCACAAGACCTTGAAAGTGTACTTACCATGGGATTCCGTGGCGAGGCATTGGCAAGTATAGCTTCGGTTTCTCGTTTTGAATTGGTAACACGTCGCGCAAAAGACGATGCCGCTACCCGCCTTCGTATAGATGGCGGTATCTTACGTGATGTAGCTCAGACAGGTGCGCCTGTTGGTACCCGAATTACCGTTAACAGACTCTATTTCAATACCCCCGTGCGATCAAAATTTTTGAAGGGCATTACGACAGAACTTGGGCATTGTATTGACATTGTGCAACGCCATGCACTGGTAAGAGAAGGAGTGGGTTTTCAATTTTTTCATAATGATAAGCTGCTGATGGATGTTCCTGAACGTGCTGGGCTGCGTGAACGTGTTGCATTAATCTGGGGGTTGAATTTTGTTCAGGACATGGTTGAAGTATCAGGTGAATCAGGCGGATTGCGATTTCATGGGATAATAGGCTTACCAGGATTGACGCGCGCTCAACGTTCACACCAGTTTTTCTTTATGAATCGTCGCCCAGTTGTAAATCGAGCGCTACAATATGGCTTTGAAGAAGGGTACCGCAGCCTGGTGACCATTGGCCGACATCCAGTTGGTGTTTTACTGCTGGATACACACCCGCGTTATGTTGATGTGAATATTCATCCAACCAAACGGGAAATTCGCTTCCGGGACGAGCGGGCTGCACGAAACGCTGTGCGGGACATGGTACGAGAAGCGCTTGAAGTATTAACGGAAGCACAGATAAAAGAATCCCGGCAGGGAATACAAGAGAATCAAATTTCCGCACAGGAGCCCATGCTTCGTGTTGAAGTATCAGAGCCTGTCCAGGCAGCACCCTCAGAGAAATCGCCTGACAAAGAAGACAGTACTATAATACATGATCCTTCATCGTCAGCTGTAAATAACTTCAGATCATCCAAGATTGAGTCTGATATATCGGCACCTGCCGATCAGATTGTTATTTCTGATTCTCCAAAAAATTCTTCCAAACAACAAGAGTCAGTCATATCACCGGTAGAGGATACACCCTATTTACCCGGCATGGACCGACAGCGTCAAGAACGTATACCTGATTTTTCAGAGGATGGTTCGGTGGTGAACACAACAGCCAAATTGACTCCTGAGGCATTTTATACTGCGGTGGGAAGAATGCAGGATGCCCCATTGCAAGTATTTGATACCTACCTGATTGTGCCCGAACAAGACCGGTTGTTGATCATCGATCAACATGCACTGCATGAACGCTTGAACTTCGATAGTTTAATGTTGGAACTGGCTGACCATAATTATGAATCACAACAACTCGCGGTACCAATTGTATTTGAAGTGGCTCCAGCCCAGGTTCGCCTTTTGGAAAGTAATATAAAAATGTTTTCACAGCTGGGTCTGGAGATTGAATCTTTTGGCGGAAACAGCTTTCAGATTACCTCTATCTGTCATCTTTATGAGGACAGTAAGGTAGTAGACGTGGTATATAAAATTCTTGATGAGTTGGCTCAAGGTGAACTTTTTGATCGTGAGAATTTTCTTGCCGATGCATTGCGTCTGGCATCACGTGCCTGCAAGGCATCTGTGCGTGCAGGGGATCGGCTCACCTTACAGGAACGAAGTGCTTTACTTGAGGGCTTTCAACGTTTGCGGCCTCCTTATACCTGCCCTCATGGCAGGCCAATCATTACTGAACTAACCTTGCGTCAGATGGAAAAAAGTTTTCGGAGAGTTCAGTGACCATTCCTTTTTCTGCTGTGGTAATCGCTGGACCAACAGCATCCGGCAAAACCGCGCTCGCTCTGGAACTGGCTGCATATTATAAAACAGAGATTATATCTGCCGACTCAATGCAGTTTTACCGTGGAATGGAAATTGGTACGGCTGCCCCTACAGCAGAGGAACGTGCCAGGATTCCACATCACTTCGTAGGCTGCTTGAATCCTGATGAACGCATGACTGCTGGTTTGTTTCAGCAACAGGCACGCAATATTGTTAAGAATCTTAATTCGCGTGGACTTCCAGCAGTCATCGTCGGTGGCTCCGGGCTATATCTTCAGTCGCTTGTAGATGGCCTTTTTGAAGGCCCATCTCATGATGCTCACATCCGAAATGTACTGTATGAATTTGCCAAGCGTGAAGGGAATGACGCGCTGTTTGCCCGCCTTGAATCTGTCGACCCCGATTATGCTGCCCAGCTTACCAGCCCCAACGACCTGGTTCGTGTTGTCCGAGCGCTGGAAGTATGGGAATTGACACATGAACCATTTTCTTCATTACACCAAGCGCATCAAGCCCGACTGCAAACCATTACCACGTGTTGGTTCGGTTTGAACTGGGAACGTCAGGCGCTGTACCAAAGAATTAATGCACGCGTCCATAGGATGATGGAAGCAGGATGGTTGGATGAAGTGAAACAACTCATAGATGTCGGTTTTACTGATGCTTTGTATCGTTTGAAAGCATTGGGATACCGGGAGATGTGTGCACATCTTGCTGGAGATCAATCACTGGAAGATGCTGTCGCCGCTACTCAAAAACACCATCGTCGTTTGG
>CAZIDP010000055.1:0-29236 GCA_964537975.1 uncultured Nitrospirales bacterium | reverse complement strand
GCACAGTAACAACGGTGCTTTTTGTGACGGCACACACAGGCAATTATAAATAAGAAGTCTACATGTTGAATATAGTCACTTTTTACACTCGGTTTGCAGCAGGCACTATCAGCTATTAAAACGCGATGATTTCTCATATACGTATAAGGTTACTTCTCAGATTGCAGGCTGTTGCCGGAACCGTGAAGAAATCATAGCATATCTACCAATATAAAACCGACCGTCCACCCATGTGAGTAACGGTCGGTACAATAAAATAGTTTTATAGTATAGAGTTTAATTTCCTCTACGCATACTTCTGGTCGGGTCTCCACTTTCAGCAGGTTTTAGAATATCCTCAAAGAGAGTTTGACCGGCATTCACATTCAATCCTGCCCGCTCACCCATATCGAATCTTTCTTGTTGGTAAGCTGGAAGCAGCATGTCATCATGAACGACTGAGCACGTCAGGAAGATTAACAGTTCTGTTGCTGTTTCTTCGCGCAAATTCTGGCGGAACAACACACTCAACACAGGTAAATCACCCAATAGGGGTACCTTACGTACCGTTGAATTGTCACTGTTCTTACGCAAGCCACCAATAAATATAGTTTGTCCGGAAAATACCCGTGTGGTAGTTTCAATTTCACGTTTATTTTCAATCGGAATATTGTTAAACACCCCCGCAGTATTACTTTCCTTGCCTGTTATGTCGACAATGATGTAATCATCGTGTGTTACCCGCGGTGTCACTTCCAAAATCGTACCGATATCTTTAAATTGCGTTGACGTCTGTTGTCCGCCTTGATCGGTCTGCGTCAACTCGACATAAGGGATTTCCTGTGATATGGTTATACGTGCTGGTCTGTTTTCAACGGTAATCACCTTTGGATTCGATACCAGGTGGGTATTGCTATTGCGCAATTCTGCCTGAATCATGCCACGCCAATCGAAGCGACTGCTTAACAATCCAAAGCTCATTATCCCAGCTGGGTCTGCGATACCCAAGTCTGCATCGAAAGCCAGTTCCTGCAAGTTCCCCACAAATGTTCCGTCATCACCAAGGGCTGCCTGGCGTCGGCTTTGACGACGAACAACATCCAATACCCAGTCAACACCGGTAGATGCAGAATCATCCAGTACAACATCCAATACCATAGCATCAATATTTACTTGTTTGACAGGTATGTCCAGACGTTTAATCAAATCTCTAATTTGCTCGACAACCACGGGGATATCAGTAATCACCAAATGCCTGGCTCGTTCTTCTGCCGATACCATACCTATTTCTGGTGTTAGCATTTTCTCAACTACTGTAACCATAACTGATGGTTCCGAGTAATTTAATTGAATCGCTTCAGTGATAGTTGGTAATACAACTTCTGAGATATCCAGATTCCTTGCCAAATCCACCAAATCATCGATTCGTTTTTCTGGGCCGGAAATTATTACAACATTTGATGGTTCATTAGCCGAAAGACTGAAGCGCCCTCGATCCGGGGAGGCAGCAATGATATCATCCAATACGCTGCGTACATCATCTGCTTTGGCATTTTCCAGATGCACCATCACCGTCTTACGACGTGCTGATATAGCATCCTCATAGGGGACGATATGGTAAATGCCTTCTTCTTCCATCAGGCCAAGGCCATTCATACGCAACGCTGTTTCCATTGCTTGACGCAATGGCACTTCTCTCAAGTTGGCTGTAACGGTTCCTCGCAGATCAATTCCCGCAATTACGTTGATGCCCGCTTTGTGCGCAAGCAAAGCAACAGCATTACTAAGTTCCATATCTCGAAAATCAATGGTCACCGGTTGCAACAAGGGATCACCAGTGTAAGGACGACGTTCTGGAGTAGAAATCACCTGAGGCTCACTTGCTTCGGCTGAAGCAGTCATCTCAGCGCGTTGCAGTTCCAGTAATCTCTCGGCGACTTCCCGGTTAGCATCCAATGTTGTCACCGGAGCTGGCGCAACTTCACGGGGTGCTGGCGGCAAGGGCGTCTCTACTGGAGGAGCAGCGGGAACATCAGGTATAACGGAATCAGATACATCAACTGGTTCGGCATCTTCAATAACAGGAAGGTCAGCAACTTCCTCATCGTCCAACACAGCATCATAAGGTTGCAATGAGCGTAATGAAACATCAACATCGACTTCACCCACTGCCACCAATTCCTGCATGAGGCGGGCCATCCGCGAATCAGATACATAACCGAAAGTATTGTCAGAAGCTGCGAAAATCAGTGTATCTGCGATATCGTGGCTGTCAATCAACCTGTTGATTTTAGTAGGAATATCAACGTCTGGTGCCCCAATACCCCTTTCTGAAGAACTGGATTCTGATTGACCCGCTGTTACAACCGGGGCAACAGCACCCAATGTAGATGCAACCCAAGACGCATTTATGCTGTGTTCCTCATCCTGTGTTTCATCATTATATTGGACATCATGAGAGACTTGCCGAGCCTCATCTAATTGTTTCACCAGAGATAATAGATAACCTCCAGAAGAATCTTTCACCACATATGGTTGGATGTCTTCTGAAACTACTGACGATGAATCGTTTGGTATTTCTGAAGCCGAACGCACCGATACATGAAATGTCTCAGTATTGTTTGATGTGATAACCAAGGACGTGACTTTGTCGTGCGCACCAACAATAGTTGCTTTTGAGGCAGATTCCAAGTCAACAACTAACCGAGATATAAAGTTCGGTTCTATCGCAAACTGGCTTGTTCGTACCTGGGTAATCGACTCAGGAGCAGCATCTGATTTTTTTATTTCGCCACTGATCAGGTTGATGGTATTTTCAAAATCCAATACAAGCTTTTTACCATTGTCCAGAAAAAAGTACCGATAATCTGGATTGCCATGGGTAACAATTTCAACCCCTTGCGGCTTTATATCAATTTTTGTTATGGCATTTGCAGAATGTAGTTTCTCTAATGCAAGCGCTTGCCGGTCATCATTACCAGCGAAACTGCTGAACACCACGGCTTTCATTCCCGGATATGGCTCCGCATTGGCAGACTGGTTGTCAGAATATGCATTGTACGTGAGCATTCCCGCAACGAACACACCAAATGTCGCCGCCAAATACTTAAATATCGGCTGAGTCATATCACAGCTCCTTCATGTCTATGGAAACCAAGGCATCACCTACCTTGAATACGACACTGTTTGGATTAATTGTATGTACCTGAATTCCGTCGGGATAGACATAACCAATATGGACCACTTCATTGTCTACCACGGCGAAAGGATCAAACTCATCCCAGACAATACCGGTGACGCTTTTTCTCAAAGCATCAACAACACGCGCTTGCGCGGTCGGCAAATCTTCCGACAACATTAAGGTGCCAACCAAGGGCGACATTGGATTGCGATCAGTTCGTTCCAAGTCATAATCAAAATTTACAACTTGTATTCCTTGCAAAAGATCATCGATGTTAACATCCACTTCTTGGAATGTTACGGGTTGAGCAGACGGGGTCGTTGAACGGGAGGTAGTGGTAGCCGCAGTATTTTGAGCATCACCACCCAAAGAGGGTGTCGTTATCGATGTAAATAAAAGCTGGTACAACACTACACCAATAGCACCAATTACCAATACCACCATAATCACTTGTTTGCGTTGCTCAGGAGTCATTATTCGCGCCCCGCAATTGGTTGAACAAACCGGAAAGTGCTCAGAGTGAATGTAGCTTCGGAAACTCCGATATTTTCTTCTCTGACGTCAATGTCTGAAATTTTAAGATAGCGTTCGTCTCGTTCCAACAGATTTATGAAAGTTACGATTTGGTGGAAATTTCCTCGCACTCGTGCCTGATATGGAATAGTTTCTTTCGAAGCGTCCATACTGGTAGGCAATTGTGTTAATTCGACCCGCAACCCAATATTGTCGCCAAGACCTTCAAATTTTGCCAGCAAGCTGGGAATTTCTCTGCGTTCTGGTAGACGGTCTTCAAACAAGTCAACCAAAGTTTCCATTTTGTTTGCTTCTTCACGAAGCGCATCAATGTTTTCATTGGTTTCTCTTGCACGTTGCAAGTCGCCTTGCAATTCGGTTAGATGTATCTGCATACCATCAAGTTCTTCGACACTTGGCTTGTGGAAAAGGAAGAAGTACAGCACGCAGAGAATACCGGTGATACTCAATACAACCGCAACAAATGCCCAGTCTTTTGGAGTGACCGTTCCTTTTAAAAAATCACGCATTACCCTTCTCCTCCAGCTTCAATCAGATACTCCAGCGTAAATCCACGTACCCGAAAACCGTTAAATTCTGTGTCTTCTATTCGTGGGCGTATAATGCGAAACAGCCCGGAAAATTCCACATCCTCTGCCAAACGTTGCGTGAGTGGCGATATTTGATTTTGCCCCTGGGGATCATTAATAACATAACCCGTTATTTCAAAAACTGGTCGCCGTACATTTTTACGCTCATATACGAATTCACCTGTCTGAGGATTGATCACAGGACGATTGGTTTGTGGATCGACCCGAACAACATCTTCACGCATGGTTTGGAAAGTTTCCCGCATACGTGAATACCAAATATTTTCAGGTGTAAGTTCGGCGAGTTTATATAATTGTTTCGACCAGATAATTCTGTCCTGCAAAATTTCCTGAATAATTATGATGCGACTGGAAAGCAATTGTTTTTTCGCGTTTAATTCATTGTATTCTTCAACTACTGCAGCCAACTGCGCGAGATCGGCACTGGTATTGTCGATTTGTTTAGACAAATCCACTTTTGCCGCAACCTGTTTTGAAGCGAAAAACACCAATGCCGCCAAAACCAAAAACAAGACCAATAAGCTGCCAATATGTGGAAGTGGACTACGTTTTTGTGGCCGTAAATGAATCGGAAGCAGATTGATATGTATCATAAGTCCGCCATCCCTCTGGCTGCCAGCCCAACAGCAACCATGTATTTTGATGCGTTAACCCGAAAATCACCGAGACCCAGTGGATCACCCAGAAACAACGCACTCTGCGCCGGATTAGCAACTTCCACACCTTCAATTCCCAATTCTCCAGAAATAACTTCTGCAATCAAGGGGATATGGGCAACACCGCCGCTTAAAACCAGTCGATCTACAGGGCGTTCGTACAACTGGTGTTCATAATAATCAAAGGACCGACGTATTTCGTTAACCAGGCGGTGTAGTGAAGCACCCAACACTTCTACAGGGTCCTTATCATCTGAATCAGAAAATACAGAACTGCCTGATGAAGGGGCTGTTGGCGCAGCATGACTGCCTAATTCGTCGTCCAGCGGGTCCAACAAGGAACCAGAAGCGACAGAAGGTTCACCGAAAGGATCGTCAAATGGATTTTCATTGGATACAACTACGGATGAAGTATCTTCTTCTTCAGCATAAACAGTAACTTCTTCAGATACCACGTTTTTTTCATTTACCGGTGCGCCAGTATTTGCTTGTGATGACATCTCATGAAGCCTGTTTTCGGCTTCTTGGAAATCACACCGGTATTCTTTGGCGATGGCTTGAATTAATTCACGGGCACCCCAATTGACATCACGAATGAAATTAGAAATCCCATCGCGAATAAAATGAATGCTGACAGAAGACTGACCGATGTTCACCATGGCTACTGTTTCACCGACACGCAAAAAGTCACACGCAACGGCTGCGTCAGCCAATGCCAATGAATCTACTGTTAACACAGCACATTGGACTTCAGCTTCATCCATGATTTGCACCCGAGAATCGATTATTTCATGTTTGGCGGCAACAAGAAGAATTTTTAACTGTTTTTGATCACCTTCCACAATTTCATCGAGTAATGTCCAGTCCAGCATGACTTCATCCAGGTCATACGGGATGTTTTGTCCAGCTTCCTGTTGTACAGCTTCCGCCAAGCGTTCTTTCGCACTTTCTGGCAGTCGAGGATAGCGTATAACAACAGTCTGCCCTTGTAAACCTCCCACAACAGCACTCAGCGAGACATCCATGTTTCGCAAGGCTTCCCGTACTGCATCAGCATGCGCTTGCACAGGATCATTATTGACTTGATTTTTGTCGACAAGTGCATACCCAGCCTCCTCAACACAGAGGCGTTTGCCTGAACGGGCCATTTGAATTGCCTTGACTGCGTGCGTGCCAATGTCAAGTCCAATTGCTTTTTTGGGTTTCGTGAAGAGCAATTTCAACGCCCCACTCGTTTTTCGAAGTACTGTGAAGTCACACCAAGTTGCGGCACCCACAGCACAGTTTCGATGATTATATACCCCATTGAAAAATCCAGCTTATTTTAATCTTATCAAAAATATGATTTTTTGTCAAGACTTTATTATTTACTTTCTCACCATTACCCTTCTTGACATCAATTCGCAAGACACAATTGGTGCTGCCAAATACGCAAAAAACATGAAATACTCAACATAAAACGCAACTAAGTCCAATAAAACAAGCATGTTGTGCAGCATGAATCCAATTGCTTGTAAAGACATTATACCTGTAAGTAAACAATTTACAAAATTATTCATAAATTTTAATTTACTTGCTCTAAGCGACCCAGAATCCAATACACAATTTACAAAAATCACACAAAACTTGTTCCATTAAAATCTATGAGAAGATATTATTTGCAATTGTATGTCTGGGGACCCTTACTGGCTCTGTCCTGAATTATCAAAGCATGAATTATCAATACAGAAACAAGCACTCCAAACAGAATCAATGAGCTAATCTGTTTATGTGAATTGGCGTTCTGAGATGATTTCATAGCACCACATATTGGAGGTGACTTTTCTTCTTCCTCTTCATCCTCAACTTTTAATGCAGCAGAAACTGACGTAATATTTCCTGCCTGGACTTGCACGGATTGTGTCATTTTTTTATACCCTGCGGCGATCACATCAACCATGTAATTGTCAGCCTCAACTGCTGGGAATGCATAGGTACCATTTACATTTTCTGTTACCGGATTGTAGGAACTGATTCGTAGTGTAACACTGGCATTGGTAATTCTGTTCTGGGTTATCGCATCCCACACTGTGCAAAAAACAGAACCGGCAAGTAGACCAGAACTGGATTTCAAGAATGGCACAAAGCTGGCCTGACCCTGAATAAGATCAGCAATTTCTTCCACGTCTTCGGTACCCCAGTAATTATTCTGCATAGATATTTCTTCATCACGATCATTGATTACTGCCAGGTTTTCATTTTCGACAAAGTCATTCCAACCACTACCTGCATCAGTGCTGTTCCCCAAGCTTTTATCGCCATCAGATTTGACACTTGTAGCCCGAATCCATATTGCGGTATAAGCAGAACTTCTGAAAACTGAGCGGCGAATCAGCGGGATAGAATCTGCTATATCAATTCCAATATACAGATCAGAAAATATACACCCATCAATTACACTTCCAGCAACATCACCGATTACCTCAATTCCAGTCTCAAGACGATTAATAGAACCTTTAAAGTTACATCGAACAATTTCAACATCCGGGCTCATCAGGAAAAACAATGTTTCTCCCTCAATATAGGGAGATAAATTTACTTGCTCAATTCGAGCATGTGGAGCACTATTAATTGTTCCCCGGATAAAAACACTGTCTGTATTCCAACCGGAGAGGGTGACCCAGGACTTTAAAGTAAAGTCTTCTTCATACATACCTGGCTTGAGACGAATGCGGGCTGTATCCTGTGCTGTAGCACTCACCTGACCCAACGCATAATTAATAGATTTCCAGGGCATCTCCCGCGTTCCACCCGATGCTATGTCTTCACCATAGGGATCGACAAAAAATGTACGACTGGGACTATTGGCATCATCAGGATCAGAACCCAACTTAAATTCTTCATAGTTGGTTAAGCCGTCATCATCAAAATCCAGATGCGCATCATGGGGGTCCAGTGGGTCCAAACCATATTCATACTCCCATCCATCAGGGATTCCGTCACCATCGGTATCAGGATTGAATGGATCAGTACCGATTTCCAGTTCCAGACAATCCGGCAATCCATCTCCGTCAGAATCAAGCGTTTCATCCTCACATTCGCCCTCGCCTTCACCTTCGCCTTCACTCCCCATATTACAGGTTGAATCGACTATTTGACCCCGAATATCACCTTGTGATCGAGTCTCAGAATCAATCCGCACATACAAGTAAGGATTCACTTCACTCAAAAAGTGATTGATAAAAGATTCAGGTATTTCCCAGACTTCTTCTATCGGACTAGTTGCATCATTAAAAGTGAATGCAACATCACCAAAATATGTCTCTGGAGCAAACCCGACAATAGCACGAATGGGTGATTCGACATTATGTTCTATGAAGAAAGTCACCGTCGTACGTGCAGCATTCAGCACTGCCATACCGCATCCAGTAGCGGAGGAATCACTGTCTGCGACGACAACCTGGCTGGCATCTAATGGGAAGTATCGAATTACTTCTTCCACACCAACTGCATTAACAGGAAAAGGTTGGCTGAACATGGAAGAGTTGCCATCCGGGTCAGTCAATATGGCCGTCAAGTTATAGCCATCAAAGGCACCCAGGTCTAGTGGGTAAGTAAATTCGCCATTGGCATCCACGTCGGTATTACCAAAATATATATATCCTTGGTCATCAATATCCGCGTAAATCTGAACCCTACTTAAAGGTTTACCGGTTCCTCGCACCGGGTTCTGTCCAGTAATCACCGGTGGCACTACTTCATTCTGAGGACCTTCAAGAAAAAGTATTCCAGTTATGCTGTTGTCATAAATAAGGTTTGCGAAGAAAAGATTGTAGCGGGTAGCTGCTCCTTCTACCCGAATTCCTATATCCATATTCGCAATATAATTGCGATATGGGTAACCATGTTGATTGAGTGGAGGTCTCGCACCAATGTAATTATTGTTTGCTCCCCCCGAAAGTAACACACCATTCGATTGACTGGCTCCAACAAGCGGTTGCAGATACACATCTAACCCTATGATATTATTGTGTACGTGATTTTCATACGAACCGGAACCTAAGACTATACCCACCGCATTATTTCCTGTGATAACATTGCTATATTCATGGCCTCCGATAATATTATGGTGGGTTTCATCCACCAACGCAATGCCAAAAGAACCATTGGGAATTGCACCATCTCCAGTCTCATTCAGACCAATGATATTTCCATAGATGATGTTTTGGTGGGTGTTCGTACCTGACAGCAAAATGCCACCCAATGTGTTACCAGAAATGATATTGCCGCTCTCTCCGCTTACAGAAGGTGCCAAAAAGTTATTATACGGACCATTCACCATTTGAATTCCAACGGTACCATTTGGCATGGGATTTATACCGTCATTGCCAATGCGACAACCATTTATACGGTTATCAAAAGCTTCCTCCCCAAACAATAATATTCCTGGCCCGGGCATATTACCAATAGACAAGTTCTTTATTAGATTGCCTGAAGCGGCAATACCAATCCCGGGATACGGCTGGTCACGTAATACATTGCTCCCATCAATAATAATTTTGTTTTCACCATTGATATTAAATTGAACACCATGAACATTGATTGTAGGTAAAGGTTCGTCAAGTAAAATAACACCTTCAACATTGAATTCTATGATATACAATCCAGAGCCTGCCAAGGCTTCCTGCAATGCCGACCGTAAAGTAATTTCCTGAGAATCCGGGTCACTTACTGGACTACCATCGCCAAGGTTGTATACACCAGCATCTCCCAAGCTGTTGACGACAAACAAATCAACTTGCTCATTGGCTACGGCAACGTTATCTGATAGGTATCCCATAGCAAAAAGTAGTATCAAAATATAACAGCCAGTCTTTAGCAGGCAACGATTATTGATAAGGAGGCTAATCATATTAAAATTCCTTTGTAAGTTTTGATGCCATAGGGGCTAAATTCTAGCCATAATAGTAATTGATGGCGCAATGTGAATATATAATAATTCACAGATTAGACGCAAGAATAATTTGCAAACCATATTACAAAAAACAAATTCAAACCTCGTAAACATCATAAAAAAAATATGAAGAACCTAATTTGTCAATTACAAAATCTAAAATGTGGATTTGTTAATGAACGTGCTCTATTTTGTCCTCTACCATTGACCATACAAAGCAAATTAAGAATTATGGTTACATTCATCTTTTTACTCCACATGCAAGGTTTCGATACAATGAACTTGAGCTATGTAATGAGTGATCAAAGAAATTATCTTCAATTCCATTGTTTGAAAGGGGCTTTATTGTGCGTTTTATACTTTCAATGACGATGTTAATTTCAATGACTTTGACAACCTACAGTGCGTCATCAAGTCAGTTTCGTGATTTAATGAACGATACTTGGGTGGCAACCGATCAAATCGGTCGCACATTGTCTATGCATGAGGAAGCAGGAGCACCCCGGGAAGATGGGCGACAGGTCGCAATATTCTATTTCTTATGGCTGGGACATCATGGCACCTACGGTCCATATGACATGACCAAAATACGAGCAGTCAATCAGGAAAACCCTCCCTGGGGACCACTTAATAGCTTTCATTTCTGGACAGAACCGGAATTGGGATATTACCTCAATGCGGATGAATATGTAATCCGTCGTCATATTCATATGCTCATGGATGCTGGAGTTGACGCGTTATTTTTTGATGCGACAAATGCGGTTGTTTATACCAAAGAATATAGGACTATTTTGGAAGTAATGGAAGAAATACGACAAGAAGGGGGAAAAACGCCACATATTGCTTTCTTTTCACACAATCGTATTATCCAGGGTATTTATGACGAACTATACGCGCCAGGCTTATATGAAGACCATTGGTTTCTGTGGGATGGCAAGCCCTTGATGATTTCTGCACAAAATCCGGCATTGGACAATACGCCAACGTATGATGATGATGTTGCCGAATTTTTTACCTTCAGAAACATGTGGGGGCTACAGCGCATCCGAGAGCCAAATCTTTGGTCTTTCCTGCAACACTATCCTCAAGATATCGGTTATAACGAGGCAGGTGAAGCCGAATTTATGTCGGTATCAACAGCTCAACAAGAAACCTATATGAGTTATCCAACAGCTCATGGCAAGAGCTATCACAATGGGCAACAACCTCCCCCAGAAGAGTGGGATTTCGCAGGGCACAATTTTGCAGAGCAATTTGAACGTGCCATCGAGAAAGACCCGAAACTGATTTTTATTACAGGTTGGAATGAATGGGTCGCGCAACGATTTGAAGATGAACGAGGCAAGACGCGTTTTACGGATGCCTGGTGTATTGAATATAATCGCGACATCGAACCCATGCGTGGTGGAAGCACCGACACCCAGTACTATCAGATGGTAGACTTGATTCGCCAATACAAGGGAGCGCGCCCAGTGCCAGAGGCAGCAGGCCACATTACCATTGCGTTGGATGCCAGTTTTGAACAGTGGGATACCGTTGACATCACCTATTATGATCACATCAATGACACCACACACCGCAACAATCCCGGGTGGGATGGTGCTGGACCCTATTATAATTTTACAGGCCGCAATGATTTTGTTACGTTAAAAGTAGCGCATGACAATGAAAATGTGTACTTTTACGCGGAAACCAAGGACGCATTGACTCCCCATACGGGTCCCTTCTGGATGCTTTTGTATATCAATGCTGACCAGAATCCGGAGACAGGCTGGGAAGGATATGACATGCTGGTGAATGCCCGTGTGTTGGATGAAAACACCACTACACTACGGATTCGACGTGCTTTTGGTTGGGAAATGGTTGCAGAAATTCCCTACCGATATGAGGGCAATCAATTGATGCTGGCTATTCCCCGCGAATACTTTGAAAAAATCAGGGGAAATGAATTGGTTGATTATGACATGGCATTTGATTTTCACTGGGCCGACAACATACAACAGTTGGATGACATCACAGAGTTTTTCCTGAATGGGGATCATGCCCCCAACCGGCGTTTTAACTATCGTTACTTGGGTCATGCTGCCGAATAATTGCCGTGACAATTTATAAATCTTGCGATTTAATTTTATTATATTATATAGTCCTTAATAGTCAAATAATTTAAAAACTTAACAAGCACACCACACATTACTGGCAGGGTGCTTAATGGGGGTCAAATCATGGGAATGCTTTGCTTAATTGCAATAACTATGTACGGTCAGGTGTCATCCGATGCACAACTACAGATTGACTTTGCCAATGGCGAAAATCGAGAACTCTGGGTTCGACATCCCGTTTGGGGTGATCCCTCTTTTGACACATTCGAACGTTTCCCAGGCAACCCCGTACACCGGGGGACCCCACCTTATGATTGGCCAGTAAATGGTTTCCTATTCCAGGACCCACCCAGTGGTGACTGGTATCTTTATGTTGGTAATTACCTGACCGGTTATGCCAGGCATGAAGATCATCCCAGTATGTGTACCGTATTTCACTCACGAGACAAAGGAAAAACCTGGGAATCGTTGGGTTCGATATTTCCAGAAGGCGAAG
Organism: uncultured Nitrospirales bacterium; assembly: GCA_964537975.1. Taxonomy (GTDB): domain Bacteria; phylum Hydrogenedentota; class Hydrogenedentia; order Hydrogenedentales; family SCBR16-9; genus SCBR16-9. The sequence continues at coordinate 16,768 of CAZIDP010000055.1, read as the reverse complement.
AGCACTTTTTTTCAGGGGAAGTATCCCCACAATTTTCCTATCCGGACATCTCGGTTGTATATGAAGATGGTATTTATCATCTGGTATACGACTGGAGTACCAAAAACTTCACTTGGGAAGGTGCCCATGATCCAATACCTGACTGCAACAGCGGTGCGGCGTATGCCTGGTCAGAACGCCCTGAAGGTCCCTACCAACGCACAAATATTCCTGTAGTAACTACCCGTGAACAGGAACTACTGGAAGGCAAGTATCGACGCATGTATGCATCCTCGTTAATTCGACGAGAAAATGACTGGCTTGTACTCACCTTAACCGACTCGCAGCGCTATTTCGGTTGGGCATTGACAGCCTTAACTTCAGAAAACCCGGGAGGCCCTTACACAAAAGCCCATCTGGTTTTACACCCGGAATTGGAACAATACCATCCCCCACTCCTTGAATTCTTTCCGGCCTTCACGCATGAAGAATATGTCTATATGCCTTCGACATCTGTTGCCGTCAATCGTAATTACCAGGGGATGTTCCGTGCATTGATTGAAGAAGCGCACAAGCCAGAAGCCTGGGAATTGATACAACGCGGTTCTGTATGGCATGCCGACCCGACAGAAAACGAAGCACACGGGTTATGGGGACAGGCTTTCTCTGGATTCATAGATGATGAAGGATTTTTCAATGTCATGTTTCCATCTCGTGATCCAGATGGGAAAGGAACCATCAACCTGGCAAGACGTCCTTGGGACAAACCCTATCGTGATCAGGGATTTGTAGCCAGTGGACACCGGGGTGCTTCACTGATTCGGACAAAATATTCCGGCACACCAACTGAAATTTCGGTGTCGATGCAATATACAGGAACAGTCGCTTTACTATGGGACATGCAGGGGCCGATGGGCGCCAACAGCCCTTCCTCCGATGCCACATTGCACCCCCTGATGCTGCGAGATTACCGCTACCTCGAGTTGGACACCGAACACTGGCGGCTGATGTCAGTTGATGCTTCGGGAGAGAACGTGACCATTGCTGAAGGTCAATTGGACAAAGAAGATGAAACTATTGTCATCAAAATAACCTGGCAAGACAACGATGCGGCTTTACACATTAATGAAGAAACTGTCTGGAATGGGCCTCTTGAAGCAGGTACAGGAGCTTTAGGCATGTACTTGGGCACCTTCAGCCATGCTGAAGTTACAGAGTATACGGTTCAGGGGAATCTGCAACCAGCCACCATGACCCAATTGTACAGCGAGGCGCTATTGGGTGCAGCCCAGGGCTATGTCTACTGGGACAGGGTAGAAGACGAACAGTTCCGCTACGGTGAGGGTGCGATAAGCAAATCAGAAGGTGCAGCCGCTGCGAAATGGAATTTTGAGGGAAGTGAATTTATACTCTGGGCGCCCAATGGTCCAGAATATGGTAAAGCTGAAGTCTTTCTTAACGGAAACCTGATTGATACGGTTGATTTTTATGCCGACCAAATCACCCATTCGAAGCCGGTACTGCAACGCTCCGATTTGGAAACATCGCTGAACGCGCTGACACTTAAGCCTGTGGAAGGGGCTACAATACCGCTGGATTGCCTGGAAACCAAGTAGTCAACAATTGCGAATTGCGCAAATCTCATGCTCAACATAAACATAATGTTTAATACATGATAGCATTACATTTATCTTATCTGGATGGCCATCTTTATCTCTGGAGTGAAGGTAACAAACTTGGTGATCTGAAGGAATTGCGTACCGCTATTAAGGCAATTGGGTTGAATCTGGCTGCTCAGAAGTCTATAGCTGACAAGCCATATGCCTGGTTGCCATCCATAAAGGGCAAGTGGATTCCATCAACTCCACTGCTGGGAGATGTACCAGATAATACAGCGACTTCAGCGCTCAAAGCATTCTCGGTGAATGCATGTCGCCTGGAAGTTGACCAACTCGTTGAGCTGAATGCGATTGCCGCGAACGGCAATATACCTGATAGTGGTGTTTTGTTTGGCAACAGCATCGCTTGGATTCGGTCCTTGGTGCGTGTGATATTAAATCTGATCTTCGAAGAAACTTATATTCCTTCCATCGCATTTCGAGGTGGTCAATGGGAAGCACGTTGGGAACCTGTTCCAGGTAGTCACCTGGAAACCTGTTTAACAGAGCTTGCAACATCCTGCCCTGCACCCGTGCGATGTCTTGATTTAACTCTGGATCAAGCACCTGAAACACCATCTACCGTTATTGTTGACAGCATTATTGCTTATTGTCTGGACGCCATGATACGCCAGTCCATCAAGTCCAGCAAGAAAAAGCCCAAGGCAAACAGTATACATGATGCCTGGTTAAATGCTCTTACCAGTCAGGATGCACGGCTTATTTGGGATAATGATTCGGAAATCAGGCAGTTCGCAGAACAGTTAAACCTGTGGCGACGCCCGATTGATTTGCAAAGCAAATCAGCCTACCGGTTATGTTTTCGCTTAGTTGAGCCGGAAGACGTCACAGATTCCAGTTTGGTGGAAAATAACGTTAATTCAGAAGCCTGGCAGGTCAACTATCATTTACAATCGAAATCTGACCAAAGCGTACAAGTGTCGGTTGCGGAATTATGGGATGCGCGAAGCACAGCTTCCCAGGACTTGATTAAAGTCGGCGGGGATCCTACCGAGTTTTTGTTAACAGCACTTGGTCAGGCTGCCGGGTTGTGCCCTGCAATCGCAGAAAGCCTGAAGCGAAAGTACCCTGGTGGATTCGCGTTGAACAGTACCGAAGCATTACAATTTCTACAAGAACACGCGGAAGGATTGCGTGCTACCGGGTTCGTAGTGATGCTGCCTTCCTGGTGGGTAGGCCGTGGTCCGGCGAATCGACTAGGATTGAAAGCTAAAACAAAATCTACCCCATCACAAGCATCTAACCTGCATATTGGTCTTGATGAACTGATCGCCTTTGATATAAAAGCTTCATTGAACGGCCAGGAATTCAGCCTGGAAGAACTCATTGCCCTGGCAGCACTCAAGGCTCCGCTGGTCAAAGTTCGCGGGCAATGGACACAAATCGATCAAGACCAGATTCAGGCTGCAATAAATTACCTCCAAAAACAACAAAGCCGCATTTTGAGCGCAAGAGAGTTGATTAACCTGGGACTAGGAGCACATAAAGAAATTGATGGTATTCACGTAGACGCGGTAGAAATGGACGGTGCGATTAAAGTACTTTTCGACAAATTGACTGGCGAGAAGAAATATGCGCAACTGCGACAACCCAAGGGTTTTCAAGGCACATTACGACATTATCAAAAGCGTGGTTATTCCTGGCTCGCGTTCCTGCGAGAATTTGGTTTTGGTGCATGCCTGGCAGATGACATGGGCCTGGGGAAGACTATTCAAACCTTGGCACTCATAAAACGAGACCACGACACAAAAAACAAACGACCTGTCTTGCTGGTTTGCCCTACATCTGTTGTCAATAACTGGCGCAAAGAGGCAGCACAATTCACGCCAGACCTCCCGGTATTGGTTCATCACGGAGCTGATCGCAAGAAAAAAACGGCCTTCATCAAAGACGCAGAAGAGCACGCTATCGTTGTTTCCAGTTATAACCTCTTATACAGAGATATAGACTTCCTTACAAAAGTAAACTGGTCAGGCATTATCCTGGACGAAGCACAAAATATCAAGAACCCATCAACCAAGCAGGCCAAAGCTGCACGCTCGTTGAATTCAGAATACCGGCTTGCGCTTACCGGTACACCAGTAGAAAACCACGTCGGTGATTTGTGGTCCATTATGGAATTTTTGAATCCGGGTATGCTGGGATCACAATCTTCATTCAAGAATAAATTTCATCGACCTATTCAATTATATGGTGATGAGAATGCCGCTGCACAGTTGAAAAGTTTGACCCAGCCATTCATATTAAGACGTCTTAAGACCGATAAAACTATCATCTCTGATCTACCTGACAAGATAGAGACGAAAGATTTTTGTTCTTTAACTAAAGAGCAGGCCTCCTTGTACAAAGCAGTTGTTGACGACATGAAAGAAAAGATTGAGACCCTGTCCGGAATTGAACGCCGTGGTTTGGTTTTGGCTACATTAATGAAACTTAAACAGGTGTGCAATCACCCCGCGCAATTTGCGGGTGACAATTCGGCGATACCCGGGCGTTCTGGTAAACTTGAACGTCTTACAGAACTTCTGCTTGAGATACGCGAATTTGGCGAGCGAACCCTTATTTTTTCTCAATTCAGGGAAATGGGAACCATGCTCCAGCGTTACTTACAAGAGATGCTGGGAGAAGAAGTATTGTTTTTACATGGTGCTGTGCCCAAGAAAAAGCGGGACAACATGGTTGAACGCTTTCAGAAAGATGAAAAGGCACCAAAAATATTTATTCTTTCTCTTAAAGCTGGTGGCACAGGACTTACCCTGACACAGTCCAATCATGTCGTTCATTATGATCGCTGGTGGAATCCCGCGGTTGAAAATCAAGCAACCGACAGGGTCTTCCGCATTGGTCAAAGAAAAAATGTTCAGGTACATAAATTTGTGGTAGCCGGGACACTGGAAGAGCGAATCGACCAGATGATCGAACAGAAATCAGTGATTGCCTCGCAAGTAGTGGGGACAGGCGAACAATGGTTGACTGAACTCTCCAATAAAGAACTTTTTGATTTGGTCAGGCTGGACAAAGAAGCGATAGGAGACCAGTAAAATCATGGCCCGAAGATATTGGAATGATAATTATTATACAAGCTGGACCAGTCAGCAACTGATACAAGTAAAAGGTGGTATCAAAGCCCAGAGCAAACACGGAGAATTCGGAAAAAAATGGTGGAGTAAACGTTGGATTGAAACTCTGGAGAGCTTCCGGATCGGAGCCCGTCTTTCACGCGGTCGTACCTATGCACGCCAGGGGCAAGTAGTGGGGCTTGATATCACTGAAGGCCTGGTAACTGCAAAAGTGCAAGGCACCCGTTCAGGGGCATACAGTATCACGATAAAGCTGAAAACATTCACCAAGAAAGACTGGAGCCAGATCATAAACAAGATTGTTGAGCAGCCTATATTTGCTGTCCGGCTTCTCAGCAATGAAATGCCAGAAGACATTGAGTCTGTATTTGATGAATTGAACTTATCATTATTTCCCAAACAACAAAAAGATTTGATTACCGATTGCTCATGCCCGGACTGGTCAAACCCTTGCAAGCATATCGCGGCTGTATTTTATCTTATGGCAGAAACCTTTGATAACGACCCGTTTTTACTCTTTAAGTTGCGCGGGATGGACCGAGAAACATTTCTCATTAAGCTTCGCCAAAACAACGCCAAAGGTGCTATCCAGGAAGAATCTCCAACAATTACTCCAGAACCACTTCCTGTGGAAGCAGATAATTTCTGGAACAATAGCAGTATAAAATCAAATTTACCACTGGCCTTTCCCGCCACATTGCATTCAACCTTGCCTAAACGACTGGGAAATATACCATTATGGCGATCTGACTACAATTTTACGGACTCGATGCAGATAATTTATGAACAAGTTACACAGTATGTTGAAAATAGTTATTCAGGGCAGGAAGATATACTGGATTCGCCACGACAGGTATCAACCAAATCTTGAAACTATGTGTCATGGCAACTTGAACTCTTGTAATTCTCGACCAACGGCAAATTAATTGACTTATTCCTTTGAATTTGCTACGATCTTACCTTGCTTAGAACAACTTCCAGGTAGTTTCCGCAGTGAGTAATCTCAAGTTCTCCATATTATCCATAGCTATAGATGGATTGTCTGTTAACGAAACAGTATTGGCTAAAAATATCCAACCGGAATGGTGTGAACCATTACCGGTAGGGCCGATTACTGTGTCGGGTGGAATCACACGTATGGATACTGATTTTTTATTTCATGGTTATATAAAAGGTGCTTTTGAGCATCCATGTGATCGGTGTCTTGAGAATGCGCATTGTGATTTTGATATCGAGGTATATTGGCATTTTGAAGAAGGACCTGAAATAAATCCATATGCCATGACCGACGATGCTGAAGAGGGTTCTGAACTTGTGGAAGTCGCCATGATACCGGATTATCGTACGTATCAGCATGGTGAAATCGACTTGGCCCCTCATGTATGGGAAGAAATATGCTTTGCAATCCCTTTTAAATTTTTATGTAAAGAGGACTGCAAAGGTTTGTGCCCAAGTTGTGGAAACAATCTAAACAAAGCACCTTGTGATTGTCCCAGTATAAACATTGATGCCTCAAGCAGTGCATCATCATTTTCCAAATTAGCGGACCTGTTTCCGGATTTACCGGATAGCAGCACCAACAATTAAGTAATCAATTATCAAAAAACACTATCGCACCTGGCTATAATCAATTGCGAGACAAGGAGTATCACCATGCCGGTACCCAAAAGAAAAACAGGTAAAACAAAGCGCAATATGCGACGTTCCCATCATGCCTTAACTGCACCAAATCTTACCGAGTGCCAAAGCTGTGGTGAACCTATTTTGCCACACCGTGTATGCCCCAAATGTGGTCATTACAAAGACCGCTTAATCATAGAAAAAGACTAACAGTACTTTTTTCTTTGTTTTAATCATACCAATCAAAATATATAGTTTGGACCGAGTACATGCGTATAGCCCTGGATGCCATGGGCTCCGATAATGCCCCGGACGTAGAGATAGAGGGGGCCGTGTTAGCGGCCATGAACACCTCCAACCAGATTCTACTGGTTGGCGATGAATCTATTTTGAAACCCAGGCTGGAGGCCCATAAAAAAATCAGTGACACAATTTCTGTTGTGCATGCATCACAGTCTATCGGTATGCATGAGTCTCCCGTCATGGCAGTGCGCAGAAAAAAAGACGCGTCGCTGTGCGTTGCTATGCGAATGATGAAAAATGGGGAGGTTGACGCTGTAATAAGCGCAGGTAACACTGGCGCTGTGATGGTGTGTGCCCGAACCATGCTTGGTTCAATCAAAGGCGTAGCCCGCCCGGCATTGTGCCAGGTATTGCCTACGCGTGCAGGTCACGTTGTCTTGCTGGATTTGGGAGCCAATGTAGATTGCACCGCACGACAACTCTGTGAATTTGCAGAAATGGGCATAGCCTATTCAAAATTTACACTAGGGGTTGAATCACCCAAGGTTGGCTTGTTAAATATCGGTGAGGAAGACTTAAAAGGCAGCCACGTTGCCAAGGAAGTACACCGGAATCTAAAGGCAGCATGCCATGTGAATTTTATTGGCAATGTTGAACCCAAGGCCATGTTTAACGGCACAGCCGATGTGGTTGTGTGTGATGGTTTTGTGGGCAACCTTATTTTAAAGACCAGCGAAGCGGTTGCGAGTCTTGTATCCGGGCTGTTGAGAGATCAGTTTGAAAGTTCAACCAAGAACAAGCTTGCAGCCATGATCGCACGAAAATCATTACATGAACTCAAGCAGAAAGTTGACCCCAATGAAACGCACGGTGCGCCTCTGCTTGGCATAGATGGACATGTAGTTGTTTTGCATGGGTCTTCCAACGCGCAGGGTGTAGCCAATGCTATTTTTGGCACACAGATAGCCCTTGAAAACAACTTGATAGAACATATTCGAGAAAACATTACTGCTTTACGTGATGTAGAGCGCCAGGTTGAGGTCACGACACTACCAAAAGTAGCGGAGAACCTGTAATCATGTCGTTTTATTTGTTTCCTGGCCAGGGAAGCCAGGTGTCAGGGATGGGGTTATCTTTTTACGACAACTCACCGGTAGCCAGGGAAATTTTTGATTTGGCTGCTACCATTTGCCCAGGCAACTTTCTCGATATTATTTTTCAAGGTGAATCTGACACAGTTAACCACACTCGTGTGGCACAACCTGCGCTGTTGACGGTTTCTACCGCAATTTCCCGCCATCTTTCTGCTAAGAATATTTTACCAATCGGTTGTGCTGGTCACAGTCTGGGTGAAATATCGGCATTGGTTGCCGCAGAAGTGTGCAGCTTTGAAGATGCGCTACGATTTACACTGGAACGTGCTCGGTTGATGAGTGAAAATGTACCTGAAGGTGGCATGGCAGCTATTATGGGATACCCTCCGGAAGATATTGAGGCGTGTCTGGTAGATAAGGTCTGGATTGCAAATTATAACGGGCCCCAACAAACCATCATCAGTGGTGAGTTTGCAGCACTCCAGGAAGTAATACAACGATTAAATGAAGCCGGTGCGAAACGCGTGATCCCGCTCAACGTATCTGGACCATTTCATTCCGGTTTCATGAAGGCAGCTTCAATAGAGTTCTCAGAAATAATTCTTAACGTACCTTTCACTCCCCCACGCTGTACATTTATCTCATCGGTGACTGGAGCCATTGAGAACGATCCGGACAAGATTCGTGAACTGTTAGCCCAGCAATTATATTCACCCATCCGTTGGACACAGGTTATGGAAACCATAGGTGAGCAACCAGCTTATGAAGTTGGGCCAGGTTCTGTGCTGAAGGGATTGGCCAAACGCACACCTGATGCACCCCTCGTACAGACAATGGGTACCTGGGATGAAGCGTGTGCATTATCAACTGCTTGATTTAACCATGTTTGAACCAATCAGAACTGATGCGAATCTCATGTCTCTTGCGTCTCATATTTGCTTGCGTTGACAAATATAACACGAACTTTATTTTAAAAAGCATACAGTTAGATTAATTACGGAGGAATTCCGATGGAACGATTTACAGATAGGGTTGTTGTTGTCACCGGGGGTACTCGGGGAATAGGCAAAGCGTGTGCCGAACTTTTTGCAAAAGAGGGTGCCCAGGTGGCCATATGTGGACGTGATGCCGCAACCACTGCCGAAGTTGCTACTTCCATTGGTTCCAATGTCAAAGGTTACGGCTGTAATATTTCAAATTCTGCCGAAGTTGATGCTTTTATTGATGCGGTATCCACCGATTTGGGTATACCCTATGCGCTGATAAACAATGCAGGAATCACCCGCGATGGTCTCCTTATGCGATTGAAAGATGAACAATGGCATGAGGTTATCAATACAAATCTGGACAGTATTTTCTATGTATGTCGGGCAGCAGCACGCGGGATGTTAAAACAGCGCCGAGGGCGCATCATCAATATGAGTTCTGTGATTGGTTTGCATGGACAAGCCGGTCAGACCAATTATGCAGCAGCCAAAGCAGGTATTATTGGTTTCAGCAAAGCTTACGCTCAAGAGGTTGCAGCGCGAAACATTACAGTGAATGTGGTAGCACCAGGCTTCATTGAAACCGATATGACTGCTGCATTGGGTGACAATGCCATGGAAACCATAATTTCTCAAATCCCCGTAAAACGTGCAGGTACAGTTGAAGAGGTAGCACATGCAGTTGCGTATCTTGCTTCAGATGAGGCGGGCTACATTACCGGAACTGTACTGAGTATTGACGGTGGCCTGGGGATGTAAATTCAATCCCAAAAAATTCGGAAAAACCACACTCACCAAGTAGTCAATTTTTCCTATCCACTTCACAACGTGTTGGAATTCAAAATTATTTAGTGTATGGGTTCTTTGACGTTGTTTTACCGTGCATTTCTATGTATTTTTACGGGAAAAATCAAGCACAGATTGCGCTCAGCAATGGTTCTGTGCTAGGCTATACCAACACAAATCATGAAAATTTTTTAAAGGTATATCACGTAGATGTCAGCGACAATACGTATTGCTACTTTGTCTGAATTCATATTGACTTTTTATACCATTCACAATCTCGGCGTATAAATTGCATAACCAGGAAAACCGTGGCCAAGGTTAAATCGAACTTCATATGCCAGGAATGCGGCGCAATAACACCGCGCTGGCAAGGCAAATGTCCGGAATGCGCATCCTGGAACACACTTGAAGAAGCAATTATAGAATCAGAAGGAACTCACCTCCGCCCGTCCATTCAGTCTTCTGCCATACCAACACCTATCACAGATAACGAATTTATAGCACCAGAACGGCTCCATACTGGCAGCAAAGAATGTGATCGTGTTCTAGGTGGTGGTATAGTCGCTGGATCATTGACCTTGGTTGGAGGTGATCCTGGAATTGGCAAATCCACTTTGATGTTGCAGATATCACACCACCTCGCAAAGTCTACAGGCAAAGTGTTGTATGTCTCCGGAGAAGAATCGTTTGGCCAGGCCAGACTACGTGGTAATCGCCTGGGCACATTACACGATCAGCTCCATCTTCTCACTGAAACTTCGGTATCCGCAATTGCTTCCTACATTAAATCAGGAAATTATGCATTTGTAGTCATTGATTCGATTCAATCTGTCTACACCTCACAATTGGCAGCAGTACCGGGCAGTGTCGGTCAAATCCGAGAATGTGCCAATGAATTCCTGCGTCTAGCCAAAGGCTCCTGCACTCCTGTTTTTCTGGTCGGTCACGTAACCAAGGATGGCACCATAGCCGGTCCCCGCCTTTTGGAGCATCTGGTTGATACAGTACTGTATTTCGAAGGCGAAGGCCGTCAATCCCTACGCATATTGCGGGCAATCAAAAACCGTTTTGGTTCAACAAACGAAATAGGTGTGTTTGAAATGCGTGAATCGGGCTTGCACGAGGTACCAAACCCCAGTGCGCTATTCTTGAACGAACGCCCTGAAGGAGTCAGCGGCTCTGTAGTAATTCCCAGTGTTGAAGGCACCCGTCCGTTGCTTGTGGAAGTCCAGGCACTGGTTGGTGATTCCCATGCGGGTTCCCCCCGTCGAACAGTAACAGGGGTAAATCCAAATCGTATATCGTTATTGCTTGCAGTGTTAGAAAAACGGGCAGGGTTACATTTTTCGGATCGAGATGTTTTTGTGAATGTTGCAGGTGGTGTGCGCTTGGAAGAACCAGCAGCTGACATGGCAGTCGCATTGGCGCTGGTATCAAGTTTTAGAGAATGTCCTGTGTCTGCAAACCTGGCCGTGTTTGGTGAAGTCGGACTGGCAGGTGAAGTTCGTGCAGTAGATATGGCCCGTCAACGTGTGTCTGAAGCACGAAAATTTGGATTCACACGGTGTATATTACCACGTGCGTGCGCCAAGGATTTGGTTGAAAAGGAAGCACAGGTGTATCCTGTTACGGAGATAACCGAAGCCATTGAATTGGCTATGGAGACATGAGCGTGCCCTCAAGAAAACCCAAAAGCAGTTTAGAAGCTTATCGTGATGCACTGGAGATGATAGCACCAGGTACTCCACTCCGTGAGGCTTTGAATGCCATCCTGCAAAGCGGTACAGGTGCTTTACTGTGTTTTGGCGACAACAAACGGCTTTCCAATTTGTCAGAGGGTGGCGTCCAACTGGACGCTGTGGCGACACCGCAATTGCTATACGAACTGTCGAAAATGGACGGTGCTATAATTTTGACTCCCAAGGGCGAACGGATTATATATGCCAACCGTTTTCTGAAGCCGAATGCCAAAACGCCTTCAGAAGAAACCGGAACACGTCACAGAACCGCACAACGACTGGCCAATCAAGCCAAGTGTGTTGTGATTGCAGTGTCTCAACGGCGCGCCAGTGTAACATTATATGTTCATGAACGCAGGCACCTTCTTGACGACATACCGACATTGGTCAATAAAGCACAACAAGCTATACAAACCCTTGAAAAATACATGACCGTGTTAAATCAAGCCATGACAGAATTGACCACCCGGGAATTCCAGGATGTAGTAACCATATTCGATGTATGCAAATCAATTCAAAGAACTGAAATGGTGCAACACATTGCCAAAGAAATAGAACCTTACATTGTAGAACTGGGAACCGAAGGCAGATTGATCGATCTTCAACTGCAAGAGCTGATATTGCCGGTGCGTGAGTCCTTGCTGGTAGTTCGCGATTACTATCGTGATCGTCAGGGAGTTAATAACATGACCGTACAAAAGGTGTTGTCTGATCTCAGTGAAGACGAACTTCTTACTTTGGGAAATATCAGTCACCCTTTGGGGTATGGTACCAATCTCCGGAACATTGACACCTATTTATCGCCTAGAGGCTACCGGGTTCTACATATGACCCACAGATTACCCACAACGGTAATCGAGAATCTTGTTGAGCGATTCGGTAATTTACAGAACATCATTCGAGCGACACGGGAAGAGCTCCAGGAAGTTGATGGTGTTGGCGAAGTACTTGCTGAACGCATACGTGTCAGTATAAGTCTACTTCGCAATCAGCTTGCTCTGGACGATCGGAGATAATCTACAATGCCATATATATCAAATTGTGACATCATATCGCACCAGGAAGTAGCACCCCATCATTTTCGTATGGTTGCCCAGGCTCCGGAGATTGCCGCGGCCGCACGTGCCGGGCAATTCTGCATGTTGGAAGTTCAAGAAGGGCTTTACCCATTTTTACGAAGGCCCATGTGTTTTGAGCGTATTTATCCAGACAGCATATCCATACTGTACAAAATTGAAGGCGAAGGTACACGATTGATGTCCCGCCTCAGCACGGGGCAAAGCATAAATATACAGGGACCACTGGGGAAACCTTTCCCACTGAACCCTGACTTTGACCGGCATATAATTGTCGCAGGGGGTATCGGTATTGCGCCTTTTCCAGCACTGGCAGAAGCTATCATCGGTGAACTGGGCAAAACACCTGAAATCATTATTGCGGCCAGAAATGAAGACTTGTTGTTATGCGAAGATGAATTTCATCAGATGGGTTGTAAAGTTCATCTTGCAACCGATGATGGTTCTGTGGGACAAAAAGCGTTCGCTTCACAAGTATTGGAAGACTTGAATCCTGGTTCCGATTCTATCGTGTATTGTTGTGGCCCCATGCCGATGATGAAAGCTACACACATGGTTTGCTCGGAAAAAGGCATACCTTGTCTGGCATCATTGGAGGCAGAAATGGCTTGTGGTGATGGGGTTTGTCTTGGATGCGTTGTAGAAGCGAACGTAGAAATAGAAGCCGAACGCATGGTGCGGGTCTGTTGTGACGGTCCGGTTTTTGAAAGCAGCATGATATATTGGGAAGCTTATTGAAGCATCGTCCCCAGCTCATATGTTCAGCGTAAGCGTTATAATAAGTTGTAAATTTCTCGCATATCGTTTTTTGTAAGGTTAGAAGGTTTTACATGGCATGAATACAAGCTTGGAAGTAAACGTCGGTGGTCTGCGCATGAAGAACCCGGTTACCGTGGGTTCAGGAACGTTTGCGTATGGTCAGGAGTATAACAACTATTTTGATGTATCGCGTCTCGGCGCCGTAACAACAAAGAGTCTGAGCTTATTGCCCCGGTCAGGGAACAAACCACCCCGACTGGTGGAGACACCTTCCGGTATGCTGAACGCAATTGGCCTGCAGAATGTCGGTATAGAAGCTTATTTAAAAGACAAGGCTCCTTGGCTAAGAGAACACGGCTGCACTATCATTGGCAACATTTATGGGTATTCACCAGAAGAATATGCTGAACTGGCGAGTCGCCTGGAGCAGGAAGACGCTGCCGATGCCATTGAAGCGAACCTGTCTTGCCCCAATGTACATGACGCACGACAGGCACGTGGATGCTCATTGGTTGCACAAGACCCGGAACAGGTTCATCTGTATACCGAAGCTATTCGAGCCGCAACAAAGCTGCCAATATTTATTAAATTGTCTCCCAATGTCATTGATATTGCCGAGTCCTCTCTGGCAGCAGAAGCGGCAGGAGCCGATGCTTTGTCATTAATTAATACATTACAGGGCATAGGCATCAATCCTGAAACGCGAAAACCTATCTTGTCCAATATAGTCGGCGGGCTCAGTGGCCCGGCGATTCGCCCGATCGCCGTAAAACTGGTTTGGGATGCGGCACGGGCAGTGAAAATACCAATTATTGGCATGGGTGGAATATGCACCAGCGGTGACGCAATGCAATTCATATTGGCAGGTGCCACAGCGGTATCAGTTGGATGTTATTCATTTCGCCAACCCGACGCAGCTTTGAAAGTCATTGAGGGACTCGAGGCATATTGCCATCGCCATAATGTCGCACGTATTACCGACCTTGTCGGTGCGATGGAAATTCAGCAAGCATAAAACAGGAAGTGAAAAGTAATTTGAACGAGCACAAAAAAACCGAATTAATCATAGTCCTTGATGTTGACACCCAGGGTGAAGCACTTTCTATTGTAAATGCTTGTGGTAGTTGCAACTGGTACAAAATCGGCAGTCAACTATTTACGCGCTGTGGCCCTGAAATCGTTCAACAAATTCAGGCGATGGGCAAACATGTCTTTCTAGATTTAAAATTTCATGATATTCCCAATACTGTCGCGCATGCAGCCAAAGCCGCTGCAGCAATGAATGTGGGGTTGTTTACAGTACATGCCTTGGGTGGGCGCAACATGCTGTCGGCAGCACGAAAAGCAGTAGAGGGTACTGTTACAAAAATTCTCGCAGTCACCATTCTGACAAGCCATTCGGAAGATACATTGAAGAATGAAATAGGATTAGGTGAAACAGCGTTAGAAGCAGTACCCAGATTGGCCTGTATGGCAATAGAAGCTGGGGCACATGGCATTGTCTGTTCTCCACAGGAGATAACACGTGTACGTGAAGCTATAGGCCCCGAACCGCTCATTGTTACACCAGGAATTCGACCAGCATGGGCAAGCACCGATGACCAGGTACGTATTATGACCCCGGCAGAAGCTGCCAAAGCTGGCAGTTCCATGGTTGTCGTGGGACGGCCCATCCTCAATCATGCCAATCCGGCAGAAGCAGTACAATTGATAATGGAGGAGTTAAATCAATGACACAAGAAGATGTGATTCAATCGTTTCAAACATCTGGCGCACTACTGGATGATCACTTTATATATGCAAGTGGCCGCCATGGAAGGCATTTTCTTCAGGCAGCACGTGTTCTGCAATACCCCGAAATAACAGAGATGTTGTGCGGTGCCATTGCCTCGCAATTTAAAGACAAAAACATTGAGCTGGTGGTAGGGCCGGCAACCGGTGGTATTATATTGGCTTATGCAACAGCTCGACACTTGAATTGCCGGGCTGCATTCACCGAAAAAGATGAAGATGGTGGCATGAGTATGCGCCGGGGATTTAAGTTGCGGCCCGGTACCAGAACACTTATCGTGGAGGACATCATCACAACAGGTGGCTCAGTCCAGAAAACTATAGATCACCTGGTGGAACGGGAAGCGGAAATTGCCGGCGTAGCAGTATTAATTGATCGCAGCAATGGCAGGGCAGCATTCAGTTACCCACATGTCGCATTGGCAGAACTAAACCTTGAAAGTTGGAAACCGGAAGATTGTCCTCTTTGCGCGCAAGGTGTTCCCTTATTGGAACCAGACAATATAATTGTATGATTCTAAAACCTGTCCAGTTTCCAGACATAGGGGTTACGCTTTGGAAAAATAGATTCCAGTAGTGCTCTACCTTGTGAATCTATAATCCGATGGCACGCATCAAGTATATCGTCACAATAGCGATACCCTGTAAGTAGATGCATTAATTCGGTTTGCCCAAGACTTACTTTGTTTTTGCCACTAATGCCAGCGATATCTATGGCTCCCATGTTTGCACGGATTCGAAGTGGTTTCTGGTTGACCCATAAAGTAACTTCACAACGCCAATCACGTGCAATGCTGTGCTGTAATAGATTTTCCCATTCTGGAATCATACTTTCCAAAGCTTCCGGCAGGTCAATAAAGGCTATCATGCCACCACTGTTCCGTTCCAGGCACATCTCGTGCATTGACTTGAACTCAAGTAAATAACGGATAAAAGGGAAATTTGGCGGGGCATTAAATCGAATACGGGGTAAACTGAAGGTTCTGGCTTCTTGCGCACATGCATATAACAGCGGCCCACAAACATCTGGTTCCAATGTGGCGATTTCGTCAACATGTAATTCACGATCAACCACTTTGGGAACAAAATAGGCACATAATTTTCCTTGTTTGTTCAAAAGTACTTTAACCGGTTTCCAATTCTCCCAACGATTTGTTATATGAGCAGCAATGCGAAGCAATGTACATGCTGAACCTTCATCATTGGCTGCATGCAGCTTATGTATAGCCGGTATGTCTCCTGGTTTTCCAGGTCGCACAGTGTAGGCTGGGTGATCAACGGCTCCGGCTTCAGAGGTGTCGATATAAGTAGCATAGTCAGCGAGAGTGGTCGCAAAACCAAATTTTTGGTAAAAATTCGGGATACCAAACAGCATAGAAACATGATAATTATGGTTTCGCATAAATTGCATTGTATCCCAAATTAAATTACGGGATATTCCTTTATGCCGATGCTCACCTGCTGTGGTCACATAACCAAAACCACCCATCTTTAATCGGGCTTCACCGATTCGAATCGTATCGGTAGTCAGACGAAGCGCTCCGATAACCATACCATTCAGAAGCGCAATCCGGGTATGATCCAGTTCAAATCCTGGGTAACCCATGCCAAAAGTATCAATCCATTTACGCGACTCAAAAAAATCTCTGGAATGCACTTTGGCCATAAGATCATTGGCCCAGTACAGTTCATCTTTATTTTGAACCCCACGCATGATACATTCAGACACGACAACGCTACCTCACCTTTAAAAATTCATTATGTATGACCTGACTGCACAGGAACCGGTGATTTGATGAATCGAAAGCATATATTTGCATTTGACGGAGAGAACCTGTGCCTAATCTGTTTAAGGATACCATATATGAGTGTTGTCTTGCTGATGATTGATGAAAATAGCAGTGAATAATGGCGCTTTAGAAAAGTGGTCCGTGCG
>CAZIDP010000054.1:0-29600 GCA_964537975.1 uncultured Nitrospirales bacterium | reverse complement strand
CCTGGTTCCATATCCCAGAGGGATTACATCACCGTAGCGCGGGGTAAGGCCAACGAGCCGCCACCCCGGGAAAACACGCGCCTCCCCAACACCGCACCCCGGAGGGCGTGCAAGCAACACCCAATCGCTCTCCCATCACCCCGCTGGCTTGACCTCCTTCGCTTGTACTGAAATAGCGTACATCAATGTCGAACAAGTTCCTGCACAACGCCAAGATAGACATCCCGCTCTGTCTCGAAATTGTACGTATCGAAAAACCTGCGGGCGTTCTGTGCCAATTCCAGGCGCCTTTCCGCGTTCTCATATAGCCCAAGAATCGCTTCTGCCAATGCCTCGGGATTCTCTCCCGGCACAAAACAGACCATTTCCTTCGTAAAATAATGGCATATGGTGTCTGTCGGCACCGTGATGGCCGGGATACCCAACCGAAAATATTCCAACAACTTCGTGGGCAACATAAGCCGGGTGCCAATATTGGGCCGTGACGGGATGACTGCCAGGTGCGCGCCAATCAGGCGCTCCAGCACTTGATCGGTAGGCAGGAAACCATCACTGAAAACAACCTGCTCCTGCAAGCCCAGCTCATCCACAAGCGCTACCAGATTTGGGCGAAATTCCCCATCACCCGTTATTTCAAGCCGAATATTGGGTATGGACTCGCATAACAACCCCACCGCACGAATCGCGATATCCAGCCCAAGACGCCGTGCCAATGTACCATGATAAACGATACGAAATGGCCCTTTGCCCCGCTCATCATTTGCGTGTTCCCTATTGTCCGGCAACGGCAGTAACGGAAAAAGGTCCGGGTCCGGCAAATTTAATGTTACCTTCGACCGTTTGCGTTGCAATCTATTTTCAATCAGACGCTCCCATTTGGTATGCTCTGTGGTTATAATAAACGATGCCAGTCGCATACTCCATCGCTCTTCCAGGAACAAAAGACGTATCATCCAATGTGTTGGGGGTACATCAAAACGTTCCTGGTAGATTTCTGGCATGGTGTCGTGGACATCGAGCAGGACAGGAACACGCAGTAACCGCAATGGCAGTGCGCCAAAGATCAGGAAATTGGGCATATTATTGATGTGTACAACATCATACTTACGCCCCGACAGATGGTTGCGGAGCATGCGCCAACCGGATTGCACCGTAAATGCGGTATACTCATAAATCTGGTAGAATTTGCCCTGTCGGCTGTAGTCGCGTCCTCGAGGTAGTAAAAAACGTATCGCATCGGAATCTTGCGGATTCTCCCGGTCTCCGTCATAATGGAGCGCAATAACATCGACCGCATACCCTGCTTCGGTAAGATTTCGTACATGCCGCCGTACCCGCGGATCGGAGTTGTAGAAGGTATAGGCCACCATGGCCACACGCAATTGCCTGGACGATGAATTGTTGGTCGATGAAGTTTTAGAAGCAAGATTAGACATACAAAGGTGCTTTCCCCGGCAAATGGCCTTGGTGAATGGCATCAAAATGATAAGCGCATGAGCTTATCACTCCGGGCAATCATCCTACAAGCGAGGATACATTGCCTTGGTACTATGTTCTTATTCTTGAAAACTGTAATGAAAACGAGCTTAGTCAGGAATCTTTCCTGTTGAATATCCTGGTGTTAAATTATGAATATCCTCCGCTGGGAGGTGGTGCTGCCCCAGTGGCCCAACAACTATGTGAGTTGTATGCTTCGCATGGTCATAAGCTTACTGTGCTGACCATGGGGTATAAAGGTCTTCCTGCTCGAGAAACAACCCCCAGTGGAATCACAATAATCCGTGTGCCTGCCTGGCGTAAACATCAGGCGACCTGTGAAACGCCCGAAATGTTGAGTTATGTTGTTTCCGCATTGCCCAGATTGATCCGCATGTTGCGATCCAAACAGTATGACATTATACACACACATTTTATTGTACCGACTGGTCTGCTGGCCTATCTGGCAACCCGTATAGTAAACATTCCGTATGTAATCACGGCACATGGTTCGGATATTCCCGGGTATAACAACGACCGATTTACTTTTGAGCATCGCTTCTTGACACCGTTGTTGCGTCATATCGCGAATAAGGCTGCCAGCTTAACGGCTCCTTCCTTATTTCTGAAAGGGTTGATTGAGAAAAATCTGGGTATTGATGGAGTAAGGTACATTCCGAATGGCATTTTTCCAGAGCGCTTCTCTCCCGGAGTGAAAGAGAAAAAAATTCTGATGGCTGGACGGTTGCTTCCTCGAAAAGGGTTTCAACACGTATTGGAAGCTATGAAAGGACTGGACACAGATTTTGAAATTCATATTGCGGGAGACGGACCCCTGCGGGAGACGTTAGAAGATACTGCTGGTTCTATATCAGTTCCAGTGGTTTTTCATGGTTGGGTGCCGCAAAACAGTGATTTGCTGAATCATCTGTTTGCGACGGCATCGATCTTTTGTATGCCCTCTTCTAAAGAAAATGCTTCCATCGCGTTATTGGAGGCCATGGCTTCGGAAATGGCAGTTGTAACCTCGAATGTCAGTGGATGTCCGGAAACCGTAGGCGATACCGGTCGTGTTGTCAGTCCAGGCGATGTGGAAGCACTTCGAACCGTATTGCATGAATTAACGCAAAACGATGACGTTCGAGTTCAGTTGGGTAAAGGTGCCCGCGCACGTGTGGAGGAACACTTCGACTGGCACCGAATCGGTGTGCAATTTCTGGAATTGTTTGAGGAAGTTATCAGTAATAAAGTTAACAAGGTAAAAACTTGAATGCATGTTTGTATTTTAACAAGTCAGTATTTTGGTTGGGGAAAAATCGGCGGATTCGGCAGTATGTCACGACGACTGGCAGAAGCCTTGGCTGCGGATGGACTTGAAGTCAGCGTAATAGTGCCGCGACGACCCGGTCAACCGGCACAGGAAATGGTCAATGGGGTTGATGTTCAGACATTTTCCAGCTTTGATTTGATTGGTGCCATACGCTTGATAAAACAGGTCAAGGCGCAGATTTTCCATTCTCAGGACCCCACTTTGCTGACTGTTTTAGCGCAATGGTTTCGCTCAGATGCGAAGCATATTGTTACTTGCCGCGATCCTCGGGACACCAGCGACTGGATTACGGAATTCCGGGATGCCACCTGGGGAAGACGGCTGAAGGTACCTCTGAACTGGTTACTTGAAGGAAGCCCCATCATACGCTGGGCTGTACGACGTGCCGATGGCGTATACACACCGGCATATTATTTGGAGGACAAAGTGCGCCGCATGTACCAGCCGAAATGTGAAATTGGTATGTTGCCCAACCTCATTGATGTACCAGAGTCTATGCCGCAAAAATCTGAGATACCCACATTTACCTTTATCGGGAGGTTGGATAAACGGAAGCGCCCGGAAATGTTTCTTGCTTTGGCAAAACAGTTTCCGGACTACCGCTTTGTGGTTGTTGGGAAAGCGGAATCGGAAGAACGCGACAAAGAACTCAGAGATAAATATGCCGCACTACCCAATGTGGACTGGGTGGGCTATGTCGACAAATTTAAAGAAAAAGAAAAAATGGAACACATCCTGAGCGAAACCTGGGTGCTGGTGAATACCGCATCGCGGGAAGGGCTTCCACTGACCTTTCTCGAAGCAGCCGGTCATGGATGCGCGATCATCAGCGCGGTGAATCCCGATGATTTCGCGACACGCTTCGGCGTCCATGTAACCGATGATGATTTTGCCAGCGCAATTCGGCAATTGATGGAGAACAGGGACGCGGTATGCGAATATGCCAGTCAAGCCAGGACTTATGTGCAAAGTACGTATGAACTGAGTGCGGCGCATGGTATACACCTTGAAGCATATGACAAATTATCCCAATGAGTAGAGCATGATGACAACAAAAATTGATCTTTCTGGTAGCCCATTAAAAATTTGCTTAACCGGTGGCTGGTTCAGCAGTAACAATGTCGGTGACAATGCCATTCTTGACGGTATTTGTGACTCAATACGAAAGCATGGAGAAGCTACGTTTGAAGTACTGTCATCTTCACCGGAAACCGTCGAAGCGTTACACGGGATTCAAGCATTTGCACCGAAACGCTCGCCTCTGGGCGTATTAAAGTCTGTGGCATCTGCGGATGCGTTGTTTTTTACCGGTGGCACACCATTTTATGATGAAATCGCCCATATGGGATATTTTGCCGCGCTTGCCACGGTTGCAAAAATGGCCAAAACTCCTGTCGTTGTTTTTGGAATCAGTCTGCGAACACTGGATAAAGTCCTAAACCGATATCTGACCAGCCGAATCTGTTCGCAGTCTCGTTATGTTGCAGGCAGAGAAAAAAAAAGTGTAGAACGATTAAATCTGCTGACGCCGAATCATGACGAAGTACATTTGCTCCCGGACCCCGCAACACAGATGCTTCCCGAGACAAATGATTGGGCACAGGAGGAGCTTGCTACTTTGGGGATTCATAACGATCGTCCTGCACTGGCAATATGTCTGCGGGATTTTGGGTCGCCATCTTCGTTTCGATCTGCACACTATACCCGCAACTACAGCACAGATGAAATAGAAAACCTGATTCATTCCATACAAACACTTGCGGCACATGTCGTTAAAGACTTCCATCATGATGTAGTATTGTTCCCGATGAATACTAAAGCTCCTGACGATGACCGTGTCCCTTCCACACAGGTGTTTGAAGGGATACAGGATGCAGCGATCAGAAAGCATGTGCATGTCGTGAATCACCAGTACAGCGCCAGGCAAATGAAGGCATTACTAGGTGCCATGAACGTTGTCGTAGGTATACGATTTCATTCACTTGTTCTTTCAGCATCCATGAATGTACCCAATTATGCTATTGGGTATGCACCTAAAAATGCAGCCATTATGGATTTTTATGGCCGAAATAGGTATATGCAGACAATCGATCGGCTGGATTCTACACAATTGCTCCATGACATCGATGACATTATATTGAACCGAGAAGCTCAGTCCAGAGAGTTGACCGTCTGGAACGAAAAGATAAACGAAGATTATGATATGGAGCTACAAAAGGTTTTGAACATCCTGCAAATGGAAAAACACAAATAATGCCTGGAGATGAAACTATAACGTTTACCTTTGTGGGTGACATCATGCCCGCGGGTTATTTCTCCGAGCAAATGGACACGTTGCGGGATCAGTGGATACCTGATGAAGCACTTCAATGGTTTCAAAGTGATGTCGTCTTTGCCAATCTGGAATGTGTGGCATCGAATTCTGGTGTGCCATTATCCAATAAAATCGTGACCTATTGTTTTCCAGAAGCATTGGAAATACTCAAGGATATTCGAGTCGATGTGGTAAACCTGGCCAACAATCATCAGATGGATTACGGGATAGAAGCTTCCGAACATACGCGTAGCTACCTGGATGAATTGAATATTGCATACGGTGGTGTTGGAAGAAATATACAAGAAGCTACCAGCCCGGTAATTTTAGAACGAAAAGGGTATAAAATCGGATTTCTGTTTCATTCTTGGACCAATGAATTTGTAGAACCGGTTCCCGCCGCTACATCCGATACCGCAGGAGTTGCCCCCCTTTCTGTGCCAGAAATTTGCGATGCAATTTGCAAACTGAAGCTGCAGGGTGTTGACATCGTTATCGTATCCTTGCATTGGGGAGAAGGCAAGTCACACAATGTGCGTCCGGAAAACATCTATGAGGCACATAAAATAATCGATGCCGGAGCGGATATTATAGTGGGACACCATGCCCACTGCTTGCAAGGGTATGAGGTATACAAAGGTAAGCCAATTTTTTATGGTCTGGGAAATTTCTTCTGTTCTGCCTATCGAAAACTATCCGATAAAAAATTAACCTACGAGAAAACAGGAACATATCGGTACCGGTTTATAAGAGAGCGCAAAACAGTTGTTGTTAATATTACATATTCACCAGAAAATGGGTATAGCTTTGAATATCACCCACTATACCAATTGGATAATCCCCCGGCTTTGACTATTCCTGATAACAGTATAAGGAATTCCATTTGCATGATGATGGAAAAACTGTCCAGACGTATAGCGCACCCTGATTATGGAACCAGGAAATTTCCACTATACCGACGCATGGATGAATTAAAGCGTATTTGGGAAGATTTTAAGGAAGTAGGTATAAAGCTTGAGTATTTTCATCCCCGTACACCTCTTCGCATAATGAGAAAGTTGTTAATCGGAAAAAGCTGTCATATATTGCTGATGAGTATATCGCTATTTTGAATGCCATATTTTATTTAAAAAATCGTTTAAGCAAAACAACCATACACCTTATTAAATTATTTATAGGCTTAGTAATTGTTATTTTGCTTATTAATAAGTATGATTTTGGAAAAGTACTAACACACCTAATGCAGGTCGATCTTAGATTGTTTTGCCTGGCATGGGCTTATGGTGCAATAGGTATTATTGCATATGCTATTGTGCATAAAATTACATTACAGCCCTTAAAAATGAATTTGACTTTATGGAAATTGATTAAAATAAGTTTCCAAATTCGCTTTTACTCACTATTTATGCCAGGAGCCACCAATCTATTAATTAAATGGTATAAATTATCACAATCTGGACAACAGCCTGCCCAAGCACTAGTTTTAATGGGTTTCACACGTCTATTACACATTTTGGCATTACTCATTTTAACAGCTGTTGGAATATATTATGATGTTTTATTCCCATGGACATCAATCCAATGGATAATTTTATCCTGTATTATTTTGATTGTTCTAGCTTTTGCAGTGCTATTATCCCCAGTAGGTCAAAATTTATGTGATCTTATTGGACATCTTAAATTTCCCAATTGGTCATTCACCAAAATTATAGAAAATAAATGGTCGAAGCTTTGGAACGTCATACGAAACTTAAACAACATAAGTTTCTTGTGTATTGTAATACTATTATTAATTAACCTTGTTGGGCATATTTTTGAAACATTTCAACATCAAACACTTGCGTTAGCTGTTGATTTAGATTTAAATTTTTGGGTATTTGCTTGGTTAAGAGGTGTAATATTAGTATGCTCCATGATCCCGTTTTCATTTTCCGGGCTTGGCTTTCGTGAAGCGAGTATGATTGGTTTGTTAATATATTATGGCATACCTGAAGAAACAGCATTGGCATATTCTATATTTTATTTCAGTGGATTTGTTCTTACAAAAGGTATTGTAGGAGGCCTCTTAGAATTTTCTGATTTTCTGCTCGATACCACAAAAGCCAGAAAACATTGACAATAGAAGGCAAGTAATGAAAAGATTTCTAAAAGCAGCTAAAAAAGCTACAATTAAATTCTGCGAAAAGATTCATGCATATCGCCTAAAGATGTGTATTATCCATACTGAATACTTTCTTGCATCTAACGGTGGCGCTACAGTTTACATTAAAGCAATTGCTTTTGAACTGAGTAACATATTACTAGATTATTTCAAACCTAAAAGACGTTGTCCCATTTGTGGATGGCAAGGATCAGAATTTTCACCTATTGCCTTTTCAGATAATTACCGAGCCGCTACAAGATGCCCCTCTTGTATGACCTATGAGCGACATCGACTTTTAATAAACTATATCAACAACCACCCAGATATTCCACGGGAAAATGTCTTGTTTGTAGGTCCCAACAAGTTTTTTGCAGATATATTAGCTCCTGATGGTTATTTTTCGATAGATATTTACCCTTATGATTATGTTGATGTTATTGGTGATTTAGGAACTCTACCATTTAAAGACAATTCATTTGATATGGTAATATGCTTTCGCGTTTTAGAGCATATTCCAGATGATATGACTGCTTTATCAAATTTGAGAAATATATTAAAGGATAATGGAAGCCTTTTCTTAAGTGTACCTCTTTATGAAGGTATAGAAAATACTTTTGATTATACAACGGACAGGAATAACTGTCTCCGTGGTCCGACATGGGCTTATCCAGATCATGCACGAGATTTTTCAATCAATGATTTGGAAAATAAAATATTTCAATCAAATATGCAATTCGAAAAAATTACCTACAAAAGCGATACATCTAACAACATGCTCTATAAGTTAAAACCAGACAATGACACTATAGGCAAAAAGATGAACTATATTTATACCGATATCGTATACAGATGTTTTAAATAAATTCCGGAACCATACAACGACAGAAAAATGAATGAATACGATTTTAATTCCATGGCATTTACCACGCTGTATATAAAAAAGTTGCCGTGGCTGAAAAATACCAGTTCAACCACGGCTTATATGTGTTTCATAATGTAAGGTAACGCAATTACCAGACTTATATTTTTTTGCGTATGTGCCGCATCGTCATTCCAACAATACCCAATCCCAGCAAGCTAAGCGTAGCAGGTTCTGGTACTGAGTTGAAGTCGTTGGACTGCCGCAAATTGTCATAACTTGTAAATTCAAAACCATCCATTACAAAGTTACGCCCATTACCGGCAACAATATTCAATTGGTCAATGCCTTCCCATTCCAGTAACACCCAGGTTGGCGTAGTATAGTTTATTTCAACCGTGGTAGAATATTGTTCAATACCATTCAGGTAACCACTGATGCTCAATGTGTTTATAGGTGTGTACTCAGCAGTAAACCAAGCACCGATGAAGTTAAACTGATCTTGGGAAATTATACTGGCAACTAGGCCACCTTTGTTGATAGCAGCCCATTCACCATCTACCACACCGCGGTTGTAACCAGAACTTGGGTAAAGGCTTTCATGAATCGCACGAAAGTTATCCCAATCAAATCCCGCATAGGGGCTGGTAATGGCCAACAACTTGCTGTTTTCGTTTCCCGGTACATCTTCAAACGATAATGTAATTGGTGCTGCTTGGGCTATACCACAGAGTGCGACAATTGCAGTGCAGACCATGAATACCTTAAAGTAAGTCGTAAGCGGAAAATAGTTGCTTTTGGTGTGCGATTCCATTTCTTTTCTCCTAGATGTCGTGTGTTTGTTTCAATTATATGAGAATTAATGTCTTCAGTATTGATAAATATTCTTAATGATAGGGAGCATTATCTGTGCCAACCTTAAATGCATTATGGCATATATGAAATTCAATAAATTATAGGTACATTTCTGCTATATATGCGAAATGCTATGCCAATATTTTGTCACTGTAACTATTTTAATAAATAATATTGTTCAAATTAGACAACACTTTGATCTTAATTATTTTTGCTCAATCATTTCATGCTTTCATTTTGTTATTGGTAATGTGATTCATTGCGATGCAAAAAGAAGCTATCACAGTACAAATTTATTTATGCCAATAATTGCATTTTATTTAAATCTATAAAAAACCTTTTCACATAATCTGGTAATTTTTGATCGGTAAAGTTTTATATGACTGTTTCTTTTAACATCTCCACCTTAAATCCGCAGCAGCGCAAAGCCGTTTTGACGACGGAGGGGCCGGTATTGGTCCTGGCTGGAGCGGGAAGTGGCAAGACGCGGGTGATTACGCAGCGTATTGCGCATCTCATCGCGCAACACCTGGCCGAACCGGAAGCCATTCTGGCGGTAACGTTCACCAACAAGGCGGCACAGGAAATGCGGGAACGGGTTGCGACGTTAATCGGCAGCAGTGCCGCAAATAAGGTGCATATTTCGACATTCCACAGTTATTGCCTGCATGTGTTGCGAAAACATGCCGGTCATCTGGGGTATCGGTCGAATTTTTCGATTTGTGCGGAAAGTGATGCCCGTATTCTGCTACGGCGTGTGGTGGATGATCTTGCCAGTCAGGAGAATTTAAGCCTGGCGGAACTTCAGTCACAGATTAGCTTGTACAAAAGTGCCAATGAAACACCCGGTTCAGACAATACCAAACCTGTTGTCCGTGATTTGGAAATCAAGTATCAGGAAAGTTTGCCCGATGTATACCAATTGTATCAATCTGCCCTGAAAGCAGCCAATGCAATTGATTTTGACGACTTGCTACTCCTCACCTTGCGCTTGTGGCAGGAAAAGCCCTATATACTGGAAGCCTGCCGGATGCAATTCAAGTATATTCTGGTGGATGAGTACCAGGACACGAACAAGGTGCAATTTGCATTGTTGCAACAGTTGGCAGCAGCGCACCAGAACTTGTGTGTCGTAGGCGATGATGATCAGTCGATTTATGCCTGGCGCGGAGCGGACTCGCAGATCATTCTTGAATTTGAAAAGCACTTTCAAGGCACCAGTGTAATCACGCTGGATCAGAATTATCGTTCTACGACCAACATACTCAATGCGGCCAACGCTGTTATTTCACACAATTCCGTACGAAAGAAAAAACAGCTTTGGTCTTCGCTGGGGCGTGGGCGGGAAATTGACTGGTTTGTCACCGGCGATGAGGAGGAAGAAGCGAAGCACGCGGTGGCCTGGCTACAGTTTATTCAGGAGCGCACGGGGGCACGGTACCGCGACTTTGCGCTGCTCTACCGCTCAAATCAACAATCACGTCCCCTCGAACTGGCATTCCGCCAGGCAGGCATTCCCTATGTCGTCTATGGCGGGCAGGATTTCTTTGAACGTGCCGAGGTCAAGGACATCATCGCCTACTTTAAAGTGCTGGTGAATCCCCGGGATGAAGCCGCGTTTTTACGTGCGGTCAACATGCCGCGCCGCGGTATTGGTGATGGCACATTGCATCAGGTACATGACATTTGCAGGGAAGAAGGGCTGAGTCTGGGTAAAGCGTTATGGGAAATGCTGAAACGAGACCTGGCACCGGTACAGGCTGCCCAGGGCATTCGGGACTTCCTGGGACTCGTCCAGCAATTCCGCAAGCGGTTCAAGGAATTCAAGGAGTCAGGGCAAACGCTTCGTACTGTCGCGGAGGACCTGGTACTGGCCATAGATTACCACAGCGAATTGCAACGCGTGTGTAAAACGCCCGGACAAGCCCACAAGCGCTGGTTAAATGTCGAAGCGGTGTTAAAGGCTCTTGGTGATTACGAGGAACGCAGTGAAACGCCGAGTCTCGCCAATTTTCTGGATGAAAGTTACTTGAACTCTGACCAGGACCGTTTTGGGCGTAAAGAGCGGCGGCAAGATGGTGTGTCTCTGATGACCATTCACAGCGCCAAGGGTTTGGAATTTCCCTTCGTCTTTGTCATGGGTCTGGAAGAGGGGCAATTGCCTCATGAAAAATCATTGCGCGACCACACCATAGAAGAAGAACGGCGTCTTTTTTATGTCGCGTTGACCCGCGGCATGCGTCACGTTACGCTTTTTGAGGCATTGAGCCGAACGCGATTCGGGAAAGAACGCATGACTGATACCAGCCGCTTCATCAAAGAAATCCCTCAGGACTTACTCAAACAACAAATCAAAGCAGTGCGTGAAATGGTTGCGGACAAGGTGGCCCCGGCCAAATCTGAAAAGCCACGCGCACGGCGAAAGAAGTCGGCAGTACATCCAGGCTGATACAAGCTGCCGCATTACACGTTTTCTTGCATCCAAGAACAGTATTCAGTACGCTTTTATGAAATCCAGCTATCATTTACGGAAATAACATAAACCAGAGTGGGGATGCTGAACATGTCAAAATATACAGTAGGTTTGGATTACGGCACCAATTCAGTACGGGCCATTGTCGTCCGTGTTTCAGATGGTTTTGAAGCAGGCACTGCTGTCTGGAACTACACACACGGCGATAAGGGGGTTGTGCTTTCCAATGACCCCAATCTGGCTCGCCAGCATCCGGCTGACTATCTCAAGGGCGCTGAGCTCACTGTAAAAAAGGCACTGAAACTGGCTGCGGACAACGATCCGGGTTTCAACGCTGAGGCTGTTATCGGCGTTGGCGTCGACACCACAGGCAGTACCCCATTGCCCATTGACGCCCAGGGCACCCCACTGGCATTTCACCCCGAATTCAAGGACGACCTGGCGGCCCTGGCCTGGTTGTGGAAAGACCACACATCTATCGCCGAAGCAGAGGAAATCACTGCCCTGGCTGCACGGGAACACCCCGAGTATCTCGCTAAGTGCGGTGGCACCTATAGCAGTGAATGGTTCTTCAGCAAAATTCTTCACTGTTTACGTACCGCACCCAAGGTTTTCGATGCAGCCTATAGCTGGATAGAATGCGCTGACTGGATTCCCGCGGTTCTCACAGGCAATACACATCCCGACGCGTACAAAGTCTGTGTATGCGCTGCAGGGCATAAAGCCATGTTCAACGCGGAATGGGGCGGCTATCCAGAAAAAAAATTCTTGCAGAAGCTGAATCCCGCTTTGGGGACGTTACGTGACAGGCTGCATGACACCGCATATGCTGTGGACACCGCGGCGGGAAACCTGACCCAGAATTGGGCAACAAAACTCGGCCTGCCCGCGGGCATCCCTGTTGCCGTAGGTGCTTTTGATGCGCATCTGGGCGCGGTTGGTTCCGGTATTGGCGAAGGCACACTGGTCAAAATCATGGGCACAAGTGCGTGCGACATGATTGTGGCGCCCGGCGACAAGCCCCTGCCAGACATTCCCGGTCTCTGTGGAATCGTACGTGGCAGCATTCTTCCCGGTATGTATGGCCTGGAAGCAGGCCAATCCGCAGTGGGTGACATCTTCAACTGGTTTGTAGACTACATTCAGCCAGGTGGCAAAAATGCCGGCACACATGAAGCACTGACCGAGGCAGCAGCAGCCATCGCACCAGGCGCATCCGGTCTCCTGGCGCTGGACTGGAATAATGGCAACCGCACAGTCTTGATTGATCAGCGTCTCACAGGGCTCATTCTCGGCCAGACTTTGTATTCAACACCAGGTGAAATTTACCGTGCACTAATTGAGGCCACTGCCTTTGGCGCGTTGACCATCATGAATCGCTTTGAAGAATATGGTGTCAAGGTTAAGCAGGTAATAAACTGCGGTGGCATAGCAGAGAAAAACCCACTGGTCATGCAGATATACGCCGACATAACGGGACGTCAGATGGCAGTATCGCGCTCGGGTCAATCCTGCGCACTGGGCGCTGCCATTGCGGGTGCTGTGGTCGCCGGTAAAGCAGCCGGAGGATATTCCAACTTTAAAACGGCACAAAAAGCCATGACTGGACTGAAAGATACGGTTTTCAAGCCAGACAAACAGGCACATGTAGTGTACAAAGAGCTTTATGTACTTTATCGCACCTTACACGATGCCTTCGGCACAAAGGACTGGCAAGGCAATCTGTATGATGTGATGAAACAGCTGCTGGAAATCCGTCAGAAGGCCCGTCACGCATAAATCGGTCTTGTTTGAGCTATATATTAAGATTTTTGTTCATACCGGAATTTTGAAACGGGCATGTCGCTGTCTTGCGTATAATTAGATCTCGTGAAAAACCAAACCATTTCGCATAGATTTATTGTGAAGCAATTCGCTGCATTGCAATTTACAAGCCCGGAACGCTAAACTTTTACCATTCAGGGCAACGAAATTTTTTTATTTAATTCACAACCAAACAATGATGAAGGGGGGAATTGTACGTGTTTCTCTTTATTCCAAAAGAGGCACATCCAGATGAAACCCGCGTTCCCATGCTGCCGGAAGGCGTCGCCAAGCTGATTCAGCTCGGTGCCGAGGTCTCCGTAGAAAGCGGTATAGGAACTACTTGTGGTATTACAGATGATGCCTATGAAAAATCTGGTGCACAGATCACCAGTAATAGAAGTGAGCAATTGGGCAAAGCCGACATGGTATTGCGGCTGGGCAAACCACCCATTGAAGAAGTTGACTTACTGAAAGAAGACGCCATCCACGTCAGCTACCTTGATCCATTCAATGAAACAGAACTGGTGGATGCGCTGGTAGCGCATAAAACCAGTGCTATCGCCATGGAAATGATTCCGAGAACCACCCTGGCACAAAAAATGGATGCTTTGAGTTCGCAGGCGAATCTGGGTGGTTATGTCGCCGTACTTATAGCAGCAGAGCAGGCCAATGTCGTCTTGCCCATGATGATGACACCGGCCGGTACGCTTAAACCGGCGCGTGTATTCATCATTGGGTGCGGTGTTGCCGGTCTGCAAGCCATTGCGACCGCAAAGCGACTCGGTGCCCGCGTTGAAGCATTCGACACCAGGCCTGTCGTAGAAGAACAGGTTCAGTCCTTAGGGGCAAAATTTGTCAAGATTGATCTCGGTGATACAGGCCAGACGAAAGACGGCTATGCCAAAGAACTCACCGACGATCAACGCGCAAAGCAACAGGAAGCCATGGCCAACGTCATTGCGCAGTCAGACATTGTGATTACGACAGCACAGGTCTTCGGTCGCAAGGCACCCAGGATTGTCACAACAGATATGGTTAAGTCGATGAAGCCGGGCAGTGTAATCGTTGACATGGCTGTAGAAACAGGTGGCAATGTGGAAGGCTCTTCTCCCGGAGAAGTAGTTACGGTTGATGGTGTAAACATCCTCGGTTATACCAACTTGCCGGGGCGTGTGCCTGTTCATGCCAGTCAGATGTATTCAGCCAACCTGATCAATCTGATAACCCATTTCTGGGACAAAGAAGCAAAAGCATTTACGTTAAACCTTGATGACGAGATCATGGCTGGTTGCCTGATTACACACAAAGGTGAGTTGCGCAGTGAAATGCTCAAAAGTATCCGGGAGGCCAAATAATCATGGACATGTTACTTCTACTATTCACATTCGTGCTGGCGATTTTCCTCGGTGTTGAGCTGATAGTCAAAGTACCCTCACAATTGCACACGCCGTTGATGTCAGGGGCAAACGCCATATCAGGCATCACCATTGTAGGGGCACTGCTGGCATCAGGAGCAGCCGGTAACGATACACTAAGCACCATACTCGGTGTTCTGGCTGTTACCTGTGCATCGATCAATGTGGTCGGCGGCTACCTTGTCACCAACCGGATGCTCAGCATGTTCAAGTCCAAGGAAGGGGGAAAGTAGCTCATGCCACAATCTATCGTTGCAGTGGCCTATATTATTGCGGCCATATTTTTTATATTCGGGTTGAAAATGCTCAGTAAACCCACCACCGCCGTTCGCGGCAACATGGTCTCGGCCATCGGCATGCTCATTGCGGTCATCGTAACCTTGTTGCACCGGGATGTGGTGACCTATCATTGGATCATCTTCGGGGTGCTTGTAGGTAGTACCATCGGCGCTGTTGCCGCTACCCGGGTTCCCATGACCTCCATGCCGGAATTTGTCGCGCTGTTTAATGGCACCGGCGGTATTGCCAGTCTGTTTGTGGGCTGGTTTGAGTTTCACAACAGCACCGGCGAATACGCAGTCAGAATCGCGGCTGGTGAGGTCTCCTATATTGCGATCATCGCCACGTTTCTAGCCGTTCTCATTGGCGGAGTTACCTTTACCGGTAGCCTGATAGCTTACGGCAAATTGTCAGAAAAACTTAACAGCCGTCCATTGCTTTTTACCGGGCAACAGATAGTCAATGCCCTGGTGTTGATTGCCATAGTATTGATCGGGATTATCTTTGTCGTGAGTCCCGACGCAAGTCTGGTGCAAGTATTGTTCCTGGTCGCCATTGCGCTGTCATTTGTGCTGGGTGTTCTCGTGACCATCCCGATTGGTGGCGCCGACATGCCTGTGGTGATTTCTTTGCTGAACAGCTACTCTGGACTTGCTGCCTGCGCGGCTGGTTTTGTAATTGGCAATACCGTGCTGATTGTGTCTGGTTCCCTGGTAGGAGCCAGTGGCATGATCCTTACCAGTATCATGTGCAAAGCAATGAACCGTTCACTGAGCAATGTACTGTTCAGTGGATTCGGTGCGGCAGCAGGCAGCACAGCAGATGCTGGCACGGAGCAAGGCGAAGTGAAGCCCATCACGGTTCAAGACGCCTATTACATCCTGGAAGCTGCGGGTTCCGTAGTCTTTGTGCCAGGGTATGGTATGGCCGTTGCCCAGGCCCAACATGCGGTGCGTGAGTTGGGAGAATTACTCGAGGCAAATGGTGCCGAAGTCAGTTACGCCATCCACCCCGTGGCAGGTCGTATGCCCGGTCACATGAATGTATTACTTGCCGAGGCCAATGTACCCTACGAACAACTGGCAGAACCGGATGATATCAATCCCACCATAAGCAATGTGGATGTTTGTATTGTAATAGGTGCAAACGATGTGGTGAATCCGGCAGCCCGGGATGATGAAAGCAGTTCGATATACGGCATGCCAATCATTAATGTGGACCACGCCCGTACCTGTTTTGTTCTGAAACGCTCCATGGCTTCCGGTTTCGCTGGTATACAGAATCCACTGTTCTTCAAAGAAAATACCCGCATGCTCTTCGGAGATGCCAAGGCCAGTATCACAGCGCTGGTTGCAGAGTTTAAAGATAGTTAATGCTTTTGTTCATTAAAACAAAACATACAAACAACTGACATCGCAGTAGTCATGGCGGCAAAATAGCTGCCATGACTCTTTTTTTGAGATAATGAATGACAAGAAATGAGTTCAGCCGGGCTATTACTTGTGATGGGCCGGTTATAATGCGGATTAAAAAGGTAATGTAAAATGGAGGAGGAGCATCCACGTATGTTGAATTTGGCACACTTTCTCGACGAAACAGCCAAACGCTTTCCTGACATTGTGGCAGCAAAGCTTGATGACATTTCAATAACCTATGCGGATTTGTCACAAACTGCTCGCCGGATAGGGAATCTGCTCACATCAAGGGGAATCAAACCGGGAGACCGGGTTGCCATGATGCTGGCCAACACCCCCCACTTCCCCATTATTTACTACGGTATACTGCATGCAGGCGCCGTAGTCGTGCCGGTGAATGTATTGTTCACCCGCACTGAGATAGCCCACTACCTTTCGGACTCAGAAGCCGTTGCGTTCTTTTCTTTCACCGCGTTTGCCGAAGAATCCAACGCCGCATTTCAATCAGTAGAGACCTGCCGTCATCTGTTCTATGTACCACCAGCCCCTGGTGACGTGGTGCCGGAAGGTGGCGAGCATCTGTACCACTGTATCGCGGATATATCCGATGAGAAGAACACAGCACAAACCATGGCCGATGATACCGCGGTCATACTCTATACCTCTGGCACTACCGGCCTGCCAAAAGGGGCTGAACTTACCCACTTCAACATGTTTTTCAATGCGTATTACACCAGCCTTGCCATTTTGAAGTTGAAACCTGGCGATGTCTGTCTGGTGGCATTGCCCCTGTTTCATTCTTTCGGGCAGACCTGCATGATGAACGCGGGTATACTCGGTGGCGCCACCCTGAGCATGATGCCCCGTTTCGAACCCCGCAAAGCATTGGAACTCATAAGCAAAGACCGTATTACCTCTATGGCGTTAGTGCCAACGATGTATGCATTGTTACTCAGCTCTCCTAACCGGGAGAACCATGATGTCACATCCATCCGTTCTGCCGTATCCGGCGGAGCCGCATTACCAGGTGAAGTACACCAACGCTTTCAGGAACGTTTTGGAATCACAATTCTGGAGGGATATGGTCTTTCGGAAACCAGTCCGGTTGCCAGCTTTACCGTTGAAGGCGATGAGGTACGTGTAGGTTCTATCGGCAAACCTATCTGGGGCGTCGAAATGGCGATCAAAAAGGAAGATGGTACCTTCGGAGACACAGATGAAGTCGGCGAAATCGTCATCCGCGGCCACAACATCATGAAGGGTTATGTAAATCGTCCAGAAGCCACACGGGAAGCCATCATAGAGGGCTGGTTCCATTCCGGTGATGTCGGGAAACGCGATGCAGATGGATATTATTATATTGTAGACCGCAAAAAGGACCTCATTATTCGCGGCGGCTTGAATATCTATCCACGTGAAATCGAAGAAGTGTTGTATGGACATCCCAAAGTGCAGGAAGCTGCCGTGATCGGTGTGCCCGACAAGCTGCGCGGGGAATATGTTAAGGCCTATGTTGCTCCGAAACCAGAAGAAACCAT
This sequence comes from uncultured Nitrospirales bacterium, assembly GCA_964537975.1. Classification (GTDB taxonomy): domain Bacteria; phylum Hydrogenedentota; class Hydrogenedentia; order Hydrogenedentales; family SCBR16-9; genus SCBR16-9. The sequence goes on along the minus strand of CAZIDP010000054.1, from coordinate 11,697 downwards.
CACCCCGGAAGAAATACGCAGTTATGTGCAGGAACGCATGGCCAACTACAAATGGCCACGTGAAATTGAAATACGGGAGTCGTTGCCCAAAGGCCCAACCGGTAAACTGTTGAAACGGGCACTGCGAGACGAGCTGTAGTGCCTCGTACAAGCAGCGACTTTTTCTGGAGTGTTGCACCGCGCCATAAAGTTTTTTACGGAAACGCAGAATACCTTACGTGCGGTGCCATTCCAGGAACATTATGACGAAGTACTTACCTCGATGTATACTGCCCAGTCCTGAGTATCCGGTGCATTCAGGGTTAATTCCTGCGTGATACCATCGGTGCGGACTGGTTCCTGCCACTCACCTGTACGCGGGTTATACCAGTGTAATGTCAATGCTTTCTCTCCGTCAGACAGGTTGAGGTGTACACTGCCACCAACAGGCAGATACAGTGCGTAGGCCACGTCTGGCTGTGCCAGGCATAACGCGTCGCCAACAACACGCTCCTGCGTCGGTTGCATGTGTTCAAATGACAGCTTTTCGATGAAACGATGGAGATTCCGCAGGATGGTCTCGGCAGCCAGTCCCCCTTTCCAGGACTCAATCGTGGTTCGAAATCCAACAATATGCCCACCGCTCATGAAGTAGGACCAGTACAAACAACGGCCTTCATCTGGACTGACAATATCAGGGTAATTGACGCGGTCCGGATCACTTGCTGGACGTGAATTGACGATGGGCATTTGGAAAAGTTCAAAGTCATCGCTTAACTGTTGCGTAATATTCTGTGATAACGTCAACGGGTCTCTTCCTCGTACCCGAATTTCAAGAAACGCATTGTGGTTCATGACGTCAAAGCCATCGATGTCTGCTTCCGCCAGAGAACGGCGTGTGTTGTTGGATAAAATGAGTTTGACCCCATGTTCCTGCTCATAATTACGGAAGAATTGTATCCAGTGTCGTTGCCATTCAAGCGCTTTTGATGTCCTGCTGTCCGCGTTTATTTCGTTACCGATTTCATAAACGATATGACCATAACGTTGCGCGGTTTCCTCCAGAATTCTCTGAACCAGCGCATTTTGTATTTCCATCAGCGCGGCATTGTCCGGATCATAGAATGCCTCTTCCCCACTTCCCCGCCCCCCCGGCATTCCGGGTATGTGGTTGATATTGTTTTCCGCATTGAAAGGATTGATAAACCAGCGTTCATCACCGGGTTCAATAAACGGTTCATCAAAAATCTGTAGCCACACATAGATTCCATGGCGCTGCGCACTTTCCAGATAAGCGTGAAAGCGTTCCCAATACGCTTCGTTGAATTGTGATAAATCAAATCTGGGATACCCATCATTGGCATTATCCGGCCCGGTGCGTGGCCAGGGTGCCAGCCCTTTGCCTTCCGGGACTGCCGTGCAAAACGCAAATGCAGTAACACGATTCGCATTGGAACCCCATTCCGCGTACCAGGAATTGTGGTCTTCGATATCCACCGTCGTATCGGGAATGATGGTCCACAGACCACTGCCAAACAGCACAACAGGTTTTTCACCATCCAGGAAATAACGTTGGTTTTCTGAAATGCGAAGCTGCGCAATTGCGGGATAGGCACTGGCAAACAACAATGTGCTGAACAGACAGCATCGCACAGTCTTGAACATGACGCGCTCAGATATCATGGTGTACTCAATCCTTATTCAAAAAGAATTTTTTTCTCAATACCAACCTGCCACACAAAAACCATATTTGTTAACATACCATAGGGGTATATTTCGTTCCAACTGGACTCCCTTCTGTATGAGAATACCTGGAGCGGAGCTACATGCTGGAGACTATTTGGTAATCGCTAACGCAGGATAACCGGTGGAGTAAGGAACAAGATTGAGGATTGACTGTTCGCGTACTTCTTCCATCAAAAATGGTGGAAGCAATTGTGACATTGTGCGTACACGTTTGCTCCCACCTATAATCGAACGTAAAAATAGAACTGTGAATCAAGCGGTTATCCCTGACCACCCCAGATATGGATAAATACCAGACCTTGCGACAGGGGACGCGGCGTACCGGTCATGGGCGGTGCTTGAATCGGAAATCTTTCCTGATACCGGACAAAACTCACATGCCCATCCAGATAGAGTACATTGCTGCCGCCTGGCACATGATTGAAACGGGAAACGCCACCCTGATCGCCATGCCAGTTGGTTGTATCGGCCCAGGCATCCCACTTCACCGGCAGTTCACTGGCTGCCATGGTGCTTGCGCCAGGATTATTGATGTCTGTGATGAAAAAGCGTTCCACCCCTTCTCGCAGTCTGGGAATAGTGGTAGGTAAAGGCGAACCGTCATCATCGATTTGTCCCCAGGCCTGCCAGTCAGGCAAATTGTACGGACTGGAGGGATATTGTGAGAGATTAATGTCCTGATGCCCCCGGTTGCGGAACCAAATCGGCATTTGTGACGTATTCCATTCTGCGGGACAGTTATAATCAGTGATGGCAGATGCCGGGATTCCTGCGACACGGCGGTCTGCCGGGAAACTCTGCCATTCACTGCTGCTCGTAAATGATGACGACAACCATTCACCTGCAAGCAGATATTGGGAACCGGAGCGAATCGCATACGGCATATAAATATAAGAGGTTGGATTTGAAAGAAGCACATTCATACATGCCCGGGAAACCCAATTTCCGCTGTCTTGAATTGATGCAATTTGCGCTCCAATATCATCCGCGATACCATAATGCCCTGATGCCGGATGTCCCGCTACCCAAGTGTCACTGCGAGCGTCGGAGGGACATATCGCAATACTGGGATCATTCCAGTAATCGGGATACAAACCATGTCGGGCCGGTGAACCCTGCGGATACAGATCGGGATAGACCTGATCGATCAAATCGCCCATCGCATTAATACCCAGGCTCCACTGATTCACCATCCACTGATTTGAAGCAGGATACATACCGTTGTTCTCATTCGAAAACATTTTCATGATTAAGCCCCATTGCTTGAGGTTATTCGCGCATGAGGCCCGCCGTGCCGCTTCCCGGGCACGTGCCAGTGCTGGCAGCAGGATTGCCGCCAGGATGCCGATAATGGCAATCACCACCAGCAATTCAATGAGGGTAAACCCATTTCTTTTTCTACGCATAGTAATCATCCTCCGTTTTTTACCGTTTTACAGCCATGTCAATCACATCGTGACATCGTTTCCGGAGTATGTCGTGTTACAGGCAACTATAAAAATTACACAGGTTGCTAAGCAACCCTAACTGAAAGTTAATAAAAACGTGCATCATTGCCCAGCCTGTACAATATGACATACTCACAGTGCTTTCACTATAATATAAATTAATAAATTTGTATTGAATATCCCAGCCAAAGTACTGAAAATGAAAAGTATTGATCCAAAACAGCATTACACCTACCATGACGTCGGTTTGAGTGGGCAACGGCCCTTTCGCGTGTGTACTACCCATTGGGACAAAGAAGGGGTCAACGTAGTTCCTGGAGATGATCCCGAAGCTGCTCTGGATAGTTCACGCGCACTTATTTTGTATGCCACGACAGTGGACCAGGAAGGTACCATTGTGCCTTTGCACACCCATGATTTCTTTGAGATTGCTTTTGTGCGGCATTCACTGGGAAATCAACATGTTACTGAAGAGGGCAAGCGACCATTGCAACGTGGAAAGGTCATCGTGATTACACCGGGAGCCAGTCACGGGTATGATCCGATATATGGTTTGCACAAGACCGACCTTTACTTGCAACCAACCTGGTTGTCCCATGAATTGCGTTTGCTGTGGCGGGAAATGGGTCTGATTCGGATGCTGCTTGCCTATTCTCTGTTTGAATGGGAACATCTGGAAGGCTTGTGGGAAGTAGACCTGACGGAAGAGGAGCTGCGAATTTGTGAGATGGACCTGGACTTCATCATTGAAGAAGCCCGAGCGTCACAACCATCTATGGCGTTGTTCAGTGGGTGTTTCCTCAAATTACTGGCCATTATTAACAAAGCCTATATGCGTAATCATGAACTGGAAGATATTACCGCCCCACCAATGTGGGATGTCGTAGTACGCATCGATCGCATGATCGAGAATGGTGAAATGTTGAACATTGATCTGCTTGCGGAAAATTGCCATATTTCACGTCGAAATCTGGACCGATTGTTCACACGCGATACCGGGCGCTCTATCATGCAGTATTATCGAAACCGCAGGCTACAGCATGCTGCCCGGCTCTTAACTGAACCAACGTACACTATAAAAGAGATTGCCTATTACCTGAACTATTCTGACACAGCCCATTTTGTTCGCAGTTTCAAAGATAAAATGGGTATTACGCCTGGTGAATATCGTAATCAGCACGAAAGCATGAATACATAATTCATGCCGATTGCTGTGCTGTGCATGATGTTCAACGGGATGATTTCAATTGCTATGTAGATTGAGATGGCATGGTTGACAATATTTTCACTATGCTAGTCTTTTTTTATGTTATTACCAACATGGCCTTGGGTACGAAAACTGGCCCACTGATGATGAAGTACTTTCAACAAATCGTTCCGACCCATGAGGCACAATAAGCCAGCCATCATATTAAAAAGGCGTATCTGCCACTACAATATAGGAGCTGAAAACATGACAACGGGAATTAATCGACGACGGTTCATGGCCGGAGTAGGCGCTGCCATGATAGCAGGAAGTCTGAAGTCAGGAGAGGCACAAGAAATGCAAATTTCACAAGGGGAAGCGCATAACGATAGACCGAACATTCTCTGGATTGTAGCAGAAGACATTTCACGCCATTTCAGTTGTTATGGAGAGACCATAATTACCACGCCGCATGTTGACCAATTGGCAGAAGAAGGTGTTTTGTTTGAAAACGCGTATGTTACCTGCCCGGTATGTTCGCCAAGCCGCTCGGCCATGGTTACAGGCATGTACCAGACCAGCATCGGGGCACACCATCACCGCAGCAGTCGTGGCGAATTGAAGATTCATCTGCCCGAGCATGTCCGGTTGATTCCTGCCTATTTCCGAGAAGCAGGATATTTTGTGACGAATGGCCAGGGGCCAGACATGGCACGGCCCGGAAAAACAGACTATAATTTCGAGTGGGACAGTGAAGTATACCAGGCTGCCGACTGGCGAGAACGCCCTGAAGGCGTTCCATTCTTTGCACAGATTCAGTTGAGCGGTGGAAAATATGGACAACGAGAAGTTGATCGGCTAACCGATGTCCCGAATCCGGTTTCTCCTGAAGAGGTCACCTTGCCTCCCTATTATCCCGAAGACCCAGTGGTGCTGCAGGACTGGGCACGATACCTTGACTCCGTAACCTTCACTGATGGCGAAGTGGGTCAAATCATGCAGACTTTGCGCGAAGAAGGTGTCGCGGACAATACGATTGTCTTTTTCATAACAGACCATGGGGTAAGCCACGCACGTGGAAAACAGTTTCTATACGATGAAGGTTCTCGTATCCCCCTGGTCGCCTGGGGCCCAAAATATATTCCGTCTGGAACACGGCGTAGTGATCTTGTGGCACACATCGACTTGGCAGCCAGTTCATTATATTTTGCGGGTATAGATATCCCTGAACACCTGGAAAGTCGTCCCCTGTTCGGCCCCCTGGCTGTGCAACGCGAATTCGTGGTATCAGCCCGCGATCGTTGCGATGAAACCGAAGACCGGATTCGCAGTGTACGCAAGGGTAATTTTAAATACATCCGAAACTTCCATCCTGAAAGACCTTATTTACAGCCTTGTCGCTACAAGGACAAAAAGGATTGCTACGTTACCATAAGAAAATTGGCTGCTGAGGGAAAATTGGACCCGATTCAACAACTGGTGATGTCAGAAACACGGCCTGAAGAAGAATTGTATGATCTGTCGGCTGATATGTTTGAAATCAACAATCTTGCAGATGATCCCGCCTATGCAGACAAACTGGTTGAGCTTCGCCAAATTCTCGATTCCTGGATTAAAGATACGGGTGATTATGGCGATGCCCAGGAATCAGAAGCGATGTACGACAGTGATATGGAAGCCTATCTGGATGTTTTCCGTCACCACAACCGGGAAGATGCCATTGAAGAAATCATGACCAACATTGTGCTGATGAAACAATGGAGAGAAAAGGGTATTTAGCGTACATTAATGTATTCGATTTATTGAACAATTTGCTACAAATGACCGTGACGGGGATTCTCCGGATCACGACGCCAGACTTCTTCGCAAATGTGCTGGAAAACGTCAAAACCTTCCGAATGTATCTGAATTTCGGAGAATGCGCCTTGCGTCGATTCTTTGCGATGCTTATGAAAAAAAGCAGGTGTAGTCACATGTCGCAGGTTGGGATATGCCGGGTCCTGGACATAGCTGAATCGGTGGACATGTCCCGCGAGATACAGCGTTGGATACGCCCTTTCCCCCAACACTTTGTGTAGATATTCCGCACGGCGCAACTGACGGGAAGGCGGGGTGGTGTAGGCATGGGTCCTGTGTAGTACCGGGTAATGGCCCGCAACCACAACCGGACCGGGAGGACACGCATGCAGTAATTTACGGACAGCTTCAACTTCCACCAGGCGAATACGGCCTTTTGAAGATATTATGTTCGGTGTTACCGTAGGTACAATCACCATCGGCGTACCCCCCGGGAGATCAACGCGGCATGGATATCCTGTCTCGGGAAGTAAATCTCGAAAATGTTTTTCAAATCTTCCATTACGCACGGCTTCATAAGTATACACATCGTGATTGCCTGGCATCACCAAGACTTTTCGATTTGCTGCCAGAAAAATATCTACGAACCGACGTGCCATTAGAAATTCTTCGTCCACAGCCGTCGAGGTGAAATCACCACCAAACAGAACGGTTCCATCTCCGGCCTTGAGCACCTGTTGCGCGAAATCTTCGGCCCGATGCATATGAAAATCATGCCGGCGGCGCAAATACACATTGGCATTCCCCAACAAACGTTTGTTGAGCAGTCGCCAAGGTTGTAATACTACATTCCAAAAGTGAAGATCGGTTATATGAAACAAGGTATCTTTTATTGTATTAGGCATAACATCCCTATTTTAACAAAATCTCAAGTGCTAATGTGAGATCATCAATGGTGCCCGTCAAGTGCTGCTCATCGGACAAATGGGTTTCAGGTAGTACATGATACCTATAAATGCTTTCCTGTGATGTACTGTTGATCATGGATTTCAACCCACCCATAGCACGTATTCCAGGTATATAATGACGTTTTAGCCACGCGTCATCACTTTCATGATCAAAATAATTCATGTCGGCGACAACACGCGGTATTTGGGGATCAAGTACGCAAGCCATCAAACTCCAGACACCGGCTTCGCCCAATCCCCCTACCCCCAGGATTTTGCTTATATCGCGCCGGGCATCTAAAAATGCAGCTGCTGTGATTATGTCCTGAACACGCCGGGCTGTATCCGTGGGTTGAAAGGTATCATGAAACCGACCAACTCGCACAGGTTCTGTTAAACCAAAGGGACTGTGATGCTCACCGGTCAGATACGCATCGATGCTGAGTACCGCAATACCCTTATCCAGAAACATTTGAACAGCAACACCTGGACCCGCTGTATCTCCTGCAAGTGCTGCCTTGCCATCACCATGAACCAGTAAAACTGCATCCTGCGCCTGTTCACCACTTGAACGATAAAATAATGCGGGTATTTCTTCTCCGCATGCTGGACGACGTATTATCCAGTGCTCAAGTACATGGTCTTGCCTGATTTCATAGTGCAGGCGTTCTGCATCCAGGTCGTTTGCATGCGGCAATGATAACCCCAGCATATCGCGATACACCTGATGCAGCGCGCTTTCTTCTGCACGAATATTCCACCAGACAGGGTGCTCATTCTTTTCCGCAAATTCTTTGTAGTCTCTCACTTTAATCCATGCTGAAATCAAAGTTTCCTCATTCGGATAGCTGTCAGGCAAACCATCTGCAAAGAGACGCAACTCGGACTCCGAGGGCATTTCATAATCCGGTTCCACGTACTCAGACCAGTCGGTGTCAGGCATCAGATGTTTGCCAAAAAACCGGTACACCGCTTCTCTACTCTGACGGTTGTAGTTATGCCCAGCATCAATTTGTACCTGTTCCAGATTATGCACGGCATCATACAACCTGTATATAGATCGAATTGCTGGATACTCCACCCGAGGCGTTTCGCGTGTCCAGTCTCCCGTAGCTGATACCAGCAAAAGTGGCCGGGGTGCCATCATCGCTGCGATTTCCATATTTGAGTTTTCCAGGCGAATGAGTGGGGCATTTTCACAGAGACAGCCTCCCTGCATGGTTGAAGAAATCATATTGACCGGCGCTGCAACAGCAATCCGTGGGTCAACCGCCATCAAAGCAAAGGTTTGCGTACCCCCACCGGAAGCTCCTGTTGCTGCAATCCGTTTTGGATCAACGTCCGGTAATTCCAACAACATATCCACAGCACGTATACCTGACAACAGTTGCAACGCAAAGGGATGCAGGCCCCACAGTTTTTCAGCATCGTTCAGGTGGTTGTGATCAAATTGCAAACTGTCATTATACCCCAACATGTCGTAAGTAAAAACTACCATGCCCATTCGTGCCAGTGTAATACCGCGCGCAGCGACAGACCCTGACTCGGAGTTTTCAAGACGACCACCTGCCCAATGGCCATGGGGACTGACGACACCAGGATGCGGTGCTTCTTTACCAACCGGTCGATACAAACTTCCCGTTACCAGAAATCCGGGAAATGCTTCAAAGTGTACCTTTTCAATACTGTAATCTTCATGTATAACACGATCAAAAATCTGGGTGTTCAATGGTGTTGATAATGGCTGATCGTAAAGTCCACAACCAATCAGCATCCTGCGGCGCAGGGTCTTGGCCATAGACTCCCAGGATTCAAGCGTCTCATATTGCGGCATGGTAAAAACCGTATCGGTGTGCTTGACGATTTCTGATCGGCGGTCTGAGACAGATTCTGGTTGCGGCAAGATACGGCGGTCTTTCAGCCAGATTTGCGGCGTTGCTTCATTGTTCGGACTCAGGAATACCGCTGCAACTCGTTCATCTGCAGTGATCTGCCAATCACCCGGAGTTAAAGTGATTTCTGAAACAAGTTGCCAACTATACTGTGTGGCTGTGTTCTGGGAAGCGTTCTCATTCAGATCTAATAAAATCTGAATCTCTGCTTCATTTACGTTACACACTACAGAAAGACCATCAGGTGCCCAAACCCACGCATTAAATCGCAAATCCGATTCTATCATGATTGGTGCAGAAGTGAATTGATGTGCCTCTCGATAGAATGTAGTTGCCGTGCTGGTTGCAGCTACCAGAGAAAGCAGCGTGACTTGCCACATGTTTGTCTTCCCTCCCGTTTCTTACATTTCCGTACTCGCCCAGACAGTTTATCTTGTTGTTGTGTTTGAACTCTAAGTTCTGGATCAACAATACACAATATGCAGATAACATGACAAGATAATAGCGGTAGACAGGAATCGGAAGGGTGTGGTGAGGAGAAAACAGGATACATGAAAAAAATGGCGGAGGGTACAGGACTCGAACCTGTAAGCCCGAAGGCGGCGGTTTTCAAGACCGCTGCGTTACCAATTACGCTAACCCTCCGCATAAAGCGTGGCAAATTGTACCGAAAATGGTAGTGCAAAACCAAGTTCTTACGCGGGTTTCAACCAAATCACGTTGAAACCCGCGAAATAAACTTTATGATCATTGCCAAAAACATCAAACACTTTGGCAATGATATTAATTGGTATAGTTACTAAATAGACTCTTCCATTGTTTCGGGCAACTCATCGTCTTCATCTACATCCATAAAACTGCTCGCCGTAGGTGTGATTTCCAATTCATCTGAGAAATCAGCCAGTGCCTTATCCGTCAGTTCAGGACGTGAACTCTGATAATGTCTGCTACCGGTACCTGCTGGAATCAGATGCCCTATGATTACATTCTCTTTCAATCCAGTGAGATAATCGCGTTTACCACTGATGGCTGCTTCCGTCAATACCCGGGTGGTATGTTGGAATGAAGCCGCAGAGATAAAGCTCTCCGTACTCAAGGCAGCTTTCGAAATTCCCAGCAACATGGGTGCTGCTTCTGCTGGTCGCCCATTTCGTTTCTGGGTTTGTTCATTCATTTCCTGGAAACGAATCTTATGGACTTCCTCTTGTGCAAGGAAAGACGTATCGCCTGGATCATCTTTGATTTTTACCTTACGCAACATCTGGCGAATGATAATCTCAATGTGCTTATCATTCGTACGCACGCCTTGAAGCCGATATACTTGCTGAATTTCATCAAGCAAATATTTGCGTAACGCTTCTTCACCTTCAACTTCCAATATATCGTGTGGAATGATCGGGCCATCTGTAAGTCGTTGACCTGCATATACCCGGTCTCCATTCTGAACATTAATATGTTTTCCTGGAGGAACATTGTATTCGCGTTCCCGACCTACCGGCGGCACAACCTTGATTTTCCTGATACCCTTGTTGGTACCGGCTAACTCCACGATACCTTCAATATGGCTGATAATAGCCGGTTCCTTCGGTTGTCGTGCTTCAAAAAGCTCCGCGACCCGTGGTAAACCACCAACGATATCCCGGGTCTTACCAAAGCTGCGTTCTGTTTTCGCGAGCAAATCACCCGCCAGAATTTCATCGCCATCTTTAACCAAGACATGTGTTCCGGAACCCAGGGTGATATAGGACATGATTTGTCCCGTGGGACTGACTATAGTAATTTGCGGGTGCAAATCCTGTTTGTGGTCTGTGATTACACGCTCTTCCATTCCGGTGTCCGGATTGGTATCAATACGCATGGTAATGCCTTCGACAATACCTTCGAATTTGACTATACCAGATTGCTCTGCGACAATACTGTTGTTATAGGGGTCCCAATGAAACAGTACCTGTCCCTTTTTTACTTTTTGTTTTGATTCGACTTGCAGGATACAACCTGATGGCAATTGCTGACGGTTCAGCTCACGGCCATCGGTAGACATAGTTGCAATTTCTGCATTACGGTTCACAACCACTGTGTTGCCATTGCGATTTACAGCAATACGTTCATGTCGTAATTCAACCGTGCCACTTTCAACCGCTTTGATGTCAGCACTTTCAACCTGACGACTTGCCGCGCCTCCAATATGGAAGGTACGCATGGTAAGCTGTGTACCGGGTTCACCAATGGATTGCGCAGCAATAATACCAACCGCTTCTCCCAGTTCAACCAGTTTTCCTGTTGCCATATTGCGACCATAACAACGGGCACAAACACCACGCTTCGACTGACACGTCAACACCGACCGGATGGTTAATCCCGGTACCCCGCTTTTTTCAATTTCTTTGGCGATGTCATCGGTGATCATGGTCTCTGCATCACAAATCGGTTCATCCATGCCTGGCAAATAAACATCGTCATCGGAGTAACGACCGGCAATACGCTCTGAGAGTGGTTGAATAATCTCGGCACCATCCATTAGCGGTTCAACCCAGACACCGTTCAAGGTGCCACAATCCACTTCCTCAACCGTTAAGTCCTGCGCCACATCAACCAGACGCCGCGTCAAATAACCAGCATCTGCTGTCTTCAGCGCAGTATCCGCAAGACCCTTTCGAGCACCATGCGATGAAATAAAGTATTCCACCACAGTCAGCCCTTCT
>CAZIDP010000053.1:0-33063 GCA_964537975.1 uncultured Nitrospirales bacterium | reverse complement strand
CAAACGTCAGCTTACCTGGTTTCGAGCTGAACACCGAATCCAGTGGTTAAAGGTTGATGGAAATACGACTACACCGATGTGTCTTGATGCGATTCTGCATGGTCTGGAAGGTTAGTATAAGCTGGCGATATGGCTATTGATTGTACAATTATTCATGAATTGCGTACAAATGCATCGTACAGCGATTTTATGGAACCATATCAACCATTTGAGGATCGTAAAGTTAAGTAATTGTGTGCCAACCGCATTTTCAGTACCAATCGCTGAATATTTATTTATTGCCTGGGTTTGTTAATTTAAATCTGTAGATAACAGAGATCATAAAAATAGACTATTGTATTAAAAGGATTGTTGTTTAATGACAAGCATGAGCCCCAATACGTATCGGTACTTTAGATTAAATAATCTGATTATTTATTGTATGATCTTTGTAATAGTCTTGCCCGCAAATGCGCAAATATTTTCACGCAGTAGTCAAGAATATCGTAGTATCAACACGGACATGTATGAAATAAGCATTGCCAAAAACGGGTTGCTTGACTTGGTGCTGGTTTCTGGGGAAGTGGTATTTTCTGGAGCCCATATACGATACAAAGATGGTAAAGGAAGGGATCAACGTATTAGTATCCCGGGACGCCTTACATCGCGCCAGGAAGTTGCAGATCGTCTGGGGCAGGGACAGGGCATGTTGTTTGGACAACGCGGGTTTGAGTGGCATATACGAGCATATCCTACAAAACCATTTGTTACGGCTCAAGTTGCATACACCAATACTACCCGAAATCCGATTGTTATTGAACAATTAACCCCTTGGGCAGTTATGGGCAATTTATCAGACGGCGTATTCTCATTGGGTGCGGAAGTAGAAAACACCAGGGTTGTTCTGTCAGGTGAAAATGTCGGTTCGCTTGTAGCTTCTGAAGGAGTTATCCGAAGTCATGATAGTGTTGCATTGCACAATCCGACTACTGGCCGTAGTTTCGTAGCTGGATTTTTAACCGCAAACCGCGGCAGGGGAACATTTACAATAGACCGAAGCGCAACCGCCAAGGGAAATGCTTTTGACACATTCCGCGCAGATTGTATCTATGACCCACCGGTTATCCTTGCACCAGGTGAACGAATTGAGTCGGAAGTATTATATTTAGCCGTGGCAGAAGAGGAAGTCTTACTGGGACTGGAACGATTTGGCAAAGCATTTTCTGTTATCAATGAAATCCGGGAACCGACACAGTCTCTTCCAGGCGGTTTTCGCATTGATGTGGCAAAGATTAATGACAGTTCTTTTCCTGATCAATTCCTGCAGTGGCTGGAAAGACCGGAAACAGGCCAGCCAGCAGAAGCGTTCAACACATTAATCTGGGGAGTAGATCAAGCAACTTTACAAGGCAGTTTCATACCTGATTCCAATGTTTTTCCTGATAATATTTTAGGTCTTATTGCGCAGGCACGTTCTTTTGGATACCGATCTTTGCTTGAAATCACCCCCTTTCTCACAACAGACCCCAATATTACACAATCATTCCTCAGTGTCGATGCCTGGCTGCCTGTCAAAGATGCATATTTGGATACCGTGGCGCCATTCCGGTATGTATTGGATATGGGGCATCCCGATGCAGTTGGCTATTTACAGCACATGATGTATACAGTGACCCAATGGGGATTTCAAGGTCTCGTTATTCAACATGCCAATGCGTCATTGTATGCGGATTTCCCTGTTGATAACACAACAAGCAATATGCAGCAATTACATGCAGGGCTACGATCATTACGAGCCTCACTGTCACCTGAAATGCTGTTTGTGGTGTCACCGGCAACGATGCATACCGGATTACATACCGATTTCGCCCTGGTAGATTCCACGGTATCTGCTATGCAAATCGACAATGTGTCAGAACGTGCCAGGCTCCGTTCTTCTGATGCATCCCGGTTGTCGCATCTGACTCCTGTTTTATTCTATGGTGTCTTCCAAAGCTGGGAACTACCGGGAGAAGAGAACAGTCTGGATGCAGCACGTAAAAACCAAAGACAACTTGTCGAAATGGTGCTGTCTGGTGGTACGGTTATATTGCCCTGGAGTTCTGATATATCCCAGCAGTCACTTAAATTCATAATGCCTGTTTTGCCGCCAACCAATAAAATTTCTCGTCTTCCTAACATACCGGCTGATAATCAACCTGGAATTCTGCATGCTCCAATATACCGCGGTGCAGATGTACTGCACTTGCTGGGTGTGTTGCATCCGGGAGGTGCAACAGCCCAAAATACCAATGTGGCTTTTCGCACGATTGGTCTGGACCCATCAAGTTATTATACAGTGTTTGATTTTAATCAAAAGCGGTATCAGGGTACCGCCCAAGGGCAGTTGAGCATTGAGGTTGCTGGTGAAAGTGCCAGGTTATTTTTATTAAAACGTTTTGATAATCGTCCAACACTGCAATTTGTCGATAATATGACACCACCTTGGTCAGCGGAACATGGGGGTTCATACTGGGACCATGAGCAGCGCAAATTGCTGGGGCAGTTTCATGCTATTAAGGATGTACCTGCTCGAGTTATCATTTCATTGCCGACTCCGTGGCGATTTCTGGATGCATTCAGTGGGCCAGGAGAAATGCATGCTGCGTTGGAAGATAACCTGGTTGTGCTGAATATTGTCCCACGTAACAATGGTTTGGTTGATTGGGAAGTTCAGTTTCATGATGGACGCATGTAGGTGTAATCGGCTTTTAGGCAGATACATTTCTTAGCATTGGTTCTCTTGAAGAACTGCTGCATTTTCAGGCTTCGATACATGCTTTGGGCCAAGTGCCAAAAGCTATCGAAGCCTTACTTTTTTACCTGTTTGTCAATCAGTCCCAAAAATAACCTTTCTTAATCATATTTATTATGTACCTACACCTGATAGCTTCATATCATCAAGTCCTGTTTTTACTTCAACCTTCCGCTAAAGGTTCCAGAAAAAATATGTTGCATACAATGAATATTTCTGTAACTATAGTGGTATATGCTGTGTAAGTTAAGTTATGGAAAATCACAACACGGTTACATCCGATAACGGGGAGATTCTAGTATGTTGACTGTATACACCATATTGGCAATCGGTGGTGGTGTCTTCCTGATAGTTCAACTAGTTTTGACATTGATGGGAATGGATTCTGAAGGAGAATTGGAAATTGCTGATGATGCTGACATTGCTGAACATGATTCAACCTGGTTTTTCAATGTAATCAGTGTACGTTCACTTATCGCAGCACTGACCTTTTTCGGAGTGGGGGGGCGCATCGGTGATGCAGCGGGGCTTTCCGCTTATCCCACGTTGCTCTTTGCCATGATAATCGGTGCCGTGGCCATGTTTTTTGTCGCATGGTGTATGCATTTATTAATCAATCTGCGAACAGAGGGCACGATACACATTGGCCAGGCTATGGGAGAAGCGGCTTCCGTCTATGTGCCGATTCCACCCAATGAAGAAGGCTTTGGTAAAATTTTTATTACACTTGGGAATCAGACGCGTGAATACCGTGCCGTAACAGGAGAATCGGATGAACTTGCTACCGGAGTTTCTGTAGTTGTAATAGATGTCGTGGATCAAGAAACTGTTAAAGTAAAACGGGGTAACCCACTACGTAAAGTGGAAAGGGAAGAAGAATTATGATGATCTGGATAGGTATTGGTGCAGCACTTTTTGCCGTGCTGTTGACTACATTTATGATCATGCTGGCCACCCGCTACAAGCGATGTCCCAGTAATTCTATAATGGTAATATATGGTCGTGTTGGTACTGGTAATAACGCCCGCTGTATTCATGGTGGTGCTGCATTTATTATACCGCTGATACAGGATTATGCTTATCTCAGTCTCGAACCAATTCAGATTGAAGTACCATTGCGTGATGCCTTGTCCATGGAGAATATCCGTGTCAATGTACCCAGTGTATTCAGTGTTGGTATTGGAACAGACCCGGTAGTAATGAACAATGCTGCAGTGCGTTTGCTGGGGTTGTCACAACAGCAAATCAAAAAGAACGCCGAAGATATTATTTTTGGACAGCTTCGTCAAGTGATAGCTTCAATGCGCATTGAAGAGATTAACCGTGACCGTGATAACTTCCTATCAAAAATTCAGCAATCGCTTGAACCAGAATTGCGAAAGATTGGACTTGTGCTGTTAAATGTGAATATCACAGACATCACAGACAACTCTGGTTACATCGACGCTATCGGTCGCAGGGCAGCCGCAGAGGCCGTCGAACAAGCGCGGGCCGATGTTGCTGAACAAGAGAAATATGGCGAGATGCGCGTTGCTGAAAACGTGCGTGAAAAAGAAGTCGCCGTCGCTGAAGCTAACAAGAACCAGTCCATAGGGATCAAGGCAGCTGAACAAGAGCAGGCCGTTAGAATAGCCGAATTGGACCGCCAACAGCGCGTAGGTGAACAACGGGCTGTGTATGAGTCCGAAACCCAGGTTAAAGAGTCAGAACGTGAGATGCGTATCAGTGTAGCCAATGCCAACGCGGTGGCAATTGAAGGTGAAAACATGTCCAAGGCCAAGATTGCTGACTCTGAGGCCAGTTTGAAGATACGGGAAGCGGACGCATATCAGGCAGCCCAAACCCGGTCTGAACAAGCCAAAGCAGCGGTTATGGAAGCCAAAAACCTGGCCATGGCCAAGGCCGCACTGGCCGATGCCGAGCGTATAGAAGCGGAACGTCGTGCAGAACTGGAAGCGCCAGCCAAGGCACGCAAGGCACAAACCATTGTGGACTCAGAAGCCGAGGCGGAAAAACTCAATATTGAAGCACAAGGTGAGGCAAAGGCTATCTTTGCTAAAATGGAAGCAGAAGCCCGCGGGCAATTCGAGATGTTACGGCAAAAAGCCGAAGGTATGCGGATGATCGTCGAAGCCAGTGGTGGCGCCAATGAAGCATTTCAATTGCTCATTCTTGAACATCTGGACAAATTGGCCGAAGAATCATCCCGAGCCATATCGAATATCAAGTTTGATAAAATCGTGGTCTGGGAAAACGGTTCCAATGGCAGTGGTAATGGCAATGGGAAAAACAGCACCGCCAACTTTTTAAGTGGAATGGCCAATGTGTTACCACCCATGTTACACACCATGAAGGACATCGGAGGTGTTCAAGTACCTGAGTTCATCGCAAAGCTCATAGAAGACCAGGCCGCGGCAGGAGAAAAACCTGATGCAGCAGGGGCTAAGCAAGCCGACAAAGACAAAAATCCGAAAGTTGACTAAGCAGGGGAATGACCCTAATGGGTCAATATAGACTTGCTATAAAGTCGCAAGTAAATCTTCAGATTAATTAAATTGACATACAATAGCCCGGGGTTGCGTAAACTTTCTATCAAAACGAAAGTGCAGCCCCGGGATTTGCTTGTGGGTAGATTAGTATAACCAAGAATTGTATTTACCATTATTTTTAAGTATAGCTGTATTATCCAATATAAAAGAATGGTTGCTTTTTCTTCCAACCTATTGTAATGTATAAGATATTAGAAGCAAGTTGCTCAGGTAACATTGAATAGATTAGTAGTAATTTGTTAAATTCATTGGTTAGTTTTCAAGAAGGGCAATTCTGCTATTTGGTTGTGTTTATATGCACCATGAATTAATGCATTGGAGATGACAATGAAATCAAATAACCTCTATAGAATAATTGAAGAAAACAAATCACTAATGGCAATTAAAGAAATTGAGTTTTCAACATTTAATTTTAAAGAGCGATATGATATTCAAGAATGGGTTGAATCTTATCCTGCAATACTAGGTGAAGAATTATTGATTATTAGCAAGGAGAACTCCTTTTTTGGTAGTACTCGGGAAAGACCAGACTTGGTTGCAATTGATAAAAATGGCAACATCGTAGTTGTTGAATTGAAACGTGATGACTCTGGGAGAAATCTCGAATGGCAGGCAATAAAATATGCATCCTATCTTTCGCGTTTTACGTTCAACGATATTGTAAACATGACTGAAAAATATTTTTCAAAGTATAAAGATGAAATGAGTCCTGAATATATTAAGCAGATGTTTCAAGAATTCATTGATGAAGACAATTTGTCAGATATCAACCAGAAACAACGAATCATTCTGGTTTCTCATCGATTTGCTAAAGAGGTAACATCAGCTGTTAACTGGTTGATCAATGAGTACGATATAGATATTAAATGTGTTCAATTAATTCCATTTTATGACAAAGATAAACAATCATATTATATCCAATCTACAACGATCTTACCTGTTCCTGGTATTGAAGATTTGTTAATATCTGCTGCTCAGAAACCGTTTAAAGGGGATGGGTTGGGTTCAGGGAAGAAATATGATGAAATTTCTGCATATTTTGAGGAGTTGTATGAACAATTAAAGGATGAGTTAGGTAGCACTTTGCCTGACAAAAAAAGCAGGTGGGCGGGGGTCGGCAACAATTTCCGTTATTTCAACCTGTGGTATCAAAATAATGATTTTTGGGATAACTGGGGTTTAAGTTATAGAATGTGGCTTTATGATAATCATTCTGAGTATAAATCCAATATGGTGATAAGGCTTGAGGGAAATTCGAACCATTTATTGTCTAAAGGATTGACTGAAAGCGCACTGCAAAATATAAAGATCAAGTTAAAAGCAATTGAAGAATATAATTTCAAATATTATGAAAGAAATATTAGTTTTGGCATTGAAAAGGTTATAACAAACGACAAGCAGCTAATTTTGACAGCTTTCAATGAACTTGTAGCAATAACAAAACCACTAATTGATGCCGAAATTGAATAATTCCTGCTCGCCTTCAACACAAATTCATCTGAGGTCACTGTCTCAAGCGTATTAGCTAAGTGGGGTCTTTCCCTTTTGTTATACACTTGCGCAACTACATTATAATCATTAAGCTATCAACCTCATTCTATCCACCAGCGCAGGGGGATCGAGGCCAGGGTGCCCAGCAGGATTGAGGTGACCGAAAGCACGATGGCTGCAAGGGGTATGTGGCGACTGGCGTGCTTTATTGGCATGGGAAACGTTCTGCGATATTGAATGAGCTGGAAGACCAAAACGGTCACCCCCAGACCCAGAAAGAGCGGCGTAAGCCACCACCAGGGGCCTGTATGGACACGTCGTAAGGCTACATTCAACATACGTTGCCAGTCGAAGCCGCCATTATACTGTCCAGCAAGCCAGGCCAAGACGGGAGCAGGCAAGGCTACTGGTAATGCTGCCAATGAAAAACGCATGTAAACGTTGGCAAAGTTTGATTTCTCATATCCCATTGCTGTTGCTACCCACCGCAGAGATGCAACCCACAAAGCTCCGGCCAGTGGGAATACAACCATCCAATGAATCGCTTGAATTTCTGTGTCAGCATTCAGTACCGAAAAATAATATAGCACCAGCGCTGAAAACACTTCGGGAAATGGAATGGGGATGCCGGTCCGACCATAATAGGTGAAGGTATAATACCATCCCAGACTAAAGCCAACGCCGAGCCAAATAATGATCGCGAATAAACACAATATTAATGTCTGGGGCCATCTACTTATGTGTTGTACACCAGTCATGGACTCTTCTTGTTGCGAAGTAATCGATTTCATCTGCTGTACTCTTGATTATAAACTTTGAGGAGATCTTTGTATACCTTTGGACTCCAGACTTGTGTTGATAAAAAGAGCTGTAGCAAAACAAAAATATATCATCATATAAATCACGTATTCATGATTGGTTGCACACACTATTTTGATCAATTTTCTGCATGAATTTGTATCAAGGTAGCTATAGTTTCATAAAAGCACAAACATACTCACTTTAATCATAAATATCGACCTGCCATATGCCAGAAATAGTAAAATAAATCCAATGGATCCTGACATTTCTAATTTATTCTGAAAAAATCATACTGCGTATGTTCCAATCGAAATTGGCATTTTTCCATGATTATACTGCTTACATTTTTTACACTTATTGAATGTGACTGGCTGGAATGATATGTGTCCACACCATGGTATTATGACCAAATGAAGATACAGCTTTTGGCGTCCGGTAACTATTTGTTTGTAATAAAGTAAACATAAAACTGCTAAGGCTAATTGAATTCAGTATCACTTGATTTCCAAATTCTAATAGTAATATCTATAGAATACAGTTTTAAAAGTATTCCTTTCTGTATTTAATTTTAAAAAGCATGGCTGTATTAATCAACAGGTGCTACCCTACAATGAAAAGGGTATAAAATTCCATAACAGAATTGTTCCTGCAAAAAATGTTGGTCATACCATAATTGTCCCATTTAATTATTCTGAAGAACAAACGAGCAAGTCTGTTACGACTTCAACAAGTGTATATTTTATCAATAATCACATATAAGTTGTGCAATTCAATAATTTTACAATCTGATTTAATTTTTGTGTATGTACTATGGAAAACGGTTTTGGTTCTAAATGACGTATTGAATTGAATGTAGGTGTAAAAATTATTATCTGGAAATTAATATACTAACGAGTAAAAAATCTTGACATAAAGGAATACTAATCATTATACTATGCCCCAATGTACAATTAACTATCCAATAAGGAGTTTATAATTATGGCACAAAAAGCTAAGTTCAATGATCCTGCTCTTAAAGATGAAATAATACAATGGATGTTGGACAAATTGAATGAAGACGGCATGAATAAGACTAAAGTTATAGATGCCGCATTGGTTGAATTAAAAAGCCGTGGTGTGAAGAATCCACCCAGCGAAGCCGCACTTCGTAGTTGGTTGCCAGTCGTATCACGTCGTGGCGCTGCTTCAGGAAGCAGTCCAAAACGTTTGGCACAAAGTGGCAAGATGGACATCGGCGCGATCAAACGTCAAATGGAATCATTTCGTGAACAAGCTATTTCTGCGTTACGTTCAAAGGCAGAAACCATCGCTACATTACAGTCAGAGCTGGATGTAGAAATCGAAGAATGTGCCGAATTGTTTGGTGAATCTATAGATGAAGTACGTGCTGAAATAGAATAAAATTATATATTGTTCATATCAATACTGTGTAGGTCATGGTTATTAAATATAGTCATGTCCTTTTTTTTTAGCATTAAGGCTGCATTGGTATATTGAAATAAATTAAGTCCCCATCAACAATAATGTATTTACTGAACATTCATGCTGTTGGAGCGCTGTATCAATATCTGGAAATTTTGAACAATAAAACGAAGACTTACAAATGAAAATCCAAGACCATATGACAGAACAACCTTATGGTGTTTTATTACTCAACACGGGTTCCTCGTCTGCTCCTGAAGTACGTGAGACCAGGGCTTACCTTAAACAATTTTTATCCGACCCGCGTATCATTGATATACCTGCATGGAAACGTTGGATATTGGTCAACCTGATAATATTGCCTCTTCGTCCCAAACGCACTGCGGCTGCGTATAAAGCAATATGGACTGAGCGTGGTTCTCCATTAATAGCTATAAGCGAAGATTGCCGTGATGCTCTGAGCAAAGAATTAATTAATGTTCCGGTAGCGCTTGGAATGGCCTATGGTACACCTTCCATAGAAGATGGTATAGATGCCCTGATTAATCTTGGTGTAAACCACTTGATCATCGTGCCACTATTTCCCCAATTTGCTTCAGCAACAACCGGTGCTGTTTTAAATCGGGTCTATGAATATTGTGGTACTAAATGGAATGTACCGACACTATCGGTTGTGCCTCCTTTTTATAATGATCCAGACTATCTTGATTCCTGGGCATCTGTTGCAAGGCCGTATCTTATAGACTTTAATCCGGATAAAGTACTATTCAGTTTTCATGGACTACCTGAAAGGCAGATACTCAAAGCTGACAAATCTGGAAAGCATTGCCTGCTCCAGAAAAATTGTTGTGACATGCCAGTTCGAGATAATCAACTGTGTTACAGGCGCCATTGTATGGTTACTGCACACGCATTGGTTGACAAGTTGGGCATGTCTGCTGAGCAATATACGGTTTCATTTCAATCTCGATTGGGTCGTGATGCTTGGTTGGAACCATCTACAGAAGACACAATCGTAAAATTGGCAAATGATGGTATTAAACGCCTGGCTATAATTTCACCGGCATTTGTGGCTGATTGTCTGGAAACTTTGGAAGAACTGGGTATGGCTGCTAAAGAAAAATTTCTCGAAGCAGGTGGAGAAGACTTTGTACTTATTCCATCTTTAAATACTCATCCCGGCTGGATCGAAACTTTGTCCAAACTTGTGCGTCAAGCTGCTGGTAGCGTTTGCAGATGATATATTGAACGACGACATTTGATAATTGCTTTTAATTATTGTACCAACGCCTGCTCGATCAGCCAGTCAGCCACACGTGATGCAGCAAAGTGATGCCCAAGTGGATTCCAATGTGTGTCGGCACGATGGTAATGCAACATTTTACTGGTCGCCAAATGCTCCTCCTGAAATGCTGGTACGAGATTCAACGCAAAAAATCCTTGCTTGTCTGCAAGTGCCAACACTGCATGCTCTGTAAGTTCCCAATCGAATTCCAATCCGGGATACATGTCATATACACGCTCCTGATAATTCGGCTCGACCTGTACTTTTGAGGGTACAGTAAACAGTGCCAACGGAATATTATATTCTTTGGTAATGCGGTACATCTCTATTAATACAACTTCATTAATTGCGCGGGCTTCTTCCCAATACTGCCGGTACATGGATTCTGTCATGTCTTTATCTCGACGTAAGGCTGGTTCAAAGTTTATCAAATGGCTTCCCAGTGAAATGTTTGGATCATGACCCGGCATGAACACTCGCTGTTGAAATGAACGTCGTATTTGCCGAAAAGTCTGCGAGGTAACACTCTGATCAAAAAAGGGTATACGCATAATAAGAGGCATCGTGCGCTGCAGGTGGGCATCGAATTCCTGTCTTGCCTTGACATAATCCGGTGGTGTAATAACCAGCCCACCCTCTTCATTCAAGTGTGCGTATGGTCGCGCAAATGCCCGCCAGTCATCTGCTCCCCACAGCCGCATCGTTAACTCCAGGTGGTTTTCCACAAGGTCATTTTCTCCAAAAAAACCATACAGGATAAGGTCCGGATCGTAACGTAATGCATCGCGCTCAAGACGAATTCTGGATTGCGCACTACCATATGCCGCAACCCCAAAATTTAATACTTCGACATTATAACCGCGTTCACGTAATAGTGTTTCCAGCACAAAATAAAAGGCATCTGACTCATCAACATGCGATGCCTCCATAAAAGAATCACCAAGCAGCGCTATTCGAAATACACCTGGTTCTTTCTCTAGTGGATGTTCTCTATCGCGCATACCTTCAGAATTCACCTCCAGCACTACACGAAAATCAAGGCTTTCCCGGTATGCGATCTGGTTGGGATTAAGTATCCAACCTACATCCGGGTCAGGTTTGATCAGCATGGGTTGATAATGCACCCCCGGCCATCGGATACTCTGGAAGAACAGTAACCGCAATCCAGACTCTATTATCAGATATCCTACCAGCAATGATACAAAGACCATGAACATGCGAATCGAATATTCTTTGTATTTTAATTTCATTTGAACCTCAATCAATTTTTATTCTGTGTACTGTGCCCGGTTTATCCGAAACAAAATTGCGCGTTAGTTCCACATGTTTCTTTACCCTTTTCTTGCATAACAGGACTATTTTTTTAATGTTTTAATAGGCGTGAAATAGTATTTTAGCAGCTTGTCTGAGTCAAGCAAACTTGATCTGGTTGTTCCTTTTTGATTACGACTCAGTATTTCGTCAGGCAGTTTTAGCTTAGCATAGAAGCCTGGTTTGTCCATAGTAAGAACATTTTAAATGCTTGAAAGGAGACTCCAGCTAGATGTAGGATGATTACAGAAAAAATGTATCAGCCCGGGGGATAAATCATGTCAAAGAAGCATCGTGCAACATATGGGTATTGTTACGAATCTTTCTTCATTGGAGTCCTCATGTCTGGGCTATTATTGGTCTTTTCAGAAGCACCTTGCGCTGAAGAAATAGTTCGAGCGACTATCATAGAACAGGTCGAAGCAGAGTGGATTGCCGAGGACATTCGCTTTAACAAAGCCGCTTTACCCGATGGCCCCGTTACAACAATCCAGGACGCCGCTGGCGCAGTTAATGGCAACAAAGCAATTGACTTCGGATTTCACACAGCCAGCAACGAAACAAACCCTTGGTGGCAGGTCGACTTGGGATCAGTTAACATGATAGACCGTGTTGTGGTCTACAACCGTACTTGTCCCGGTACTGCAGAGCGAACACGTCACCTGCAAATTCTGGTATCACATGATGCACCTGACAATGCCCATTCCGATACTTTTGAAATGGTCTATCAACACGATGGTACCGTTTTTTATGGCGCCAACGAAGACGCGCCATTACACGTATCTTTTGTAAAACAACCCGTATATGGTCGTATTATACGGCTCATGGTACCCGGTCAATGTTCATTTGCCCTGGTCGAAGTTGAGGTATATGGAACCGATGCGCCGGAAGTTAACATAGCACTGGGGCGCCCGGCCGATCAGATAAGCACGGGGCCCTATTCAAAGTCAGATTCATTGTTATTTCAAGTGCCGGAGTTCTCACTGGTCCATACAAAAGCAATACTCAATCGTGCGGATGTGCTTATGCGTCGACTGGCAACAGAAATTCCGACATCCATATTGGAAAATTTGCTGGAAACGCAGGATGTTCTGCGAGCCAAATTACAAGATTGGCAAGATGCAGAAACTTTGCCGGATGCTGTTGCCCGAAAAGAACTATACCTGGCATCCAGATGGCTTCTGCGTGACATCGCTTTTCTGAACCCTCTCTTACAAAATATAAATCAACTACTGTTTGTTAAACGGCATGATCCCGGTGGTGAATTTCACATGTGCGATCAGTACTATGGATTTAACGCTATTCCTGGAGGGGGCCTTTATATATTAAATGATCCTTTTGGGGCAGAACCAAGCCTGCGCAATTTCCTGGAAGACTCGCAGGTAGAAAAAGGCCGTCTGGCAGGAACCGCGCTGGATGGGGGTTCATTTCTTTCACCTGAGGTAAGTTTTGATGGGGAAACTGTTTATTTTGCCTACACACAGGCAGAAGGTCAGCCTGGAAATCCCGAATACAATGACCCACCTCCGGAAGAAGCCTGGACCCCAGAAACCAGTTTCCATATCTTCAAGGTGAATGCGGATGGCACGGGGCTGATGCAGTTGACAGATGGGCCTGAAAATGACTTTGATCCTTGTGTGCTGCCAGATGGACGAATCGCATTTATCTCTGAACGCAGGGGGGGATTCCTTCGTTGTGGTCGACATTGTCCAGTTTATACATTGTTCTCAATGGAGCCGGATGGAAGTGATATCGTTTGTTTAAGTTTTCACGAAACGCATGAATGGAATCCCAGTGTGAACCATGACGGAATGATTGTCTACACGCGCTGGGATTATGTCGATCGTGACACCAACGTCGCCCACCACAAGTGGATCACATTTCCCGATGGACGGGACCCGCGTTCATTGCACGGAAATTACCCTGGAAACCGTCGTCAGGATCGCCCCTGGATGGAAATGCAGATACGCGCAATTCCAGAGTCACACCGCTATGTTGCCGTGGCCGCTGCCCATCATGGTCATGAGTTTGGTTCGTTGGTGCTGATCGATACGCGGATTGAAGATGATGGAGCTATGTCGCAAGTTACCCGTCTAACTCCAGAGACACCTTTTCCGGAGTCAGAGCTGATGGGGCGGGAAGGTATGGTTTATGGAACACCCTGGCCACTCAGCGAAATGGATTATCTGTGTGTATATGATGCAGAGGCAAAGAACCGGGGCATCTTCTGGTTAGATGCCAATGGCAATCGTGAATTAATATATCGGGACCCTGAAATATCTTGTATCAGTCCCATGCCGCTGCAAGCGCGACCTAAGCCACAGATTATACCCACAAAAACTACCCAGACCGCGCTGGCCCGTCAGAAAGCCGGTGGAGACCCACCTGCGACTATCCAGGTGGTCAATGTTTATGAAAGTGATTTTGACTGGCCTCCCAACACAAAAATCCACGCTTTGCGTATCATACAGGTCTTGCCCAAGACCACACCGGCTCCCAATGTACCACGCATTGGTGTAGCCCAGCAGACCAACGCCCGGGCCATTCTTGGCACTGTACCGGTTGAACCCGATGGCAGTGCCTACTTCGAAGCACCTGTAGGTAAAGCTATCTATTTTCAGGCACTGGACGAACAGGGTATGGCCGTCCAATCAATGCGCTCCGCTACCTATGTACATCCCGGAGAGCAGTTAACTTGCCTTGGATGCCATGAGAACAAACACAGCACGTATCTTGCTACACATTTCCCTTCAGCCTTTACAAGAGCACCGTCACCCATTACTCCCGAACCTGAAGGCTCCAATCCTTTCTCTTTTGTACGCCTTGTGCAACCGGTGCTTGATCGAGGCTGCGTATCGTGTCACCTGGAACATCCCGATGCACCTGATTTGAGTGGCGACATCGAAGAGAATGGTTTCAGTCGCGCTTATAATAATCTGGCCGCTGAATTTGGCTTCTACTTTCAGGTAACCAATGGCTCTTTTCATATTGATGGCAGCCGAACAATTCCAGGTGAATTTGGTGCCCGGGCATCAAAGCTCATGACGCATCTTACCGAATCCCATCCAGAGGTACACTTGACAGATGAAGAACTCAGGCGACTCATAATTTGGCTCGATGCCAACTCTGAGTTCTATGGTGCCTATGAAAGCATTGAAGCGCAGCAACACGGCGAAATAGTGGAACCAAGCCTGAACTGAAATTGACCAGGGCTGTACTGCCGTCATGTTTTTGGTGCCTAAGTAAGGTCAAATATCAGTTGTGTACTATGCCGAATACATGAGGAACTATTATGTTGCATTGCGTATAATATAGTTCATGATTTATTGTATTTATTACCTGTTGCCATAATGAATTAATTGGAGAATTGACCTTTGAAACACGGTATTACATTCTTTATCGGAACAATACTATTGCTGCCTATGGTTTATGCAGATTGGCCTCAATATGAGCAAAACCCTTTTGAAATTACTATGGAAATTCCAGCACCTGAGAATCAAGATGGGGGAATAATTGTTGCAGACATCAATAACGATGGACTCATGGATTATGTAGTTACAGTAGCAGGACATATAGCTGCTTACGCGCATGATGGCAGCAAACTGTGGATAAGACAAACTGATATCCAAATTAAAAGTCATGAGCTACCAGGAAATCATGCGCCAGGTGTAATTGCTGGGGATATTGATAGTAATGGTAAAACGGAACTCCTTTATTTAACCTATGGTGGGGATTTACATGTTTTAGATGGCGAATCTGGTGAATTGCTGTGGGCTGCATCGCCACCACTACCCGAAGCTATAAAACGATGGGATGTAGTGGTCATTGCCAACTTGCGTGGTGCAGAAAATAATGATGTCATTCTGCAAGGTTTTGAAGATGCATCACTAAAAGGACGCTTTCTGCACGCCTATGCTGTAGATGATTTAAGACAGGGACACTATACTCCATTATGGACTCGAGACGATTTTTTGTCTTGTCGTCACAACGGAGTACGTATTGCAGATTTGGATGGGACAGGCAGGCATTACGCACTGGGTGGTTCTATCATCAGTCCTGATGGTGAAAAGCTTTTTGAGATAAAGCTGCCTGGTCATGGTGCTCACCTGGATTCGCTAAGTGTTGCCAAAGTACGAGATAATATACCAGGCTTGCAAGTCGTTTCGGTGGAAGAAGCCAATGTTGCCGCGTCACAAGGAGCACCGCATCGTGTGTTCCTCTATAATCATGAAGGCCTGATATGGGAAAGTAACTACCAGGGATGGGAACCGCAAAACATAGCCGTTGGAAACTTTGATCCAGCACGGCAAGGACTTGAAATCTGGAATCGTAGCCGGTTCAATACCAATCAGAAACCATTTGTCCTGGATGCGTTTGGCGAATTCGTCTCCCAATACGAGATGGACAATGTGGCTCCCGAGGGCTGGTCGGAAGGAGGAGTTGAAGTTATTAATACAATTGACTGGACCGGAGCAGAAAAGCAGTTGGCTGCTGCAAAAGAGCGCCATACTGTGGGCGATGTCTGTATTTTCGATCCAATAACCGGCGAATTCATACAGCGCTTTTCCGTCAAAGCAGATCGACTTTACATTGCCGATGTTTCAGGAGATTGGCGGGAAGAAGTCATAATCCTGCAAGGGAATTCTTTACGTATTTTTCATAATCCGGAGCCAAACCCGAGACCCAATCAACCCAGATTGTGGGAGAAAGACCACTATCTTCGTAGTAAATTAACCTACAATTATTACAGTCCGTGATAATAAGAGGTATGAATATTTATAACAAGAGCCTGTAGAAATGAATAACTATTTGCTGTTGATATTATCAATGATTTTACTGTCCTTGATTGATCAAAATACCGACAGCATTGACATCCCACAAAGTGACTGCCAAATCGATTCTGCCATTGTTATTGAGATCACCCGCAGCCAGGGCATGTGGGGTGCCTTCGGGAAAGCTGTAATCTTCTCGTCTGACAGTAATACCACCGTTGTTACCTGAAGTCTGGTTAAGCAAAATCACTATTTTGGCAGAAGCAGAACAGGCTGCCGCAATGTCCATGCGTCCATTGTTATCAAGGTCAGCAATGACAATATCTCGTATGTCGTGTTCCAGTATTTCTCTGTCGGTACCCAGCATTATTTCCTGGGATGTGCTGAATTGCATATTTCCATCATTATAGAATATGACAATTGAGTCGTCTGTGTGGCGGTGCCCGATTATGATGTCCAGGCGGCCATTTCCATTCATATCGGCAACCCGTACCTTGTTTGGAAGGCGTCCGCGGGTTTGAAAACGGTTTGTTTTTGTAAAATTACCTCTGCCATCACCTTGCCAAAACGCAACTTCATCACTACTGTAAAGTGTTGATACAATATCCAGATGCCCATTTCCATTCAAATCGGCGAGCTGTAGATCGCGTGGTCCGCCTCTTGCAGAAATAAAACTCGGTTCACCAAAAAAATTATCTGCTTGACCTGGCAGGTAGACAATTACATCGCTGGACCATCCTGTGGCTATAATGTCTCGGTAGCCATCATTGTTAATATCACGCACTGCGAGTGAAGTAAGACCTGGCTTGGTAAACAATGGACTATGGTCGCTGTCCAGATGCCGGTAATAACCAAGACCATCTTCTGGTATAGAAATATTCACTGGCTGAAATACATTTTCATGGTGCAAATTTAAGAAGAGACTTATATGCCGCCCCCGCACTGCATGAAAACTGGTTACTATGATGTCAGGCCAGCGTATAGCATCAATGTTGGCAATTGCGATAGCATAAGGGGCAAAGCCTGTTTTTAAGGAAGGATGATGCTTGATGTAGTTTAAGTCCCCTTGACCAACCAAAAGTGATAACTCGTCATTTGCAGGACGTTCTTCACGAACATCAACCAATTCTCCTCTATCTGCTGTAATGATATCTAAAATTCCATTGTCATTCATATCATGGACTACAATGGCGGATGGATTCGGGCCTACAGGAAACAAGCGAGATCGAACAGAAAAAGTGCGGTTTTGCGCATAGGATAAACTTTGAAACAGTATCAGCATCAGTAAAAATACTGAAGTAAATCGGATTGAGGCAGGTAATGTCATGTGTTCTTGTTTCCGTAATGCCGTTGCCCGGATAACTGGGCTGCAAATTTAACTGCTGCGCACAGGCTGTCTTCACGAGCAATACCTTTGCCTGCAATATCAAATGCGGTACCATGATCAACAGAAGTGCGTACAATGGGTATACCCAGTGTTACATTTACGCCTTCGTCCATAGCAATGAGTTTTAAAGGTATATGACCTTGATCGTGGTACATGGCAATGACCATATCAAATTCCCCATCACGCATACGGCCAAACAAGGTATCAGGTGGGTACGGACCGGAACAGACTATACCTTCGGATTGGCAAGCTTTGATTGCAGGTAGTATTTCTTCAATTTCTTCCCGGCCAAATCTGCCCGCTTCTCCTGCATGTGGGTTCAAACCGGCAACTGCAATTCGTGGACTGGTTAATCCCATTCGACAGAGTGCATCGTGGCCAATTTGTATTGATTTTATAATGCGGTCCCGCTTTACCTGGTCTAACGCATCCCGTAATGAGAGATGCCCAGTAATATGTACAATTCGCATGGTATCTGTAAACAAGCACATGCGGTAGTCCTGAGTGCCGGTCATGTCTGCAATATAGTCGGTATGTCCCTGAAAAGGGGAACCTGCGAGATGTATTGCTTCTTTATTTATTGGCCCGGTAACAATACCTTGTACTATGCTGTCCATAGCCCATTGTGTTGCCTGGTGTATCCATTCAAGCACACAACTACCAACGGCAGCGTCCAATACACCGGGTCGTCGTGGGGGAGCTGTGTATCCGCAATCAGTGATATATACCCGATCTGGTTCATTCTCCAATGCTGTCAGGGGATTATCTACCAAAATTACCTTGCATGACGCGTTCAATTTATTCAGTTCATCGCGCAAAATGGTCGCACACCCAACGACGAGTGGACAGCACCATGCTCCAAGCTCCGGGCGAACCAATGCTTTCGCGAGAATCTCAGGCCCGATACCATTGGTGTCTCCCATGGTAATGGCCAGAAGTGGCTTTTCAACCGAATGATTATTCATTTCCCCCATGTATTAATTCCTGTTAAAGCAATTGTGAATTGTGACTAAGTAAAGTTTTTTAGACAATTATTTTCTAACTACAAGTTTTCAAACGGAACCATGTTCATTTCATGCGTTTGCATCAATTTCTTCATTTTCGGCTGCTTGTTTCAGTGACTTTTTTTGTTCTTTCTTTTCTAACGTTTCACCTGTATCACGTAACCAAACATACACGCCCAATGCAATAACAATACTTTGAAGCATCCAGAACACAGCCAGTACATTCATTACACCACTGGTGAACCCATAACTGTGCAAACCGACTCCCAGCAAGTTCACCCCCCACCATGAAAATACCACAATCATCCCTAATACGATAGACGATATTGCAATTCCCAGGTCACGTATGTAACCACCCATTCGTGCATGAAGAATTACCAGGCTCCACAAACAAATCATCAATGCGCCATTCTCTTTCGGGTCCCATCCCCAAAAACGTCCCCAACTGTCATTTGCC
Source organism: uncultured Nitrospirales bacterium (assembly GCA_964537975.1). Classification (GTDB taxonomy): domain Bacteria; phylum Hydrogenedentota; class Hydrogenedentia; order Hydrogenedentales; family SCBR16-9; genus SCBR16-9. Next base: position 13,811 of record CAZIDP010000053.1, on the reverse strand, counting down.
CATATCCCACCCAATATCGTGCCTACAACTGAAAACAACAGGCCAAAGCACACCACGCCATAGGTCATACGTGTAATGTTTTTATACTGCGCTTTATCTTCAACCTTTATCCGGAACAATTTACCAATAATGTAGAGATGAGCCAATGCTGCAGCAAGCAGTCCGGCAGCGTAACCAATTGTAATCGTTGTGACATGGGTAGATAACCAGAAGTTCGTATCCAACACAGCAATCAGACTGGGCATGGTGTCGACGCCCTCCTTGGCTTCATACCGGAAGGCAAGAAAGAGTCCGAGACTCCCCAGAAATGCGCCCACAGAACCAGAGATACCCTGCCGATTTATAAATTCTATGATAATGGCAATGATGACAGCTACCACAGTGATGAAGAGAATGGTTTCATACAACGTGGATACCGGGGGACGGCTACGGATGATGCAACGCAATATGATGCCAATAGTCAACAAAACTGTTGGGGTCAACAATGCATAGGGTAATATTCTGTGTAACCATTGCACCCGGGGCATCAACCAATAGAATGCTGCCAATAAAAAGCAAAGCACATAAAGCCATTGGCTCCAGAATAAAAACTGCCAACGGTAGAAGAATACTTCCAACGGAACTTTGGCATATTCACCGCGGGCATCGGCCATGGTAGTAATATTAAGATGGAAATTTGTTAGGTTTTCTTTGAACTGAATGCGATCGTCACGTGATGTTTTTAACAATTCCAATTGTGCGAGCAAGGCTATGTGTTCGTCATGAGGTTGCACAAAAGCAAAAGCGGCAGCAGTTAAATCGGCTGGAGTCAACCACTCTGGCATATCCTCACTCAGTCCTGGAAACAGGGGAATGCCCTGAGCGAATCGTGCCACAGTATCCAATTCCGACATCAATGTACTTAATGCCACGATCTCCTGGTCCAGGGCGTCATCGCCCAGTGCTTCTGCTTGATCACGCAAGGTATTCATCAGGTCTGGCATGCGTTTTAAGATAGTACTCAGTGCAACACCATCAGGCTCCGGAAAAGCAGCACTCACCAGGGCACCACCTTCAACGAAAAAGCGGTGTTCAGAAAAGTCCATAAAGTGAAGTATTTGCTCAAATTGCATCAAGTTTTGCGCCAGATTAATGATTTCTTGTTCAACTGGCGTGCGATGCTTGACATCAATTTCTGTGTACTCGCGTGCGACCTGCATCATACGCGTTCGTGCTTGTGCCAATTCGGCATATGAATATCGGTCTCTTCTTTCCTGATGCGCAGACACCCCAATTGCCACAACGGATTCTGCGTTGTTCACAATGAATGTCGGATAATGCTGGGCGATTTCAGGATAAAATAAAATATCCATCAACCATTCCGTAGGGCCAATCCGGCTACCGTCTGGTGTTGTAAAAGAACGTTTGCCATTTATGCGAAGCATGGTAAACTGCGCATAGGTATCCAAGGGTTTTATCCGTCCACTTTCCTGCACGGGTAGCGACATAAACAGGTCGACCGTTGCCTGGTCCCAACGTGGTACAGTGGGTCCGTCATAGGTTGAATAGGCTTGAGCTTGTGGCATCAACATAAAAACTATAAAATAAATTAAACCGATTGCCAACGCCAAGGGCATGTAGATACTAGCTATAGATGGACGACTGGTCATGCGCTGGTTCTCCGTTGCTCACGCTTCAGGTATGTTGTCAGCTTTTGCAGGAAATGTATGATCAGGCCAAACGCAATTACATAACATGCATATTTTGGCCATTGATCTGCTGGGTTCATAACCACGGCAAAAGTCGAAAACAGAGGTTCATTGGGTCCGGCACCTTCAGGCCCCCAGGAAGCTTGAAAAAATGTGTATCCACGGTGGCGGAGTGGTTCGTTCATTTTAATCTCAATTTGCCGATGATTCCCGTTTTCGATTTTTGTTACCGAACTCTGGAAGTTTGCTGCCATTTGAGTTCTTGGATGTAGGTCTCTGGTGAATTTATCTAGAACAATCGAAAATGGTACTTTCCAGCGCTTGTGTTGGAGTTGAATGGTGAAGTCACGCTCTCCTGCCTGAATACGCCAGGGTGGAATAGCCCGAAACCGTCCATCTTCACTGGCAGGTAGCCAGGTTGCTATATGATACCCCCACAAAACACCGGCTTGTGTTCCTCCAGAAGTAGTGTCTTCAACCGTTGCGTACATTCCTGCAATATTACGTTCTGCTTCAATTTCTGTGGGTAATGGAACCAGCTCTACGTTTCCAACAGAATGGTTGGTCCCAGAGGTTGGTCGGGGAACAGAATTACGCATAAAACCTTCGATTTTTAAATCGAAGGGAAGCTCTGAAGAAGTTAATGTAACACCGGCATCTCTCATGCCAGTAAATTTTTCACCCGGTATGACCCATTGGCTGCTGGGTCGCTCGTTTTCTAATTCAGTGATTAATAGCTCCCATTCATAATAGCTCACCACTTCATCGGATATTTCACCCTCAAAAAGTGTCATATGGCCATCAATAGAATAATGATATGTGACGAAACCACCTAAAATAAGCAGTAATATACCGCTATGCGCGATTAACATGCCTGGACGTCGCCAATCTTTTCGCGCCTTAATTAAGGCACCACAGGTCAGATTGATTGTCAACAAACCCATGAGAAGGTAACCTCCTGGCATGGGAATCGGTACTATACCAAACATCCAATGTACCAGAAACGGCGAATTGAAGTATTTGTGTTGAACATCATATAAACCATACTCAATCTGCTCCAGGGTGCCAAAGAATGTCAGCACGAGAAGCAAGGTCATGATTACAACAGCAAAACCATAGGAACTGAAAAATTTAAATAAAACGCGGGGAACAGACGATATTTCCATCAGAATGCTTTCCTGTTACTTCACCAATGAAATGACTGACAATAAGCTTTAAAGTGTTCTACTTCATCCTGGATTTCTTGTTTTGGGCCGACCATTAATATAAATAGAGAACTATCCTCCAATAATAATATTGCACCCAACAACATAGCCTCAGGCTGTGTCGGTCCGGTCATCCCCGTATAATCCCCTTCAATCTCTACATAAATGGCTTCTTGATCCAACATCGAGAAGGACGGCAAATCTGCTATTTCAATTTCTGACAATGGTTCCTGAGCCATCTGGCTGCGCCAGCGGTTGATGTTGGCTTCAACGCCACCTCCACTACCAGCCAGCACTGTGACATAGCATTGACTATCACCTATGGTGTAGGTCACAAGACGCATGACTCTGTCTGCACCGCGGGTCCAGTGTTCCGGGGCAATCCACTTTATCTGGCTCAGGTCGTTTTCTGAGGGCTCAGCAGAAATGGGTGGATGACCAGCAGGAAGTGAAGCTTCAACACCAGATTGCATTTGAGGTGACACAGTACTCTCAACAGGACTATGTTGTCCGTGATGGGTATGCAATGAATCGACAAAAACTTGAAATTGCCCCATTTCTGATAATATCAATTCTTGAGGCCCGGTCATCTTGATGAAGTAAGCGTTGGCAGCGTCTTCAGCGATAAGTCCAACCATACGAAAATCAGGTTCAGTTAACTCGCCGCGCATGCCTGAAAAAGTACCATCCAATTCAATATACACTGCTTCCAAGTCCAGTAAGCTGGCCTTTGGTAAATCATCAATGTCACTTTCTTCCATGGGGGGCAACCCCATCTGTGCTCTCCAACGATTTATGTTCGCAGTAATACCACCGCCTCCACCAGGCAACACGGTAAAATAACACTCTGCAACTTCATTACCGGCTACCAGCAGATTAACCAATCGGAGTGGGGTAGGTGGCAATTCTGACCAACCAGTGGGTGTGGTCCAATGGTAATGCGGTGCGTTTTCATCAACGTGTGACATGCTGCCTGCCTGTGTTGGTGCCGTTGATGGTGTTACATCAAATCCGAAACGTTCTGACTCTGAAAGTGCAACTGGTGGCGTGGCTGGCTGCGTGATTTCCCGTTGTTCAGTGATTTCAATTGTCGTTTCATGGCTTCCGCAACCACTGGTCACTACAGCCATTAAAAAAATACACCCTAAGATTACTACAGAAGTAAATACAATCCTGATCGTTTTTATGCTGGTAACTATGGATAAAAAATCGGGTGTATTATAATGATTTGTCATTAGTTTTAAAGTCTCCCAACAGTTTACAACCTTAAAAATCATACGGCTATACTGTTTTGTGCAACAAATTACTCACGGTATACACATTGTGAGTATTTGTTTTGCGTTAAACAGAATACAACATGGGTGATTTTGCCAAGGAAAATTTATGTTTTTCGATGAATAAATATACCACTATATAAATAAAACAGCATCATTTAAATGTGTTTAAAATATAGCAATCACTTTATTTGTGTGGTCTTCGAAAAACACATCAGAATTTAACGCAAAACGCAAGTGAACTGTTCCTGAAATTATTTTTTCCTTCACAAAAAATTTTTTTAGGGTGGAAACTGCAGGTACTACGTATGGAGAAAATAATTTTGTTGTCATAACAGAAGTGGAGAATATTTTTATAATCATTTTTAGAATAAAAACTGTTGCAAATCGTCATCATCTTCATCTGTTTCAGAATTTATCATATCTTCATCATTAATAGCATCGATATCTTGCCTGTTTTCCTGAATTTTTGATTTGGATTTGCGCTTTGGTCCTTTTGAATGCTTTGTGTCAGGTGCTTCTGTTGTGTTCAATTGCACAGTTTTAGATTTTCCATTGGGCATAGGCAACACAGCAGGTTCTTCACCACGTGCCAGTGCGTCTATGTCCTCCTGCAACATTTTTTCCGTTGTCCGCCAGGATTTCCCAACTTTAAAGGCTCGTAATCGCTTTTCACGGAACATTTCACGTACTGTAATCGGTTTTACATGCAATAATTCTGCTACATCGTTGACAGTTAATATTCTATCCATTATTTCCAACAAATGCTCCACAATAAGAACACAAATTTATAAGACGAATCACAAAACGTCATTATACAAAACATATGGTTCGCAGACAAGGTAATATCAGAATTGCTAGGAGTTAAGCCTACAATGTGTTGACGGTTTGGCGGTGTTTTGAGTTGATATCCTGTGTTTTGTGTGCATTAAGGAATTGTGTGTATCCCTGGAATTTATCTTATGACAATAAGATTGAACTTGAGGACAGATGAAATTTGGTTTTTAGGAAAAAATGGTGTATTTTTGTGTTCATGGTATAAGAATGAATTGAATGTATTTCGTGATAACTTTCAGGAATGTTGCACTTTTAGCGCATGACAGGTAGAATCTATGTATGGTATATATATTCTGGAGGTAGAATTTAATGAACAAAAAGATTTGGCTAATTGCGGCTGTAGTATGCTTGCTGTTTTGTTTCGGATTCCTGTTTTCTCAAGAAGCACAGGCACAAGGTACAAGTCTGGCTGAGCGTGAAGGCTTGCAACGTCGTGAAATTGATACCGATAAATTGCCTGGACGTTTCGAACTTGGTTTGGCTATCGGCTCAACGATTGCCATGGTAGCTGTTTACAAGTATTTATGATAAATGCATGGGTGGAATTTTTATCAACTAATGATCGCTTTAAGAAGTAGTCAATCTAGTGTTCTTTGACACCACATATCAATACACTCTGTATAAACTACGTCTCGGGCAAGTGCAGTGAGCAGAGACCGTATTTTAATTCTGGATGATGAGTCCAGTATTTTGGAACTGCTCGGGCAATTACTGTCAGAGGTGGGCTACGAGTGTACGTTGACCACGTCCGCACTGGAAGCACTCGAATACATCCAGAACAATCATTACTCGTTACTGCTAACAGATCTACGCATGCCCGAAATGCATGGTAATGAAGTAGTCCGCCAGGCAAAAGAAATGGATGGTAATCTGGCTGTTATCGTAGTAACAGCCTTGTTGGAAGTAACCAGTGCTGTAGAATCAATACGTGCTGGTGCCGATGATTATCTCCTGAAACCATTCAACATCACAGAAATATGCCTTTCTGTCGACCGTGCTTTGGAACGCCGACGTTTAATAATGGAAAATCGGCGGTATCAAGAAGAACTGGAAACACAAATTCGAGATGCAACGCATGAGTTACGTGAAACCAAAGAGTATCTTGAAAACCTGATTAACAGCTCGGTCGATGCCATATTAACAGTTAATACACAAGGTTTGGTTACTTTCGCCAATGAAGGTGCAATTCTTATGTTTGGGTTTAGTCGGGAGGAGTTGCTGAAACTGTCCTTACCACAATTACTGATTGGTGGCGAAGAAGAGGCTGGATATGTCAAGCGTATAATGGAAGATGATCCACCGCTTCAAAATTATGAGACAGAATTTATTCACAAACAAATTGAAAAAATTCCTATAAATATGTCGATGTCCTGGGTAAAAAATCCAGAGGGACAAATAATATCGTATCTGGCTATTTGTAAAGACATTACCAAGCAAAAACAGCTTGAAGCTGATCTCAAAGAAATGTCGATTAAAGACAATTTAACTGGGTTGTATAATCAGCGCCATTTTTATGATCGCCTGGAAGCAGAAATTGAACGTGCTCGTCGTCAGCGAAGACCTTTGTCGTTGGTACTTTTTGATGTGGACGAGTTTAAGTATTACAATGATTGCCGTGGTCATTTGGAGGGAGACCGAGTGCTTCAGACCATCGGCCAAGTTGTAATGGATTGCACCCGGGAGCACGTCGATTTGGGGTTTCGGTATGGAGGAGATGAGTTCACTGTAATTCTTCCAGAAGCTGATGAAAGCATCGCTTTGCAAATTACAGAACGTATTCGATCAAGTTTTGAAGCACGCCGATTTGATCGGCTTACATTGAGTATTGGTCTGGCATCATACCGTCAAGGTTCCACTGCGCAATCATTTATTCGGGCAGCAGATGCAATGATGTATGATGCAAAACGCGCAGGTGGTAACCGGGTTTGTATTAATAGTGACAGTGTACTGCCTGCATTTACTACGTTGGAAGAATATGAGCAGAGGAGAAACACTTCACGTTGAAATTCGGAATTTGCAGCGAAATTTTTAAAGAATGGAATGATATTGAACGCACTATTGCCTATGTTAAAGAAACAGGCTATGATGGATTAGAGATTGCACCGTTTACTTTTGCCGATTATGTGTATGATATTACTGTAGCAGATCGGAAGAACATCGTTCGTTCTGCGGAAAAATACGAATTGGATATTTTGGGTATACACTGGGTATTTGTTGGCCCGGATAATGTTCACCTGACCCATTTGGACACTGAAGTACGCACAACCACACAAAAATATCTGGAAGATTTGGTGAATTTTTGTGCGGATGTTGGTGGCAAAGTCATTATATTTGGTTCACCAAAGCAGCGAAGCCTGATGGATGGTGTTTCGTATTCACAAGCATTTGAATTTGCCCGTTCTGTTTTTGAAAAGACTATGGCGCGATGTGAATTGCAAGATGTGACTATATGTATGGAACCACTAACCCACCTTGAAACAGATTTTTGTCATACCACAGCACAGGCTGTTGATCTGATTGAAGCGGTAGACCACCCCAATTTCCAGTTGATTCTTGATACCAAAGCCATGACATTTGAACTGGATAGCAGAGCAGCATTGATAAAAAAATATGCTCACTATTTAAAGCATTTTCATGCAAATGATGAAAATCTTCATGGACCTGGGTTTGGTGATGTTGACTTTGCACCAATTTTTGAAGCATTGAAGTCTATAGGTTATGAAGATTATGTTTCGGTTGAGGTTTTTAATTTTGAACCTGGTCCGGAATGCATTGCTAAAAACAGCCTGCAATACATGAAGCAATTTGTCCAGTAATTGCCAATAACCCATGTTGATCTTGAAGTCATTATAAGCCAACAGATTGTTTTTTCTGTAGTATCACACCACTTAGCAATTAAGTGGATTTTCTTGTTTATGCTTTCATTTTTTCTGTTTTAGATTGATAGCGGAGGATGTTTATAACATGGCAATTCCAGTGGAAGACTCGCCATTTACATTGTTTGATGCTTGGTACGCAGAGGTGTTGGCTTGTAAAGAAATTGACGAACCTACTGCTATGACGTTGGCAACTGTTGATGAAAAGAACATGCCAGACGCACGGGTAGTCTTGTTGAAGGGATGGGATACCCTTGGGTTTGTCTTCTATACAAACATGAACAGCATAAAAGCAAAACAGTTGCAGGCCAATCCCAATGCAGCCTTATGTTTCCATTGGATGCCCCTTGAAAAACAAATACGAGTTCAGGGCAAGGTAGAACAGGTAAGCGATCAAGAAGCTGATGCATATTTTGATTCACGACCCCGTCAAAGCCAACTTGGTGCTTGGGCTTCACATCAATCTGAAGCGTTGCCAAGCAGGTTTGCCTTGGAAAAACGATTGGCGATGTACACCGCAAAATATCCAATAGGGAAAATTCCACGCCCACCATTTTGGTCCGGATTCAGGTTAACACCTGAAAAGATTGAGTTCTGGTTAAAACAACCATTTCGACTCCATGATCGTCTTCAATACACATTGAAGGAGGATGTGTGGCATGCGATACGCCTTTATCCATAAGCATTAGTAACGCCATTATAATAATATAGTTATTTCTGATTAAAGGAGATTCTTTTTAAATAATAACAAAAAAAATACTTCTGTTGCATACTTGTGCATTTTACAATCTGATTTTTATACACCGCAATTGTGGTGTCTTTTTTTTTACATACAGAAAAAATCAGATGCAATTATAGCGTAATGCATATTCACAACTTGCACATATTTTACAAATTCAAAAACAGATTAAGTTAAAAATTGATTTTGATTGACACAGTGCTATAGACTTTCTAAATGCGTAATGCTGCTTACAATTCTGTTGTAAAGTATGCATATGCATACTTTGCCAAGTTGCATCGATATGTAAATCGATATACAAATTTAATGCAGGCAAAGTAACCCAGAGATGTCACTGTTGGAAGGAGAGATGCACGTAGCCAATTCACTAAGCTGGTAAAATTTTTCAGCATCACCAAATTGGCAATCAATGTGTACCAACCGTTGGCCTGGGGGAGCAGATGTCACGATGACACTGCAATTTGAAATGCATCTTCATATGCATTCAAGACTTTCCCCACAAGACTCAGTGAGGAAACATGGATTGAGCAAACTGGTAAAGAACACGCATGGTGGACAGGACGACAGTACTCCCGTTACCTTGAGTACCTTGGAAGATGAAAAGCCCAAGTTTGTATCTATACGAGCTGTCGCTATAGCATGCGCATTGATGCCGTTAATGGCATTTTGGCTGGTACGCTTCGAATTAATCTGGTACTCCGCAAGTTCAACTGCTATCTCACTATTCTTCCACGTAACTTTTGTAATATTAATTCTCTCCCTCGTGAATCTCCTCTTGGAAAATTATAAACCCAAGTGGGCATTTACACCTGGCGAATTGATGACCATCTATATGATGCTTTCGATCGGTGCCACATTTTGCAGCCATGATTTATTGCAAATCCTTGTACCTATGTTGGGTTATCCACGGTACTTTGCCAACCCCATGAATAACTGGGAGGAAGTGCTCCTCAAGTTCATCCCTGAATACGCGTACCTGAGTACAAACCAGGAAGCAATGACAGGACTGGCCGTAGGCAACAGTTCTTTGTATCGCTGGGATATTCTGATGGCTTGGGCTAAGCCATTGTCCTTCTGGTTTCTTTTCCTAATGGCGTTAATGGGTCTGCTGTTGAGCTTGAATATCTTTTTTCGCCAGCACTGGACCGAAAGAGAAAAGCTTAGTTTCCCTGTAATTCAAATCCCCATGCTGATTGCTACCGAGCTGCGTGGTCTGTTGCATAACAAGCTCTTCTGGTTGGCTTTTTTTATCACAGCAACCATTGACATGATCAATAATTTCAGCTATCTAAATCCAAATTTACCTGAGATTCCTATCGTTCAAGTATTTACCTTCTCTGATTATTTCGTGGAACGACCTTGGAGTGCTATTGCCAACACAGAAATTAATTTATACCCCTTTGTGATTGGTCTGGTTTTTTTCATGCCTGTGGACTTGGCATTCAGTTGCTGGTTCTTTTTTATATTTTTCAAATTACAACAAGTAGTTGCTGCATCTGCCGGCATCCATGATTTACCCGGTTTCCCATTTCCAAATGAACAGGCCGCCGGCGGTTATATCGCACTGGGGCTATTGGCATTATGGTTATCAAGAAGGCATTTTGTAGGGGTTTGGAAAACGATTCTAGGTAAACCCGGCGGAATTGATGATTCACATGAGCCTATCAGTTATCGCTGGAATATGGGTTTATTAACAGCGTGTTTTTGTATACTCATCACCCAGGGTGTAATGCTGACGCTACGGGCATCTACTTCATTTCTGGATGTTCTATTTTCAATATTCATTATGATTATTTTCTTCCTGATTTTTATTTTATATTCTATCGCCATTGCCCGGATGCGTGCTGAACTTGGACCGCCCGCACATGATTTGCATAATATGGGCCCTGATGCAGTAATACACAATGCACTGGGCACCAGAATGCTGGGGGAAGGCAACATTGCAGCTTTCAGCATGTTTTTCTGGTTTAATCGTGCATACCGCGCACACTTTTCTGCTCACAGTATGGAAGGTTTCAAACTAGCCCAACTAACAAGAATTACAGCACGTTCCATGATGGTCGCTATGGTCATCGCTATTGTAGTAGGTGCGGTTGCTGCGCTTTGGGCGTTATTACACAGTCTCAATGCATATGGGTACAGCGGCCGACTTGCAGGTGATGCGTTTTCAGCTGAGGCCTGGAACAAAATGGCTTCCTGGCTCACGTTCCCGCAACGCCCACGAATTGCAGCTACTTTAGCAGTTGTTTTCGGTCTTGGGTTTTCGCTTTTTCTGGGAGCGATGCGAATGCAATTTACCTGGTGGTTGTGGCATCCGGTTGGTTTTGCAACATCAACTTCCTGGTCCATGGAAAAGTTGTGGTTCTGTGTTTTCATTGGTTGGATGGTCAAAGCACTGATTATACGATACGGTGGTGCGCAACTTTACCGTAAAGCTATTCCGTTTTTTTTAGGTTTGGTTTTGGGCGAGTTCGTAGTCGGAAGTTTATGGGCAATTTATGGTTCGATTGCAGAAATTCAAGTATATAGATTCTTTGGTTAAAATTCTGTAAATGAATTTAACATCAGTTACTTATAAAAGGACTTGCAAGCTAGTTTTAATATGGGCTATCGCAGTATCAACATAACGGTGAATACACGTTGCAACAAGCTGTCACTTTGCAACTCCGGAGAAAACGAGAGACGATGCGCTGGATTATTGGTTCCCTGATATTTATCGTGCTGACTTTGGCTCTTGCAGCCTGGGTGGACCGACCCAGTCCGCTGGTTATAGAAATTCCGGACTTGGATGCAGGCGAAGACTTGAGTATCTCAAGAATTCGGCAACACCTGGAAGCATTTACTGAAACGCCTTCACGGATGAGCGGAAGTATCGGTGTACAGAATGCATACCAGTATATTATGGATGAGCTTGGTGATTTGGGAGTTGCTGAACACGATATAGAAACGCAATCATTTAAGGTTGCGGTTCCCCGTGTAGACATAAGCGAAGTTTTATTGGAAAATGCTGATGAAACAGCCATTATCCCAATACACCCTTTATGGCCCAATCTGGCTCGAACCAGTCAAACACCTCCAGAAGGTATTACTGGTCACATTGTTGACGTGGGAAGAGGCTTTGACGACGATCTCGATGGAAAACTTGTCCAGGGTAGTATCGTTGTAATGGATTCAAATAATGGAGTTGAATGGCTCAGTATTCAAGAATATGGCGGGAAAGCCATTCTGTTTCGCGCCAACCCGATTAGCACGGGTTATCAGGCACGCAAAAAAGCTTTGACAGTTCCTGCCAATTCTCCCAGGTTTTATGTGGAACAGGAACATCTGGCTACGCTGGACCGGTTTTTAGCACATCCAGATACAACTGCTACCGTACGCTGTGTTATGGATTGGGAAAGTGTTCAAGCCCACAACATTTTTGCCAGGATTAGTGAGGGGAATCTGCCTCCAAATGCTCCGGTTTTTGATGTAGCTCCTGTTGTTTTTCATGTCTATTATGACAGCATCAGCATGGTTCCAACCTTAGCCCAGGGAGCAGAGCAGGCGGTCAGCGTATCGACGCTACTAGAATTGATCCGGTATATCAGACGTCTGGAGGACTTACCGCCCCGCCCAATATATGCGTTGTTTACAGGGGGGCATGGACAATCGCTATCAGGGATGACGCATTTTACACGTCGCCTGAGCGATGGCCTGGAAACAGGATGGTCACCAGAACAGCAAACTACACTTCTGGCCCGGATGGGCAGACCTGGAATCATGATAGGTCTGGACCTGTCAAGCCGTTCGGATCGAATGGGCTTATTTGCTGTGGGACGCTACCGTTCCCAACATGAACACCAGCTTCGACCCAAATTCAGTGAGTTGGGCTTGCGAATGGACCAATTCGTTCGCCGTTTTATGACGAATTATGATGAAGTAGAACGCCTTAACCCACATACCCCAACGCCACTGGTGGATTGTATCAACCAGACATTGGGTCGTGGCTGGTGGACCTACTTCCCATACCAGGCACCATTCGCCAGTGAAATACCCACGATGGCAGGCATTCCCGGTGTTACATTGAGCACCATAAATGATGATCGCCGTTATGTGGATACACCGGAAGACACATTGGAGCGTCTTAACTTTGATCTCCTGAATCGCCAAATCGCATATGAAAGCGGCGAACGAGTGGGACTGGCTCGCTTGGCTATCGCCTTTACCTATTGGCGTGGCCCCTTTGTCGGGCAACGCCTCGAAAACAAAATGTCCCGCATTCAAGGTCGTGTTGTCTGGTTGGACCAGCAAATGGACTACACTCCCAATCGCCCATTGGTAGGTGCCGTAGTTAATCTGAAAACTTACCGGGGCGACCGAAATCTTATGGGCACACGCGGTGTTGGCATGACGATCTCTGATGAGGAAGGTCGGTTTGAATTCGATGGCCTGATTGATATGACAGCAAATGGCCAATTTTCATTTGTTGAAGTTGAAGCTTTTGGTGTGGCGACGGAACGCTTTCTGGAGAACAATCCGAATGCCAAAGGCGAATACATGCGCGTGCTGGAGAAAGGTGATCAGCAAGTAGATGATGTAATACTTGACGGGCGGATAGTTTTTGCCAATGACTGGGCGCGTCCAGCCGAATTCCCGGCATCAACCAGCATGACAAAGCAAACAGAGAATCTGAATATAGTTACATTCCCTTGTAGACCCATTACCTTGTTTGGATTAACAGAACCACGTGGCTTTATAAGTCTCACCAGTTTGCAATTACTGGATGTGTCGACAGAAAGCCCTCCATACCAGTGGGGCACCAGTTATATTGATAGTGCTTGGGGTGATCCGGAAGAAAACTGCATGACTGTATGGGCAGACCCGACATTGCGTGTGCGCTTGACGATGGGTTTTGGAATGCAGGAAAAACGCTTGGTGCTTATTAACAATACACCAGAAGACCCCATCGGTACTGGGTATGTACTTTCTGAGATAGAAACAATACCTTCCTGGGTGCTCCAGGGCGCCAGAAACATGTGGACAATTAATGAGTATCGCATCAATCGGTTCGAAGCACATGGTATAACAAATCCACGTGTTCAATCTTTACATGAAGAAGCAGAGTTTTACTTGTCCCGAGCCGAGTTGGCATTGGAAAACAATGAATTCAGTGTATATCGTATGGCTTCCGAGCGTGGTTGGGCTCTGGAAAG
>CAZIDP010000052.1:3113-33205 GCA_964537975.1 uncultured Nitrospirales bacterium | reverse complement strand
ATGAGGCAACGTATGGTACTTCGGATAGATTTTTACTTGACGCAACAGGCTTTTTCTGATTTACAAAGAAATGCCTACTGCATTAATTAATCAAAACTTGCATATATCAATCATGAAATACAATAAAACACAGTATTATTGGAATGAAATTGTACATTTTAAGAACATTTTTGATGACAAACGATTGTCGAAGAATAATCGCATTTAATATTGATCTTGGCTGAGAATAATAGAGCATGATTACGTTAAAAGAACTGGCGCGCAAATTGGGGCTATCGCCTCCTACTGTTTCACGCGCTTTGCGAAACAGTTCACGGGTAAGTCTGGCTACCAGAATACGTGTGCAAGAAGCAGCAGCACGTGCGGATTACATACCCAACCTTGCTGCGAGTGGTTTGCGTACGCGTCATTCTAAAACGATCGGTGTGTTGGTACCCGATATGGATAGTTCCTATTGGCCGAAAATAATGCAAGGTATACAAGACAAGGCAAATCAATATGACTATACTGTGATTATAAATGCCTCGGGGAGTTTGGATTCATTAACCCCAAATGTGTATTTTATGTTGCGTAATCGTGTGGATGGCATGATGCGTATATCACATAATATGGACTATGCTGCCGAAGTCATGAGGCGGTTTAATGACCACAATGTTGTACTGGTTGACATTGATTTTGATGGTTTTCCTTTTGCTTCACAACGACGAATTCAGGTTGATTTTGCCAATGAAGCTGGAGCACGTTTGGCAACACAGCACTTAATAGCTCTTGGGCATCGCAATATTGTCCACATAAATGGGCCAACCTATCGTTCACGACCAGCACGCATGCGAAGAAGGGGATATGAGGGTGCCATGAATGAAGCAGGTATCGCTATACCTAACTATGCGATTCCTGAAGCAGATTATAGTTTTGAGAGTGGGGTGCTGGCAGCCAATTACTTATTCGACCATTGTCATTTCCCAATAGCAATAACAGCCTGTTCTGATGATATTGCTTCAGCTGTAATCCAGGTTGCCTGGGAGCGAAATCTTCGTATTCCTGAAGTGGTTTCTGTTGTTGGATTTGGTGATGAATTAGTTGCAAAACGACTAACCGTACCTATGACAACTATAAAGGTTCCGGCACTGGAATGTGGTCAAGAAGCTTTTAACAGATTCATTGAGTTGCGTGAAACAGGGTCTACCAGTACTTTGCAAGTTACACTTCCTGTAGAATTAATTATACGTGCAAGTACTGCCCCGCCAAAAGTTCAGTCACGATAAAGTTTTCGCTTTACAGCCCATATGTTTTATCTCAGATAATGCTGCCCTGAAGTAGATGGCTTGGATTTATGTTCTGTACTGGCGGGTGAGACATGGGACCCCAATGATCAGAAGGCTGTATATGACATAATAGCCAGCGAAAATCCCAATCATGGTATGCTCATTAATTATCGACAGGCAAACCCAAGTCTCTGACGATGGAACAATGACGGGCAAAAACATCAGGGAGGAAATATTTTGAATGAGAAACCGCTTAAAGAAAATCTCAATGGTGCTATCACCCGACGTGCCTTTCTAGAATCGACTACATTAACCGGCGCCGGAGTCATGCTGGGCGCTACCGCAAGGGGAGAGCTTGTTCAAGGGTCACCAGCACGCAAGCCGAACATAGTCTATGTTTTTGCAGACCAACTGCGTGCAGATATTGTAGGTTGTTATGGTGGCGATCAAATCACAACACCCCACATGGACCGAATGGCAGCAGAAGGCTGCAAGCTCACAAACTGCATCAGCACTTATCCGGTCTGTTCGCCATATCGGGGTATGTTGATGACCGGACGTTATCCGATGAACAATGGTACGGTCGCAAACGACACACCAGTACGGGATGACTTGCCCAGCATTGCGAAAGTGCTGAAAGAAAATGGTTATGCCACTGGCTATATTGGCAAGTGGCATCTGGAGTCCCATCGGGAACCATTTGTGCCGCATGAACGTCGCCAGGGTTTTGACTACTGGGCAGTGCGCAACTGTAACCACAATCATTTCGACTCCTTCTATTGTGGTGATACACCCGAAGAAATCCCCTTACCGGGTTGGGAACCGGAACAACAGACCAAGCTGGCCGTGGACTATTTCAGGAAGCATCAGGAAGAACCGTTCTGCTTATTTGTCTCCTGGGGACCGCCGCATAATCCTTATATCGCACCGGAGCGTTATAACGCGTTGTATCCGAAGGAATTTCTGCGCTTCCGGGAGAATGTATATAACCGAGATTATGTCGATGCCTTACTGGCCAGCGATCCGACAGACAATCCCAGCATCTTGCAAAGTCGGGAGAGTGTGCGGGCAATTTTGGATGATGATGACCGCTTACTGGAATGGTGGCAAGGCTATCTGGCGATGACCAAGAGCCTGGACGACTACATCGGCATCATGCTCGAAGAGCTGGAAACACTTGGTATTGCGGATGATACCATCTTCATTTTTACTTCTGATCATGGCGACATGCTGGGCTCACACCGCATGGGCTCGAAACAGATGCCGTATGAAGAGTCCATCCGTGTGCCCTGGCTCTTACGGTATCCCCGTGGTGTGGCAGAAGGCGTTGTCTCTGATGCGCTTCTCAGCCCGGTAGATATCATGCCAACCTTGCTGGGCATGGCGGGCATACCCATTCCCGATTCGGTAGACGGTCTGGACTTTCAAGAAGCGATGCGCGGGGAACGACATGATCAGCGAGACGCCGTCCTGCTGATGAAAATGTTGCCTGGGGGTAATCCCTGGATCATGAATGGAGTCCGGGAGTGGCGTGGTGTACGATCAAAGCAATACACCTATGCCCGGCTTATGGAGGAGGATGGTCCGTGGTGCTTATTCGACAACCTGGCCGACCCGTTGCAGCTTAATAACCTGGTGCAGGATGCATCGTTCCAATCTCTGTGTCAGCGAATGGAAAAGCGGATGACTGAGCTGATGGCCGATGCCAACGACCCAGGAGTAACCGAACCAATTCAAGCATTGCATCTACAGCGCCGCGCAGAAGTTTAATAAGTTAAGTAGGGTACAAGATTACACCGCGAGACTCTTCGGAAAGTAGCATTTGGGTCGAGAGCTGTGTACGCCTCGAGTTGATTCAGGAGTTGGATAATGTAAATCAAAACTGACTGGACAATGAGCTTTTTACTGTCAACGTTTATTCTATTGGAGAAGAGCTATGACAGTCGTGGACATTGGAGCATTTTAATTGGTTCGTTGCTACTGACAAATGACTGTAGGGCATCTGTGACAAATATGTTATATTCACCTGAGGCAATTCGCAGTTGTTCAAGCCGTAACAAGGCTTGGTAATTTGGGGTGACAGTATTAATTGGAACGACATATACCAGCAGATCAGACAGCACAAGCGTGTGATTTGCTCTGGTTCATACACAATCTTCATTTTATTATTACTTCATATCATAGGAAATCGACCTAACGGTCCATGCGATTGTATGGATTCCCGAAAGCGTCCTGGCGTTCCCAAATCGGTTCCAGCAAATCTTCTGATAATGCATTGTAACGATGCGGGCGACGAAAAGCATCTCCCCAGATTGTTTTTTTCCGTGTATTTCTAAGTGCCTCCAAGTCAATTCCTGCAATGATGATTCCTTCTGAATCATCTGCCAGTGCAAGTTCTTCACCACCTGGCCCATACGCGACGGATCGGCCATTTTGTTGCGGAGCGGGGTAATTGGTCATAAAAACCGCCAATGCATTTTCAAAAGCGCGTGCCTGGAATTGATTCAACCGTACATCATCCAGTTTACAGGCATTCGGTGTCAGGATAATCTCGGCACCTTTCAACATCAGCATGCGAGCGGTCTCAGGAAACTCACGGTCATAACAAATCATGGCACCCACGGCAACCTCACCTTTGCGCGTATCCAACTTGGCTACGTACACCTCCTCGCCAGGCGTCGTCACGGCTTCTATCGATGAAAAGTCTGTGGTATGTATTTTGGCATAGGTATATAAAATATCACCATGCCGGTCTATCAGCATCAGGCTGTTGCGTGGTGCTGAATCCCACGCTTCCAGGCAAGTCAGCGCAATCGCCATATCCAGTTCTTTTGCCAAGTTCTGAAAGTGTGTCACAAAATAGTCTGTCAATTGGACTGCCTGCGCCTGCCATGCTTCACTGGTACCTTCTGGAACCATACGGAAACCGGTATATCCGATATTGAACATCTCGGGAAACAGGGCAATATCCGCTCCGAGTGCAGCCGCATTGCGGCAATACGCGTCGGCTTTTAAGAGATTGGCTTCCTGATCATTCCCTTCAGCAAGCATTTGCAGCAGTGCAATATTGATATTCGATTCTAATGCGATTGCCACGGCTGGTGGACGTGGTGGGCATCCTAGAAACAGGAGTAGAAATATACTGGTGAATACAGCGATATATGTATACTTGAGCGCATTTCTATAGATGTCCACTTGCGTTCATTCCTCAATTTTTATTTACCAATAAAATTTTACAATGTACCAAATAGAAAACAAAATATCTCCACTGGAGTTTCCGCTATCAATTTGGTGCGATGCGGACGGCAAAAAGTAACTGCTCAGATAGTCCTATTTTGTGTATAGCATGCGCCTCCAGGTCAATTCATACTTTCCCCGTCTTCTACAAAAACTTGATGTACATAAAAAGTCGTGGAGACTTTTTGGCCCGAACTAATGATAGTAATCTATTGATATATCAACAGCAGTATATAGGCTAACACACCCGGATACACTCGATACCCAGAATACCTGCCAATTTCTCCAACTTCAACGCTATATGCCCAACTCCGATGGCGCAATGATGTGCCGGGCCTGCTTTTGACCATCTGTTCACAAATTCCTTTGCCCCAAGCGAGAACCGATAGCGGCTGTTGGTATTACCGATATCCATTATGGGTCCGGGAACAGACTCACCTTCGGCTACCAGGAACTTCAAACGCCCTTCTCCATCCTGAACTACCGACAACAAGGTTACAGGGCCATTCTTCACCATCATCTGAATCGACAACCCCTTGCCCGGCTTTCCATGAAATACAGGCAGCGGAACGAGCTTAACTCTTCCTTCCGCAATCGCCATATGTCCGGGACCATCATGCCCTAGCAAGACGACGTCATCGTTAAAGTCCATGAGATAAAACTCGGAGAAAGAACCACCTACCCCGAAGCTGTCCATGATTTTCATTGCCTGGACATTTTTAATTTCACATTCACCTGCAACAGGTACCCCATGTGCGGTGAGCAGAGAATTTCCGGCGATTACCGAAGTTACGATGTTTTCATAATCATTCCCCGCTTCTCCTTCATAATAATAGGCAAGCGATCCCAGTTTGTTATTTTCAACGAGCAAGTCCAGCGCGCAGGATGTTTGTGCCGCCCGGCGAACTTCCGCTTCGTCACATTCCGGTACAACCTCAAATTCTTCCTGGAACTGCTTAATCTTCGCGGAAAGCTGTTCTTCAGTAACAGACTCCCGGAGCCTGTGTAACTGACACATTTCCAGTAACTCAAAATGACACCCAAACACCGCGGCTTGCTGCGTCATATCACTGTAGACATCAAGCATGCCGCAATAATAATGTCCCAAAACACCAACCCGGGTATTGCGCATTTCAGCCGCTACCCGTGCCGCGTCGATCCAGGCATTCAGCTCGTCCCAGGCTGTATCATCGTCCAGAGTACCGGTAACCAGATGGTAGTCGATATGGGCACGGTTGAACACACAGGCAATTTCCGGTGCAGAACAGGCCTGGCAATTGGCCAGCCACTCGCCCGTCATTTTGCCCCGGTCTCCCAGTGCGTTAAACCAGTCGTAATCCAGTGCACGGGTAGGTTGCAAGTTCAACACGACAACCGGCACTTTGGCTTTCTGGACTACCGGTAATACAGTTGAACTCAACGCGTAGGTCGAGACATACAGGAAGATAATCTCTACATCTGCTTGCTTGAACATATCACCGATCTCACGGGCTTTCGGCACATTGTCAACCAGCCCGGCATCAACAATCTCCACACCTTCACGAGAAAGGCGATTATAGATGCGTTTCTGGTATCCTTCCAGGCGTTCTTTTAAACCTTCAAATTGTGGCCAGTACGTGTCCAGACCGATCCCGAACAAGCCAACTTTAACCGACGTAGATTTCGACATTCCTTAACCCTCCAATCAGTCACTGCGACCAAAAAATTGTTATAGTATCTCGAATACAACCCGTCCGGTGCGCCGCACCCGGTACACTCCAGGTGCAGTGCGTTCCGCAACACCCTCAAGTATCTGGCATCGGTCCAACACATGCGCGCAGACTTTCGGCAGGACGATTTCTGCTGTGACCAACTCTGGCAATTCTACCTCAAGCCGCCACTGCTGTGGGTCCCAATAGACCCAAACACGCCCCTTCGGTGTCATGGAATTTCCCGCAATAAAAGGCAAGCCCATGGCATCCGGCGCGATACGCAACGTACCGCCACCTGGCTCGGTCCAGGTAATGCCCAGGACACATTCATGCAACCACAACAACGGGACAGCAGCCCATCCATGCGAACCGGTTTCGTCATCAGGCTGGGTTGTATTGATTTCGCCTTCTGCCAGCCCCAAATCTTCACGACTGATCCAGTATTCAGGCAACGGACCTCCCATTGGTCCCTGGTACCCAAGCGGTGTCGGGTTTCTGTGCTCTGCTGGCAGATAATTCGCATAACGCTCGAACAGGTGATTCATGGCACGCTCGGTCATTCCTACATGCGTCATGGCCGCCAATACCCGGTAGAAATAGGTAGGATTGTTCCAGCGGATGACACCTTCAGGAGGCGCGCCATCGGGAGCCTGGAACGTATACTCAAGATTGTCCCTGGCTTCCTCTTTACCAAGCAATCCATAGGTGACCGCAATTGTTTGGCCTGCCTGACTATACCCACGTACATTACCCGGTTCCTGTACATCATATCGATCGCCAACATGGGCTGGTATATTATCATGCGCAGGAACTATATGATACTTGCGAAATGCGGCTGTCATCTTTTCAACCATGGCACGCCAGTTTTCCGCGTGTTCGGTATCTTGCATAGCTTCCGCCATCGTAACACTCCAGTCCAGGCGTTCAATAATCCAAGGCGTCACAATACCGCTGGAGTGATTACCGGAAGTACAACGAACACCGATTCGGATATCTGCCAGGATACTTGGCGTCAACCAGAGACCTTCCTCGTTCACCATGGAAAGCACATGATCCCAGTATTTCACTAGCACGTCCCAATATTCTGCAATCATCTCTGTTGAGCCGCTCCACATATAATCATCATAAAGTGAAGCAACCCATTGGACACTCCAGTCATAAGGTGCGCGCATGGGGAAATTGCTTGGCGCGAAGGGGTGCATATTTCCGTCCGGGAACTGACTTTCTGCATGGGTACGAATCAACAGGCGACGTAATTTGTGATCGCCGTACCAGCGTTCCGCAACCAAAGCTCGTGGTCGAATATCTTCAATCCATTGACCATCTTCGCGGCCTGGCGTGTCGATATAAGCATCAGACATTGTCACCTCACTGTGGATGTGGCAGAGCTTGACAATCTGATCCATGCGCTCAAGGCCACATGAAAAACTGCCGACAGGTCGCAGAGCATATTGCGATTTGATTATGGCAACTTCCCGAAATGTCAACGTTGTGTCTGCTGTAAAATAACAATGCAGGGTCAACCAGCGTGCGGTACGTTCTTCAGGCAATTCCGCGTGCTGTTCACCTGCCCGTGTGATGTAGCGGTCTGCGTACCCCTTGCCCACTACCCCTTCCGTGTGAATCCAGCCGTCATCACGCACATGGATGCCGCCATCATAGAGGGCGCGGTACAATTCACAATACCCAATATCGATGTACGTACCACCTGCGGAATCTTCCATATGAAACAACGGAAAACCATGAACCGGAAAACCAAAATCCAGGGTGACATAATACGATTCTCCCGCACGCCCATTCAGGGTGACGCTTTCTTTCCTGGTCAATCGCTGGGACAAATCTGTAAGGTCTGCATCTGGTTGAAGTTTTGCATTCAAAATACCTTGAGACACATGATAGGGATTCTCTACTATCGGAAGCCCATTCCCCAAACGCCCGGCAGCTACTACCTTAAAAGCATGTACCGGATATTCCCGCTGGCCAGGTGTTTCTACCTCGGCAGGTGTGTCAGGCCAGGGCTTGTTCTGAACAACAACCGCGTACGCCCAGTCGCTATCATCAAAATCGTTTTCGTGAAGGTCTTCAATAAGCCCTTTTCGTCCGTCCATCAGCACGGGGTAGCGAATACGAGGTGTGTTGTTGTTCAACCCGATAATACGGTCTTCATGCTTCTGGAACTCGGGCGCTGTACAGCATTTCCACGATGTGTCTGTCACAACCCAATCAGCATGAATATACAGTCCGGCATGCTTGTTTCCAGTACGCATAAAGGTAACGATGTCGCCCCAGTTGTTGTGCTGAATAACCAGCACATTCGTCCCTTTTTTCAGGTAAGGTGCAGCATTGACTTTTTCTACCGTAATTTGTTCTTCGGTGTAGCGACTGACCTTACGACGTAGCGGATGCCCATTCAACCATAATTGCGCATTGGTATCTGCCGCAAAATGTAATAGGGCGCTTTTTGGCAATGCATCCAGTTCTACAATTTTTCGAAAATAAGTAAACCGGTTTTTTGGTGCGGGATCATCTAAATCTGACCAAATCCATCGGGGCTGATGTTGTTCCATATTAAAAAATAAACTCCCTTTATAAGTCGAGCACAACCAAAAATAGATGGCAGTATTGAAGTAATATCAGTAATAAAATAACCGTTTCTATAAGTACACAGCCTGTAATATAATTTAAGTACCCATCAAACATTTACAACGGCATAATGTGAAGTGTTGGTAGTGGTAGACTTTTGCAAAGTCAAGTGTACTGTACCCGTAACAACTTTCTGCTCAATACTGCCATCCAACAGCGGCAATATCAATGTGATTGTCCTTGATGTATTCACTTCATAACTGATCACATCGTCTTCCACATGCCACCGTACCGCTACATTACCATCACCATGTAACGGGAAAACGCCTTTGGAATATGATAAGCCCATGGGTATGAAACGCAGTTCATACGTGGCATCTCCTTTACTGAAGCGTGGGTGCAATCCCAGACAGTAGCGCGTTAATTGCCAGGTAGGACATCCAGCCCATTGGTGACAATGCGACCAGCGCGTGTCAAAAACTTCTACCAGAGTAGTACGGTTGTCTTCCAGCATCCACCCCCAACAACGCCGATATTGCTCCAGGACAAATTCACCTTCACCGTGTTCAATCAGTACAGGCATGGCATAATGCGCAAAATAGGGTGTGATCAGTTGGGTGCGTTGCTTAGTCGGATCATCGTTTCGTGGCGCATCCTTTTTATTCGGGAAACAATTCTGCATATGGTCTTTCATGAACGCCAACGCTTCGCCAACGCGATCTGCATCCAGCAAGTTCAGACGTAGCGCAAAGGTTGCCCGATGATAACCGATGCGATTCCATGCGTCGTTGCCACTTGATAACTGTTCCTCCAACCAGCGCTGAATAATACCTTTCACCCTTTCTTCCAAGGCAGTATAGTATTCCAGATCGGCATCATGCTCCATACGGGCACACCAGATTTTCATACCGCGTACCGCGTCCAGAAAATGCATGTTCATAGCCATGTCAGACGGCCCTGGATTGGGCACATAGCCCCAGTCTATAAATACCCAACCAAAATCAGTAATCCCGGTTTCACCCCCATCAGCAATGGTCTGAACCAAGCCATCTTCCGTAAGGAAGCGCTCAAAAGAACCGATGTTGGCTTTTGCCTTGTCGTACATTTCCCGGAGAAAATCAAGATCACCGGTGGCATCATGATACCGCAGGCATCCATTTGTCCATTGCGCGGCATATGGACCAATGTACCCTACATGCGATGGGGTGTGACCGGCAATCATGCCATCAGCCCGGGCCGATTGCGCACTGTGAATCAAGGCACGGCGAAACAGGCGCAAATCAGAAAACGCGGTTGTGGCAATATCAAGACCCACCGCGACCACATCCCCAGTCCACTGGCCTCGCTCCCGGGTCGGGTTATCTGTCAGGGCATCTTCAGAGCAAGACCGCAAGGTATCTACTCCAACTTGCCAGATTGCGTTTATCAAAGGGTCTTCACACGAAAACGCGCCCTCAACATCAGCCCAGTAGGTCCGCTCGATATAAGCTTCACGATGAAATTCAACAGGCAATTCACCCGCATCATATACCTCCTTCGGCATCATGACATGAATTTCCAGGAAGCGCCCACCCTTTGGAATATTGGGAAAAAAGACCTGCTTCCCTCCCCGTGCAACATAATGGTCCAGATTACAGGAAGCACCAGCTGAAAGAGTTATATACGGCTGCACACGGCCATGTGCCAATGTTTCCGAAGTGGCGAACTGGACAATGGTTCCTTCTGGTACCGTAAGCTCAAAACAGGGTCGACCCAGACGCACCCGCCCCAGGTCATACCGTCGCCAAGTACCGGCGCGTGGCACATCCTTGCACTCAAGGTCTCGCAAAAAGAAGCGTGCGGGAACATCATCCAGCATATAACCGAATCGTTCCGCAAGTGGCCCCGAAGCGGCAGCAGTCAGTTCATGAATGATGGAATTTACTTCACCAATACTGATGGGTTCCGGCGTGGATATTCCCGGGTCAACGCTGACTGGTTCGCCCCAATTGCTGTCATCAAAACCGGTCTGTTCCCAATGCACTGGCACTGCCCGCGTATCACACCAGTCAATCCAACCCAATTCCGGATTGATACGCCGTACTTGCGACTGATACCCAGCCAGATGCTGACATTTCCAGGCTACCTGAATTGGTGAATCTCCATCCATTACCTGAATGTCCAGATAAGGGGGTATGTTCGTCAGCATACGGGTTTCTACCCCGAAGTACTGGACATGAAATGCCACCACATGCCTGCCTGCTGCGAGATGCAGTTGATGACGATCATATTGTGGGTGCGATTCGGGGTACCGCGCAGGGCCGTCGTTCAGATATTCACCATCAACCCAAATGGTATACCAACTGGCACCAACACTGCGTAGTTCAACTTCCTTAGAAGCATCCAACTCAAATACACCACGGAATGCGACATGCTGGTCCGGAGCCGGTGCGGGTGAACTGATCCAGAACATATTTTTCCTGCCTTCTGCCTGATTAGAAACAATGGATTATCTATATACAGTTATAAAATACAGTCTTATATTATGCAGCTACTCATTGATAGCATTGCGGGGGTCTATGGACACTGGGCGACGCATATAGCGGATACGATCATAGGTGTAATCAAAGACACCATGTTCATTAAGACCTCCGCGCTGGGTCGCGTAAAAAACATACAACCAGGACTGGCCGTCCTGCGCTACAACAAATCCTTCTGGAATCTGATTGGCAGCACCATCGTTATCCGGTCGAATGAATCCCACGACTTCCCAGGTTACGCCGTCGTCAGAAACCGCTTCGCAAATATTGCGACTCAGCCACCCGGCATTGGGCTTGCCCATGGCAGGCCCATAACCAGAGGGGTCCGAGAAACTGTGATAACGCACTCCCTTCGTGCCATCCTCCTGCATAAAATCAACACGGACAACATTGGGGTTGGGCCAGTTGGGTAACAGGGGCTTACGCAAATCATGCTGCAATTCAAAGCCACCTGGCTGTTTGAAATCTCCCGTATTGATAGCATAGCCCATGCCCAGCCCCAGGGTCGGGTGCCAATAATCAAACCACAAGCGCCACTTACCATCTTCCCATAGCAGACTGGGACGGTGGAAATCGCCAATCCAGGTTTCCGGTGTGTCTCCGCTCATTTCTTCAGGGGATTCTAGCAACAAGGGCACTTCCGTGCGTTCCCAGTGGATGCCATCATCAGAAGTTGCACCCATTACACAAAGAATTAATCGATGTGGATGTCCGGGCCGGTCATCATCTTCCGGAAGAAAATCGCTGGTCGCGCTATAGGCCATATAATATGTGCCATCACGCAGCACCACAGCCGGATCACCATTGTGCCAATTGTCATATTCTTTATCATCGGCTGCCAGCACAGGTATCCAGCGCTCAGGCTTCATGGTATCGTCCCAGATACTATCACCTGACCAGACTTCCCATGTGTGTAAATCTGGAGATCTTGCCAGATAGATGGCATCACAACCGGCAAACCCCGGGTTGCAGATTTCAGTGGCCCAGCCGAAAAAATACATGCGGTAGGGGTAATCGTTATCAGGCACACGCATCACATTGGGGTTGTACATGTTATAGAAATTCGTCAGCAAATCAATTTTTGGGCGTTCCCAGGGATCATCATCTTGAATCGGTCGATTGTATCCCATGGACTCAATCTCCCTGGCAAGTACCTGCCGAAAATGATTCCAGGAAGATATCAACAACCCCCCAATCAACGCGATAAAAAAGATTGCGATAAACCCATATCGCAGTAGTTTATTTGCCCAGCAAAACATCGTTAAAACGACTCCCTGGTGTATTGATCTATTCGGTATCAGTCTTTACAAGCGGCTTGCTGGTCAACAGTCCGATACCACGCCCCAGATTCCCTACTGCACAGTAATACATGTAATACGTTTCATCTTCATCATTGTAGACCAATGAAATTTTATGCGCGTATGTAGCATCCAAACCATTCGGATGTCCTCCCGTCACATATAGCGGTTCTTTGTCCTTCACCCAATGAAGGCCATCCCTTGAAAAAGCGATCAGAATGTGTGCCCCGCCACGTCCTACACCAAAATATATTGCGATCCATTTCTCTCCATCATGAAACACCTTGGGGTCAGCACAAAATTGCTCGTCATAACTGCCTGCGGGCCCGTTTCGCAATACAGGATTCCCGGTATACCGTTCCCAATGAACCAAATCCTCTGAAAACGCGATACCGCTTTGCTCGACACTGCCCTGGGCCGCGTTGTAGAAGTTCCAGAACTTGCCCTCGTGTTCTATCAACCAGGGCTGATAGATACAGTCTTGTTCCCACTCTGCGGCACCTTCGATGGACAGAATCGGTGTATCTTCAGAAGCCCGATGCCAGGTGTTGCCATCCACGCTCCAGGCCAATCCTTCCGCTCCAGGACGCATTTCATACCCGCCTTGCTTTGGGTAGCAACCATACAACGCCCAATATTTTCCCTGCCAGCGTTTCAAGGTGCGCGGAGCCTCGGGATGGTATGACTCAAAGAGCAGCCCACCAAAGGTGACACCACCAAAATCAAAAGCACCTTCCTTACCATACCCCATCACCAATCCACGTGGCTCCCAAGTCACCAGATCATTGCTGACAGCCAGTGCCGTCTGGTATCCATTCTCATCGAACCCGGTATAAAACATACGCCATTCCTCTTCATGGCGAAATACCAGCGGGCAATCGATTGAAACAAAGTTTAGACCATCATCTGGAGAAGGAGGCAATACAAAATCCGGATAATAATGCCAATTGCGGAATGGCGCAGACCAGGCCTGTATCTGTGCTTCATCAATCATGGTTTCATTTTCTCCAACTGCAACAAAGCCAGACGGCCCCGGAAAAACTCCGAGACCGCTGAAAAAGACCACTAACAGCATCCAACAATTTAACTCAAAATGCTTCATCAATTATATCTCGCAAACTTGTTTTATTCGTACAAGGTATCATGTTTTATGCTTTGAAAGCACCTGAAGTCACACCTTGTATGAATGGCTTGGTGGCATATGTAAACAGTATCAGCAACGGTATGCTGGACACCATGTAGGCAGCAAACAGTGTACTGAAATTTTGTGCAAAATGAGACGTGGCCATGACATACAACCCGGAAGCGATAACATGGTATTCACCTTCCGTATTCACCACAAATGGCCAAAGGAAATTGTTCCAAGTCGCAAACACATTCATGATGAGTACCACCGAGATGATGGGTTTGGAAAGCGGTACGACAATGTTCAGATACAACTGTACGTGTCCGGCACCATCAATACGTGCCGATTCAAAGAGTTCTTCCGGCAAGCCATCAAAGAATCCCTTGAAAATGAACATGGCGAAAACCTGCCCTCCCGCGATATAGGGAAACAGCATGGCCCAATAGGTATTCAGCAGCCCGAGCTCACGAACAAGCATGAACGAGGGCACCAGCGTCAATACCGCGGGAAACATCATCGTGCTGATGATCATGTAATAAAAAAAGCGAGAACCAGGAAATCGGTATCGCGATAGAATATATGCTGTAATCGAACCCATCAGTACCACACCACTTGCCGTTACCGATACGACGATCAGGGTATTGATCATGTAGTCACGCAAGACATCCCAAGCCAACCGATAGCCCCGTGTAAAATTCCTTACATGCTGATGAAATGCCGTGCTGGCAGAAACGACACTTTCCTCACCTTCATTGTCCCAGTCTTCAACAGCAAACTGTAAGTCGGAACCACGAATCATTGCCCAACCAGCATGTGCAGCCTGCCGCATTTCCCTGGGAAACCCAAAAAATGACCGATACAATTCCGCATTGCTACGAAAAGAGTTGTTTAATGCGAATGAAAATGGCATCAAAGTCATAGCGGCAAAACACATGATAACCAAATGCAGTATGAAATCTCTGAACTTACTCTTTTTCATTTCTGCGTCTCCAACTCTTCTGTTGATTTAAAGTATCGAAAGTTCAGGAAAGTCAAAGTAAATATGATGACAAACAGGCATACCCCGATCGCGCACGCATATCCCATGCGTTGGAAGCTAAATGCATTAAAATACATCCACAGGCCGGGTACGGTTGTCTCAAATCCTGGACCACCTCTGGTCAGGATGAAGAGATTCTCAAATCCCTGTACACCACCGATAATAGATAATATCAATATCAGTTTCAACTGGCTCATGACCATGGGGATGTCGATCAGAAAAAACTTTTTCAGTCCGGTACATCCCTCCATTTCCGCGGCTTCATTCACACTTTCCGGAATACCTGTGAGACCTGCATAATAAATCAGTACTTCAAATCCACCTACAAATGGAAAGCCAACAAAAACAACTGCAATGAGCGCTGTCCGGGGATCACTCAACCAGCCCATTGTCCATTCGCTGGGACTGATGGAGCGTAGAAATTCTTCAGTGAAACCCATTGCCAGCAAAAATCCAACCTCAGAAAAGTCGAACAATCGCAGGAGCTCATTTAGCAAACCACGATCGTTGTAAATCATCCCGGACCAAATTAATTGTACCGCTACACCAGGTACCACAATTGGTATTAAAAATATGATGCGGTACACATACCGATATTTTTCTTTGGTAAGCGAAAAGACGAGTTTGGCGACAACCAATGGAAAGGACAACCGGACACATACCATGAAGAAAGTAATAAACAACATGTTTAGTAACGATGGATAGGTGGTCGGGTCCAGAAACAGAAATTCATAATAATTGGCAAACCCGACAAATTGGGAATCACCCCCAATCTCGAATTCAAACATCGAGCCGGAAAAGGCCCACATGACCGGTACATAGATAAACAAAGTCAACATGCTTATCGGTATTAAAAGAATAAAATAACAACTTAAATTAAACTTAAAACGCGGTGTGAAGAAAGTACCTTCAGCTTTTGTACTCATCATTATTCCTCCATCGCCTGAGTTGGTAAGTCAAAGTAATCTTCACGCACCGGCGCAAGACGATCCCAGGCCTCATGCATTTCATCCAGGTCAATTTCAACGCGCCGCAACATGTTCAGGGTTGCTGCGTCCATATTGCTGACCTGCCAATCCATAAACTCATCAAGATTGATACCGTCATTCAAGTAGAGCTCCAGCATGCGCCGCTGTATTTCAGAAAATTTCAAATCAAAACTGAAGGTCCACTTGGTCGTGGTATAGCGCCGCTCCAGTATCTCTGCAAAAGGCTGTAATGCTTCACGGGGTTCTACGCCAATTATGTTGGGTAAAAAGCAGGTATACTCATTTACGACTCGGTCATAATTTTCCGGTACCGTTATAAATTGCAGGAATTCCATCACTCGCACTAGTCGCTCTGAAGTAGCGGGATCACCCGTGTCACTGAAAGAACGATTGGTGACTTCCAATTGCGTTGCAGAACCACCAATGACGCACATGTCAACACCTGAAGCATATGGGGAAGTCTTCCTGGTCATGGGCGGCAAATAAAAAACGCCCCACTCAAACCCCAATTCACGATCAGCAGCCAATCGATAGGTGAGTGGTGATGAATTCCAGATCATCGCGGCTTGCTGGGTGACAAACTCACGAATCATGTCTATGGTCGCTATATTCTGGTTGCAATATTGCCGATATTCATAAAGCAAGCGCCACAATTCTCGATACCGATTATCTTCATGCGAAAAAAAACCTTTCTCCTGAAAAAGAAAGGTTAGCTCTTCACCATCCAAGTATCCCTCCAAGTATTGTTCTCGCACCGGGTCTTGAATCAGGTCGATTCCTGGGAGTATCTCGTGATATAACTGATCAAACATCAAATCAACGGCCCAGTCATTCAGGTTATCTATCACCATGAGGATGGGGATATAGCGAGCCTCTTTGATTTTGCCCATGATTTCGATAAATTCTTCCCAAGTTTCAGGGATATCTACACCAACCTCCGCGAAAATATTTTTGTTATAATAAACCCCAGTTTCAATCATGTCGAAGGTTAAGCAGTAATTCAAACCATCCGGTGCCGCCTTGCCCCTACTTACGGCCTGGTATTTAAACATGTCCCACCACTGATCATACCCAGGCTGAGATGGGTCTCCCTGTTCACGAATGAATATATTCGGGGCTTCAAGCCAGGGGTCCAGTGGCACATACCATCCCTTGTGTATGTCAACCCAGACATCTTCCACATTGACATTGATGATATCTGGCGCCTGTCCCCCGCTCAATTGTGTCACCAGGTATTCCCGAACCACTGGAACATTGAGAAACTCGATTTGTGTATCAGGTCGAATCGCTTCAAATTCTCGAGCGATCTGCCTGAATCCTTCCAATTGTGCCCCTATGCCAAATGGTGAAGTACCGGGCATGTATGACATACCGGGAGAGAATCGGATTACATGCTTCGCGTCCCGTGTTCGCCGTTCTTCCTCGACCTCATCTCCTGTTTCTGGCCAGAGCAACCACACGCTGACCCCTAGAATGACAGACAAAGATGCCCATCGCAAAACTGTAAGTATCATATGCTCTA
The DNA here is from genome assembly GCA_964537975.1 of uncultured Nitrospirales bacterium. Lineage (GTDB taxonomy): Bacteria > Hydrogenedentota > Hydrogenedentia > Hydrogenedentales > SCBR16-9 > SCBR16-9. The sequence continues at coordinate 15,936 of CAZIDP010000052.1, read as the reverse complement.
CTCACTTCCTGAAGGCTGCATTGCCTTCAACTGTTTGCCCAAGCGCATGAGTAATGCGGATTCACCAGACTACAATCTCAAGTCTCGTAATATAAATATTAAACCGCTCCCGGGCAAGTCAAACACGTATTATCGCTACTTGCCCTTCCCCCATCGCTTAAGAAGCTGCCTTAATCCAGATGAAACACTTCTTTCAATGGTGTGACTACCGGTGAATTATCCGGATTACTGTCCATGATGTCTTTCATGTAGGCCCACCACTTCTTACAAATGGCTGTATCCGGTACCATATCGGCTGTGTTGTTGTCAGAGAGCTTTTGTACGGCAAACAAGGTAAGCGTATCTTCATCCAGAAAAATTGAATAATCAGAAATTCCAGAATCTTTCAGCAATTTAGCCAATTCTGGCCAGATTTCATCATGACGTTTCTTATATTCTGCTTCAAATCCTGGCTTCAATTGCATTTTGAATGCAACACGAATCATGTCAGTCACTCCTTATTTTAAAGAACTGTAAAATAACTTGAAATCATGACAGCATATTAAACAAATCGATACCTGAGACCCCCACTAATTACTATAATGCCATCCGCACACAATCAAAAGGTTTAGAATGAAAGATTGCATCTGTCAATTCACAATGGTGTCTGGTTCGAAAAACTACAGGCGTACAATCAGCATTTCAATCCAACATGGTAGCATGTAAACTGCCGGACAGTCATTTTTTTCTCTATTGTCGCTACATCCGTCAGTTCACCTGTTATCTAACCTTGACCGTAATAAGCAGATTTTCCATGCTTTCTTAAAAAGTGTTTGTCAAGGAGATAATCAGGTATCGATGCCTGATCATTGCGAAGCGACAATGTATTTAAGGCCAACTGTGCCACCTCTTCCAATACAATTGCATTTTCTACGGCATGCTCAACGGTGCTTCCCCAAGTGAAGGGGCCATGATGTGCTACCAGCACCCCCGGCACCTGTGCCGGATTTAACTCAGCAAATCGTTGTACAATCATGATACCGGTATGATGCTCATAAGAATTAAGTACAGTGTCTGCCTTCATGGTTGCAGTAACTGGTATCTCTCCATAAAAATAATCGGCATGTGTTGTGCCAAGACAGGGAATTCCCCGACCCGCCTGTGCCCAACTGGTGGCGTAGTGTGAATGCGTATGTACAACTCCCCCGATGTCAGGAAAATTACGATACAATACCAAATGTGTTGGCGTATCTGAAGAAGGGCGCAATTCACCCTCGACGACCTCTCCCGATTCTAAAGACACCACCACCATGTCCGATGGCGTCATTGAGTCATAGGGCACGCCACTCGGTTTAATCACTACCAGCCCTTGAGATCGTTCAATTGCTGAAGCATTCCCCCAGGTACCCAATACCAACCCGCATTCCACGAGTTCACGGTTGGCCAATAATACAGCCTCTTTAAGCGAATCCAGCATAGTATGCTTTTTCCCTATACGTTAAAATTCAATAAAACATTGTAGCCATATGATACCTACAAACCATAGATCACTTCCATCAAGACAGTATTGAATAAATCTGAAAACATATATACCATTTCACATGATAAACACTATTTGTCTGATTAAATTACTATTAGATAGTAAGTAACAAGTAATTTTTCAATAGTTTTAGTACGTCTATGCTGTACCCTGAAAATGGTTAAGTTTTTTGCATCAAAGCCAGTCATCAAACAGCTTGCTAAAAGCAACCAGCGAATTTTTTTACAACACAAACAAGCACATTGATTGCCGTACGGGTAATGGGCTAATCTAGACAGATAAATCGAACCTAAATATGTGACTGCTGGTTTTATCAATACAGTGCTCAAGGATTCAACAGGTAGATCAAAAATCGGTGATCCAAGTTGATATGTACACTAGCAGGTTGTATCCTGATTCGTAGATTTTGGAAGGGCTGTATGATCGTAACCAGCAAAACAATAAAAGGAAAGCATCAATATGCGTCATACCAATTTAACCAGGCGGTCTTTCCTGACCGCCACTACCACCACAGCTGTAGCTTTGGCGGGATGTGCAGGTAATACAAAAATAAATACTGCTCGTGTGGTGCCGCGTAAAATATCACCCAATGAGAAACTGAATATAGCAGCTATTGGTGCCGGTGGCAAGGGAAGTGGCGACATTCTGGCATGTCATCGTGAAGGTGAAAATATTGTTGCTTTGTGTGATGTAGACTGGGTACACGCAGCCACTACTTTCGAACAACTCCCCAATGTTGCCAAATTTAAAGATTACCGGGTTATGTTGGAAGAAATGCCTGAGATTGATGCAGTGACCATATCTACTCCTGATCACATTCACGCACATGCCGCATACATGGCCATGATGATGGGCAAAGGCGTCTATGTTCAAAAGCCATTGACCCATACAGTAGCGGAAGCCAGATTGTTGAGGGAAACAGCCCGCATAACCGGCGTCGCCACCCAAATGGGCAACCAGGGCCGCTGTCATGATGGTGTCAGGGAATTGTGCGAGATGCTCTGGTCTGGTGTTATCGGACAGGTCAGAGAAGCCCATGTTTGGACCAACCGGCCGATTTGGCCACAAGGTCATGCATACACTTCAGTAATGCCAGCGGAACAAGTTCCAGATACAATGGAATGGGATTTGTGGATTAACGGTGCGCCTATGCGGCCTTATAATGCTATCTATGCACCAAAAGGTTGGCGTGGGTGGTGGGATTTTGGTTGTGGTGCCCTGGGTGACATGGCATGTCATATCATGGACCCGACATTTTCAGCATTGCGATTGATGGATGTTGATGAATATACCATTGAGTTAATTGAAGAACAGGGCAACAACGACCAGACATTCCCGGATTCCTCCATCATCAAATACTCCTTCCCTGCCCGTGCAGGCATGATACCAGTAGATGTCTATTGGTACGATGGAGGTCTGATGCCACCGCACCCGGAAGGTGTTCCTGAAGACCAACGTATCGGATCGGGTAATAACGGTTCGTATTTCGTGGGAGAAAACGGTTATCTCACTGCTGGTGAGTATGGTGAACGTCCCCGGCTGTTGCCAGATGAGCGTATGGAGGGCTATGAAAAACCCGCGCAAATTATTCCCAGAATCCCTGGTGAGAATCCTTACCGAAATTGGATTCAGGCATGTAAGGGTGGCCCGGAAGCTGCCTCCAACTTTGAATATGCCTGTCCTTTTACCGAAATGGTCGTGTTTGGAAATCTAGTACTGCGTGTGCCGGGGAAGCTTGAGTACAATGCCAAAGATATGCATATAAAAAACATGCCGGAAGCCAATCGTTATTTGAGTAAAGAATATCGACAAGGCTGGGAACTTCCTGTGCCTTCTCCGGGATTAAGCACGTAAAATTAAATCGATATGGGAGTTAGTTATAATGAGTGATCTGAGTAATCATAGTTTATCGCGGCGGTCTTTCCTGGCCGCCACAACTACCACAGCCGTAGCTTTGGTGGGATGTGCCGGGGCAACACGTGTTAACACTGCCAGGGTGGTACCACGGAAGGTGTCGCCCAATGAAAAATTAAATATTGCTGCCATTGGTGCCGGAGGTATGGGTGCCGGAGATATCATGGGATGTCACCGTGAAGGCGAAAATGTTGTCGCCTTGTGTGATGTGGATTTAACGCGTGCCGCAGCCACAGCCGAGAATATTCCCAATACTAAGATATACCAGGACTTCAGGGTCATGCTCAAAGAGATGCCCGAGATCGATGCTGTGACAGTCTCCACACCAGACCATACCCATGCCCAGGCTGCGTATATGGCCATGATGATGGGGAAAGGTGTATATGTCCAAAAGCCACTGACGCATACTGTGGCAGAAGCCCGGTTGTTGCTGGAAACAGCCCGCGCAACCGGCGTTGCCACCCAGATGGGCAATCAGGGTCGCTGCCAGAATGGGGTGCGTAATCTCTGTGAAATGCTTTGGTCCGGGGCCATCGGCCAAGTTAGAGAAGCCCATGTATGGACCAATCGCCCGATATGGCCTCAAGGACACGAGTACACCATGCTGATGCCTGAGGAGGCAGTACCCGAAACTGTGGATTGGGACTTGTGGATTAATGGTGCTCCCATGCGGCCTTACAATTCTATTTACGCCCCATTTAATTGGCGTGGCTGGTGGGATTTTGGCTGCGGTGCTCTCGGTGATATGGCTTGCCATATCATGGACCCCGCTTTCTCGTCGCTTCGGTTGATGGATGTAGAAGAATATACCATTGAACTGATTGAAGAAAATGGTAACAACCAGGAAACCTTCCCCAATGCTTCTGTCGTAAAGTATTCCTTCCCCGCCCGTGCAGGTATGATACCTGTTGATGTCTATTGGTACGATGGTGGCCTGATGCCGCCACACCCGGAAGGGGTACCAGAAGACCAACGAATCGGTTCAGGTAATAACGGCTCGTATTTTGTGGGAGAAAACGGCTATCTATCTGCGGGCTCTTATGGAGAACAGGCACGTTTGCTGCCCGATGAACGTATGCAGGAATATGAAATGCCAACCCAGATTATTCCGCGCATTCCGGATGAGAATCCTTACCGAAATTGGATTCAGGCTTGCAAAGGCGGTCAGCCCGCCGCTTCCAACTTTGAATATTCCTGCCCATTTACCGAGATGGTCGTGTTTGGGAATCTTGCATTACGTTTACCGGGAAAACTGGAGTACAATGCCAAAGACATGCACATTAAAAACAGGCCAGAGGCCAACCAATATTTGTCAAAAGAATATCGTAAAGGTTGGGAGCTACCTGTTCCATCACCAGGGTTAAGTTCATAAGGGAAGCTAATATGGGAGGAATAAATAATGAGTGAGCTGAGTAACCATAGTTTATCACGGCGGTCATTCCTGGCCGCTACAACCACCACAGCCGTAGCTTTGGTGGGATGTGCTGGGACAACACGTGTTAACACTGCCAGGGTGGTGCCACGGAAGGTGTCGCCCAATGAAAAATTAAATATCGCTGCCATTGGTGCCGGGGGTATGGGTGCTGGAGACATCATGGCATGTCACCGTGAAGGTGAAAATGTTGTCGCCTTATGTGATGTGGACTTAAATCGTGCTGCAGCCACAGCCGAGAACATTCCCAACACAAAAATATACCAGGACTTCAGGGTCATGCTCGAAGAGATGCCCGAGATCGACGCTGTGACAGTCTCCACACCAGACCACACCCATGCCCAGGCAGCGTATATGGCCATGATGATGGGGAAAGGTGTGTATGTCCAAAAACCATTGACACATACCGTGGCTGAAGCCCGGCTGTTACTGGAAACAGCCCGAAAAACCGGCGTTGCTACTCAGATGGGTAATCAAGGCCGCTGTCTGAACAGTGTTCGGGAACTCTGTGAAATGTTTTGGGCTGGAGCCATCGGTCAAGTCAGAGAAGCCCATGTATGGACTAATCGACCGATATGGCCCCAAGGCCACGAATACACTACAAGGATGCCTGAAGAAGCAATACCCGATACAATAGATTGGGATTTGTGGATTAATGGTGCCCCCATGCGATCCTACAACTCCATTTATGCCCCATTCAATTGGCGGGGCTGGAGGGATTTTGGCTGTGGTGCTCTCGGCGATATGGCCTGCCACATCATGGACCCCGCTTTCTCAGCCTTACGATTAATGGATGTGGATGAATATACCATTGAACTGATTGAAGAAAATGGTAATAACCAGGAGACCTTCCCCAATGCTTCCATCGTCAAGTATTCATTCCCGGCCCGTGCAGGCATGGAACCGGTTGATGTCTATTGGTACGATGGTGGCCTGATGCCTCCGCGGCCAGAAGGGATACCTGAAGGACAGCGACTCGGCTCAGGCGACAATGGATCGATTCTGGTGGGTGAAAACGGTTTCCTTACTGCCGGTGGAACTGGAGAAAATGCACGGCTGCTGCCCGATGAACGCATGCAGGATTACGAAAAGCCACCCCAGATAATACCGCGTATCCCGGGCGAAAGCCCTTACCGCAACTGGATACAAGCCTGCAAGGGCGGGCCAGAAGCCGCTTCCAACTTTGAATATTCCTGCCCGTTTACTGAGATGGTAGTGTTTGGAAACCTCGCATTACGTGTACCGGGGAAACTGGAATACAATGCCAAGGACATGCACATAAAAAACAGGCCAGAAGCCAACCAGTTTTTATCCAAAGAATACCGTAAAGGTTGGGAGCTGCCTGTTCCAACACCGGGATCAGGTGCATAAACGCTAAATCTGGTTACACAATAGGAGATAAAGGTTCCGGATATTTTCGGAACCTTTTTCATGTCCAGCCTTCTGCCAAATAATCAATGAAATAACCAATTTGGAAATTGATCGGGAGGCAGGTCATGGGCTATGCTGATTATAGTATACAAACTGTCCTATAAAATACGTAGTTCTATGAAGTATCTGCATTTTTTTGCAGCCGTTCTTATAGCCTGTTTGTTATGGTACAGTTTTTTTATAATTTATTTTTTCATGTTTCAAGGGTTGTGCCTGCTTGCTGCAGGCTGTTTGACGCAAGTAAGGGAGAATATAACAGGATGAGTGACAAAGGATTATCACGGCGGTCTTTCTTGACCGCGACAACCACCACGGCTGCTGCATTGGCAGTATGTTCTGGGAAAGTACAAGTTAATGCTGCCAAGGTTGTACCGCGAAAGGTATCACCCAATGAGAAATTGAATATTGCCGCTATCGGTGCCGGAGGTATGGGTGGTGGTGACATCATGTCATGTTTTCGTGAAGGTGAAAATATTGTCGCTTTGTGTGATGTCGATTGGGAGCGTGCCGCGGGTACCTTCGAAAACATTCCAAATGCAAAGAGATATAAAGACTTCCGTGTCATGCTCGAAGAAATGCCTGAGATAGATGCTGTGACTGTATCTACTCCAGATCATACCCACGCCCAGGCTGCATACATGGCGATGATGATGGGGAAAAGTGTATATGTGCAAAAGCCCTTAACACATACCGTGGCTGAAGCCCGGTTGTTATTGGAAACTTCTCGAAAGACTGGCGTCGCCACCCAGATGGGCAATCAGGGTCGCTGTCAGAATGGGGTACGTGAGCTTTGTGAAATGCTCTGGTCTGGTGCTATAGGACAAGTTAAAGAAGCCCATGTCTGGACGAATCGTCCCGTGTGGCCTCAGGGGCACGAGTATACCTCGGTAATGCCTGCTGAAGAAGTACCGGAAACGATGGATTGGGACTTGTGGATAAATGGCGCTCCCATGCGTGACTACAATCCCCTGTACGCCCCATTCAATTGGCGTGGGTGGTGGGATTTCGGTTGTGGTGCCCTTGGTGACATGGCCTGCCACATCATGGACCCTGCTTTCTCGGCACTGCGACTGATGGATGTGGAAGAATATACGGTTGAATTGATTGAAGAAAATGGCAACAACGCTGAAACATTCCCCGATTCCTCCATTGTAAAATACTCCTTCCCAGCCAGAGCCGGTATGAGTCCAGTAGATGTTTATTGGTACGATGGCGGCCTGATGCCACCGCATCCGGAAGGTGTGCCAGAAGACCAACGTATTGGTTCCGGCAACAATGGTTCTTATTTCGTTGGTGAGGACGGCTATCTCACAGCGGGTGAGTATGGCGAACGTGCCCGATTGTTGCCAGATGAGCAAATGGAAGATTACGAGAAACCGACACAAATCATCCCGAGAATACCGGATGAGAATCCCTACCGAAACTGGATTCAAGCATGTAAAGGTGGGCAACCTGCCGCTTCCAACTTTGAATATTCCTGTCCATTCACAGAAATGGTTGTCTTTGGTAACCTTGCGTTGCGTGCTCCTGGAAAACTTGAATACAACGCCAAAGACATGCACATCAAGAATATGCCAGAAGCCAATCAATTCCTGTCCAAGGAATACCGCAAGGGATGGGAATTACCCGTTCCGTCACCCGGTTCAGGTGCGTAAACAACATACCACATTCTTTTAGAAACTCAGGCTCCGGTATTTTCCGGGGCCTTTTTTGATTAATTTTTTGTACTACACCAATTATCAGAGTTCATTTCACCACCATGCTCGGCATTGCAATATTATGTGCCGGAAACTTTTAGTGCAGTTTGGGGCATTACAGTATTAAGTGGGAGTATTGACCAGGGGGAAATGTTCAGGCGCAGATCAGACAATTCCTGCTGGTTATTGTTTACATCATAATCAAAAATGCTTCATAAATGAGGAGATTCAGACATGTACAATCTTGGTAGAAGCAATGGCCTGATATTTGGCATACTGCTAATTGCTATGGTTTGGGGCAGCACTCTGGGTGCCCATGCAGACAACAGTGTCATGCTGTTCGACTTTCGGGAAGGCACACATGGTTGGACCGGGAATCACCACATTACAGGATTGGAAGCTACCAATGAGGGAATTGCCTTTGAATCGACCGGGAATGACCCTTGGATTGAAGGTCCTCCTGTAATAAACATGCCACGTGGGGACAGGGTACGCATTACCATACGTATGAAATCGAGTGATGGTGATTCATCCGGTGAAATTTTTTATGGTCCCAGTTTCAGCGCTGAAAGACAGGGACGTTTTTTTATTCAATCCGATGGAGACTGGCACGAATATTCTATCTTGTTACCGGAACAGGTACCGGGAAGCCGACTGCGGATCGACCCCGCCGCTGATACTGGCAAATTTGTAGTCGCCTGGATTAAGGCAGATTTGGTTCAGCCACTGATCTCACCAGAATTTTCACCCGCGAAACCCGTTGTGTTTGATAAAGAAATCGATATCGTTTCGGGTGATCTCCGTTACCAACATAATGGTGCGGACTGGGACGGGTATGCGCTCTGGGTTGCCGATGAGCAGATGGCTATGGGGCATACCGATGCCGAAATCGGGGTGATGTTGGATGGTGGCCCACAAATGATTACCTTGAAAGACGCTGACATCCAAGTGGAAAAAACAGCCGATGTCCTCAATATAGAGGCAAAGTTCACTGATGATGATGGCGGCCAATGGATATTGCAGCGTAGTATTTCCGCCGACAAAACCGGCACAATCCGAGTACATACATCGGTATCGGTGAATCAGGATCGGGAAGTCTATCACCTTCCCTGGCTCTCCCTGTTTCCAGGTCTGAACACGTATGGAGAAGTGAAAAACCAGGCTATCTTGCCGGGAATTGACTACCTGGAAAATGAACCCAGCAGCAGTATGGCCAGTTTCAACGCGGCACAGGCTGATCGACGTATCGTTGAAGATTTTAAATTGACACTGCCCATGATGGCATTGCAGGTCAAGGACCGTTATATCGGCGTCTTGTGGAATCGTGAAGCCATGCCTGCGACTATTTTTGATTCTCCTGACAGGGTATTTCATTCCAAAGCGCATTTAATGGGCTTGTGGTATCCGGCTGTCGGTGATCTGCGTCTGGAAAATGAACTTTCTGTATTCGGAACATTTCCAATTCAACAAGGTGTACCATTAGAATTTGAACTGTTTTTCCTGGGCGGTATGGGAAACAGTATTGTGCCAGCAGCACAGCATTATATAGCGCTCAGGGATACCCCTGATCTCCCGGAACTGGAAGGCGGATTCCAGCAAGCGATACGGCTCCTGGCTGGTGGTTGGCTCGATTCCGCTGGCCACGATGATGGTCTGTGGCGGCATGCCGTATGGCCCGGTTTCGGATTGACTCCTGCGGCAGACGCCCCGGCATTTATGATGTGGCTGGCACATTATACCGAAGATGACGCTCTGGCCGAACGCCTGTATGCTGCCGCGGAACGCGGACTCGAACGCCTTGACCCCTATGACAATTACCAGACCAGTGTCGGGCATTGCTCCCGACCTACTCCTACACTTCTGTTTGGTAACATCGCCAACAATATTCAACGCATGATGAGTGGAGCACGGATGAATCTATCCGCATTTGATGAGAACGGTATCCGTCGTTACCATCAGCCAGACCCCAGCAAGCCCGATTATGGTCGTACACATTTTGAAGACCACGCCAATGGATTCAATGCACAGGCGCTGGAGCCGATACTGCTTGCCGCAACCTTTTCCGGAGACGAAACACTGATCCGGGAAGCACTACGGCTGCTGGACTTGCAGACACATCATTACGCCGACACGGTACCGCGCGGAGCACAGACCTGGGAGATGCCACTACACACTCCTGATATCGTTGGCTCTGGCAGATTGATACGCACCTATGTGATGGGCTACCTCCTGACGGGTAATGAAGATTATCTCGAACAGGCACGGTATTGGGCCTGGACAGGCATCCCCCTGATTTATCTTGATCACCCGGTAGAAGGCCCCGTTGGCACCTACGCCACCATCGCCGTACTCGGTGCTACCAACTGGGTCGCGCCAAACTGGATCGGTTTACCGGTGCAATGGTGTGGATTGGTCTACCGCTCCGCATTGCATGACCTCGCCAGAATAGACCCGGTAGAAGGGGCATTCTGGGATCACATTGCCAAGGGTATAACCTTGAGTGGCCTGCAACAATCCTTTTCATTGGATGACGAAGAACGTCAGGGGCTACTGCCAGATTTCTTCTACCTGCGGGAACAAATCAGTGACGGGCCGGCAATCAGCCCCGGGACAGTACAGGCACACATGGCCGAAGCGTACGGAAAAACAGCGTATTATTCTGTAGAACGTATCAATGATGACAATGTGCTGGTACATGTTCCTGGAGATATTCAGAATATCACGCTGACAGAAGGTAAGGCTGCAATGGATATTCAGATTTGGACAGAAGAGCCCTACTGGGTGCGTATAACACGGGTGAACCAGGACGTTGATGTGCAATGGAACGGAAACGATCCTGTGGAGGTGGTCTATGATGCGACCTACAACGCGCTTAACGTGCGGTTGCAAGGCAACGGAAACCTGACTATAAACCAATTGTAATCTGTATTGTAACCATAATGTATCATGATGGGCCGCCCACCTGAAGCAAGGCAGGCGGTCCATTTTTGTTTCTATTGAAATTACAAAACTATTTCCTTGAACCGCTGTAGGTTGCCACCCAGTAAATGCGACACATCTCTCCGGATTTCTTTCTCTGTTATTTTCCAGCCCGTGTTGATAATATCGCCATATTTGTCGCTAAGTACCTTTGCAATTATTTCACGCGAATGGGACCACTTATATAACACCTGCTCCAATATGCGCGCATCGGAATGCTGTGGAATAACTACAGGCCCCAGGAGTTCCAGTCGCATTCGGGTCATCTCTTCTATCAGACTCGGATTGTTCAGAAACCACCAGCAACCAAACACCAGCAGATTCCTGAACTTACGGGCGGCAACACACAAGGCATGTTGATTTTCCCGTGCGAGCATCGTCACCATGAACTTGTTTTTCGGAAAAGTCGCGCAGAGGTGCTCTACAGAATCCAGCGAGGCGGTGCCCACTCCGTCGCCCGCTCCCTTGAGTGCCGGGTTAACCTGGCGTTTTACACCAATCATCATTGCAAAAGGAATATTACATTCTTCGGCTACAGGCATGATCGCTTTTGAAATCAATGTGGCACGTGCCGACTCTTCCGGCCAGGTGAAATCCGGTGGCAACGATACTGCCATGTATTGCGCGTCCATAGTACGAATCCAGTCTTGCAGAAACCTGCGCACTTCTGACAGCGTTTCCGTAGACAAGTCACGCGACACGTCATATCCCCAGGAAGAAAGCTGGCTGTGGCTGGTTTCCCAATCATTCAGCAGGGGATCAATACGCAATGCCGCTTTAAACCGTGCATCATACTGGAGCTGTTTTTTCCAGACAATATTTTCTGCCGTATCGAAGGGATCATTCGTCATGATGACCGATTCAATCCGGGCAAGCTCAAAGACACGCGTTAAGTGCTCTTCCAGAGATTGCGAATGGAACCATTCCCGGTAGACATTCAGATCGCGCGCAGACACGTCCAACCCCAGTTTATCCAAGGCTGTCAATACCCCCCTGCACCCTTCGCTGTACGGTATGTTATCCAGAAACAACGTCTTCCATATGAAATCCGCCTGTTCCGTTTTATCAAGCTTCCAGAAGGTATCATATGGCATGTCTGATGCCCGTAGTACTTCCGCGATCAGATAATGATAGGTGAGCAGTTCATCGATCCCCCATAACAGCAACGTGCCAAATTCCGGAGCGTACAAATGGGTATGTATATCTACGATTGGTGTGTCATCGACAATACGCTTCACACCAGCCGTCAGTTCAGCAATATTTTCCCGGGTATAACAAACCGTATGTATTTCATTTTCATTCATGTAAACAATCTCCCTCTGCAAGTAACAGGCATCTCAACTTTAAATTTATATCAAATTACTCGAAAGCAGGACGTAGTGAAATCTTGGACTATCATGTTCAGTGTAAGTTAACTTACAAATTATGCTCCCAACGATGCGTGCTGGAAAACAAGCCCATGATACGGTGCGACCTCTATCCCCGTCAACCGTACAGCGTATTGCGGGCCAAAATAATGCCTGACTTCCCTATGTTTGCCCTAAACTTGAGGCATTTTTTCAAGGGAATGATGGGAGAGGTATGTCACCCGCTGGCACGCCCTCCGGGGTGCTGGAGTGGGGGCGCTACCTACCCGGGGTGGCGGCTCGTAGGCCTTACCCCGCGCTACAGTGATTTAATCGCTCCGCGATAGAAACGAAAGCGGGTGTGATGGAAGGGTGAGGTGTAAGTCTTGCTGGCATGCCCTCCGGGGTGCGGTGTTGGGGGGTGTCATTGACCCGGGGTGGCGGCTCGTTGGCCTTACCCCGCGCTACAGTGATTTAATCGCTCCGCGATAGAAACGAAAGCGGG
>CAZIDP010000052.1:0-3013 GCA_964537975.1 uncultured Nitrospirales bacterium | reverse complement strand
TGTGATGGAAGGGTGAGGTGTAAGTCTTGCAGGCATGCCCTCCGGGGTGCGGTGTTGGGGTGCTACAATCCCGGGGTGGCGGCTGTTGGCCTTACCCCGCGCTACGGCGCTTTAATCCCTTCGGGATAGGAACAGGCAGCAACATGACCACCACGCCACGTTCCTTCGATTACGCACCGCTATTCACACACACATCACCATTACACCTTCCCAATCCGTCATACCCTCGCAGGCGGGTATCCAGCAGGAGCGCAAAGCGCGACCCCACACCGTCATGCCCAAGAAGGTGGATATCCAGCAGGAGTGTGGATCGCAACCAAGAGAACGTTTCTTACTGGATTCTCATTTATAAGAGAATGATGGAGGTGTGTAGCGTAGGTTGGTATTCAGCAGGTTTGCGAAGTGTGACCAAGTGCATAATATTGTTTTATGCAGAATGTATTTTTCGGTATAATTTCACAGATAATACTTATGATAGGAATTTTGTTTTAACCGTTTGAGGTATCATGATGGCATCCAAAAGAAATCAGGGGAACCTGGAGAAAAAGGACGAAGTTATTGCTGAAATCCGGAGAGAACGTGCAACGCGAGAAAAAACCTATCGTGAACAGGCACTGAAGCTTTTTCCGCATGTTTGTGGGCGGTGTGGGCGAGAATTTGAAGGGGCGCGTTTGCGTGAGTTAACTGTACATCACAAGGACAACAATCACATGAACAACCCGCCGGACGGGAGCAACTGGGAGTTGTTGTGTTTGTATTGCCACGATAATGAGCACCAGTTACCAGAAGAGCGTGAGTCATATGAGGGGACACATATTGGAAACAGCAACAAACCAACGATAGGGTATGAAGCGTTTGCAGGATTAAAAGATTTGTTTCCGATTGAAAACGATACGCAGGAGAAATCGGAAGAAAACGTGTTCGAGGATAGCTAAGGCAAAAACTGTTTTTATTCAAACAAAAAAACTGGGGGCTGCACAGAATGGTTATACCAATTCAGATTCATCCAGAAAACAAAAAACTGTTTCTCTTTCGCGGGAAGCCATTGGTGTTGATAACAGCAACAGAACATTATGGCGCAGTGATGAACAGGCCGTTTCGCTTTGAGCGTTATCTTGAAGATGCTGCCCAGCATGGCATTACCTTGACCCGACTCTTTGTGTTGTTTCGTGAGTTGCAAAGTGCCTGTAACCCTTATTCGACGTGTAAACCGGAATCACCGGATTATATTGCGCCGTTTCTGCGTGTCGGACCTGAAAAAGCGCTGGACCTGCAACCGAAGTATGATCTGGACCAGTGGAATCCCGAGTTCTTTGATCGGTTACATCGCTTTCTTACCCTGGCCGCTGATTATGGAATCATCGTGGAAGTTGTCTTAATGAGCAATACCTACGCGCCGGAGGTATGGAGTCTGAATCCATTGCATGCACGAAATAATATTAATGACCTGCCGGAAATTCCCTGGCAAGAATACAATTGCCTACGTCATGAAAAAGTAGTGGAACGGCAATTGATGCATGTTCGTAAAATTGTTGAAGAAACAAAAGGGTACGACAATATCATTTATGAAATTTGTAATGAACCTGGTGGTAAAGCGCCGGGAATCGATAACCCGCCAAGTCCGGATGAGGTAGATGCCTGGCAGATATGCATTGCCAATGCTATACGGGAAGTGGAAGGGGACACGGGGCACCCACACCTGATTGCGGGGCATGAGGCATTCACCTACACACCTTGGGAACACAGTGCTACAAAATCTTTCAGTAATGACTTCCCACTCGATGTTGTGAACATGCACCCACTACCCAACTTGACTTGGCAGGGCAAGGGTTATGACATGGGGGAGTTCATGTCCAAACAACTTTGTTTGCGTCCCTATCGTGATTTCTGCCTTGAAACATGGCAAGCACCAAAGCCGCTGAATATGGATGAAGACAACGTGGCCAGTCAGTACAAGGATTATGATGGCTGGACGATACACCGAAAGAGGGCCTGGACGGCGCTATGCTCCGGGGCGCATTACGACTACATCGACTTCTCGATTATCAATTATTGCGAGGCAGGCACAGACACTTCACAACATTGTATTCGAAGCTGGATGGGATACCTGTCCAAATTCATACACAGTTTGGAGCTTGCCAGGGCACACCCCATCCGGAACTGGCTGCATCACGAGCCAGAACCTTTATGCACTTCTGTCTTTGGAGTGCCAGGTAATGAATATGTTATCTACCTGGCGGATGTACGCGAAATCACCGATGCGCATTACGGCGAAGAACTAGCCGGCCTGCGTATCCATTTTGATTTACCGGAAGAACCATTTGAAGTTGCTCTGTTTTCGCCCGAAACCGGTATGCATTCCCCGTGGTGGCCCATAACAGGTAACAGCAACGTTGAATTGAAACTGCCGCCCTTCAAGCATGATTTGGTTATCCACATCCGTATTGCATCGTAAGGTCGTGACGTGATTTCCTTTATGAACGAGTATGGACGGCTCAAACGAGATTGGGTATGTACATGGAATGCTGGGATTGTATTTCAGAACCAAACAGTACATTCAAAATATGAACCTGAGTCGATAGAGGCAATTGGATTGCATGCATTAACCTGTGCTAAAATATTGTACACCTAACAAATGAAGCGCCCGTAGCTCAGTGGATAGAGCACTTGCCTCCGGAGCAAGGGGTCGTGCGTTCGAGTCGCACCGGGCGCGCCATTTGTAACCTATTGAATCCCAAGTACTTACGGGATTACCTGTATTGTCATACAGTGCGATCAAATTAACCCATTTTCGGGTATGATACCCCGAAATGTGCAAGGAGACGCATTTTAATGACGAATACAGGCCCAAAATCAAGCTCAGATAAGACAAGAAAGAGCACCAGACTTACTCGCAAGTCGCACAAAACAGACACCAGTAACGAGTCTGTTCCTCCCCTCAAATGTCACAAACGTTCTGGTACAGCCTATGTTCACATCAATGGTGAGCGTAAGTACCTTGGCGCGAAGTTCG
>CAZIDP010000051.1:0-33266 GCA_964537975.1 uncultured Nitrospirales bacterium | reverse complement strand
CGGGGTGGAGCAGTCTGGTAGCTCGTTGGGCTCATAACCCAAAGGTCGCAGGTTCGAATCCTGTCCCCGCTACCAATTAAAATCAAAGGACTTACAGTAATGTGAGTCCTTTTTTTTTGTGCCAGGCATGCCAAGGTTGTCGCTTCGGAATCCCCATCCGGGCTGCTCTATCCAATCCAGTGCGTCAAACGAAATACCATGGTGCCTATGTGCAGGAAGGCAGATTCGGTGATGGGGAATTGGCGGTAACCTACCTGCTGATCTGGTAAAAACTCTTATAAGTCCTGCTCACGCTCTTGAAGTAAATAAGGTCGTAATAGACACTCTGAACGCATAATGTACAGGATGTATACGTCATCTTCATTGACTCGGTAGCATATTCGACAAGGCGCAACTACGACCTCTCTGTAGTGCGTGTGTGTCAGTTCTGCTGGTTGCTTTCCTGACTTCGGATGGGCCTGAAGTCGTTCAACCCTGTCAAACACCTTCTCAGCGAAACATACTGCGGTCTGTGGGTTGTCAAGTGCAATGTATTCGGCGATCTCGTCCAGATTGGCCAGTGCGGGTTCGGTCCAAATCAGGCGAGCCACTTCTTCATCTTTTCTCTGGCTGCGGCCTGTGAGAACGTGCGTTTCTCAAGTATGGCGCGTTCTCCGCGCGCAATCCCCTCAAGCACCTGTAGCCTGTGTTGCATGAACTCATAGGTGTCTACGTCGAGCAGGTACGCTGCAGGTTTACCGTGTTCCGTGATGAGAACTGGCTCCCCGGAATCACGCAGGTCGGAAAGAAGCCGCGTCGCATGTCTCTTCAGGGTTGTAACAAGTTCTGTTTTCATAAGAAAATGATACTATAGTGGCACTTTTTTGTCAAGTCTCCTGCCACAATGCTGGCTTGATTTTCCCCGACGTCCGCAGATGTCGTTTACTAAATTCAACCTCGCTTCGAAGTGCCTCTATTGATTGTGAAAGGAGCGAATTCTTCCTGACCCGTTCAAGTGCAGAATAAGGACGCTCTGCATTATTGGCTGATCTGAGAAAGTATGCTGTTTCAATGCATGTTCTACCTTGGGTCCCGCGATGTCATTCAATACGATGGAAAGTGGGCGGGGCTACCTGTCTGACGTAACCCCGCCTCCCGTATTGGTTTATTCTGCTGGTGCGAGACCGATGGGATTGGTGAAGGTGCGGAACAGTTCACCGTCTGCTTCTCGATGAAGTTCGATTCGCAGATACTTATTGATGTTAGGTGTTTCCTGATAGTTCAGCATCGTGCCTTCGTGTACCACGGTGCCCAAGGGCCATGGTTCATGGCTGGTATTGTAGTCGGCTATTGGTTCGAGGGATTCCGGTGCGCTTATCCACTTGATGCTGTCATAATTAGAGGCATCCACTGTAATGACACCGGCTTCTTCATCAACATGAATCGCGTTGATCAAAGGAAATGGCTGGTCAGCAGGATTGCGTTCACGGAGGTTGTTGTCTCGTGTGGACTTTCGGAAGTAGAACTGGCCCTTTTCCATGGCTGCACGAACTGTGCTGTCGCTGAGGTTGTTCAATACAAAAACTGAGTAGGATTCGCCAACGGGGTTCAGCCCATGCATGTCATCGGTGCCGAATCCCCAGATTGGGCGTTCTGGCATAAACCGGGCAAGCAACTGGTCCCAGAGGCCTTCATCATACTTTTCGGTCTCGACGTCATTATTTGTCACCTCGATACCGATGAGGTATTTCGGGCCATGCTTCTGAAAACGCTCGGTGTACCAGTCTACCGATTTGCGGGGCCACCAGCTTGCGTCAATACCGGGGTGATTAATGAATGCCAGGCCGCCACGTGCTGCCACCTCGAACAACTGCTCATCTTCGTCTTTGTCTCGGTGAAGCACACCATAATCGTTATACAGGCTGTTCATGTGGTGTCGGTCTGAGAGCTCGTTGCCCTGTATCCCTACCATGCCCAATTCTTCCGGTGTGGGTGCACCATATGCCGTCCAGGGCCAGGTGGTGTTTGCTGGAAAGTTTTCGGGCTTGGGATCTACCGGATAAGGCGAAGCCCCTTCTTCAGGTACATTGCCATAACCTACTTGTACATTCGGCTCTACGGTATCATGGTCAGTTATCGCCAGTATGGTAAAGCCAGCACTGTGGTAGGCAGCGATTACCTCTTCCGGTTGGTGATAGCCATCACTTTGTATGGTATGTGTATGCAATGCTGCCATGTGATGTTCATAAGTCGCCCAATTGACGTCTTCATAAGGATTCATCACAATAGAGAGAGTGGTGTTTTCCGTGGCATGTATCCAGCTTGCACCTGAAATCGTCAATAGCATGATCAGTAATAGGGTCATTGTGAAACGGTATGTAATACGATAAGAATTTTGCATAATAGGGGTACTCCTTGGTGTTGCGCAAAATGTTTCCAACAGAAATTATGGCAAGGAGGAACCTCGAGTTCAAATTTTGTTTTTACATCGTAATGGGTACACGCAAAATACGTAAATGTAAGCAGGTATTTTCAAGGCTGTGAGCAGTTGCAAATTTGGTGAAATTGCCCAGGTTTATTCCTGATAAATTACTTCCCATCCGTTGCCTGGTTCAGATTCTTGGCGAGGTATTGTTGTGGCAGGCACTGACTCACCTGTGGCAGGCATGTTTTCTTTGCGCGTTACAGCCCCGAGTCGATCCAGTACGCGCTCACGGTAACGTTCTGTATATACCGGATTATTTTGTCGAACTTCCAATGGGTATTGTGCTGCTTGTGTTGCCATGTTCTGCACCCGTTCCTGGGTTGCTGGATGTGATGAAAACAAGGGGATTGGTCGCGCCTGACCTTCCGTAGCCAGCATCATTTTCTGCATGAAACTGGTCATTGCGTTGGGATTGTATCCTGCATGTACCATATAGTTCATACCTTTGGCATCGGCTTCCCGTTCATTCTGTCGGCTGAAATACATCATGCCTGTTGAACCGGAGAAATCTGCCACCAATTTAGCCAGGTTGTTTTGGTTGTTGCCCAGTACCACACTCATCAGCATCTGATAACCGTATGCCCGGGTCATCGATTCACCGTGATGGTATGAGGTGACATGGGCAATTTCATGTGCCATAACACTTGCAAGCTCAGCTTCATTTTCGCAGAGTTTCATCAGACCGGTGTAGATGTACATGAAGCCACCGGGCAGGGCAAACGCATTTATGGTATCCGGTGCGTCGATAACTTTGAATTGGTAATCAACATCACGGCGTTCCACGCCAACAACCAAACGTTGCCCAATTTCATTGATATACGCTTGAATAACAGGGTCCGCAAGTAGCGTTTCAGTATCTTCAATTTCGGCTGCAACCTGTGCGCCTAATTCTCTTTCTTGTTCCGGGCTCAACAAATTGATTTGACGCCCTTCATCCAATGTCACACAGCTGCTTAATACAACAGCAACCAGTACACTAAGAAATACGCCATTTCGCATGATAGTGGTACTCCTATTGCAAGATTCGTGAAAGCGCATTGACAAGAGCATCGCATTGTTCTTTCGTACCTACGGTGATGCGTAAAGCATGCTGAAGCCTGGGTGTTTTAAAGTACCGAACCAAAATTTTGTCACGTTTTAATGCTTCGAACAGGGATTCAGCGTTGGGTTTACCATACCATGATGCCAATAGAAAATTGCTTTGCGATTCCGGGACGTCGAATCCCAATGACTGTAAATCACTGCGAAGTTGATCGCGGTTGGCACGGATTTTGTCAACATGTTCCCGCATGCAGGCATAGTCTTCCAAGGCTGCAATTCCTACTGCTTGACTCACTGCATTCATATTATAGGAGTCTTTTGTTTTCATAAACTCAGTGATAATTTCGGGACGTGCCACCGCTGTTCCGATGCGCATACCTGCCAGACTGAATGACTTGGAAAATGTACGCATGACGATAACATTACCATATTTTTTGGGCAGTTCCATGCAATCGTCAGATGCAAAGTCCACATAGGCTTCATCAATTACCACAATCCCGTCAAATGCATCACAGAATCGCATTACCTCCTGCTTGGGAACCGACACACCACTTGGTGCATTGGGACGGGTCAGGAAGCACAAGCGTGCCCGGGCACTAAAAAAAGCCGGAGTCAATTGGAAGTTTTCATCTAATTCCGCGTACACAAGATTGCAGTCATGAAGTTTACACAATACTTCATAAAGAGAATAGGTGGGGTCTGTAGCAAGAACTTTGTCGCCCGGGTCTACAAAGGTACGTAAGACCAGAGCCAGCAATTCATCCATGCCATTTCCGACTAGCACCCAGTTCTCATCAGGGTATCCATATTGCTCAGCGCAAAGACGACGCAATTTAGTTGAAACCGGGTCTGGATATTTGCGAAATGCTTCGGTATCCAGCCCGCGAATCGCTTCCAACACGCGCGGTGTAGGGGGATAGGGATTCTCATTGGTGTTCAACTTGATGATACTTGGATCAACAGGTTGCTCACCGGGTACATATCCCTCAACATCTTTCAAAACTGACCTTTGATATTTCACTTGCGTACCTCAATCGACCGTGCATGTGCTTCCAATTCTTCCACCCTGGCAAACGTCATGATTTCTTCTGCATCATGCAACAGGCGTTCTTTCGAATAATATATAATACTGCTCACCTTGCGGAAGTCTTCGGCAGTCAAGGGAGATGAAAAACGTGCACGACGACCTGTTGGCAGTATATGGTTGGGTCCAGCAAAATAGTCTCCTACCGCAACCGGAGTCATGTCACCCAGCATCATAGCTCCAGCGTGTTTGATCCTGTCCGCGGTACGGTGTGGAAATTCCACTTGAATACTCAAGTGTTCTGGAGCAATTAAATCAGTAACCTCGATAGCTTCTTCCAGGCTTCGCGTGACTATTACCGCACCGTGATTTTCAAGAGAAGCAGTGATGATGGTTGCGCGTGGGAGCTGCGCCGCAGCTTTGGGAAGCATTTCACGCACATTTTCTGCAAGCGCTTCGTCTGGAGTCACCAAAATGGACTTGGCATCTTCATCGTGCTCCGCTTGGGCCAGCATTTCGGCTACAACAAATTCGGGCTTGGCTGTATGGTCTGCCAATACCACCACTTCTGAAGGGCCAGCTTCGCTGTCTATATCTACCCGGGAACGTACAATACTTTTTGCCGCAGTGACGTAGGTATTGCCCGGTCCGGTGATTTTGTCAACGGCCGGTATAGTTTCAGTACCATAAGCCAATGCTGCAATAGCTTGTGCGCCACCTACCTGGAATATTCGGGTTGCCCCTGCAATTCGAGCCGCCGCCAAGACTACCGGGTGAATACTGCCATTGGCAGTAGGAGGTGACACCATGATGATTTCGCTGACACCTGCTACCTTGGCAGGTACAATATTCATCAGAACAGAGGAGGGATAATACGCTTTTCCCCCTGGTACATAGACGCCAGCGCGATCGATTGGGGTGATACGTTGCCCAAGCACTGTACCATCCGCCAAGGTTTCTTCCCAGGATTCGCGTAGAAATTTACAATGAAAACGCCGGATATTTTCGTGAGCTCGCTCAAGAATACTAATCAGCCGTGGTTCAACGGTTGCCACCGCCCGGTCTATGTCTTCATCAGATAACGCAAACTGCTCCGGTTGTAATCGGACACTGTCAAAACGTTCCGTAAACTCAACTATCGCGGCATCACCACGGTTTCTTACAGCCTCTACAATAACACCGGCAGCATCAATTTTATCTTGGATTATTTTTTGGGCTTCACCCTGATCAATAATTCCGATGATATAGTCGGTTACTGATTTTCGAACTTGATCGTCAACAATTTTAAAATACTGCATTGTATTATCCTGGCTCTAGTATTTTTGTGTTCTTCCGGGTATAAAGTTCTAGCACATGCTGAATACCATTGGCAGATATAGTTATTCGCGAATACGTTCAATCCTGGCGCCCAGTGCAGTCAATCGTTCTTCAATACGTTCATAACCACGGTCTATATGGTACACCCTTGAAATAGCTGTTTCGCCTTGTTTTGCCATCAGACCTGCAATAACCAAGGCAGCGCTGGCACGCAAATCCGATGCCATCACCGGTGCACCGCTGAGATGTTCAACGCCGCGCACTATGGCGGTATTTCCATCGAGATCGATATTCGCACCCATTCGAATCAACTCTGCCACTTGCATAAAACGATTTTCAAACACTGTTTCCTTGATATGACTCACGCCATTGGCTTTCGTCAACAGCGCCATGGTCTGTGCCTGTAAATCTGTGGGAAAACCAGGGTGTGGCCGCGTGGCAATGTCTACAGCGCGTATTCCATTTTTCCCTGTTGCCCGAATTTTACTCCCGTGTATGGCCACATCAGCTCCGATTTCTTGAAACTTTTCCAGAAAAGCAGTTAGATGGTCTGCGTTTGCATTTACTACAGTAACATCACCACCTGTCGCGAGACCGGCGATAAGGAATGTGCCTGCTTCGATGCGATCAGGGATTACGACATGCTCCGCGCCACCGAGACCATCTACACCAACAATGGTGATCAAATCGGTACCAGCACCGGATATACGGGCTCCCATCGCATTTAGAAATTGCGCCAAATCTTCTATTTCTGGTTCACGAGCCACATTGGTCAGACGCGTCACACCTTCTGCCCGGCAGGCTGCCATCATCAGGTTTTCAGTTGCACCGACACTGGGGAAATCCAGGGTATGATTCGCGCCAACGAGAGGGCCGGTGCATACCACATACCCATCTTCTATGCGTATTTCTGCCCCGAGAGCTTCCAAACCCTTGATATGAATGTCTACAGGACGTGCTCCAATGGCACAACCACCCGGTAACGATACCTTGGCCCGACCAAAACGTGCCAGCAAGGGCCCCAGAACAAAAAAAGATGCCCGCATCTTACGCACCAAATCATAGGGTGCCTCAGGAAGAGAGACTCCGCGTGGTTCCAACGTCATAGAGCGTCCAGTAAAATCGATGCCCATCCCCATGTGCGTCAGTATTTTGTCCATGGAAAAAATGTCATGTAAACAGGGGACATTGTGTAACACACAGGTTTCTTCAGCGAGTAAAGATGCTGCCATCAGAGGCAAAGCAGCGTTCTTTGCGCCTTGTACGTGAACTGTGCCATTCAGCGGAACACCACCGCGTATAAGAATCTTGTCCAAATGCGTTTCTCCCAACCGTGTTGGTTGCAGCAACAGAATCCAAGTGTGTCCTAATTATTCTTTACAGGTCAATATAAACGGCCCAAAGCCAAAGCCTTGGGCCAATAAGTAGTCTTAAAAGAATTTTTGAAAGCAACGCTTTATTAATTGCGATTAGCAGTCAGCATCAAAGCACCGGAAATCTCATTCAAATTCACTTCAATGCAAATCTACGAACTGGTAACTACAATTCAAAGCATCCGTCTATTCCGAACCATCCGGAATGACTTCAATATCAACTTCGCCGAAAGAAGGTGCTTCCAATTCAATTCCTGTTGGCAGGTCATCAGCAAGCTCTTCATTTATATCTTCATCAATCGTCTCGGGTTCCATCGGCACTTCAAGAGGACTTACCGGTACTTCTGGAAATACACCTTCAAGTGATTCATCCAGTGGCTCGACGACAGCATCGGGACTGATTGTTTCTGATACTATTTCAACATCTTCTGGCAATTCATCGGCAAAAAAATCGTCCAGGGCAGTACTTTCAGCGACACTATCCGGACCCACGGGTGCTGGTGCAACTCCGCGGCCAACCTTACCGGAAACCGATGACAAAATGAGTGCTATGATCATGAAGAGGCCACCTGCTGTGTAGGTCAGTTTTTGTGGCAGACTACGCGCAGTACGTGGCCCGAACACAGCTTCTGAACCACCGCCCATGCCGAAGGCCCCGGCAAAGCCGACTCCCTTACCCTTTTGCATCAACACAATGGCAATCAGTGCTACGCAAGCGGGAATGTACACTATCATTAACAGCCACCAGAGCATGCTCCAGCTAAAAATAAAATCCATCATGATCGTTTCAATTTCCTATATGTCGCTTCAGCGGCGCCATTGAAATATCTAAATTGTTTACAAACCGAAATTTTTTCAATGTAAACAGACATTATGTAACATTATACAATTTAGACAGTTACACATTAATCACTGCACCTGCACCAGGGTTTCAGGCAACAGCAGCCTTGATAATATTCGAAAAACCGTCAGCAACCAGCGCAGCACCACCTACAAGAAAGCCGTCAACATTGGGATTTTTGTACAACTCAGCGGCATTATCTGCTTTTACGCTGCCACCATACTGAATACGCAAACCATTTGCAATGCTTTCACCAAAATTACTGGAAATCAGGCCCCGTGCAAAAGCATGTACTTCTTCAGCCTGATCCGGTGTTGCTGTAACGCCAGTACCTATGGCCCATACAGGTTCATATGCCAATGCAATTTGTTGAAATTGTGCCTCGGTCAATCCCTTGAGTCCTTCAATGACCTGACGTTCCAACACGGCATTCATATTACCGCTTTCACGTTCTTGCAAGGTTTCACCAACGCAAAACATTACTTTCAAACCGGCACCCAAGGCGAAATGAAGCTTTTCATTCAACAAGGCATCTGACTCATTAAAATACTGGCGTCGCTCGCTATGGCCCAATATAGTCCAGGTACAACCTACATCTTGCAGCATCTGGGGAGATAACTCACCTGTGTATGCGCCACTTTCCTTGAGATAGCAATTCTGCCCGCCCAATGCAATATTACTGCCCTTAATCACTTGCGAAACAGCGTTCAATGTGACAAAAGTAGGGCAAATAACTATATCAACACCGGAAACACCCGCGACAAGCCCTTTTAGGTCTTGTGCCAATTTCACAGCTTCCGCTGACAAGAGGTTCATTTTCCAGTTTCCGGCGATTAATGGTGTTCTGTCTGCACTCATTTACTTACTTCCATTGGGTTGATTGATGCAAATCCACACAGCATAATATGGATTATTGAATTAAAAAAAACGGATCGATCCCTTTGTCAGAAGGGACACCAAGACTATCACAAAACTGCAATATGAAGCAAACATACCAAAATTGAGTGTTTAGCCAGCCACACAATAGATCATGGCATTTTATAATTTTTCAAGTTGTCATTTCTGGTCAATTGTTTTAAACGGGTAGGTGTGATATTACCCATAAAGTTGATAAACCAGCGATGAAAATCATCTATCAGACTATAAAATACAGGTACCACAAACAGCGTCAACAAGGTTCCTGCTGATAATCCACCAATCAATGCGCGGCCCAGCCCGGAAAAAGTTCCGGCGCCTCCTGTTGTTGCTATCGCCAATGGCACCAGGCCCAGAATGGTGGTAATGGCTGTCATTAATACCGGTCGAAAACGGTCGATGCCTGCTTGTACTATTGCCTCGCTTAAACGGTCATCTTCGTACGTTTTTCTCAGATTGTTAATATGATCGACGATTACAATACCGTTATTTACAATAATACCTGACATGAGAATGCAGCCAATGAAGGTAATTGTATCAAGTTGGCTATTGGTCAGATACAGCATCCACACTGCACCTGCCAACGCCATGGGAACAGAAGTAAGGATTGACAGGGGTAATAGATATGACTCAAACAAAGCGCTCATTACCAAGTATATTAATATTATTGCCATTGTCAATGTGGTCAGGAAGCTTATAAAAGTTTCACTGAGTTCGTTGAGTTCATCTCCCAGTTCAGCGCCATACCCCACCGGCATATCAAACGTAGAAATGGCTTGGCGCAAGTCTCGCTGCACTGCTCCCAGGTCTTCTGTATTGATTTGCGCGGTGACGTTGATCACATTCTTGCCATTAACACGGTGTATGGAATTGGGGCTACGTCCCTTCTCAAAATTTACCAGTTGATTCAGTGGAATCAAACGACCATCTTGACCTACTACCAATACATTTTCCAGATTTGCCCGGGAGCGCCGGTTCTCTTCCTGAAATTGTGCCCACACCGGTACTTCCCGATTTCCTTGTTTCATAAAAGGCAAGCGGGCTCCACGTAACGCAGCGTCAACGGTTTGTGCAATAGCCAACGGTGTCACCCCGGCACTTCGAGCCAATGGCTGATCTATCCGTAACTGAATTTCCTGCTCACGTCGTTCTACATCTGTTTCAACTTCGTCCAGATTGGGCAGAGCTGCCATCACCAATTTCAATCGTTCGGCATAATCTGAGAGTGTCTGGGTATCATCACCGCGTAATCGAACTGAAACCGTTCCTTGTGTACCACTTTCACCCGCATCGGTCAATGCAAATTTTAATTCCGCCCCGGGCAGGTTTCTGGGAAGACGTCTGGACAGAATCCGCATGACCTCGTCTGTGCTATACTTGGGATTCTTCCACTCCGCACCGTCGTCTTCCGTGAACAGATATATATTAATCACTCCCTCGGTAATTGCATGATACGACAATACATTTTTTATACCCATTTCTTCACGATGTAAATCGACCTGGTCTCGAAGCAACGCAAAGAGTTCCTTGGTCATTTCCATGTCATAGTTTTGGTCCATTTTGACATCAATTTTAACTTCCCGGGTATCCATGCGTGGCATGTCGCTCATGCCTACGCCACGTACAGGTATGATTATGGTAACGCCGATAATGGTGGCGAGTACCAGCATTGCGGCCAAACGTTGACGCAGCACATTACCCAGTAAGGCAGCATAACCATTAATCACCCATTGCACAAGATGGATACGAAAAATAAAGTGATACCAGTGATGTTCATGGTCCCTTTCATCTGAAGTGCTTACCGTGGTAGCAGCTCCAGAATCTTCACAACCGGTTTCTTCTTCGTCGGTGTCCTTTATACGTGATGCATAAGCACTTTGATGCTTCAAATGCAGGCGGCGTGACAAGAATCCTGGAATACCACCACTTTCCATTCGCATATAGCTCATCGATAATGGTACTACCGTCAGTGCCAGGACCAGGCTTCCAGCCAGGGCAACCATTAATGGTAGCCCAAGTTCTGCCATGAAAACTGACATGCGTCCAGTTTCCATAAAGTACATGGGAATGAATACGACCCAGGTCGTGGTAGTGGCTGCAAATATCGCCAGACCAACTTCTTTGGCTCCTCGAAGTGCACTCTCTCTGGAATTGTAGCCAAGTTTACTGTTGCGAATTATATTCTCTACGACCACTATGGCATTGTCGACCAACATACCCACTACAATAATCATGGACACCATAGATATCAGATTCAAAGTCATGTTCACGAAAAACATGAATACCAGTGAAACTACCAGCGATGTGGGAATAACCAGGGCAACCAAGATGGTGGGCCGAACCCGATGTAAAAAGAAAAATAGCACCAGCAATGCCATGCCAGCGCCATACATTCCTTCATTCATCAGATTATCTAACGCATTGGTAATAATTTCTGATTGATCGAAAAACACCATATGTTCGGCAGTATCAAACATGGGTTGTGCCAGAATTCGTTCCATTTCTGCGCGTACGGCCTTACATGTAGCTACTGTGTTTGCTTCAGACTCTTTATTGACGAATATAAATGCACCTTCATTGCCATCCAACGCTACATATCCTTCATCACCACGGGTGGCGAATCGAACAGTAGCGACTTCTCTTAATTGTAGTCCGCTTGGGTTAATCACAATTTCTTCGATGTCATTGAGGCGGCGATGTTCATCAAGAACCCGAACCAGGTATTTGCGTTCTCCTTCAGACAATTCTCCAACCGATAAATTAAGACTACTTTCCCGAAGAATCGCAATCACTTCTGACAAAGCCAGGTTCATGGATGAAAGTACATTTTGATCAAATTCAACCAACACGTCTTTTTCCCGGTATGCGGATTGAATCTGTACATCCGCGACACCGTCAATGCGTCGAATTCGTGGCTCGATATAGGTGCGAAGCAAGTTTAAAAAAGCTTCCTGATCACCGGCACGAAACATACCGAATGCAATCACTGGTATGGAGCGCGAGCTGAAACGCTGAATAAACATGCGGTCTACTTCATCCGGCAACACCAGTTTCAGGCGTTCCATCCGGTCACGTACCTCCGCCGTGGCAAGCGTCATGTCGGTATCCAGGTCAAATACCATATTGACGAAGCAGCCATCGCTGTTAGATACGGTTCGAATCCGACGTAACCCGGAAATGGTACGAAACTCACCTTCAACAGGTATGGCAACTTGCTGTTCGACTTGTTCTGGGGAGGCTCCAGGGTAGGGAATTTGGCAACCGATATATGGATCGTCAATTTCAGGCAGGAATTGCAGGGGTATTCGATACCAGGAGATTAACCCCAGTAACACGAACGTGATACTAAGCATAAAAACGGATATTGGTCGGTTGAGCGCCAAGTCCGGCAATGAAGGAATCTTCATGCCTGATTTACCTTTGTTTTGTCTTTCCCGGCAAAGAGATCATATGCCATTGGAATAATTAACAAGGTAAGGATGGTCGCGGAGACCAAGCCCGACATAACAGTTATGGCCATTGGGCGGCGCATTTCGGCTCCAGAACCCGATGAAATAATCATCGGAATCAAGCCCAGCACGGTTGTTACCGTAGTCATCATGATTGGGCGAAGGCGTACCAAACCTGCCTGAATGATTGCTTCCCGGCTTGGCAGGCCACGTGCGCGAAGTTGATTGATATAATCAACCAATACAATAGCGTCATTAACTACGATTCCAGCGAGAATAATACCGCCCAGAAATACCATGATGCTGACATCCAGGTTAAATAATAACATGGCATAAATCACACCAATAAATGCCAATGGCACACTGAACATAACCAACGCAGGGTGCCAAATGGATTCAAATTGGCACGCCATAACAACATACACCAGGAAGACCGCCAGAAGTAGTGCAAATTGCAGACTGGTATACGAGGTTTCCAACTCCCGGTCTTGTCCCCCCAACTCAAAGTAATAGTTTGCCGGCCGATGTATTTGCTCTACCGCCTGGCGGATATCTCTGGAAACAGCCCCCAGGTCACGTCCTGATACATTGGCTGTTATCAGGACCACCTGGCGCTGATCAATACGCCTGATTTCGCTTGGGCCGTCTTGTACTGTAATATGTGCGACATCTCGCAGGGGAATTGGAGCGCCGGTTTCTGAAATTGTCATTCGAATCAGATCGTCTCTGCTGGACAACAATTGCTGGTCTGTGCGTACACGAATATCTACTTTTTCTCCACGTCGACTGAATCGTGTGGCAACATCCCCCTGAACTTCTATACGAACACGTTCTGCCACTTGATTTGGAGATAACCCACGTGCGGCCAGCAGTTCCCGGTCCATCTCGATGATAATCTCGGGATATCCCGGTTTGACGCTTAAATCAGCATCTTCCACACCGGGAATGCTACTGATTATTGGCAATGTGCTCTCGCCTAGTCGACGCAGTTCATTGATGTCCTCACCTACAATGTGCAATTCCACCGCGGTCTTGAAGCTGAACAATGTCGGTAGTGTGAATGTTATGTCGTCAGAAGTTACTTCGCGGATATCACGTCGTAGTGATTCAATAATTTGGTCTTGTTGTCGGGCCATTACTTCTGGATTTTTTAACAGGATGGTGAACTCTGCTACATTCTCACCACGGTCCGATTGGATGCGGGTGCCTTCCTGTCCAATTTCTACAGTTACAGACTCGATATCATCGCGCATTTGAATCACACGTTCTACCCGGCGTGCACGTTGTTCCGTTTCTTCCAACCGGGTTCCAGGCATGGCTTCAAGTCGAATCCCGAATTCGCCTTGGTTAACAGGTGGTATGAGTTCTCGTCCCAAGCCAACAGCAACGAAACCTGCATGTATTGCTACACCAAAGACCAGTAAGAGCAGAATGGCATTAAAGCGCAATGCGTGCCGCAATACCTGGCCGTAGATACTTCTGAAGCTCTCAAACAAAAAGTTGAACAAAGTTAAAGGAATCCAAAGTACTACCCGTAAAACTTGACGCATGACCACAATGACGCCACCTATACACAGGCAGACGATAAACAGCATGGTGATCAGCACCAATACAATTGTTCGCAGAAGCACTTGTGAAACATACAACACCAGTAGAAATGGCAGAATCAGAAACACGCCAATGACGCGTAACACATTGAGTACGGAAACACGCTCTTTGATTCGGTTGAAGGTTGTATATAGCGGTGAAAAAGATTCATCCATTGTTGTGGAAATATATTCCAGGGCATATTTGAATCCGTTAGCCGGAATATGCAACAACGATTTGGTAACTGATAAATTCTGCTGTGTTCGCCCCTCTTCGAATGCCTGCATGATCCAGACCACCTGTCGGTCAGTGCGCAGTGCCAATCCCTTACGAGATGCGATGAGTGGGATTAAATTCAAGGCCACAAGTAATGAAGCCAGCAAGGAAAAAGTTACGGTCAAAGCCAGATCACTGAACAACTGACCTGCAATACCCTCGACAAATGCAATGGGAAGAAACACAGAAATAGTTGTTAAAGTCGAAGCTGTAACCGCACTGCCAACTTCTCTTGTGCCCCGCTCGGCCGCCTCCACAATATCATCGCCTTCTTCTCTGCATCGAAATATACTTTCCAACACAACGATGGAATTGTCCACCAGCATACCGACACCCAGTGCCAGTCCTCCCAGCGACATAATATTCAAAGAAATATCACGCATGAACATCGGGACAAAGGTCGCAATCACAGATATGGGAATGGCGACTCCGATGATTAGCGTGGTGCGTAAATCACGCAGAAACAAGAACAGAATTATGAGAGCGAGAATCCCCCCCAGGACTACCGCTTCCCTGACTTCGTCAATAGAATCAATGATAAAACGGGACTGATCACTGATTATGGCGAGTTCCACATCAGCAGGTAGCCTATCCAGTAAAGTGCGCCGTAGTGTACGCAATCGTACAGCTTCATCGGCATCGGGCTGCCTCATCAACTGAGCTTCTGTCAATTTCTTGGAAAGCTGCTCCAGTGTTCCATGAGGGCGCTCAAAATCCATCAAATCTTTGATGCGATTGGCTACCTGTACTGTATTGGCATCACCCTCTTTAAAAATTTCCAGAGCAACCGCTTCGCGGCCATTGCGGTGTACTATGGTTTTCCGTTCTTTTGTACCCAGATATACATCGGCAAAATTGGAAAGCATGATTAGATTGCCGGTTGGAGTGGAGATCAGGCTCTCCCCGATTTCACTGATGTTTTGAAATTCATTCAGTGTGCGTACCAGGTATTCTGTACGCCCCTCGATCAGACGGCCACCTGAAAGGTTGATGTTTTGCTGTGCCAGACTGTTGACAACGTGCTCCACAGACAAGCCCAGGCCTTTCAATCGCTCGGCATCTACCAATACCTGTATTTCTGGTTCCTGCCCTCCTTTTACTGCCACCTGGGCAATCCCGGACTCAGCTTCCAGGTCGCTTTTCAAATGTCGTTCCGCGGCATCACGTATATTGGTCAAAGCTTCGTTGATGGCACGATACTCTTCGGCTGTATACATCTCGCGATATTCGCCAGGCGGTGTTATTGAAATCCGCATGACAGGGTCCAGTGTCGGATCAAACCGCAATATTACTGGCTTTTCAGTGACTCCCCGTGGTGGCTCAAACAAGTCCAGCCGATCGCGTACATCTTGCTGGGCGACAATCATGTCTGTGCCCCAGGCAAATTCCATGATAATCTCGGACTGGCTTGCCGACGAAATGCTGCTGATTTCAACAAGTCCGCTCACAATGCTCAGCATTTCTTCCAGTGGGCGTGTAACCAGTTTCTCGACATCTTCAGGAGCTGCCCCGGCATAGGCAGTGCGTACTGTCAGTGTCGGATAGGAGATGTCCGGCATCAAGTTGATGGACAAGTTTTGGTAGGAGCGCACCCCGAATACAATCAGGGTCAAAAACAGCATTGCCATGGTTACTGGGCGGCGTATGGCCAATCGATATTGCTTTTTATCAGCAGCAGGAGGTGAATCACTCATGGAAATTGATAACCAGGCTCCGGGGTGGAAGAATAAGATGTAAAATACACCAACAAATATGACGTTAAAAAGAACTATTTATATTGATGCATGCTACTACATGCTTTAAGCAGTGCCATCCTGATCATATGGAAATTCAGGGCGCAACGAGAACACTATTTAACAATAACAGTTGGTATGACAGCAATTAACGATCTCGCTGATCCTCTGTGAAGTTTTCGTTAGCAGTCGCTCTCAGTGCATCCGAGGCACTGATTCCCGAAGACTGCCCGATGCGTTCCCGTGTCGTCGTCACCATTACAGGAGCACCAGTACGTAGGGCGTGTTGTCCCAAGGTGATAACGAGATCATTTTCTGAAACACCGGAACGGATTTCTACAAGATTACCGTCTTCGAGTCCTGTTTCGACTTCAACACGCTGTGCCACCATTTTTCTTGCCTTGCCTGTGGATGCCAGGCCTGTACCATCATTAACAAGCAACCCCGTTTCCACATCAGCAAGCTCTTGCCCTTCATCTTCTGCGTCAATATTGGGGTCTTCTTTGGCCAGCATCAGGTAGGTGCGGGTATTTTCTTCTATCAGGGTGTCCCGGTTAATTGTAAGTATATCTTCTAAAGTCTCAGTCACCAGCCAAACCCGGGCAAAGATACCGTCTCGAAGTTTCTCGCGATCGCTTGGCTTAAATTCAAGAGTTACTTTTACCGTTCCGCCCAGCTCAACACTCGGATTAATACGTGTAATCTTTGCTTCAAATGCTTCCCCGGGAACAGAGTCAACAGATACACGAGCCACCTGCCCAATGCGTAACGTTGCCAGGTCTTTTTCCGGAGGATAGATAGGCAGCACATAAGAACGCGGGTCTACTATAGTAAAAGCGGGCATGCCAGCAGAAACGAGTATGCCCTTTTGAATGAGACGATGGGTTACTATGCCGTCAATGGGAGACCGGATCGTCTGGTGTCCCAGTTGTACTTGTTGCAGGTCCAGATTGGCAATTGCAGACTCATAGCTGAAACGGGCATTGTCCCGCTCTACACGAGAACCAATTCCCTCATGAAGACTATGTTCAGCAACATCGTACGCTGCTTTTTGTTGTTGGACATTTACCCGTGTCTGGCGTATTTGGGCTTCAAGTTCGGCTTTATCCAATTCTGCCAGTACCTGTCCAGCACGAACGCGATCACCTTCTTCCACATATACATCCAGAACCTGCCCGCTACCTTTGGCAGTAATTTCTACTTTATTTTCTGCTTGCACCGTAGCAGTTGTCTGAATAAAAGAGGACAAATCAGTCCGTGCAGGATAGATGGCTTCCACCGGAAAAATAATTTCCCGATTTTTTTCCGATTCTGCTGATCGGCTTTTGTTTGCATCCACTATATTGCCACAGGCTGACAATACCAATGGCAGGATAGCAAGCAGGGCAAGATGTATTCGTATTCGCATTGATACTCCATAAACTTATCGTGATGAATGCTACAGACAACACATCATGCAACATATCCCCCGACATCACGTGACTTTGAATAGCTGATGAGTGTACATCCGCTTGGAATCAGCATGGGTTTTGTCCTTGAACGCTAGACATATTTACAATGAAATTGTCAGTATCTGCAATGCATCTGACAACGGTGCCATGGCTCAATTCCAAGTTAAGTAATCTTTATTGTATCAAAATAAACCACATGAGCCAAAGTAAATAATGTGCCATGTTTTCATTGTATTTAAGGTAATGCTCAAGAACTAATACCGATAAGACCTCTGATTATTACAGCAAGTTTCGGGGTTATATCAATCTAATTTTGACTGTTAAATACTGATTGAAAGAGTTTCAACAACATCCCAGGAATGGGTATCTCCAGCAGGTTTTTTATACAAAGCACCTGCACAGGGCTATGTAGTAGTGCAATCGCACAACCGGCTGCACCAATCCTGCTATTGGATACTTCGAAAATCATATAATGGTTACAGATTAAATCATTATCTCAATTGCCTGAAATGTTATAATGAAACACTACCAGCTACGATATGCATTTTTTATGTCAAGTTATATACTTACCCGTGTTGTAATTATTAAGTTCAAAAGTTCCATAGTTCAGGAGTTTGCAGGCACCATGATCACCGTACTTCTATATTTTCTTGGAGCATCAATATTGTTGACACTTGCTCCGGGGCCAGACAATATTTTTATAGTTACGCAAGGTATCACGCGTGGAAAGCAGGCTGCAATGATCACGGCTTGTGGTATGTGCAGCGGCATCAGTGTGCACACGCTTGGGGCAGCATTGGGGATTTCCGCGATATTTCACACATCAGAACATGCTTTTCAGCTTGTAAAATTTGCTGGAGCTGCATATCTGATTTATCTGGCCTACCAGGCAATCCGCTCCAAGGAGCACTCGCCCGCAACAATTTCAACACATACTGGTACACAAGCCTGGGCTTGCTTTCGTCGTGGATTCATTATGAATGTCTTGAATCCCAAAGTAGCCTTGTTCTTCCTGGCATTCCTGCCGCAATTTGCAACGCTGGCCATTGGCCCAATTGCCTTGCAAATGTTTGTATTGGGGCTTCTGTTCATGGTGCAAGCTTTTGTAATATTCCTTACCATTGCCTATTTTTCTGGTGTAATTGGTCAGGTGATCTTAGGGAAACCCAGTGTGTCGCGGTGTTTTAACTGGATCGCCGCAACGATTTATGTTTCATTGGGTTTACGGCTGGCACTTGCTCAAAGATAAGAAGATTTCTGCAGATTGCGGTTTATTTGGTTTGTTACAAGTTTTAGTTAGAATGACACGATATCAGGCGTTAAATTCTGGACAATATTAATGAGCCGATAAGGCGGAAAGCGTCGGTATGGAATAGTTGGTGCTGGCTTTTCGAAGTCAAGCCCTGAGATTGGTTGTCTAACATTTGCACAATAAGCCAGTAAGCGTTTATAGTTATAGTATAATTTTTTACAACGTACAGATCAGGCCTTGTCTTAACCAAGTGCAGCGAAGAGAGGAACCTATGAAAAAGATTGCCTTAACCATGTTGGCCTTGATAATTCTGGCAGGCACTGGCCACGCCACAACAGGCGTATCAAATGTTATCGATCCTGCCTACACTGGTCAGTTCGGCAACAAAGAAGAAACAGCCCTTCGACCGTATAAATGGATTTGGCATGGGGCCAAGTCGCTCGTATATCACACCACCTATTCCTTCAGCAGGGGTAATATGAAAACACCTGTTCTTGGTTCTGCCGAAGGATTGCGTGGGTTACGTCGGGGTACTGTTGAGCTGGGCGAAAGCACATTCAGAGGTGCTATTTTTTCTGCTCCACCACACACCCCCCGTGATAAGCAAAAAATTCGTGAAACTCAGATTGCAAATCAGGTTATCGAGCGTGATATAGCGCTCCGCAACAGCAGTGATTTTCTGTTCAGTTGGTACTTTTTCCCACTTATTAAGTTGAATGACCATTACCCTCTCGAAGATGATGAAAAAGTAGATGAACGTCTGAAAGAGGCAGAAAAAATTCGAGAAGCACGCAGGGAAGGCCAAGTAGCACGTACTGTTGTTATCGAGGAACCAGCGGTTCGTCAAGCACAGCGTCAATATGTTCCGGATCGTGTAGATGCAGGCGCAAAACGCAACAAAAAATTTGAGGGCAATTTACTGCGCCTTGCACGATAAGTTTAAATCAATCCCACATAACATACAAAGAGGCAATTCATTAAAATGAGTTGCCTCTTTTTTAAATGAACTGTATGTTTATCAAACGTTATGCTGCAATAGATGCTGCCTGTATTCGACTGAATACTTCTTTTTTACCAAAATGAGTTGCTTGGAGTGTAAATTGGATACCATTGCCGTTACAGATGCTGTACCAGTGCTTCTATGCCCTCAAAGTCACCTGCTTCAAGTAGCTTGGGATACTCATTGAATACACCCTTGCCGATATTACGCCAGGCGGTCCAGATAACTTCGCCTTTCCCTGCCAATTCCATTTGACGATTGACCAATGCCCCTTCTGCTTGTACAAAGCGGCAGCGTGTTTCTTCGTCCCAGGAGGGCATGGACTGTGACAGGGCTACCAGACGCTTGGTGATGGCGGCACTGAAACGCCTGCCCATCTCCACGCTGGCATGTTGCTTGGGGTCCTGGCCCCCAACGCCCTGGTGCGGTTCATTTCCCAGCCGGTCAAGTGCTACCAGTTCAGGGTGATAATACATCATAAAAGATGTTTCAAAGGCACCGGCATGATCGCCGTAATACTCTTCGTCCAAAGCCAAAAAGTACTCCGGGCCACCATAAATTGGTATGTTGAGGATTTTGGTCATTCGAACGGCAGTTTCCCGGACAACAATTTGCTGGGCTGCGCCATAATGTCCGGTAAGAATGATGATAGCCTTGAATCCATTACGTACTGCCTCTCGACAGAACTGCTCAAGCCAGGGACGGAGATACAGGGAGCCAATCGAGTTTTCCGGATCAAAGATGAAGGTATGTGGTTCATTTAAACCTCCGACACCACCATACAAGGCAGGATGAACGATTCCGCCCCCCTGCTTTGCCGCATCTACACACAGCGCGTGTGCTTTTAATGAGTCCAGACCGACTGCATTATGAAAGCCATGCCATTCAATAGTACCCAACGGAATAAAAAGCGTTGGGTTCTTTGACATTGCGGCTTCAATTTCTTGTGGCATCAAGTATTCATAACGGACTTCCATGGGCAAGTCTCCCTGGTATAGTGTGACCGGTTGTTTCAGGTGTTTTCATTCCAGTGCCAATACCTGAAATTGCATCAATCATATCGACTAAGCACCGGGCACAGCAACACATTTCTGATTGAAATTATACCAACGAAACAAAAATCAACTCGCTGGATATCTTCTTTCTCTTCTTCCGTACGCATATTTTGTATCCCTATACATCAGATCAAGGGTATTTCTGAGAAAATCGTTTGATTGAATCTGCCCGGGGCAAGTATACTTATGCACCTCAAAAAGGAGATAATTTTGATACGAATTGGTATTGTTGGTGCCACTGGATACGGTGGCCGGGAATTACTACGTTTAATCGCAGGGCATCCAGAAGCTTCTCTCAGTGCAGTTGCTTCTACCAGTGCTGTTGGTGAAGCATTGGGCGATGTGTTGCCAGCCTTCAGGAAAGTGTTTGACCTTTCATTTGAAGCATTTGATCCTGCTTCTTTGGCTGAAAAATGCGATGTGGTTTTTGTGGGTGTGCCCGGACGGGAATCCATGGAACCTGTTGCCGCGTTGCGTAACGCCGGGGTGCGGGTTCTCGATATTGGTCCGGATTTTCGACTGAATGACCCCAAGGACTTTCAGCAATATTATGGAACTGCACACACAGCCACCCATTTGCTGGATGAAGCGGTGTATGGCCTGGTGCCCTGGTATCGCGATACAATAAAAGATGCATCGCTGGTAGCGGTGCCCGGCTGTTATCCCATCAGTATCTTGTTACCGCTCAGACCGTTACTCGCGCAACCCATTGCTTCAATACCGATTGTTATTGATGCTATATCCGGCATTTCCGGCGCAGGGAAAACGCCCAGCGAGCATTTGCATTTTCCAGAAATGGCGGAAAATCTGCGAGCCTATAAGGTCGGTACACATCAGCATATTCCAGAAATTGAGCAAGAACTGCAACATCGTTTTCAAGTGCAATTCACACCCCATGTGGCTCCATTAATACGGGGTATGCTTTCTACTATCATTGTGCGTCCTGAACAAGTCTTTGATCTGGCCGCTTGTTATGCATGTTATAACGATGAACCCTATGTACGGGTACTCGGCGAAAATCGCCTGCCTGAGGCAAAACATGTACGGGGTAGTAATTTCTGTGACATTGGCTGGGTGACAGACAAACGCACGGGCAATCTGATACTGTTGAGCGCGATTGATAACCTGAACGGGGGCACTGCCGGCATGGCAATCCAGTGTATGAATCTGATGTTTGGTCTGGATGAAAAAACCGGATTGGGTGCAGGCGGTATGGCACCATGAAGCCGATATCAGGTGGAGTATGTGCCCCAGGCGGTTTTCTGGCGGCAGGTAGTGCTGCCGGAATTAAACGCCCGGGAAGTACCAAAAAAGACTGCGCGTTGCTGTTTTCTGAACATGAAGCAACCATTGCCGGTACTTTTACTACAAATTTAATGAAAGCACCACCCATAGCCTGGACTGAAGGCGTGTGTATCCGAGGCTCGGGACGGGCAGTTTTTATCAACAGTGGCAATGCAAACGCCTGTACAGGTTCACAAGGACTTCAAGATGCACAGGAAACCGCGGAAGCAATCGCGCTGGCACTGGATATATCGGTAACGGAAGTTGCGGTGCTCAGTACCGGGGTCATTGGCGTGTTTCTGCCCATGGACCGCGTCCGGGTGGGCGTTCATACCTGTAGTGCCGGTTTGAATCATCAGGGAAGTGCAGATGCCGCATTGGCAATCATGACCACAGACACCGTGCCCAAGGAAGCTGCCTTTGAGGTCGAATTATCCCAGGGAACGGTTCGCCTCGGCGCAATCGCCAAAGGCTCCGGGATGATTGCGCCGAATATGGCCACCATGATTGCGGTGATAACGACAGATGCATACATAGTAGCTGAAAACCTGCAAACCATGCTCCGTGATTGTGTTGCACATTCGTTCAATTGTATCTGTGTTGACAATGATATGAGCACCAGTGATGCGGTACTATGCCTCGCCAATGGGCAGGCAGGTCTGCCGGAGATAGTACCGGGAACTGCAGATTACGATACATTCCAGGAAGCTTTACGTTCTTTATGCATCCAGATGGCACAATGGCTGGTACGCGATGGCGAGGGTGCCACCAAGTTTGTTGAAATCCTGGTGGAAGGTGCGCTGGATAATGACGCCGCCAAAACCCTGGCAAGAAGTGTGGCTGTCTCCCAATTATGCAAGACAGCGTTCCACGGAGAAGACCCGAACTGGGGACGTATTGCCTGTGCCCTGGGATATGCCGGAGTACCGTTTGATACCGGTTGCTTGCAGCTTGCCCTGGATAATGTCGAAGTTGTGCATGACGGTTTGCCAGTTGACTACAGCGAGGCGGATGCCGCGGCGGTTATGAAACAACCCGAATTTACCATCAGTATATCTGTAGGTAACGGTTCGGGAACTTGCAAATTCTGGACTTCCGATCTGAGCCATGCGTATGTCAGTATCAATGCAGATTATAGAAGTTGATTAAAGAAGTCATTTTATTGCCAGCTTATGAGGGGTAGATGAATACGCACATGGAAGAATCAATACAGAAAGCCAATGTATTAATCGAGGCTTTGCCTTACATACGGGAATTCGAAGGCAAAACGGTCGTGATTAAGTATGGCGGCGCTGCGATGTTGGAACCTGCATTACGTAAAAGTACTGCCGAAGACATCGTTCTCATGAAATATGTCGGGATCAATCCCGTTGTAGTGCATGGGGGTGGGCCTGCCATAAATAAAACATTGAAGCAGATGAATATCCAATCACAATTCAGTCCACAGGGACTTCGGATAACAGATGTAGATACGATGCAAATCGTTGAGATGGTACTCGCAGGAACTATAAACAAAGACATAGTGACCTTACTGAACTGCTCTGGAGGGGATGCTGTAGGATTGTGTGGTAAAGATGGAAATCTGTTGTATGCCAAAAAACTGCTTGCTGAAGACGGTAGTGATCTGGGCCAGGTTGGCAAGATAACCAACGTACATACACGCGTAATTGACGTGTTGTGCAACGCAGGCATGATACCTGTTATTGCGCCAGTTGCCACCGATGGCGAAGGAAATAGCTGGAATATTAATGCCGACACCGCGGCAGGTGAAATTGCTGCTGCTTTACAGGCTGAGAAGCTCGTATTTCTTACTGACACGCCGGGTTTGCTTCGTGATGTGGATGACCCGCATTCTTTAATTCACCAACTCCGGTCGGGGGATGTCAACCATTTGCGTCAAGAAGGCGTGATTGCCGGCGGCATGGTTCCAAAAGTCGAAGCTTGCCTGCGTGCACTGGACTACGGCGTTCGTAAGACACATATTATCGATGGCCGTGTACATCACAGTCTGTTGATTGAAATTTTCACTAACAAAGGTGTGGGTACCCTGGTCAGTCATTAATACTACAAGCCAAACTTGGTTTGTAGAGTATTGTAGTCATTGCTGACTTATATAACAATTGACCTCTATTACAGGAGAACCAAAACAAGGTCATGAAATTTGACATCATTTTTCAGGGCGGCATTCTTATGTGGCCCATCATTGCCTGTTCCATTGTTGGACTGGCTATATCTATTGAGCGCTTTATCTCTTTACGCCGAGCAAGCATAGACACGCGTGAATTTATGGACACCATGCGCCAGGTATTACGGCAGAACAGGATACAGGAAGCTGTAGACATCTGTGATGAAACCAACGCACCCGTTGCACGCATCATGAAGGCTGGAATCCTGAAGCATGATCGTTCCAAAGAAGAAATTCGAGAGGCAATCGACGATGCGGGGCACTTCGAAATTCCACGGCTTGAGCGGTACCTCTCCGGTTTGGCAACCTGCGCGAACATTGCTCCTTTACTTGGGCTGCTGGGTACCGTATCGGGCATGATCAAGGCGTTTGCGCAAATCCAGAACAAACGCGGTCAAGTGAATCCCTCTGATTTGGCTGAAGGTATCGGAAATGCGCTGGTAACCACTGCTGCGGGGCTTACAGTCGCAATTCCCATGTTGGTGATATACAATTATTATGTGTCGAAAATCGACAACATGATTATCGAGATGGAAATCAGTTCCTCTGAATTGCTTGATCTGTTAACACGCAATCATGGGGAACGTGAGATATAACCCCATGAAATTCAAACGCAATGATAAACGCAAGGTTCGTGCGGTAGTAGAGATGACCCCACTGATTGACGTGGTCTTTCAGTTACTCATCTTCTTTATGTTATCCTCGACTTTTGTTGTTCAGACTTCCATTCCCATTGAAGTGCCGGAAGCGCAAGGTGCCGAATCCTTCGAGCAAAGTGAATTGACGATTACCCTTCAATATGGCTCGGGTGGGCCGGATGGAGAAGGACCGGTTTTTGTGAATGAGGTAGAAATCGCAGACTGGGGTGAATTAACCCGGTTTATGTCGGATTTTGCACAACGACAACCTGAGAGCCTGGTATTGGTCCGCCCTGATACAAACATACCAACGGGGAGAACGGTCATGGTTCTGGGCATTTTGACCAGTGCCGGTGTTCAGCAATATGCCATTGCCGCGCAGCCCCCTGAAGCAGAGTAACCATGTTCAGTACGCGGCATACCTGGCTGCGCTCTATCCCGAAGTGTTCGCGCTTCGGCTATGCCCTGATTGTATCTACGCTCTTTCACTTGTCCATGGTTACCCTGTTCAATATTGTCATTTATTTTCCCAGGGAAGAAATCAAATATTATCAATTTGATCTGGTACCGGACAGGGCGTTCCGCCCCTTGCTTTCAGAGGATACCGGGGCACCGGGCCGCTTGCGTGTGCCGGGTATCGACTCCATGCTATCTTCTCCGGAAGATACTGCCAGCTTGGGGGAATTATTACCACGATTGAGCGACCGGATGCTACCCGAGATAGCTTTACCTACCATAGAATTTGCCGAGTTGGAACGATTGCGCGTTCGGCAGCGTGGCGTTGCTTCTTCTCCCTTGTACCAGGAAGTGTTCCGCGAGACCAGCTCCGATAGTTGGGGGCGGTTTGGTCAAAGTCTTCGACGAGTTGGCCGGGCAATCAGTACTGCGAATGTGCCCTGGGAAGACGATACTGCTGTTTCCGGACGTCTGGCTGTTGGAGACCGTACAGATGTTCATCGTGTGCCTGTGGGGCGTCCTGCGGAAGGCTTTGAAGCCTATATTGAATGGTCAACTGAGCCACATGACCGCTCGATTCTGTATGCACCGCCCATTCAGGCTTTATGGCAGGTGGACCCGGTCCTAATGCGGCGGCCTCTGGAAGTCGTCTTTGAAGTGAACCCGCATGGCCGGGTAATCAGCGTATGGAGCCCAGGATTTGATGACGCCGGTGTGTTGGATGATGTGCAATCTGCTTTGTTAAAATACCGTTTTGCCTCTGTTGATGATACTTCGGGCGCAGACCAGCTAGCCACCCTGATCATACGTTCCGAACGCAGAGAAACGGTTACACCATGATCGAAATCAGCCTTTCGACAGCCCTGGCAATCTACAGCGCCCTGATCGGTATTGGTGCTTTGGGGATTTGGCTCTATACAGAAGTCTCTGTTCAACGGCATTATCAGGTATTGGAAAAGCAATACTTGTGGCGCTGTGCATATTGCGCTTTCACCTATCTGGACGAAGAATCTGAAGTCTATTCGGTGTGCCCCCGATGTGAAAGTATTAACTCTATTGCGGACCACAAAACCAAATTTGTGCCGGTGCCACAGCATAAATTGCAATCGGTGAATACTTGGCATGATGCAGGTATTGATGACAATGAAGATCCACGGCGCAATCCCTCTCGGAGAAAACGTCCACAGGCCAGAAATAAAGGTCCCCGACGTCGACGATGATTGCGTCACCAGACATCTGCTGAATCTGTGGAGGAGTCAATAGCTATACTATCGGAAAAATCCGAGAATTTTTCGAATCAATCCGTTGGGTTGTAGCAGTGGAATTTCAATTGACTGTTGAAGGGTGACTTTGGGTGGAGTATCTGTAACTTCGACAGCAACCGCTGTAATGTTATCTGTTCCACCGGCTGCCAGGGCATAATTCATCATATGTTGTAATGCAACATCCAACGATTCATTCAAAATGAGATCTTCTATTTGCTCATCGGTCACCATGTTGCTCATGCCATCAGAGCATATGAAAATTACATCCCCATTGCGGATTTCATTTACAAACAAATCAATATCGACACTTTTCCGGATGCCTACGGCTCGAGTAATAAGTTTTTTTAATGAGTGATTTCGCGCTTCGTCAGGTGTAAGAACACCGCACCGCACCTGTTCTTCAACTAGGGAATGGTCTTGTGTGATTTGTTGAAGACCGTCTCCTTTACGAAAATGATAGATACGACTGTCGCCTACCTGTGCAATATAGGCCCAATTCCCCAGAATAGCCATGGCTGACACCGTAGTGCCCATTCCAGACAACTCAGGTGACATACTGGCTTCTTCGTATATGCGAACATTAGCCATTTCCAGTGCTGTGCGTAGTGCTATGGGTACTTTGGTTTGCGGCCTGTTGCCTTCAAAATAAGACTCAACAAGCACCTTCAATGCAAGGTGACTGGCATGTTCTCCGGCACTGGCACCCCCCATACCATCGGCGACGGCAAACAATACACCCCGGCTGAGTAGTAATTTGATGTTCTCAGGGGCACATACTACACAGGCATCTTCATTCTTTTCACGCTTTTTGCCTACATCAGAAATCAGGTGTGCAGCAAGATATTGACCTTGCCAAGAATCAACAAATCTATCTTGATTAACCGGGCCACAATGCGTTCCCGCTAATTCTCTTTCCAATACAATTCTCCTAACCACCCACAAGAGCACGTCACTTTGGTAGAAATGTTCTTTCTAACCATGTG
This sequence comes from uncultured Nitrospirales bacterium, assembly GCA_964537975.1. GTDB lineage: Bacteria > Hydrogenedentota > Hydrogenedentia > Hydrogenedentales > SCBR16-9 > SCBR16-9. Next base: position 5,677 of record CAZIDP010000051.1, on the reverse strand, counting down.
GAAGCCCGATTTTTAGTAAATTTCTGTTTATGCTGATGCGGTGTGGTCGCAATTCTATAATACTTGACTTTAAGATATACTTAATCAGCCAGTAGTTGAAGTTGTGAACTATCAGGAAATCTATGCATAGACCTTGTTTTTTGCATAATATCCATATTTATTAGTGGTTTTACCTGTCTCAAAAAAACTGTCTAATATATATACATTAGTAGGGACAAAAATTGCAAATTTAGAACAAATAGTATCAAGTATTACTATTCGTATATATCATATCATACGATCTTCCAATACCCTATTGTCAATTCAATTTTACCCAAATTGTACTGTGCGCGATAAAACCATAATACCTTATGAATCGCATAAAAAAACACCGGGAACCGCAAGGTGCTGGATACCCGGTGTATACGATAATTAACACTTATTTGGCGACAGTCATAATAGTAAAATCAGCTGTATTTGTACTCAACTGAAAGTGATTTCAGAACATAAAAATGCTGTTGCCAATTTCACTTGATTAAGTAAGGTTAAAGTCAATGTTGTTTAGTTGTGTCCACGGCCAGTTGTGCCAACGGTTGACTGAACACGTTGTGATTCTGGAGTTTTGGGGCGCAAATCACGGGATGCCTTACCAGCTAGCCACATCTCTGAATTGCGGATTTCAGAAAGCTCTTTTTCCAGCATTTCTTTGTAATTGTTGCCGCTGGTAGCTTCCAATACACGTTTGGTCTCTTCACCACTCTTTACGCGCTCATACAATTCTGCAAAAAGCGGCAACGTAGCATCACGGAACTTGGGTTTCCAGTCCAGGGCACCTCGTTGGGCAGTAGCGGAACAATTGGCATACATCCAGTCCATGCCATTTTCATCCACCAGGCGGATCAGGCTCTGTGTCAATTCTTCAACGGTTTCATTGAATGCTTCACTGGGGCTGTGACCATTTTTACGCAATACTTCATATTGCGCATCCATAATGCCCGCCAGTGCTCCCATGAGTACACCGCGTTCTCCTGTGAGGTCGCTGAAGACTTCTTGCTGAAATGTTGTTGGGAAGAGATAGCCGGAGCCAACGGCGATGCCCAAGGCAATCGCCCGCTTTTCTGCCCGTCCTGTAAAATCCTGTCCGACAGCAAAGCTCGAATTGATACCAGCTCCACTCAGGAAATTGCGACGCACAGAAGTACCGGAACCTTTTGGTGCCACGAGGATCACGTCGACGTTCTCAGGAGGCACAACTCCGGTCTGATCTTTGTACACAATCGAAAAACCATGAGAAAAATAGAGGGCATCGCCTTCTTTCAGATGTTTCTTGATGCTTGGCCATATTGCCTTTTGGGCAGCATCTGAGACCAGCATCTGAACGACAGTGGCCTTTTCACATGCCTCTTCCATGTCAAATAAAGTTTCGCCGGGAATCCAACCATCTGCCACTGCGCGGTCCCAGTCCTTCGGAAAGGCCTTGGACTGTCCGATGATTACATTAAATCCGTTATCACGCATGTTCAGCCCCTGGGCTGGTCCTTGGACACCATAGCCAATGACTGCAATGATTTCATCTTTTAAAACTTCATGAGCCATGTCCATGGTAAATTCTTCACGTGTGATCACTTCTTCTTTCACGCCACCAAAATCAATAAGCATGATGTACTCTCCATTGTTACCATTTATATAATGTAGTTGAGAAAACAAACCCATGCCCAATTGATAATGACACGGGGTATTTCAAGGTAGAAATAAAAAATCCCACACGGCATCCGGTGGGCTTTGGTGTATTGTATGGTGCCGGAGGAAACTTTTGCAAATCGTATCCGTTTATCAGGTGACAATACTATCAAAAAGTAGAGGCAAGAGCACTCTGCAACCGGTTTGCCGCAGCCTGTAAACTGCAATTAAGAATCCAACAACACGGAATACCGAAATTATAAAATTACCGATCGATATGCATACCGGCAAAAGATACGATTCCTCCCATCGGATCAGGCGCGTACCCATAATGCAATAACTGTTGCGATTTTGCCAATGGCTCCACTACTTTCATGGCGGCATATATACACCCCAGGCCACAAACCCGTCGCGAGTTGTTGTCCGACAATACAGAAGCGTAAAAAGATTCTGCTGGTTGATGTACCAGTTGCCCGAGGTCTTCCCGGTCTCTTCTGGCTACTGCTTCTATGATGTCATCGTCGATTTCGAAATCATCGCCAAATTGTAGCCCTACATGCGCAAGATCAGCGCCAGCAATCACGGTAATCGTGTCAGAATGCTCTCGAAGCAATTGTTGACTTGCTTCCAGAAACCGCTGCACCTTGGGAATCCTGGCGGGATTCTTTTCTGCATGGCCTTCACTGAAGGGAGAACATAACACAGGAACAATCCTGACGGATTCTCCGTACAAGTAGGACAACATCACCGCTTGAAATTCGATAGAATGCTCGGTGCGTTGTACAAATTCATATTCTAACGGATTCCAGTCACACGCTTCTTCCAGTATATTAACCACCCTTTGGTTTGTTTCCAGGACTCCAAATGGTGTCGCGAAATTTTTGCGCGAAAGAATAAATGGTGGCGGCACACAATTATGGGCAACCCCAAAGAGGAGTACAGTTTCCGGCTTCTTTCGTCGGTACAGGCTTGCATAGCTGTGCGCGTAGGCCACCGCACCCCGTGTAAAATCGATATGCGGTGCTATGACACAAAGCGCTGGAGACCCATTTTGCGGCACAGAAATGTCGGACAATGGGCCTGGCCCACCTTCAAGCAAAAAATAACTGTCAATCAATGCGCGCAGTTCATCCGGATTCGCCGGATACGCTTTTCCCGCGTGAAATGGGGGGCGGTCTCTCTCCAGTTGATAGCGTGCCTCAACCGCGTCGCGAATACTGAAAAAGCGTTCAGACAACAAAAAACCGTTTTCATCGAGATAATTCACTACATTGGCAATAATTTCCGGTTTTACCACCATACCATTCAAATGTGCTGCCAATTCCTTCTGAATTGCTCCGATGTCACGTACACCATCCAGCGATGACGCAATCAGCAACGCCGCGGGCGACAAAACAATCTGCTCGTCCACGTACCCCAGCGGGTCATACAGACAAAACAACTGTTCATCACCTTCCTTAACCGGCACAATCTCAATGGCCCGTATGGCGGGCAACGCAGAATTCATGGATGCTCCCTGTCGTGTGTAATTTGGGAAATCATCGCAGTCTACCCAAAAAACTTCAATTTTACGCTGGAGTATTGTATCGCAATTAATTGTTCATTCTCATTCCCTTCACTCCGCCAATCTCGCCCGGATATACTCCAGGCTCACACGCAGGGCTTCTTCCATATGGTGCTGGTAAGCGGCGCGGCTGGCGTTGCGGTCGTACATGCCGTGGTCAGCGTTTCCGATGATGTACAGCCCGGTTGGCACGGCGTGCCGGACACAGGTCTTCAGTATCTTGAAGGACTCGTCCAGCGGTACGATGGAATCGTAATCGCCATGTACCAGTAGGGCCGGACTGGATGTGGGGGAGATGTAGTCCACGGGGTCCACAAATTCTCCCCGGTCGGTGTGCGGATACCACAGCACACCACAGGTGACTTTGCCGGATGTGTCGCTCCAGTAGTCACTCCGGAAATGTTCCGTGTCGCCGGTGAACGTAACGAATGCAGCCAGGTAGCCCCCGGAAGACTCTCCGGCCACGGCAACGCGCTCCGGATCGATGCCATAGGTTTCGGCATGTGCGCGGATATAGCGCACTGCGGCCTTGCAGTCATCGATGGCTGCGGGCAGTGGGGCCTCGGTGATGAGCCGGTAGTCGATGGAGACCGCGACGTAGCCCTGCAACGCGGTGTAGGCAGCAGACCAGCGCACCAGGTCATAGTCCTTGTCCAGCCCGCGCAGCCCCCCGCCATGTATCCACACAACCACGGGCAATGGGTCGGTGCCGCGAGTTTTGGGCTGGTACACATCTAGCAGCAAGGTCTTTTCCGCGGTTTCGGCAAAAACAATATCTCGAGTCACGTCCACCTGTTCCACCAGCATCGCTACATGTTCCTTCTGAAATGCGGCAATTTCGCTGGTCTGTGTGTCGGCAAAGTTGTAGTTGTCGTCCTGTGCCATCGTTTCCATTACTCCCACCAGCCCGCAAACGCAAAGGCCGATTATAATTGATTTCCCGTACATGGTTTCTGTCCTTTAGCAAATTGATAATGTAAATGAAGCGGGGCCGCAAAGCGCGACCCCGAAAATCCAGTGATACTTATTGATAAAAAAAGCAACGCCTGTACTACAAGGGCCGCACCATCAGGTTACGTTTAAGAATGCCGTCCGCGCCGCCTTCATGAATCTGGAAGGCAATAAAACCTTCAGTGGTCGTTTTCTCATCATCAACGAAATCCATCACCCGAATACCATTCAACCAGGTAGTATAGTGGTTGTCCTGTACCCGTACCTCCAGGTGATTCCATTCTTTCGGGCGCAAGGCGACACAGGGCAGCGAGGTTTTGTCCGGTACAACCAGCCAGCCCCGCTTGTAGCTTTCATACATCCAGGCCGTGCTGGTCGGATACCCGGGTTCGATTTCCACCTGCATGCCAGAGATGATGGGATAGCCGTCCTCTTCCCGCAAGGTGATTTCGACATGAAAGAAAAAGCCATAATTACCGGCTCCGGCCATCAGCACCTCGCCCTGAAACTCGAAATCCCGGTAGCTGTCCGTGGTGGCGACATAGCCCTCCGAATTCTTCGGGCCACTCGCGCCGTGCAGCAGACCGTCCTCCGCGTACCACTTCTCCTCGCCATATGTTTCCCAGCCGTTCAGGCTTTCTCCGTCAAAGATATCAACCCAGCCAGCTTCCTGGGGAAGTTCCCGTACCCGCAGATTCCGGTATTCCACCACCGTGGCCGGTTCTTCCATCTCAAACGCGAAAACCTGCAGCGCCAGGAAACCCCGACGGTACATTTCATCCTCCGTGCGGTTCGCCAGTTCGCCTTGCAGATACACCTCGATCACCCCGTTCCGGGCGACAATACGCATTTCATTCCAGTCCCGCTGCTTCAGGGTACCGGCGGCCTCCGGCGCCGTCTCGGCAATTGGCCCTCGCACATTCTCACACACCAACCGACCCGTGGATAGACGTTGCCGGGTTTCCACATCGGCCTGGTACCCATACATCACCTTCGGTGCGTCCTGCGGACTTTCCCCAGATTCCAACGGCGTTCTGGGCAGCCAGTGCGAGTGAAACTGCACACCGCCATTCGTCGGCACCGGCGTGCGGAATTCCACCGTGATTTCCAGGTCTGCGAATTCCTGTGCCGTATACTGCAACCAGGCATTCTCACCCGGCCCGGCACTTCCCCGGATTACCCCGCCATCCAGCTCCCACTGCCCCGACAGCACCTGCCACCCCGCCAAATCCTCCGCAGCCGTCAACTCCTGCCACTCCTGCGCCCCGGCAGCCATTGCCCCGGTAATCAACGCCAAACTCCCCAATATACACGCAATCCACTTCATACCAAAATCTCCTTGATGGAATATCTAAAAAACAATTAAAACATTCAAACCAATACTATAACAGAAGCAAGACCGCAACGCATCTTGGCGGGAGGGGAGGAGCGGAGGAGCGGAGAGGGGAGAACAGGGAACAGGGAACAGGGAACAGGGAACAGGGAACAGGGAACAGGGAACAG
>CAZIDP010000050.1:9521-34173 GCA_964537975.1 uncultured Nitrospirales bacterium | reverse complement strand
GTACCGGTATCGGTTACGGCGGAACCGGGCTTTGTGTTTCGTCAGTGGGAAGATGTCGCAGGTGGGTGGGTGCCCAACTCCCGCTCGCAGGATATTTAAAATTAGATATGTAAAATTCTAAGGAGTATTACCATGTTGTCACATAACCATTTTTTCCATAAGACCATACTTATTATACTGGTGCTTTTACAGGCACAGAGTTCTGTATTTGCTGATACAGAAAAGGAGGTAGTTGATCTTGATGAAAAAATCAAGGCAATTTTTGATAAGGAGAATTGGTATGATCCTTTTTTATTTGAAGGTGGCTGGTTTTACAAGGTCAGAGTGCATCATAGACCAGGAAAGCAACTAGCCGCCTTGGGGCATGAGGTAGTCCCGATATTGATCAATATGTTGCATGAATACAGAAGTTATGGTATCGAATCATTGACAATTCTATATGCTTTTCGGCATTTGGGTGATGATCAAGCATTACCACATATAATATCGATGCTTCAAGATAATATTGATAACCATATTGATATGGCCAATGATGAACCTATATATGAGATATTATATTTTGAGGCTGTTGATACTATCGCTTCATTTTCCAACGAGGTTGCGGATGCATATCTGTATGAATTGTTTAAAGCCGAAGCACATGCGACAATCTTTCGTGCCTATGCCGCAGGCCATCTGGCAAGTAGCAATGATACTGTAAAAGCAGAGCAGGCCCGAGATTATTTGTATCAATTATATAAACAGGGACCTGAAGATGTTATTAAATTAAAAAACGACAACTCCTATAGCCAATTGTTGCCCTATCCTATATTGATATCATATTGGCGTTTAAATGATACAGATATGCAAAGGGATATCTTGAACTACATTGATGAACGAGGTTATGGCTTAGGTGGTAATAATTTCATACTTGATTTGATGGAAGAAAGCGATAAAAGAATTATACCTTGGATCATGGGAATACTTGGACCACGATATGAACATACGTCACGTGAGATTCCACTATTACTTGTCGAACATATTCTTGAATATTATGATGAAGGGGACTTTCCGATTGCCTGGCTGAAGGAAATGTGCCTGAGTAATAGTTGGAGAGCATTTCATGGATATGATTATTACAGCGTAGGCAGCCAGCAGTTTGTTGAACGTTGGATTGCCATTCGACATGCCCTCTTCCCGGAACTCCCCGCTGTGGTTCCGGTATTGTTGACTCAAGAAGAAGCACCACATTGGAGTAATATCGAAGGGGTGTATACTTCTCGAGAAGGTAATCTGCTAACAGTAGACCCAGAGACTGGTATGGTCACTAATTTCCCTAAAGATATAGTGTTGGAGAACAGGCGAATTGATGAGTGATAAATCGGTCATAGTGTAATTGTCAGCAGAGTCAGCAATGTGGGTTACTGGATTTACATTACTGGTTTCCACAACGGCGGAACCGGGCTTTGTGTTTCGTCAGTGGGAAGATGTCGCAGGTGGGGGGGTGCCCAACTCCCGCTCGCGGGATATTTAAAATTAGATATGTAAAATTCAAAGGAGTATTACCATGTTCTCGCATAACCATATTTTTTACAAGGCCATGCTTATCATACATGTGATTTTGCAGACACAGAGTTCTGTATTTGCTGATAAAGAAAAGGAGGTAGTTGATCTTGATGAAAGAATCAAGGCAATTTTGGATAAGGAGAATTGGTATGATCCAAATTTAAATAATGCTCACTGGTTTTACAAAGTCAGAGTGCATCATAAACCAGGAAAGCAACTGGCCGCCTTGGGGAATAAGGTAGTCCCGATATTGATCAATATGTTGCCAGAATACCGAAGATTTGGGATCGAACCATTGATAGTTCTATATGCTTTGCAACTTTTGGGTGACGACCGAGTACTACCAGATATTATATCGATGCTTCAAGATAAAGTTGATAATCATATCGATATGACCAATGATGAGCCTATATATGAGATATTATATTTTGAGGCTGTCGATACTATCGCTTCATTTTCCAATGAGGTTGCGGATACTTATCTGTATGAATTATTTAAAGCCGAAACGCATGCGACAATCTTTCGTGCGTATGCCGCAGGCCATCTGGCAAGTAGCAATGATACTGTAAAAGCAGGTGAGGCCCGAGATTATTTGTATCAATTATATAAACAGGAACCCGAAGAAGTTATTACTTTAAAAAATGACAACTCTTATTACCATTTATTGCCCTATCCCATATTGATATCATTTTGGCGTTTGGATGATGTAGATATTCAAAGAGATATCTTGAACTACATTGATAAACGTGGTTATGGTTTAGGTGGTAATAATTTCATACTTGACTTGATGGAAGAAAGTGATAAAAGAATTATACCCTGGATCATGAAAAGACTTGATCCACAATATGATCATTTAACTCGGGAGATACCACTATTACTTGTCGAACATATTCTTGCATACTATGTTGAAGGGGACTTTCCGATTGCCTGGCTGAAGGAAATGTGCTTGAGTAATAGTTGGAGCGCATTTCATGGTTATGATACTGTCAGCGTTGGAAAACGTCAATTTGTTGAGAGATGGTTAACCATTCGACATGCTCTGTTCCCGGAACTCCCCGCTGTGGTTCCGATATTACTTGCTCCGGAAGAATCCCGTAATTGGAGTGGAATTGAAGAGGTGTATTCTTCACTAGAAGGTAATCTGCTAACAGTAGACCCAGAGACCGGTTTGGTCACCAATTTCCCTCAAGATTTAATATTGGAGAACAGGAAAATCGATGAATGATAAATCGGTCTTTATGTATTTGTCCGCAGAATTAGGAATGTGAGTTACTGGTTACCTGCCTGCACATGTATGACGGGAAGACGCAAGCAAGTCGAGAGAGGGCAAAATGTAATTCGTCCTTTACTTAATGAGAACCTGCCTGAATTCTGCTTTTTAGGCCAGTGCTTTATTTCGCCATCCGGGAGCCGATTTGAAATTGCGAACCGAATCGATATGGTCTACCAGCTTTTTGACGGCAGCGGCAATGTCATCCATGTCATCTTGTGTACCAATCAAAATGCGGTGGTGGGCAACGATACCGCTGCTGTCGTAGGCATCTTCGCACACCGGCAAGGCAAAACGAGCCGGGTCAATGGCTGAGAAATACTCCTGACTCAGGTGATGCCGAGACTTTGTCAGCGGCTTATACAAGGGACAACGGTTTAAGGGCGCATAGGGCGGTTCAAAAAGCTCCTCGCTGCCCAGTTCCGCGTTAAGCGCGTCAGAAAAAGCACGATTTTCCACTCCAAGTTCTTTGGAGTCCAGCCGGAACGCAAAGTTGAAATAACTTTGCTGGGTAATCTCTGAACGTCGGCGCATGGGAAGAATACCGGGTATTTCTGCCAGTTTTGAGCCGAGATACATGGCATTGTCGTCGCGAAGTTTGACTTGTTCATCCAAACGTTCGAGTGCGCCAAGCAGCATGACGGCTTGCCATTCTGTTAACCGATAATTACCAGACTGTAATGTAGTGCTGTCCAGGGCCGGTTTTTCCAGCCCGAATACCGGCGGATTGGCTTCATAAGGTCGACCACAATTCCGAAGACTGTACAGTCGGTAAAACAATTCCTTGGTCTTGCACATATTAAAACCACCTTCACCGGAGGATATCACCTTGGATTCCTGAAAACTCCAAGAGGCAACATCACCAAAGGAACCTACCCCCCGCCCTTTCCAGAAGCTGCCATGCTGGTGGGCGCAGTCCTCAATCAAGAAGAGGTTGTTTTTTTTGCATATCTGCTGCAGGCGGTCCAGGTCGGTCATGCATCCATACAGATGCACGATAATGATGGCGCGAGTGTTGCTTGTGATTGCAGCTTCTACCGCATCCAGGCTCAGGTTCCAGGTATCCGATTCGACATCGGTGAGCACCGGTACCGCGTTGACATCGGCCACCGCGGCAGCCGTTGCCTGCCATGTCATTCCAGGCACAATGACTTCATCGTATGCCCCGATACCCAACGCCTCAAGCGCAAGCTGTATCCCTACGGTACCATTGGCGCAACACAAACCGTAATTGGCGCCTTGATAGCGGGTAAATTCCTCCGCGAAACGCCATTCATTCGGCCCGTCATAAGACCAGCGGTTACTGCGGGTTACTTCCGCAATACGTTCCGCGTCTTTTTCCGTTGATATAGGCCACTGGGGCCATGGTTTTTCCTTTGAACGAACAGCCTCTCCCCCATCTATTGCCAAAACAGACATATCGCTTCACTCTCCTTGCGTTGCACACCGTGCCTGATGATTGACACCCAAAAAATATATAAGTAAGCAATGAATACCAAAATTGAAATTCTGCCTGTGTAGCAATCAGCCCGGTTTTCTACAAGCCTTTTAATGGTATTGTACACATCGTTATAATGTAATCTTGTATATCATAATTCAAATTATGGCTAATTTTACACACAAATAGCGAAAAATGACTTATCTAAGCATTTTCGCTGATGCGCTTTGTATGTATTTAGTGTTCTAAATGACAATTAAAGGTACCTCTATTTAATAAATGTACAACCTAATATCTGATAAAAAGGAAAGGTAAAAAAATGAAGGCTGTTTCCAACCATGTACTGTGTTACCTGCTCCTGGCCGGAATGTCCTTGCAGACGACACCTTTACTTGGTGACAATATATCACCAACAGTTGATCATGAATTATCTGATGATAAGCACTCATATCAGGAAAACACGGAGACCAGTATGCCACAACCTGTACGCGCTGAAATTCGATTGCATCACGGTAAACCGGCATTGTGGATCAATGATCAACCGCAGTTTGCTTTTGCGTATCTGCCACATGCCGGCGATTTTGCCCGGCAATACAGTCAGATGCATGATGTGGGCGTTCGGTTTTACTCACTCTATGCTGGAATAGGAAATACTCCGGAAGGATTTGACCCCACAAATTGTGATGAACCTTTTATGCGTTTGTTGAACCACCATCACCAGGCGCTTATTTTTCCTCGTATCGACATCGGCCCCCCGGCCTGGTGGCTGGATAGACACCCGGAAGAGCGGGTTGTTTATGATGATGGCAGCCTGGGGCCACAATCCATGTTTTCCGAGGTGTGGCTCAACGACGCAATTCAATGGATGGAAGACTACAGCCGTTACATTCGCTCCGGCTCATTTGCTGACCGGGTCATGGGGATTCATATCTGCACCGGGCACACCGGTGAGTGGCAATCCTGGGGTCTGTGGGATAACTTGCGGGGTGATTTTTCTGCACCGGCACTGAAAGCCTGGCGGGAGTATCTTGCAGCAAAATACATTACAGAACAAGATTGGAAAGCAGCTTGGGGTGAACAGGCCATGTCTTCCCTGGAAGATGCGGAAATGCCCACAAGAGAACGCAGGGAACAATCTGATGGAGCCTTGCTGCGTGATCCACAGGCGTATCAGGATGTGATTGATTTCTATGATTTCTATTGGCGGGGTACGGTGAATGCCATTGAAAAATTGGCTCGTGCAGCCAAGCGAGGCGGGGGTGAGGACTGGCTGGTGGGTATCTTTTACGGATACCAGATACAGTATGGTGGTCTGGCACAGGAAAGCCAGCACCTGGGCATGAAGTACCTGATGGATTGCCCGGATATTGATTTCTTCTGCAGCCCGGCAATGTATTCCAGACGCGAGCCGGGAGGCACCAGCACCTTCATGTCTTTCACGGAATCCATCCAGAAACGGGGGAAGCTCTGGTGGGATGAAGCTGACAACCGAACACATCTGGTCACCGATCCCATGTTTGCACCGGTAGCCCCTGCTGCGAATTTGTGGGAATCGTTGAATGTATTGCAACGTGAGTTTGCCCACAATATGGTTCGGCAAACAGCTCTTTGGTGGTTTGACATGTCCGGTGGCTGGTATGACGATCTCGCGATTCTCGGGTTGTTTCAGCAGATGCGTGAATTGGGAGAATCCCATGTTGCCAGCTGGCGTCCTGAAGTTGAGATAGCGGTCTTTTTGGATGACAAGAGCCTGTATCGTGTACCTCCGGCACATCCCTATTTAAATCACATACCACCCTTTATGGCCGATATGCCACGCCTGGGCGCGCCTTATCATACCTACCTGCTGACAGACCTCAAAGAGGCTCCAGAATACACGGCCTACATTTTCATCAATACTTTTGATTTGACAGATGAGGAACACCAAGTGATAAAAAACCTCAAACGAGACGGAAAAACCCTGCTTTTTATTGGCCCTTCCGGAAGCGGTCGGTGGCAGAATGGCTTGGTAGAACACACACCTGAGCTATCCCAGGCCTTGGTAGAGGTACCGCAGGAAGGAGAAGGCATTAAGTCGCAAGTTATGGAGGGCTGGCGCGCAGCCTGGGTAGCGACTCCAGAAATCCAGATGCAGGAATTACGGGACTTATTCAGTGAATCACTGGAAGGAATCCGTCCAGTGCATATGTATCATCAGGAAGACGACGCGCTTTATATCGGCAATGGGTATATGGCGCTGCACGCGCAACATACCGGTGATAAAACCATCCAGTTTAAAAGTCCCGTGCGCCTTCACGAACTCTTTACAGAGACGCCGGGAAACATGGAAGGTGAAACGTTTACCATATCGCTGGAAACCAAAGAGACCCGTTCATTTATCATTGAACCAGTTCAGTAAAATTAATAATCATAGAGGTAGGAAATCATGCCAAACTCCAGAAGAGAATTTATGCGTACCGCCCTGGCAACGGGTTCGATTGTGGCAATACACGGCGCACACGCCAATGCTGCATCAAACGCAAATCCTTCCACCTCGGAAGACCACGTCGAAGTGAAAATCACCCGACACAACGACCCCTATGACATCGTCGTTATCGGTAGTGGAACCGCTGGCACTATCGCGGCAATTCAGGCTGGCAGACTGGGCATGCGCACACTTCTGGTAGAAAAAAATGGTATGCCTGGCGGCACCACAATCGTTGCGGCGGTCAACTTCCCAGGGTTGTTTCATGCGTGGGGCCATCAGGTGATCGCGGGTATCGGCTGGGAGCTGGTCACCAACACAGTAGAAGCCTGTGGCGAGACCTTGCCCGATTTCACTTCAGCTCCCGAACGACATTGGCAGCAACAGGTGCGGGTAAATCGGGCCATTTATGCGTCGGTTGCCTGTGAGGCACTACATTGGGCGGGCGTCGAAGTCCTGTTTCACAGTATGCCCGCTGCTGTTAAAGAATCGGACAACGGTTTTGAGGTGACCTTATGTACCAAGTCCGGCCTGCAACAGATACACGCCAGGTCCATCATTGATGCCTCGGGCGATGCCAATGCTGTCAGTATGGCCGGGTACCCAGTGAACGAACTGGAGACAAAACAACCCGGAACCTTGATCCTGACCTTGGACGGTTATGACTTTGACGCTTTGAACAAGCCTCAGCTTCAACTGGCATTTCAGCAAGCCCTGGAAGACGGAGAATTGTTGCAGGTTGATCAGACCTTCGTGCGGAACAATGTAGTCCATTTCCTGGGTCAAAGAGGTGACAATTGCACCCATATCACCAACATTGATGGCCGCACCAGTGCCGGGCGCAGTGTTGCGGAGATGCATACACGCATGTCTCTGTTGCGCGTGTTTCGATTTCTGCGGCGTCAGCCCGGACTTGAAAACTTCGAGATAACGTTCATGGCACCGGAATGTGGGATTCGAGAGACAGTTACCATCCAGGGAGAAGCCACCATAACCCACCAGGACTATGTGGAGGGACGCCTCTGGGACGATGCTATCTGCTACAGCTTTTACCCCATCGACTTGCATTATGCTGCCGGAGGCGGCATTGATACACGGCCATTAACTCCAGGCACTTTCCCTAGCGTACCTCGTGGCGCGCTTGTACCGAAAGGCAGTAAGCGTTTGCTGGTGGCCGGTCGCGCTTTGTCCAGCGATCGTGAGGCAAATTCCGCCCTGCGCGTACAAGCTTCCTGCATGGCATATGGGCAGGCGGCAGCAGTGCTTGCCGAGCAAGCTGTGATGAACGATTGCAGTGTCATGGACACAGAACTGGATAAAGTACATACTGTGTTGCGGGAGCACAATGCCATCGTCCCCGATATGGATGGCCCGCCAATGGCCTGATGAATTACAATGAAGCATTATTGTTATACAGCGATACCTGAACAATAGGAACCAATACCATATACAGGAATTACAACCTGGGGGGAATACCATGAACAGTCTGGAACGCATTCAACATACTTTAAAGGGCGAAACAGTAGACAGGATACCAGTCGTGCCCATTTTCATGGCGTGGGCCGCAGAATACGCAGGGCACACCTATGGCGCCTTTCAACAGAACCATACCGTATTCACGGACAGCATACTGAAAACCTGGGAACGCTTTCAGTTTGATCAACTGACTACCCTGAGCGATCCCTATCGGGAAACCTTCGATTACGGTACACAAATCGAGTACAAAGAACATTCCGTTTGCAAAGTCGTAGAGCATTTGCTGAAGACACCGGATGATGTCAGAAAACTGCACCGCTTTCCCATCACCGATTCGACCCGGATGTTGGACCGGCTGCGTGGTATCGAGACCTTCTATCGTGAAGCTGGTGGCGATGTATCCATTCTCGGCTGGGTCGAAGGTCCGTTGGCAGAATTCTGCACCTTACGCGGTATAGAAACAGCCATGACGGATTTGCTGGTAACACCCGATTTTTTTCACGAAGTCTGTGATGTCATCATGCCCAACGCAATTGAATGGGCACGGGCCCAAGTAGAAGCCGGTGCGGACATGATTGGTGTAGGTGATGCCGCTTGCAGCTTAATCAGTATAGAAACCTACCGCAAGCATGTGCTTCCCTGGCATCAGAAACTGTTCAAAGGCATTCACGATGCCGGGGCAAAGGTACGGCTACACATCTGTGGTAATATCAACCACCTGATTCCGGAATTGAAACACGCCGGCGCAGATGTCGTCGACATCGATTGGATGGTGGACCTGCCACGAGCCCGAGAAATATTCGGCGAAGAAGTTACTCTGTTTGGGCAATTTGATCCCGCGTCAGTGTTACGCTACGGCACTCCAGAAGATGTTGTGTGGCATGCCAAAAAGAACATTGCCGATGGTGGCCAACGTTTTGGCCTGATGCCCGGATGCGAAGTGCCACAGAAAACTCCGGAAGAAAACATTGCAGCATTCTGTCCGGGAGATGGGTGCAGAATCCTGGAGTCATTACAGAAATCCTGACCAACCCAAATAAATATTACCGGGAATCACTGTTATTGCTTTTATGTTTTAAAAATAAATATCTGCGTTAAGTAATTCCACTAAAGGAGATAATTGGAATGCAACCACAGGAAGTAATGAACAACCTGCAATTCAGTCTGACATGTTTCCAGCGAACCATCAGCGTGTTTACAGAGGAAGATAGTACTTTTACACCGGAAGAAGAAATGATGAGTGTTGCTCAGCAAATTGCTCATGTTGGACAAACAGCCAAATGGTTTTGTGATGCCACCATGAAGGGTGCATTTGACTTGGACTTTGAGGCGCATGCCCGAGAAATCAGCTCATGTACCTCTGTAACCAGTGCAAAAGAAACTCTGGTCGATGCCTTTCATCAAGTCATCACAGCAATACAGGAAGTTGATGAAGCTTGGCTTGCGGAAAAGATGCCGCCCGGACCTATCCTGGGAGGCGCGCCTCGGTATGCTGTTTTGATGTCTATTGAAGAACATGCCGCGCACCATCGGGGATCACTGGCAGTGTACGCCCGCTTATTGGGCAAAGTACCCCCGATGCCTTACGGCGACATGTAATTCACATAGTTCGATTGTACAATAAATTACCTATAGCATACCCGGTCATACCGACAGGAAGGTCATCAGTTCAGGGATTCTTTCAGGAACTGCATCCCTTCGTCAATGGTTATGGCCGGGTTGTAATTGAAGTCATTTTTGGCTGCCTGAATATTGAACCAGTGCTCTGTTGACAATTGGCGAGCGACGAAGCGCGTCATTATCGGCTCTTCCTGTTTACGCAACAACGTATAAACACCTTCCAGTGCCGCGCCAACGGCGTAAGCAACGCCGGGAGAAATACTGCGTGTCACGGGAGGAAGATTACCAGCAGCCAGAATCTTGTTTAACAATTCCCGCATGGGCAGGGGTTCGCCATTGGTGATGAAGTAAGCTTTGCCAGCACAAGGCGCCTGTGGGTTCAGGTGTTCCGCAGCAAGCACGTGAGCATCCGCGGCATTGTCGATATATATGGAATCTACCCTGTTGTCCCCACTTCCCACCAAACGCAGTTTGCCCTTGCGTGCACGCTCCAGAATCCGTGGAACAAGGTGTGGATCGCCAGACCCCCAGATCAGGTGTGGGCGCAGTGCAACCACCCCAAGTTGAGCACTGTTTGCATCCAGAACCATTTGTTCAGCTTGTGCTTTTGTTTTCGCGTAATGACACAGAAAGGTTGCTGGGTATTTTGCAGACTCATCGGTACCCGATTCATCTTTCCCTGCAAAAACGACACTGGGTGTACTGGTATAAACCATCCGTTGAACTCCTGCATTACAGCAGGCAGTCAGAATATTTTCAGTAGCCACGACATTGCTTCGGTAATAGGCATCATAACTCCCCCACACTCCGGCTTTTGCAGCGACATGAAAAACAACACCACACCCCTCAATAGCTTCGGCAAGTGCCGTATCCTCAGCCAAATCACCTTGCCAGGTAGCCACACCCTTACTTTTCAAGTGCGGATAGTCATTGCGTGCTATACTGCGCACTTCCCAACCGCGTTCCAGAATTTTATCTATTATGGCACCACCCAAAAAGCCTCCACCACCTGTAACCAATGCACGCATCAGACTTTCCTTTCCGCCCATTGGGCCAGTTGTTCGCGAAAGATTTTAGCGTTGTGCCGGATGTCTGTCGGAAAGTCAGGGTGAATCAGAAAAGTCGTAATAGCTCGTGTAATATCATTGGATTGAGCAATTTCCGCCAACGCATTCATAAGCTGATTGGCAGGTATTTTTTTGCCGCTATCATTAAGCTCAACACAAAGTACTGGCAAGGTGGTGTTATTTTTTTTGACTCCCACCAGGGCAGTTCGATAAACAGCCGGGTGTGTATTGAAAATGCGTTCGCATGGAATGGTGTAAAGGGTTTGGTCTTCCAATACTACCCGATGCGATTTGCGCCCACACATCCAAAGCCGCCCTTGCGCATCAAAGTATCCAATGTCACCCATGCGATGATAAAAAGCACCTTCTTTATTATTCTTGTCCAGATATATTTTAGCCAGTGCTGTACCATGATCATTCTTATAATATTCACGGGTGACGACTGGTCCCTTTACGGCAATTTCGCCCAAAGTACCTTCTGGTTGTTCAAGTTCGGGATACCACACAGGCACAGCATCATCAGTAACAGTAATTATTTTAGCTTCCAGCCCGGACATAATACGCCCGACACATACTCCAGCTCCGGTATTTGTAGCGTCTTCGGTATTCAATAATTCATTGGAGCCGATAGTAGCCACTGGCAATGCTTCGGTAGCACCATAGGACGGAAAAACTTGCGCATCTTCAGACAGCAATGAAGTGAAGCGTTTAATTGAAGGCAAGTTGGCTGGTGCCCCTGCAGAAATTATCCGTTTGAATGAATTCAGCTTGCATTGTTTTGGTGCTGCATGCTTCCCGATTACTTCAATAACAGCGGGCGAGGCAAACATGTTGGTGGTTTTATACGTATCAATAGCTTCCAGGAGATACGCGGGATTGGCTTTGGCAGGTTTGCTTGCATCCATATCCGGCACAATAGCTGCCATGCCCAGGGCTGGGCCAAAAAGCGCAAAAGGAGGGAAGGTAGCCAAATCCCGTTCACCAGGTTCAATCCCATATTCCGTTTTCATCATTTCTACCTGGGCATTAAAAATACCATGTGTGTAAACGGCACCTTTTGGTACACCCGTGCTACCACTGGTAAACAAAATAGCCGCAGTACTATCGGATGTCATCTTTGCCGTAGGCCATGATGAAGAATCGGAGCTGTCAATGAGTTCATCCAGACGCTTACCACCCCACCCCAGCTTCCATCCCACAGTTACCCATTTGTGTAAGGTGTTTTGTGCCCATCCAAAGAGTAAGCGTGCTACATGAGCTTTTGATATACCGACAAAAGCTTCGGGCTCAGCCTCCGCAAGACATTGCTTCAAGTTCTTCAATCCAATGCCCGGGTCAACAAGAACCAGTACCGCGCCAACTTTAAATAGTGCAAAGGTCAGGGCAAAAAATTCGAGACTGGGCTTAACCATAAGTACCATACGCATGCCGGGTTTAATTCCATATCTGTCAAGCCCACGAGCGATGCGATCACTTTGCAAATTCAATTCTGCAAAAGAGTAGGACTGGTATATTGTATTTCCCCCCTGATGCCGCTGCACTGCAACAGCCAGCATATCGGGGTTCGTTTGGGCAATAGCTGGCAAATGAACAGCAATATTTGCGTTTTCTGACATGCTTAAACAATGTCTCCTTCCTGAGTACTACTGATATCGGACGTGGCTCCGGCATCCGCCCGGTGTATAAAAGAGGTAATGGCGGGAATCAGCGTGTCCCGGGCATCTTCCAGCACATAATGCCCGGCATCATTGTATACATGCTGTTCTGCATCTGGAAACCGTCTCCGCCACTCTTTCAGAAAATGCTTATCAAAGACAAAATCTTTCAACCCCCAACCGATAAGCATGGGGTACTGACGAAACAATGACAAATTGGCTGCCGTATCGGATACCAATTCATAGCCGGGATCATCAAGGCGCAACGGAATATCCTGAACAAATCGCAGCGTAGCTATTCGATTCCCCCAGGTATTGTAGGGATAACAATAGGCGTCACGCAGTTTACGTGGCATACGTGTACGCTTACAACCGACCCAGGCAGCGCCGCGACTGAACGCGTTACCACCGCGAACGAGTAAAGCGCCAAGGCGAGTATTGCGACAGAGCCAGAGAGCCCAGGGAAATGGTTTACTTTCTGGCAGCGGAAATGCGGCCGTGTTCAGGACAACAAGGGAACGAATTTGCTCGGGATGCGTAACTGCATATCGCATACCAATCATTCCTCCCCAGTCATGCATCACAAGGTGAAACGGGCTGTCCAGAGCCAAAGATTCAATTAACGATTCCAAATCCTGGACACGCCGGGTGAGAGTGTAGTTATAATGTCGGTCATCCGGCTTGTCAGACAAACCACACCCGATATGGTCAGGTACAATACAACGGTGATTTTCTTTCAGCACAGATACCAGGTTTCGGTAGTAAAACGACCAAGAGGGATTCCCATGCAGCATAAGCACCGGGGACCCTGTCCCTTCATCAAGATAATGCATGGACAAGTCCCTAAGAGCATGGCGGTGCGACGCAAATGGATATTCATCTCGCAAGTATTCAGGTAGCGTTGTAGTTTGAGAATTTTTCATCAGTAGGATACCGCCAGCATCGTGCAATTGAGACCACTGCCAATTCCCATGTACACCACCTGGAAACCAGTTTTAAGAAAGCCACGCTCTTCAGCGATAGCCGCGGTCATAGGTAAGGATACCGTACCCATGTTTCCGAGAAAGGTGAAAGTAGTGTAATCTTTCTCCGTCGGGATTCCTGTTGCAGCAAGTATTGCCTCTTTATTTGTTGTCCCAACCTGATGACATATGACGCGATCGACCTGTTCTTGCACCCAATTCATTTCCAAAAGCAGTGCCTGCCAAGTTGCTGCACCTAAAACAATACCCTTTTTCATCACGGTTACTGCTTCGGTATACATCACCTGATTGAAGACACCGCCACCGCGAGCTTCCATATACCATCGGCACAACTCATGATGTTCAGGGGCAGTACGCGTTGCCGCACCAAGTATCTGCCTTTTAGGCGTACCATGTTCAAATGAGCCATCGGTTACCAATACTGCCACTGCACCAGAGCCGCCAGTAAAAGTAGCCAGTGCATTGCTGTAGGATTGCATCGACGGAGCATTTAAAACACGGTCAATGGTCTCTTCCACAATTTCACGGGCTGATTCACAGGAAACCACAAGTCCCGCGCGTATCTGCCCCAGTTCAATACGATTGGCAACATCCAGGATACCATTCAACACACCGAGACAAGCATTACTCAGGTCATGAACAATGCAATCATCAGGCACACCGAGATGAGCAGCGATTCGGCAAGCAGTTGCCGGTTCCAGACCTTCGCGACAAACACCGGTGTAAATTACCGCGCCCAGATTTCCTGCATCAACATTAGAGCGATGCAGTGCTTTTTGTGCGGCAGCAATTGCGCCATCTGATAACCGATACCCTTCGGGCCACCAGCGACGTTCCGCTATCCCAGTCAGCGCCTCCAACTGGCCCATAGATAAACGAAGGGACTGGTAGACAGACGACAAACGCTCTTCAATATCGTCTGAATGAACGACCACAGGGGGAAGCTCATAGCTTATTGTATCAATATATATTTTATTGTATTTCATATGTATTATAAATCATTATACAGGGTTGTCAAGTGCCAGAGAAAATTGTTTCATTTGATATATAACGCGACCATCTACCAACAAGAAACCATCTGCTGTCAAGTGATGTTTTAAATCATCAACTTCAGTGATCACTGCTTCAACGGTAACAAGATCATGTTGGGGAATGACCTGACCGCGGTATATCCATTCGTGGGGAGTTTCCAGTGCCACAGCGTGCCAAACAGTTTCCGGGCCAGTACACCAGCGTTGTGCCGCGTATACTTTCAACAATTGCAGAAAGGACTCCAACCCGAGAGAACCAGGACATACCGGGTCTTGATAAAAGTGTGCTTTGAAAAACCATCCTTCCGGGTTAACTTTTTTGATGCCACGCAGAAAACCATATCCATGCGGGCCGCCATTTGGCAGATAGACCGTAATCTCATCGAGCATTTGGAGTTGCCGACCTGGAAATGGTGCATCTGTTGGAAAGGTGAATGATTCTGCATTTGCGAGAGATGTCTCTGGTGGTACATACAAGTTGGCATCCCGCACCCCCACTTGATTGGACAGCGCAGCGTAGGTGAAGAATCCGAAGTAGGTGTTACCAGTGTAAACAAGACCTTCCAAGTCCCAGACTGTCATGTCAAAGTGCTGAATGATCATGCCACCACTGTGAGAGATATTCGTCGTACGTACCCGTGTCGTCAACATTCCAGATTCTGGGGTAACGACCTTGTGCTGTATAGCACTACCACCAAGATTCCGGAATTTCAGGTCATCGTCACTGGTTAGTGCCGAACCCATATAGGCTGCAAGCCAGCCGCAAGGTTGCAACGCCACTTCCAGAAGAATGGCAAAAGGCATGAGAGATTGTCGATTTTCAGAAAAGTACCAGGCATCAGCAGGTACATCATATTGCGCCTCGGCCTCGGTGTTCGCTGCTAAAACCCAAGGTTCTCCTACAACGTCGGTAATTCGGGAGATAAAGTCATACGGAGGTCCCGGGAGACGTGCGATTACACGGGTATCGTCAAATGGAATATACCGATCACCAAATGCCACTGAGGGTTTGCCAATTGCAAAAGCCAGAATTTGCTCATAACTATAAACAGCAGGTTTGGGACAGGCGTATGATGGCGAGTCCGTTAATTTTGTGTCATTCTCTCTATGCGGTGACAACGTTTTTTGGGCTTGCCACATAGCTTCCAATGCTTTACGGTGCAGTCCTGTGAGTTGCATACACATATCTGTGATATCGGCGACCGGTTTCCCATCGGCATACATGCGGGCATCCGCAATGGCAAATGCATGTGGGTTATAACCGAGTTCTTTTATGGTGACTTCATAGGTGACAAGTTTCGTGCTCTCCAAAACTTGCCCTCTGCATTTCAACCGGCTGGTAATTTCCGTGACCGGATCACAACTAACATTTTCTTTTTCACCAATCCAGCCCATACGATATAAATAGATACGAAGGGTGTGGAAACAGCACTCGTACATCAACGTACCCGGCATGACCTGATCATCTACAAAATGGCATGTAATAAACCAATCGTCCGGATGAATATCAGCTTCTGCGACAATCCGCCCCAATCCATAATTTTCACCATCTGGCTCCAGGGCAACAACCCGATGTACCAGGCGCATCATACCACCAGGCAATGTTAATGGATGCTGCAAACTGATTTGCGCGAAGTCTGCACCAAAACATGTTTCGAAATCTCCATCACGAAGCGCATCCAGTTGCTGTGCTGAGTATTGTTCACGCTTCATGGGAACAAAAGGAACAACCGTAGACTTGTTGGCAGCCGCAGCCAGGCGCTTGTCCATACGCGATGAAACAACACCTTGTCCGGCATCCAGTTCTTCTTTGGTAAAGAACCCCGCACAACCATTCCGCATAGTTAGAAATGGTTCTCCATTTATGGTACTGTCATAATGAAATTGAAAGAACCAGGGATTGCCATGTCGGAAGAACTTTTCTATGTGTATATCATAGTGTATCACCTCACCAGGTTTGGCCAATCCTCGATGAAAGGTAATTTCAGCATCCAATAAACGGTACTTGGCAATACCCAGTGTCTGAAAATCAATACCCAGATACGCCGAGAGAAACAGGTCGGCCTGGCCAGCTTCGACAGCGACACAAGTAGGTATGCGGTTGTTGTCCAGATACCAGGCATCTTGCAACACGTCATGCTCAGTAACAACACGGCCAGTACCCAGACTGCACGGCTCGCCCTCAATCACCAGAATACGGTCGACGAGCATGAGTGGTTCGTCCGGTAATCGTACTCGTGTCGGGTGCAGGT
This sequence comes from uncultured Nitrospirales bacterium, assembly GCA_964537975.1. Taxonomy (GTDB): domain Bacteria; phylum Hydrogenedentota; class Hydrogenedentia; order Hydrogenedentales; family SCBR16-9; genus SCBR16-9. Next base: position 17,372 of record CAZIDP010000050.1, on the reverse strand, counting down.
CTATCTCTGCATACTGCTTGCCCAACACATCGCCGATTTTGGCGACTGCAAACATCAAACACTCTTCCCGATTTAAACTGCGAGGTGGAATTTCCAGTCCGGAATTGTCCGTCTTGAAAGAAGGAGTTGATACTTTGTTGTTGGTCTCGTTAATGCTATCTGTGGTATCACCAAGGGGAGCATTCCTCTGCAATGTGGCGTGTTGTAGCAATGCCATCTGAAAATTATGGTGTGACTGGTATGCTTCGGATAGTTGGCGGCTGAATTCAAGAAAGGCACTGTGTGCGGCTGTATCGGTTTCCAAGGGAAAGTCCATTGGTATTGTCATAGATGGTACACCTGTCGAAGCAAACAACTTAGTCTCTGTCTGAGTGCTATGATCCTGTACAATTTGATGGGCATTGCTCGTTTGATCTAATCCTGGTGTTTGTCTTATTGCGGAAGTCTCATGAGCTGATTCTGTAGTTTCAATCAGTTGTGAGCTTCCCTCGCCCATCACCAATTTTCTCTTTGGTGGTGACGGAACGGTTTCTATCGCCTGGTTACGTACTGACAAAGAGAGCATGCGAGTGGAATTAACGACACCTTGCACTGAACCCGTTGTTATGGATCCACGTTCATATAATACACTGAGATCAACTGGAACACCTTCTGCAATGATATTTGCCAGTGTACGATATAAAGGTGAGAGTTCTTCTTCGCCCGGGTAACACAGAGCACGTACCAGATGCGGTCTATTTTGCAGTATCCCATGTATCATGCGCGTACAGGAGTTTCCAGGTCCCATCTCAATAAATATACGTGCGCCATCAGCATAGGCTTGTTCTACCACACGCGGAAAATCAACCCCCTCCAGCGCTTGAGCAAGTATGGCTTCCGCGGCATGTTCTCCTGTCACAGGATAGGAACGCCCCCAGGCACCACTATAGAAGCGCACGTCCTCTGGTGGTGTCGCCTCAAACAAATGAAGCGCGCGATACTCCTCTTGAACTTCTTTTACCACTTCACAATGCACAGTTGTCACACCTTCGATAGGAATAAAGTGGCATTTTAACTCGGTGATAAAACGCTCCAGAGCCTTGCGGTTTCCACCTACGACACTTTCCTGAAGCGTATTGGAAATCAGCGGATAGACTTGCTTGTAATTTTTCATCGCATTTTTCGCAACGCGCATTGGACGATCTATAACGCCCAGTACCCAATCGACGGCTTCCTGACGTGGTAGCTTCCAGGTTTTTCGGGCTGCTTCACAATCACCTCCGAGCTTTACAGTGAAGAGATTGGTATCATCTATCCGTCTCAACATTTCATCGCGACCGCGCCAGGTACGTGTGGAAAAGAATCCGGCAGTTTCGCCCAGACTCAAACCAACTACAGCATCTGGTTTCAACCCAAACAGTGCCATAAAATCGGTAGTGGCAGAACCGAGGCTGACTTGCCCGAGGATTAATGAATTGTGGTCATAGGTGTAGGGTTCAGCATTCCAGAAAACATCGCAGTGATATTGACGACGCAAATAAAGATTTTCCTCCTCTTGACACTGAAGTAATTCCGGCCACTGTAACATCATAGCCCGGCCCATATCAGGAAAATGATTCCCGGAACCAGGGTAGACAAATGCCAATTTTCCTTCCCCAGCCAAAGGTTTTGGGGTGTAGAACACACGGTCCCGAAGTGCAGAATTACGAGAGGGTATATCGGTCTTTTCAACTAATGGCTGATCTGGATTTCGGCGTAATGAATCACGCAGGAATGCCAACTGATCAAGTAGTTCTACTGTATTGCGAGCAACAAGAGCTGATCTGTGTCATAGACTGCTTTCTTACTTGTGCTGTGACATGGTACAGCGTTGCCACCAAAGCATGGCGTGAGTATGGATGCAGTTCTGGCTTGTATCTCTAGTAAACTGAATCAGCGCATCCAATTCTTGCAACAAACTGGATACGTCTTTACCTTGTAGTGCAAAAATACCTTCGGCTGGCTTTCTGTATTGGGGAATTGATAGTGAAGTAAAGTTTCGAGGAGTGCCTTCTCGAACCGTTACAGACACGCCATTACCGAGTAAACCCAGCGCGACAACAGCAGCCCTTCGAGGACCTTCAGCCCTGTTATGCAGCCAATATTGCGGCTTATCAACAAGAAAAAATTGCTTGTTTTCTGATGCAAAAGCCTGCAATTCATCTGTGGCCTCGCTGGCTGGAATCACACAATGATGCAGGGATTGTATTGTGGTATACAATGCTGTCAATCCAGAAGCTGCACCCGTATAACCCAGTGAAGCTGACGGAACATGAAATGCTATCCGCGGTGTCCATTTATTAGTATCTGGAAACGATTTCAAAATATCTGATGCCAACGCATTTTGACTATCTGGTGACAGCCCTGGCTCAATCGAAAAAAGTTCCGGTGTTTGCAATAACTTATCATTCGTTGAATTTCCAGTTTTTAATTTCGATGCCCATGAAAGCGCTAGGTTTTTTGTTGTGGATATATTTTCCAGTACACCCAGAACAGAATCACCTGCTGCTTCGGCGTCAGACAATCGTTTGAGTATTAAAACGACTGCACCTTCTGCCGAGGGATATTGTTTTAGACGAAACTGATCGGCAGCCCATTGATTTCGTGAATCAGATGTAAAATCAACTGCCCCTACGATTGCTGTGTCAATATCACCATGTCGCAACAAGCGCATACCGGTCTCAAGTGCATACAATCCTGAACAATCTTCGCTAGATAAAGTAAAGCTTGGGCCACCCAGGTGTAATTCACGGGCAATACGGCTTGCCACTACGCTACCTAGCGCTCCCATAGTACGGTTGGCAGTAAGGTGTGGTCCGGCTGCATTCCGAAGATGCGCCAGCCAATCATCATACCCTTCACCTGATGTGGAAGCACCGAGCTTGGCAGCCCATTCCGGGGCATACTTTTGCAACATCCAGCGCACATGAAAGTTGGTACTGTTCATGTCAAGCCCCAGCCCAACCAATACACTGGCACGCGGGTTGTCTTCCAGTGGCAGACCCGCAGTTTTCCAGGCGCGCAAAGCTAACAAAAGCATGAGTACCTGCTGAGGCAACATTTCATTAAATTCAGCTGGAGGTATACGAAATTGATCTAAAGGCACATTCAGTGTCTCAATAAATCTTTTACCCTGCGGCAGTGCTGAAGCAGCATGCAGTTTTGATTGAGTATTAAATAGTTGCTTGCTCAGGATTTCAATATCATCGTACGAACCGATATGCGAATCCATAGCAACAACGGCAATGGGTTCTAGAAATGGATCATCCGTGTGCGATTTAGGTTTGTCATCATTAATAACAATGGTTTCTGGTTCAGCTTTTACCTCGGCAACCAAAGATTCCAGAAGTATATGGGCGTTGATACCACCGAAGCCAAATGCACTCACGGCAGCACGACGCGGTCCCCCATCTTGCACTGCTGGCCAGGTTTTTGCTTTATCTATTACAGTAAACGGACTTTCTGACATTTCCCAATCTGCTGGAGCTTTTTGAAAATTAGCAGTTGGAGGTAGTGTTTCATGTTTCAGCGCCTGTATCACTTTGGTCATGGCAGCGGCACCAGCCCCTGTCAACATGTGGCCGATATTTGATTTAATAGAGCCAATTACACAGGGAGACTGGCGTATGACCGATGATGTGCTTTCATGCCACAGACGCTTCAAGCTTTCAAACTCTACGGCATCTCCCACGGGCGTACCGGTTGCATGGCATTCAATCAAATCAATGGAAGCTGGATGCCAACCTGCTTGTTCATAAGCAGCACGCATGGCACGAAGCTGGCCTTCTGAGGTCGGAGCCAATAAACGGCCGCCCTGATCGTTAGAAAGGCCAATACCGCGAATGACACCAAGAACGCGGTCGCCATCACGCAATGCGTCTTCGAGCCTACGAAGTACAAACAAACCTGCACCTTCACCCACAACCAGTCCATTACCATTGGCGTCGAAGGGAGAACATACCCCGTCAGGAGAAAGAGCACGCAACTGCGAGAACCCCATCTGGGTATAGAGATTATCCGGACGGGAAACACCACCTGCGAGCATGTAATCAGCACAATGCTCTGTGAGCAAATCGCAGGCCAGTTTAATTGCGTAGAGGGAGGAAGCACAGGCAGCATCAAGGCAAAATCCACCCGCTCCGAGTCCCAGAAAATCAGCCAACAGGGTTGCAGGTCCACTTGCAGAAAATCGATTGAGTGGGTGTGAATCTGGCGAGGCAATAGCTGGTTTATTCAACACCTTTGCTTCCAGTGCATGGCCCATATGTTCCCAGGAAATACGGGAAGTAGTCTCGGTGGGTAAAACCAGATTCCCTGCGATAACACCCATCCTTTGCCGGTCTATATCATGCAATCCGGCATCTTCTAATGCTTGCAAAGCTGCGTAAAAGAATATGTGAAACAGGGGATCTAATTTTTGTAATGCCACACTGTCGAGAGCACCACCAGATGCACTCTGGGTATTCAGGTGCTCCAACACATGTTGGAAGGCATGCTCATGATCGCATAGGCAGGCGCGTTGGGAGTAAACACGGTCTGGCATCCCCTTCTCGGGGTGATACAGCGCATCCGCGGACAATCCCCAGCGGGAAGCGGGTACTATTTCGGCAGCGGTACGCTTGTCAAGAACTAATTGCCATAATTCTTCCGGATTAATTGCTTTGGGATATATCCCGCCCATACCAGTTATGGCTATCGAATAAGGCTGTTTCACAGTAATAACATAAAACTCCCACGTATTAATCTAATAAAGCAATTAATATCAATTTTTTGTACACCATTCCCGGGTATGATGCTCAAGGCATACCACCCAAATAATAACGCGTGACATATGATGATTGCCAAACTACAATATAATCATAATGTATGTATTTTTATCAACTGCTGAATTTGGTATAAACAGCAAGTACCCCGACCAGTGGGCAGGGTACACCAAAGTAAACTAATCTGGTTTACAGAGAAATAAAAAGCTTTAGCTAACCAGTTCTTTTTGCAGCGTGTTTTTCTTGAATGCGGCGTTCAAAGAAGCATCCATAACGCATTCATACCCCGCCATACGCGCTACCAGCCGGTCTTCGTTGGCATTAAGAAATTCAATATCCGCAATAGCCCTGTGTTTGTTTGATTCGGTTACTTTAACCCGGATATGTGTTTTGTCCTTCGGGTAACGTGCTTGATACTGCCGGTACGTTTTTATATAACTGGGTAACGAGCCCATGTACATGTGTTGGAAACACCACAAAATCATCATCTGAAAACTACTGTCAAGGATTAACGGATCAGCAATCCAACTGTTGCGTAATGGCATGCTGTACCAGGATTCCGGAGCAGGAGCTGCCTTGACCTGGGCAGCCAGCAAGTCTTTCTCCCCACCTTCTACACTTTCCAGACCCTGAAAATCCGGCCCTTGGAACAGATGTCCTGTAGCGCCGTAAAGGCCACCATTATTGTATGCGGATGCATCCAGCACACCGGTTTGTATTTGAGGTAACGAATCGGATTGTGGGAAATTGTCACCCAGTATCATTTCTGCTGAAGCATGTAGTCGTCCTGGCGCATCATTGTTCAGCGTACGTAGTTCTACCGGAATACGATACAAGTCCTCTTCTCTGGACATCTTACCGGCATAAAAGCCCAAGTCTACTGCTTCATCTGACCCCAGAATGACGCCTTTGGTAACACGCAAATGATCAAATCCACAAAAGCGCATGCCTGGATGTATATGCATTGCGCCATGAGCCAACCATTCCACCATCATCGCAACGGGCAATACCGCTTTGTGGTTCAGCACATGCGACCGGAGGAACGGAAATGCTGGTAGATTCAAATTAAGATTAAACGCTTTGGTGAATTGCTGCGCACCGGTGTCTTCTGAATCTTCTGATGTAGCTGTTACTGGTTCCTGAACCATAGTCTTTATGTCCACAGTGTCCTTTTGTCTCGGAGCTGCTTCACTTAATACAACTACTTCTGAAGGTGCATCGATTACATATTCCAATTCTCTCATCAAGTACCGGGCACCAGCCTCCAGTGGAATCAGACCTATGCCTTCCGCAGCAAATAGTTTTGCCAGTCCCGGATTTACCATGCCACCCGCCCAGGGTCCCCAATTTACAGCTACGGCCCTGCATTGTGGATACTTCATACGATACCACTGGGCAGTCTTGTTCAACACTTCGTTTGCTGCGGCATAATCAATCTGACCAATACGGCCAAAGCGTGCTGTGGACGAGGAAAACAGAACAAGGACTCGAAGCAGATTCATGTCAATCTTGTTTAAAATATTATTCAGGCCGTCCACTTTGGTTTCATATACATTACGGAATTGTTCTTCGGTTTTGTCTTCAATACGCTTGTCTGCAAGCACTCCTGCACCATGAAAGACAGCCGTTACCGCACCTAGTGTGGCGTGTACTTCCTCCAGGGCAGATGAAACAGCAGACGCATCTCTAATATCAACCTGTACGTAGATAACTGTTGCGCCGGTGCTTTCCAAGCGAGTTATATTGGCCAATACCTCTCGGTTATCAGCAATCTTTTTGAAATGTTCTTGCAGTACTTTGGGTGAAATACCATTTTCACGCGCCAGCAATGCTTTCTTGATGTCTGATTCTGCAGACAAGTCGGTCAACCAATCAGGCTCTGGTTCTGGTTTCCGACTGCGTCCAAAAAGCACCAATTTAGGGCTACAGGTAGAAGCCAGTTGTAGCGCAACCTCGGCAGTTACCCCACGGGCACCACCAGTTACCACAACAACATCGTCTTTTGATAAGGGAAACATTCCGGGAGCAGATGGTAAATTTTCGTCTTTTAAAACAAGTTGCACACAACCTTCGTTGGTTATACCGAACTCACCTGTAGCACTGCTTGACAACAAAGTAAACAACGTGTCGTCAGCTGCAATATCTACGCACAATGCTGTGTCTATAACTTTACCCACAGTTCCCGGCCATTCCAACGTTGCAGTCTTTATCAGCCCGGCCAGACCACCTGATTCAACAGCATAATCACAATCTTCCAGCCCCGTTCCAAATAATCCGTCCATGTGTACCAGACCGGCAAGTAAAACAGGGTTTTGCTCGGTTGCTGTCTTCATTAATGTAGAACCAGCACGTTGCAATAAGGAGAACGCTTGTAGCAGATGTGTTTTAGTGGCTTTTTCAGGAAGTGTAAGGAGTAAGCCATTCAGCGTATCTGGCAGTGTAAAACTGTCAATAGCATCTGGTGCAACTTGGATGACATTTATATTCTTTTCCATAAGTATGGCAACAAGTTTATCGGTGTACCCATCGCCTGAGTCCAGCAATAATACGCTGTGCCCGGATTTAAGAAGCAGATTATCCAAAATTGGTGTATAGGGTGCACAATACAACACTTTTCGCATCAAATCTGTAGTTTGCATTTCAGGTGCATCAATAGCGTCTTCCGTATTAACTTCCTGCTGCGCATCAACTAGCGAAGACACGCCTAGTGAAAGGTGTTCGACGATCTGGCGCAAGGTCTGCAAGGTGCCCAGGTGCTGCGCCTCGATACTCGGCGCATCGGGTAATGCTTCCTGAAGCGAAGACATGATTTCTACTCGCTTGATGGAGTCTATCCCAAGGTCAGCATCCAGACTCATGTCCAGTTCCAGCATCTCCGTTGGATACCCGGTCTTCTCAGAAATCGTTGACAGCAAGACCGATTCTATCTGTGTGCTGTCAGATGACACACCTGCTGGAACTGCTACTGATGTGACACTTCCTGTGGTTGCGGTCACGCCTTGTGACAGGTGCTCTACTATCTGACGCAAGGTCTGCAAGGTGCCCAGGTGCTGCGCTTCAATACTCGGCG
>CAZIDP010000050.1:0-9421 GCA_964537975.1 uncultured Nitrospirales bacterium | reverse complement strand
TACTCGGCGCGTCGGGCAATGCTTCTTGAAGTGAAGACATGATTTCTACCCGCTTGATGGAGTCAATGCCCAAATCAGCATCCAAACTCATGTCCAGTTCCAGCATTTCTGTTGGATACCCGGTCTTTTCAGATATCGTTGACAGCAAGACCGATTCGATCTGTTGCGTGCTTGAAGACCTTACCGTTGGCGTTGTTGAAGAAGCATCACTTACTGTAGTTGCGGTCACGCCCTGTGACAAGTGCTCGACTATCTGACGCAAGGTCTGCAAGGTGCCCAGGTGCTGCGCTTCAATACTCGGCGCGTCGGGCAATGCTTCCTGAAGCGAAGACATGATTTCTACCCGCTTAATGGAGTCGATGCCCAGATCAGCATCCAGACTCATGTCGAGCTCCAGCATCTCCGTTGGATACCCCGTCTTTTCAGAAATCGTTGACAACAAGACCGATTCTATCTTCGTGGTGTCAGATGACACCCCTGCTGGAGCTGCTACTGGAGCATCACTTCCTGTGGTTGCGGTCACGCCCTGTGACAAGTGCTCGACTATCTGACGCAAGGTCTGCAAGGTACCCAGGTGCTGTGCTTCAATACTCGGCGCGTCGGGCAATGCTTCTTGAAGTGAAGACATGATTTCTACCCGCTTAATGGAGTCGATGCCCAAATCAGCATCCAGACTCATGTCGAGCTCCAGCATCTCCGTTGGGTACCCCGTCTTCTCAGATATCGTTGAAAGCAAGACCGATTCTATCTTCGTGGTGTCTTGCACAGGAGCTTTCATGTCTGCTGCTAAAACTGGCTTTTGTGGTTCCTGCGTCTCTGCTATCTGTTGGGTTGGTATGCTTTCCAACACAGAATTTGTTGGTGTATTTTCAGGACTTTTTATCGAGTAATCAGCAGGTACCGATGAAGGAACAGGCTGTAGAGCAACTTGCGTAAAATTACCACTTAGCAAATCATGCTGTCTGCGCATCATCTCTTGATAAGCTTGCACCGTTGTCTGCTGATTCTCCAGGAATTGCCGGTGTAATTGTGCCGTCTGTTCCTGTAATTTCTGTAGTGCCGACATACTTTCACGTGTTGACTGCAATATAGCATCTACAGGTAGTGTCTGATTCGAATCACTGTTCATTTTCTGTGCAATTCCTGGCGCACTCTGACGCAATACTCCGTATGTGGAAGTAGAAGTAGATGCAGCATTTTGTTGTGGTTGTCCCACTGAGCTGGCGGAACTTGCTTCAGGCACACCCTTGGCACCAGCCTGATTCATTGCTGATGACACCGGTGTGGCAGTTACCGGATTCTGGGTTACCCTCGGGGCCTCAATTTTCTTTGGAGGTCGTTTTTCAAATGGTGCACGGTAATTGGCCCCGCTGATTTTAATGGTCAGCTTGGGCTTCCCCTCTTTTTCAGGTGCTGTCAGGGAAATCCCTTCGTTCCAGGACATAAGGTTGACAGCATGACCGCTAGCAGCCAATTGCGCGAGACAACATGCAAGGTCATATATGCCATTATTTTTCCCATTGCCAGCATCAAGAGCAATCATTGAATGGGGCTTTCCATCCAATATAGATTTTACCATGCCAGATAATCGGGCACCGGGGCCAACTTCGACAAAGGTGCGTACACCATCAGAATACATGTGGTTTATCATATCGATAAACAGCACAGAATTGGCCAATTGGCTGGCAAATAGTGCTTTCTTTTCCTCTGATGATTCCGGATAAGTAGCAGCTGTTGTGTTGGCATAAACAGGAAACGAAACCGGATTGAATGTCAAGGACGCCAGTTTTTCGCCAAAGGGTACCGCTGCATCGGCCACCATGGGACTATGAAATGCCGCTGCAACCTGAAGTGGAATGACGCGGACTTTTTCCTCTTTAAACAGTGGCGTGAGTACTTCAATGGCCTCGCGGCTACCAGAGAGAACATATTGTGTCGGTGTATTGTAGTTTGCGATACACACGTCCGAGCGTGCTGCCTTTTCCAAAACCCGATTTACCGTTTCAAGGTCTGCTTGTACCGCCGCCATGGCGCCATCACCATGCGTTTCCGCACAGGCCTGCATTGCCAGGCCTCGTTGAATGGAAGCACGTAAAAAATCATTGGTGTCCAGCACACCGACAGCATGTAACGCGGACAACTCACCATAACTATGACCGGCAGCAACTTCCGGATTAAACCCGAAACGCTTCAGCACCTGGCAAGCTCCGACCGAAACGACACCCAGTGCAAGTTGCGCATGATGTGTTCGTCGTAATGATGATTCCTGGGCCAGTTCTGCTTCTTTGTTAAATACTGGATGTGGGTACAATACCTCGCTGAGTACCTTTTCCATTTCTGCTTCACCAAACAAGGTATCGGCCTGATGCAGCAAAGCAAGCATTTCAGGGAATTGACAAGCCAGATCACGTAACATCCCAACGTACTGCGCTCCCTGGCCAGGAAACAGTACTGCTGTTTTACCTTCATGCTTTACTCTGGAGAACCATACCCCGTCAGGTAGTTGCCAGGCTTCTGCGTCTGCATCTGTTTTGAGCTTGCTGCGTACAGCTTGCAACTGTTTGGTGATGTCGGTTTTAGCTTGATGTGCTACTAAAAGTAACCGACAGGATTCCTGGGCATCAAATGTTTTACGGCTCTCCCATGCAACATATTGAAGTTTGGACCAGTCATTTTCCAATGTATCCAGGTTATTGAGCTTTTCAATTATGCCTGACACATCTTTCGAAGAAAAGGCCAATATTTCGATATCACCTTCCCAATCAGGTGAAATTTTTTGCTTATCATGCTCTTCAAGTACGCAATGGAAATTACTACCTCCGAATCCCAATGCGCTTACCGCAGCCCTGCGTGGAAAATTATCATTTTTTACCCAGGGTCTTTTTTTAGAATTTACATAAAATGGAGAATCGGGTTGTAGTAAAATTTCCTGCGGCTCTTCAACTTTGATGGTTGGTGGAAGTATTTTATGGTGTAATGCCAAGGCTGCTTTTATAACACCCGCCGCACCTGCAGCCGCTTTGGTATGCCCGATTTGTGATTTAATCGAACCAAGCGCACACCAGGGCCCAGTATCTGACGCACCAAAAACCTCACGCAACGCCTTTATTTCCGCGGCTTCTCCCGCTTTGGTACCGGTTCCATGCGCCTCAACCAAGGTGATGGTACGCGGCTCGATATCAGCTAATGCATAGGCCTGCTTTAAAGCAATGGTCTGCCCTGCGGCGCTAGGCGCATAAATGGCATCTCCTTTACCGTCGCTGGAAGCACCTATGGACAGCACTTTCGCATAAATGCGGTCACCGTCACGCACAGCATCATCGTAGCGTTTCATCAGCAGTATTCCCACACCTTCACCCAATGTCGTGCCATCGGCATCTTTATCGAAAGGACGTGCATTGCCAGAAGGCGAGAGCGCTGGTGTCTTGCTGAAACACATGTACATGAATATATCGTTAAAGGTATCCACGCCCCCAGTGACCACCAGATCACTTCGCCCCGTTTCCAGCTCCATGCAGGCCAGGTGCATCGCACTTAACGAACTGGCGCAGGCTGCGTCCACAACACAATTGGTACCACTGGTATCCAGGTACTTGCTGATACGACCTGCCACCACATTGCCAAGCAGACCTGGGAATGAGTTTTCCTGCCAGGGCACATAGCTTTCGGCTATACGTGCGACAACATCTTCTGTGGTCACTTCATCGATGCCTGCGTCACGCAATGCTTGCCGCCAACGCGGATGCCCCAGACGGGCACCTAATGGAATTACCAACTCCAATGCACCCGTAACACCAAGAATGATGCTGGTTCTGTCTTTGGGAAACGCTTTTTCAGCACCATAACCGGCATCGTTCAATGCCTGTTGCGCTGCCACCATACCCAACAGTTGCGTGGTATCTGTAGCTTCAATCGCATTGGGCGTTATGCCAAACTCAATGGGCCTGAAGTCAACAGGAGGTAAGAACCCCCCTCGTTGACCATAGGTATGGTCCGGTTTTTTAGGGTCTGGATCAAAATAGTCTTCAGGTCGCCAGTGACTATCAGGTATTTCTGTGATAGCATCCACACCGTTTTTGATGTTAGCCCAGTAGCTGCTGAGGTTTTCTGCCTTGGGAAAGAGGCACCCCATGCCCACGATGGCCATTGCTGTAGACTTTGTATAGCCATGTTGTGTATTTTTTTCTGGATTCAATGTAAATATTCCTCCAATTGCTGTGGTGTGACGGGGCCAACCACAGCATGGGTTTCGGGGAGATTGAACCCTTGTTGCCGGATTGAATTTATGCGTGCAATAAGAGCCGCACCGTACAGTAAGTTTTTGGCAACAACCGAAACTTGACGATTCTCAACCAATTCCAAATAACTGCCGCGTGTCCATTCGTTAAAGGCACCCATTGCAGGGCCACACCATACTTGAAAATCAATTTTGCGATCAGCAACACCTTGATTTGCCCATCGTGAAGCCTGGCCCAGATAGGAACGAAACACCAATGCCATTTTATGCTTCGGGTCGTTTTCTGCCCGAGATATTTCCCCAGGTGCCCGCTTCAGAAAAAATTCTCGTGTTGATTCCCAAATCTCTTCAAATGAAGCACGAAAAACAGTCTTTTCTAGTTTAACCCGTTCTTCAGCCGGAATCATATCCAGGCTGCTACAAGTCTTGTATATCTGGTATAACCGGGCTCCTCGCATGGAAAACATTGAGCCCCTTTTCAATACCTGTACGTTGACGCCCATCTCAAACATATCAGCAGCAGGCGCCATGATCACATCGGCCTGTTCAGCCTCAGCCAACATTTCGCGAACTAAATCACTGGAGCCTGACTCTACACATGCCTGATTGATAGTACCGGTTACGACATAGGCCGCGCCCATGGCGAAAGCTGCAGCAACAGATGCCGGAGTGGCAATTCCGCCAGCCAGACCAACTCGTACTGGAACAGAATAGTGTTGAGCAGACTGTATCTGATCACGCAAGGCCAACATAGTGGGAAACAATGCAATTGCAGGGCGGTTATCGGTATGCCCACCAGAGTCTGCCTCGGCGGTGATGTCTTCAGCCATGGGTATTTGACTTGCCATCTCGGCTTGTATTTCGGTGATATCTCCACGTTGCACAAGCTGGCGAAGATATTTGTCCGGAGGTGGTTCCATAAATTTGCGTGCTACCTCAACCCGGGAAACTTTGGCTATGATTTTATTTGGCGCAAAGATGTTTCCCGCCGCATCACGGTAAATCCCCATCACACGGTATCGTACAATAGGTAAAGTCAAATCCAGGAAAGCAGAGGCCTCTACCAGGCGTACTTCTTGTTGAATGTAAAGGTCTACCAGGGCAGATTCCAACTCGGGCTCGTTGGGGCTGTGAATAAAATTAACCCCAAATGGACCACAACAATCCTGATGCAGTGTTTTGATAGCTTGCGCAACCGCTTCCAGCTCAAGTCCAGCAGAGCCAAAAATACCCAGGAATCCATCCTTGGCGAGAGCACTTACCAGCTCCACCGATGCAATACCATTGGCCATGGCTCCGGCATAATAATTATACCGAACGGAATGCGCTTTACTGAATGCACCATCACCAAGTCTTTCCAAGGTACATCCGGGCACATATCCCACAAATGTACACGCATCAGAAGCAGTGTTATCATCGGGTAGGGCATAACCCAATTCCGTATTCGCATTATGTAATATAAACAAAGGTTGTGCAATACGGTTAAGCAGCAAACGAATCTGAGGGTGTTGCCAAGGATACCATTTTAAGGGTAATTGTAGACTAGAACCGTTTGTCAAAGGCATTGTCTCAGTGATTTGACTGGTCTGGATTGATGATTCCATACAATTTGCTTCACTCATACTTGTAGGTTGCCAAGAATAGTTGCACATTGGCAAGATATACCGTTGTGATGTGATATAAGCCAAGTTGACATGTGAATATTAAAAAATAAAATCTCACACACACCAAATTGCGCAACATCAACAAGTTACAGATAAGGATATGTGTCAAAACCATGACTGACTTGAACTTGCCAATCAAAGATATAAATCATAACATTTTGATGCTTCTCAACGCTACTGAACAGGCTCACAAAGAACTGTTTGATGTACTGTTATTATTACAATTTTAGAAAGAGGGAACTTTCCACCCGAAATTGTAATCGAATGTTCTTGATACGAATTTTCACTACAAGGACAATATTGTGTACATGCTGTACGAATCGCAGCATCACCTGTAAACATACATAACTCAATAAATTCATTTTAAGCGATTTTAACACATGAAGATTACAAGCATTGGACGTGTATACCCCCAAGTTGGTTGGTATATGGAAGCACACAAACACACGGACAACCACGAAGCCATTGTCTTGCTGAATGGGATATTGCAAGTAATAATGGAGGGGCATACCTATGAAGTGCATCCTGGAGAAATGATCATCTATCCCAGAAATGTGACCCATATTGAACACAGTATAGGCCAGCAACCATTAGAATCCATATTCTTTGCCTGGACCCAAGAAAATGATGAGGAGGTAAAAACCTGGCCTCGAAAAGGCCGCGATGTATTGGGACGTATCCAGACGTTGGCGCGTTGGATGTATGAAATCACGCCACCCAAGATACGCCAGGATCAGCATATTATCCAGATTGCATTGGAAATGATTTTATATGAGTTCCATAATTCACATATACCGGCAGACGAGCAACTTGAAATACGTTTACGCCGTTACTTGCAAGAGCATCTTGCAGAGCAATTGACATTAGATGATTTGGCAAAAGCTATCGGAATCACCAAATATCACTTTGTTCGAAAGTTTAAAAATGAGACCGGTATTTCTCCAATGGCCTATCTGCGGCAAATTCGAGTACAAAATGCAAAAAACTTACTGGGCAATACCCCTCTTCCCATAAAAAACATAGCTCCGCAAGTTGGCCTCGTAGATGAATACCATTTTTCCCGTGTTTTCAGCCGAGTGGTTGGGCTATCACCGCGTGAATATCGAAAGTCAATCCAAAAGCAAACCGTTGGCGGAACATGATTCAATTTCAACATACGCTTGACCTGGCAAGATGCGTCCCAGCCTTTCTGTAGACCCTTCCACAAAAATACGTAATACGGGAATGTCTTGATATTCTTATAAGGTTATCGTTATAACTTGGGGTAATACTTATGGTGTGTGGGAGGGGAATTCCTGATTTGCTTCTCGCATGAGCGATCTGTATATAACTCATTTCCGATACAATTTTTTTTATTTGATTGTGAAACTGGACAGGAACTTATGTATGAAAATTCATGAATACCAGGCAAAAGGGCTATTCGAAACCTTTGGAATCCCTATAACACCGGGCAACGTCGCTTCTACACCGACGCAAGCCCGTACCATTGCTGAATCACTGGGATTACCCGTAGTTATTAAAGCGCAGGTGCATGTTGGTGGCCGTGGCAAGGCTGGTGGTGTGAAACTTGTGGACGATATCGAACAGATAGCACCGACTACAGAACAGATTCTGGGGCTTACAATAAAAGACTTGCCTGTACGTATAGTTTTGCTGACTCAAGCAGTCAACATTGCTACCGAGGTGTATTTAAGTATTCTCATTGACAGGGGAACGCGAGAAATTATTTTTATAGGCTGTGCGGATGGTGGCGTTGATATTGAAGAAACCGCCAAGACCAATCCAGAAAAAATTGTACGCCTGGCATGCCTTGTAAATGAATTGCATGACTTGCCCCGCGCTAAAGCATTGCCCTTTGCGAAAAAGCTGTTTCCAGATGCATCCCAGGCAGAACAAGCGGCTGCCATCATGTCACGGATGGCCCGGCTATTTGTCGAGAAGGACTGCGCTTTGATTGAAATCAATCCCCTTATCGTTGATGATGCAGGCAAGGTCATCGCCCTTGATGCTAAAGTATTGCTCGACGACAACGCTTTGTTCCGGCACCCGGAGCTGGAAACTCTCCGTGATATGGATGCAGAAGACCCGGATGAACTCAAAGCCAAGGCCGTCGGATTGAGTTTTATCCGCTTGGAAGGCCGGATCGGTTGCATGGTAAATGGCGCAGGACTGGCTATGGCAACTATGGACACCATCAAACATTTTGGGGGTGAACCTGCGAATTTCCTGGATGTTGGCGGCAGTTCAGACCCAAAGAAAGTCGTGGCAGCATTTCAAACTATCTTGAAAGACCCTGAAGTCAAGGTGATACTGATCAATATTTTTGGCGGTATCACCCGGTGTGACGATATTGCCAGAGGCATTCTTACATCACTGGATGAACTGGAAGTTAATGTGCCCATCATAATTCGACTGATTGGTACCAATCAGGCTGAAGGCCAGGCTTTACTGGAAGGGACAGAGCTATTGACTGCTGATACGCTGGAAGAAGGTGCTACCAAGGCCGCAGAAATTGGAGGTGTGGTATGAGTATATTAATAAATGCAGAAACCAAAGTTATAGTCCAAGGTATTACTGGGCGCGACGGTTCTTTCCACACTGGCCAGATGCTGGAGTATGGCACCAAGATTGTAGGCGGAGTTACACCAGGCAAAGCGGGTCAGGAAGTTCATGGAGTACCAGTATATAACTCGGTTCCTGAAGCGGTATCAGCTACCGGTGCCGATGTATCCGTTATCTATGTTCCTGCTAAATTTGCCAGAGATGCCATGCTAGAAGCGGCTGAAAGCAACATCAAGCTGTTGGTTACCATCACTGAAGGCATCCCCACCCTGGATGTGTTGGAAGCATATGAAGTCCTTCAATCCAGGGGTATCCGCATGATTGGGCCGAATTGCCCTGGCCTGATTACTCCTGAGGCCTGCAAGATAGGCATTATGCCCGGCAGTATTCACACACCTGGCCGTGTTGGGGTTATTTCGCGCAGTGGCACCCTTACTTATGAAATTGTTAAAGAGCTGACCGATGCGGGCTTGGGACAATCTACCTGTATTGGAATTGGTGGCGATCCAGTTATCGGCAGTAAGTTCATTGACTTGCTACCACTCTTTGAGGAAGACCCCGAAACAGACATTATTGTTATGGTAGGTGAAATCGGAGGTCAGGACGAAGTGTTGGCAGCAGAATATATCAGCAAGCACATGACCAAAAAAGTAGTCGGTTTTGTCGCAGGACTTACAGCACCACCAGGACGTCGCATGGGGCATGCGGGTGCAATCGTAGGTGGTGAAGACGACACCGCGGCAGTAAAAATCGAAAAACTTGAATCGTTGGGCATTCCTGTAGCCCGGTTAATCCGGGACGTCGCTCCAATGGTCAAGCAAGTTCAATAAAGCCACATGAAATAGTAACTGAAAATTATCTTATAATATCCAATGATAAAGCTGGCCCGGTTCACATTTTA
Source organism: uncultured Nitrospirales bacterium (assembly GCA_964537975.1). Taxonomy (GTDB): domain Bacteria; phylum Hydrogenedentota; class Hydrogenedentia; order Hydrogenedentales; family SCBR16-9; genus SCBR16-9. Next base: position 57 of record CAZIDP010000050.1, on the reverse strand, counting down.
CGATGTATAGCCGGGCTATATGACTTTTAGGGGTTAATAACTACAAAAAAACTGTAA
>CAZIDP010000049.1:0-34867 GCA_964537975.1 uncultured Nitrospirales bacterium | reverse complement strand
CCCGGGAGCCCGTTTTATAAAAAACTGCTTAATAACCGGTTCAGATTCACGTGCTAACCAGCCAATCGTATCTGAATTGCGGGGAACATCACGCCATCCAAGTAAAGTCTGACCTTCTGCTTCGATCGTCTTATTCATTAATTGCATGCAATATTCACGGGTACTGGCTTCTTGTGGCAGAAAAACCATGCCGACACCGTATTCGCCAGGTTCCGGAAGCTCAAATTTTAATTTTTCAGCTTCTTCTTGAAAAAAACGATGTGGCATTTGAATCAATATTCCACATCCATCTCCAGTTTCCGGATCGCATCCACAAGCACCACGGTGTGTTAAGTTCACCAGAATCTTGAGTCCATTGGTGATTACAGTATGATCACGCTTTCCATCAACATTCACTAGAAAGCCGATACCACAAGCATCGTGTTCGGTTGATGGTTCATATAGCCCATCTTGTGATATTTCTCTTATGGACACGATTGGATTCCTTACAGGTTGGGCCGGACTCAGCACTATTTATAGTCATAATAATGATTTGAGCGTTCCACTCAATTTCATCCCAAGGAGGATGCTACAACAATGATATGCCCGTCATGATTATCAATTGAAGGCTGGAACTTGGCATTTTTGTTTCCAGCATTGCATATTGCCCGGATTATGTTTTCATTCCGTTTCGTATGATACATGGCATCAGGCGAAAAAGTCAAGAAAAATGTTACAAAATGCATATAGCTTTACAGTTAAGTGTAAATAACCACATCAGTTAACGATATTATCATCGTAATCATTCCTTATGCATACTCTCAAATCCTACATTTTGGTATTATTTAGGTCTCGATAGCTGATTCTGGAATCAATTTTTGAATCAATATGGTTTTCATTGATAATAGAAAACCAACAGCAAGGCGTTTGGCAGGTGTTTGATTGCTGCTATATATTGGTACCTGAAACAAGTTATACTATAACTCCGGTAAGTTTGGGTGAGTGTGTTGGGAAACTTTTTTGTTAAGGTCGGTTATTGGATATATCGAATGAAGCATCTTGACATGGATTATGTAGAATCTTTAATTCGCCGGTTGCAGACGATTCCAGAAAATGCCAAGCCCAAATGGGGTAAACTTAACAAGGAACAATTGATAAATCACTTAATATGGATTGTGAGGCATTCAATGGGGCGTTCCAAGTCGGTGCCATTTGTTGGAAATTGGTTTACTACCCGATTATTTCGGCCCCTGATGATCAGGGGTTGGTTGCCAATCCCAAAAAATGTAAAAATGCCTGCCACCATGTTTCGTGCTACCCAGCAAGAACAAGGCGATATCGAAAGTTTTCATGCATTATTGCTTGATTACCTGAATCTGGTACAGGCAGATGAATTCGTTCCTGCTCCACATCCTTTGTTCGGTGATCTGGGTGTAGATGGCTGGGAGCAAATACACATACGGCATTTTGAACATCATTTGAAACAATTTGGTGTCTGAACGTGGTTGGATATTCTTCCAGATGTTGTTTTATTATCAATAAATTGATCTATTTTATATGGAATTATTGACTTGTACTTCGGTGAAACGTATCATACGCATTTTGGTGGGGCATGAATCCCGATCCTTCAGGGGAAAAAATTATGGGACGTATTATCGCCATTGCCAATCAAAAGGGTGGCGTTGGTAAAACTACTACAGCTGTAAATTTGTCGGCATGCATCGCAGCATTGGGCCGAAAAACGTTGCTGATCGATCTGGACCCGCAGGGGAATGCAACGCAAGGTTGCGGTGTAGATAAAAATTCCCTGCCAAAAAGCTTGTATGACATTATGATAAACAATAGTTCGCCTGATGAAGTCAAAACAGCAACCTCTATGGAAGGACTGGAACTTATTCCTTCAAATCGTGACTTGGTTGGGGCAGAAGTTGAATTGGTCGACATGGAACGCCGGGAATTCAAGCTGCGTGACAACATTGCCCATTTACGCAATGAGTACGAATATATTTTTGTTGATTGTCCTCCATCACTCAGCTTGTTAACATTAAATGGGTTGGTAGCCGCAGACGGCGTACTCATTACCTTGCAATGCGAATATTATGCATTGGAAGGTTTAAGTGAGCTTCTAAACACAATTATCCTCGTGCGTGACAATTTAAACCCAGACTTACAGGTAAGTGGTGTCTTGCTGACCATGTTTCAGCATACCAATTTGTGTCGTCAGGTTATGGATGATGTTCGTGGTCATCTTGGCGACAAAGTATTTAAAACTATTATTCCAAGAAATGTAACTTTGGGCGAAGCGCCCAGCTTTGGCCAGCCAATTATAGTTTATGACAACAAATCGTCGGGGGCAAAGGCATATCAATTACTTGCCAGGGAGTTATTATCACGTGGCTAATGCCGGAAAGAAAGCTTTGGGAAGAGGTTTGGGTGCTCTGATTAACAGAAGCAACACCGATAATGGGAACATGCCGTCCGGTGACATGCTACAACGTGGTTTGACGCAACCGGAAATGCCCACAGCCCTGTCCGATGGTTCTGTATTGCTTGAACTCGATCCACGTCTGCTGGAACAAAATCCGGGACAACCACGGCAAGTTTTTAATGAGGAATCATTGGAAGAGCTGGCAGCTTCAATAAAGCAAGATGGCATCCAGGAGCCGGTATTGGTACGCCGGGTAAATGATCGTTATGAGATCATCAGTGGTGAACGCCGAGTGCGAGCCAGCATCATGGTTGATTTGGAGCGAATACCTGTCATTTGCCGGGAAGTATCAGACCGTGACATGTTAAAGTTGGGTTTAATCGAAAATATCCAGCGAGAGGACTTGAACGCGATTGAAACAGCGCGTGCTTACCGACTGTTAATGGACGAATTTGCCTGGACGCAGGAAGACCTGGCAGACCAGGTTGGAAAAAAACGTGCTACTGTGGCCAATTCGTTGCGTTTATTAAACTTACCCAATCTGGTACAGGATTATGTTGCTGATGGCTCGTTGTCTATGGGGCACGCCCGTGCTTTGCTTGGTATTGACAAAGTGGAAACACAACTTGCTATTGCCAGAAAAATTCGGGAATCAGAGCTGTCGGTAAGGCAGACAGAAAAGCTTATCGCGGAACTGAAAAAGCCAGCTTCTTCCTCCAAACCTGCAGCTTCAAGAGACCCCAATATCCTCGCAATTGAAGATCGTCTGCGGCGTACGCTTGGAACAAAAGTTGCCTTGCGTGCCCAGCCACAGGGTGGCGGTAAAATCGAAATACAGTATTTTGATAATAATGAATTGGAACGACTATTAAACTTGTTGCATGGACCGGATACGTATTAATGTTGAACCATTCATAAAAATCTGTAGCTACAATCCTGATAACAAAAATACAAAATAATTGATAATGTTATGTGCATGGCGCATATGATTAATATGTGACATGTCATTCGCTTTTCTTGATAACCATATTGTATGTGTATGATCGGATAAAACAAAATGTTGGATATAAAATTACTTCGTGATGATTTTGAAGCGGTTAAAAAGGCATTGCAACGGCGTGGTGGCGAATTTTATCTTGACCGAATCCTCGTGATTGATGAACAACGGCGCACCCTGGTTCATCAGATGGAGCAATTACGTGCCGAACAAAACAAGACCTCTCAGGAAATTGCCCAGCGCAAAAAAAACACAGTTTGCTGTGATGAATTGCTTGCCGTGATGAAGGATGTCAGTGTTGGCATTAAAACGCTGGAAGAGCAGATTCGGCATGTCGACGCGCAACGCGATGAAATGATGCTGGCCATTCCCAATTTGCCGGATTCTACGGTACCGGATGGGGTGGATGAAAGCGCCAATCAGGTGCTCAGAAGCTGGGGCGAAATTCCAAAGTTCGACTTTGAAGTTAAAGATCATGTATCACTTGGTGAAAACTTGGGAATCATGGACTTCGAGCGTGCTGCCAAGATTACGGGCGCCCGGTTTAATCTTGCTGTTGGTGTTGGTGCCAAGCTGGAACGTGCACTCATCAATTTTATGCTGGATATTCATACCGAAATACATGGGTATACTGAAGTATTACCACCATTCCTGGTGAATTCCACCAGTATGTTGGGTACGGGACAGTTACCCAAGTTTACAGCCGACAGTTTTCATGTACAAGAGCAGGATTTATGGTTGATTCCTACTGCGGAAGTTCCTGTGACCAATATTCACCGTGATGAAATTCTTACTGATGCCCAGTTGCCCATCAAATATACAGCATACACTCCGTGTTTCAGGAGTGAAGCAGGATCACATGGGAAAGATACACGGGGAATGATTCGGCAACATCAGTTTAACAAAGTAGAACTGGTTCAGCTTGCACGCCCGGAAGAATCCTGGGATGCCCTGGAACAATTAACCCGTGATGCGGAAACGATTCTGCAACGTCTGGAATTACCCTATCGTGTTGTTGCACTATGTACAGGTGACTTGGGATTTTCTGCTGCAAAAACGTATGATTTGGAAGTATGGCTTCCCGGCCAGGATACGTACCGCGAAATAAGTTCGTGTAGTAATTTCACTGATTTTCAGGCACGGCGTGCGAATATACGGTTCAAACGGGACAAGAAACCGGAATTTGTACATACGCTGAATGGCTCCGGGCTTGCAGTTGGCCGAACTGTTGTTGCCTTGCTTGAAAATGGGCAGCAGGAAGATGGCACTGTACGCATTCCAGCAGCCCTCCAGCCCTATCTGAATGGCTGTAAGGAAATACTGCCCAATACTGCTTAATTGGGAAATAGATGACAACTTGAATGAGACTTACCCATGCCGAACACAGCAATTCAAAATGCTGCTGAAATGCTCAAATGTGCCAGACATGTTATCGCATTGACTGGCGCGGGTATATCAGTAGAAAGTGGTATACCGGACTTCAGAAGTGTAAATGGTATATGGAAAAAGTACCCTCCTGAAAAATATGCAACGCTGGAAGCTTATCTTCACAATCCAGATGAAGTCTGGAAATTCTGGTATGAGCTGGGAGGGATGCTTAAAGGTGTCAAACCGAACCCTGGGCACGCGAGTTTGGCTGCATTGGAGAACCTGGGATATCTGAAAGGTGTAATAACACAAAACATTGACAACTTACACCAGGATGCCGGGAACTCTCATGTGATTGAATTTCATGGTAACGCGGGGCGCTTGTCTTGTCTGCAATGCCATACCCGCAAACCACTCAACCTGAATCTCCCACTCAATACTGCTCCTCGGTGTACTTGTGGTGGACTCATGAAACCTGATGTAATTCTCTTCGGTGAAATGTTGCCATCCTATGCCGTTCTAGAGTCCGAAATTCTGATTCAGGAGTGCGATACATTGTTGGTCATCGGGACTTCGGCCACGGTCTTCCCTGCCGCAGATTTTCCCTACATCGCAAAACAGAACGGAGCAAATATCATCGAATATAATCTGGAGACTACAGTGCTGACCAACAGCGTTACCGATATTTTTGTGCAAGGTCCTTCAGGAAAGACATTACCGGAAGTATTAAAACACTTGTCGGCTTTGCATGCTGAATCGTAATCGGCAGATTGATACGGGTATTGTCAACGGTTGATAAAAATAGTATATATTCTTGCTAACAATCTTACTGCGTTTCTAAAATTTTCAATCAAATTATAATTACATATTAAGAATGATGAACATAAAGACTTTTGCTTAAATGTCTGAATCGGGGGTAAATCATTATGTTTTGGGCGGGTTGTATGATGTTAATGTTCGCGGCAAACGATGTTCCTGTGCCAGGCAACGCTATGCCGGTCAGTATGCAGGATGCTTGGACTGTACAAGTGGGCCCAGGAGAAATGAGTACTCCTGATAAAACAATAAAATTGGATGAACCGGTATTTATAACGATTTCTCCAGTTGAAACAATCAGTATTTCCGATGAAGCACACAACGTCGTATTGCCATATGACCAGAATGCGGGGGGGTGGCGTCGGGGGAACCGATTGAACACATTGATCACGCAAGAATGCACTGCTACCGGAGCATTGGTTCAAAACAGTGTGCGAATAAAATCTAGTGAAGGCCCAGGCACCGGCTTCACATATGGTGTTGATTACCTGCTGGATCGGGAATGGGGTACTTTTGGGCGTATGGAAGGGGGCCGTATCGGGCCTGGGCAGGCGGTATTTGTTGATTATAAGTACAGGCCAAATCGACTGGACAGTATCGTTATCAATGCGCAAGGTGCTGTACGTGTGCTTCAGGGAAGGCCTGGACTCGGTGTTGTATTACCACCAGCCACCAATGATGAAGTCATTGTCGTGTGCAATGTCTGGCAATCGGGTGTAATAGATAGATTAACCCAGGAGAATCTGTTTCCCCTTGGATATGGAAACGACAGTTATCCTCCACGTGCAATGCCATTTGCAGAAACGTTGTTACCACGTACCCTGGCTAAACTGCGAAATGGCGAACCGGTAACAATTGTTGCCTGGGGGGATAGTGTCACCCATGGTGGTGGGGTGCAAAATGACCCTGATAAATGGTATCAGCATGTGTTTTTACGGTTGTTGCAAGAACGTTTTCCCAATTCAAACATTACATTGCATTCAGCAGCCTGGCCTGGCGCCAACAGCGTTCAATATATGAATGCACCAAGAAATGGTGAATATGATTTTCAACGGGATGTTATAGCCAGGCGACCAGACCTGGTAACGGTGAATTTTGTCAATGATGGTGGAATGCATCCATCTCAGACAAAGCAACATTATAATTGGATGTTGCAGGTTTTACGAGAAGCAGGTGCCGAAATAATTTTTATCACACCCCATCTGGTACGCCCTGATTGGATGCCAATACCCACACTCCGTCCGTTGAGTGATCCCCGACCTTATGTGCATGCATTACGTGAGTTGGCAGCAGAGAATGACGTCGCATATGCTGATGCCGCAGAAGAATGGGTCACATTGTGGCGTCGGGGTATTCCACATGTAAGTTTACTGGCCAACTCAATTAACCATCCAGATGAGCGAGGGCATGAAATATTTGCCAGGTCATTGATGCGATTGTTTCCAGCTCGATAACACAGATAAATGTACCTGTGAGTGATGGAGATTAGCTTACGCAAGTCTAAATTAGTGGACGTAATTACAGCTTCCCTAAAGCTGTACACAGCACCTGATTGAATCTGAAGTACAAAGTCATTAGACTTGGCAGTCATGAATGAAGAAATAACTCCTTTAAACTCTGGTGTTGGGGGTCACCCGAAGGACAGGCCGTCATATTTTCTCTCAGCAATGGTTTTATACTTGCTGATTGTATATGTTTATGGTTTTTGGTTACATCCACTTGGGCGTGATTATATCCTGATGTCAGGTGATGTTGCTGGTCTTCCAGTCTGGTCGATGCTCTTAATTCGAATACAAACCACCATATTCGGCAATTTGTACCCTGGATATTTCCTCTTTAATCTGGTGGTACTGTATGGCTGCATGGTTTGTATCTTTTATCTCACACGATTTGTCCTGGGGGGACCTTGGTGGCTTGGTTCATTGTCCGCCGTATTGACAATGGCACATCCATTGAAAAGTGAGTCTGTTTTGCAGGCTACTGGCGCCCTGGATTTGATCCCTGCCTTTTTCGTACTGCTAACATTGACTCTTTTTACCGCTGCCAAATACCATAGGACATACCGATGGATATGGGGTGCGGTTGCTTCGTTCATAATTACTGTTTTTCTTACACCAGTCTGTCTGCCGTTATTGGGTGTATTATTGCTTTTCTGGTGGCTGAACTATACTGAAAGGACTGTTCCTGTACACCGTTGGCTGGCAGTGTTCCTGCTGTTATTTCTGTTTTCGTTCGCTTGGTGGTATGAATCCTGGTTGTCATGGACAGTCTCTCCCGGACAGCGATTTGGCAGCCTGATTCTGATACTGTATCCAATTGGTCTGTTGCCAGAAACAGCAGCGCTGTTTTTAGAAAATCCTATCTTTGGTTGGTTGAGTGCACTGATAACGATTGGATTCATTCTTGCGATTCTACTCAGAACACAGTGTCGTGAATTGAATCTGACCTTGCTTGCTGTGTTAGTTTTTCGGTTGGCACCGTTGGATCGCAGTGTTGACTGGGTTCATATGGTTGGTGGTGGCAATTTGTTCCTGTCTATTGCGTTGGCTGCTGTCGCTTTTTCTGCTTTGTGTTACCGTATCATGCAACACCATAAATGGCGGCGACCCGTAGTATTTCTAACCACATTACTCTGTGTTGTTTTTTTCGTTTTACAAATACAAACAATTCACCACTGGCGTGTTGCTGGAGTTTGGGTTCGTTCATTACAGCATGCCATCTCAGACAGGACGAAAGAAGAGGCTATTTCTTCTTCATATCTCATGTTTCCTGATTTGCAGTATTACCGGAAAGCACCATACCAACCTGCCAAAGCTTTACAATATGACACCCCTTTTTCAAGTGCCAGCCCCATAACGGCCATATTGCCACTTCATGCTGCAACATTTTCGCCGATAGAATACCGTGTAGACACATCGGAATCAGGGAAACTTCGTCTTGAGCTATACCTGGATGCGCCATTGTCCCATTATTTGCCACAGGTATACGCACTGGAGTCCTATGTCCTGCAAAGTACACAAGATTATCCGGTCAGTATCACACAATATACAGAAGGTTTGTATGAAATCATAATTCGTGAAGACGAAAGAAACTTTCCTGATACCCGGATTACATTGCCACAAGAATGGCAAGACGAACTGGAATTTTAGTAAATAATGCTCCTGCTCTTATTATGCTTGTAGATTTTGATGGTATTACAGCATCGGGTGAACAATGAACAAAACTAGGCAACCTTATCTTTTTAAACACTACAATTACCACCGATCAGGTTATATAGTTACTTTTTTAATCCTGTTACTTGTTGAACCATTTACAGCCTTCACACAAGAAAACTTGCAGACCATTATTGAGCGAGGCTATGTCAGGCATTGGATGGTTTGTGGTCCATTTGAGTCTGATATTCCTGGTGGTGTGCGTACGGCAATCGAATCTGAAGTTGCTACCCTGGGCGACAATGATTATATGCTTTCTGCTGGTGGTGTAGCAGTGCTAAGACCACAACATTTGCTGCGCATTCCAAGTGGCGAGGGAGGTGTGTTTTGGCAACGTGCTGGTGTGCAGTCTGCATCACTTGACCTGGCTCCCTTTTTTCCCGAGGAAGAGGAAGGTGTTGCATTTGCGGCTTTTTATGCCGAGGCAGAAGTTGACACGCTTGTACTTGTAAATTTGCAGACCCCTTTTGGTGCCCGTGCCTGGTTCAATGGACAGCGCGTACGCGATGTGCACCCTGGACCACCTGAACAACTGGGAGTGCAGCAGTTTGTTTTACGGTTCCGAGCAGGTATGAATTTATTTTTATTTCAGATTCCTTTCTTGAATTTTGCGGATCAAGCAACGCTAATGAATGTGTCGCCAAGAGAATTGGCTGCAATACAGCACGAACGCAAAGCCCTCCTGGAGACACAAAGCGGATATGAAATCGGTCTGCGTTTGCAACCGACCAACAATCAAGATGCTCTTTATTACGTGCCACGCCTCCGCAGTACAGGTACTTTCAGTGGCCTGCAAGACGATATCCGGCAAGATGTTGCGCTTTCATTATTTTATGCTGGTACGAGAGATTCCATGCCGGTATTGTATCGTGCTATTGTGGGAAACGATACATTGAACCCGGTTGAGGGCGAAATAGATGCATTGCCTGCTGCGGAAATTTTTGATCTTATATTACCCCTTCCATTAACAAATGCTGTGCCGGGTTTGGCAGTTCCTATAGATATTATGCTTGAACATGATGGCGCACAAGTTGAATTTGCAACGACTATAAATGCCCTGATTCCGACGGCTCCTGGTCGGGTATATGTGGTTACAGGCTATGATTTTCATACAGACAACCAGGATGAAACTGAAGTCGAACAACGAATTCGTGCTATAACACGCCAGCTTGTCTTAGCGAGAGAAGAATCTGCCTACGGTTTCCAATTAGGCGCTATGACAGAATGGTTGCCTGCCTACTTGATGTATCCGGAGCATTGGGCTGCTTTACGTGATGGCATGTCAGATGGAAGAATTGGAGTACTGAGCAATTACGGACTGGTTGATCCTCGTTGGGCTGGTCCTGAAACACTGTGGCGTTCTTTAGTTTATGGTCAACTTGGAAACCGTGATTTGTTGCATGCCAGTGAGTCCGGTGGTATTGGAGCGTACAGTCTACCCGGTTTGGCCTGGCAACAGCCGCAATGGTTGAACTTGATCCAACAGGATGGCGTTGTCAGCACATTCTATCAACCAGGTCTGGCTCCTTTGCAAAGGGTAGTTGGCCCGGATGGTAGCCAAATCTTACACCGTCGCAAGCAAAAGACAAATCTATCTGAAGAAGCACAAGTCTTGCTTGATCAGGTCAAACTGCAACGCCGTGAACTGGCCAGTCTTGATATAGAAACAGATGTGTTCTTAAATCAAAGTGTATTAATGCCACCCGACCCGCATCTTCAAAACAATGCGGCAACTTTGCTGCGCAGTATGCCATCGGTTGTACTTCACGGAAATGGAGAGCAGCAGTTTTTTGCAGATATTCTGAATATTCAGGCGTTGGTATTGGATACGTTGCCGTATGTCAATAGAAGATTGACCTTGGCACGTCCGGTTGAATTGCTGCGGAACCACCAGCACTTGCAAACGCATGCCGCAGTGGAGGCACAAGCAGTTCAAGCTGAAACTTGGGCTGTAGTGGCTGGTTTTACTGGTGCGGACTATCCGGCAAAAGAGATGGATTTTGTGTGGCGGCTTTTGATCCATCTGGCTGAGTTACCGAATGAAAGCAATCCTGAAATGCAACAGCATGTGTTGGAAATGCTGAATGGATTGCGGACTGCTGCAGTTATCAGTGATGAGGTGTTGTCCAGTTCAATAAATTTTCTAGCTGATCAAATTAATACTTCTTCCAATGCTCAGGATTTGAACGATAACATTCAGGCCATTGTCGTATTCAATTCATCGCTGTGGGAAAGAAGTGGAACCGTGTATGTTCGCGATTTGCCTGCCGGAGTCACAACCTGGAAGGTAAACGACGATTTGGGTAAAGCTGTGTCAGCAGTTATGGATTCTGAAAACGGTAACTTGGCTATAGCCGCTGAGCATGTTCCAGCTCTTGGTTACCGTGTATATTATGCAACACCTGATGATGCGGCTAACACGCTTCAGAGGAGTGTGCAAGTCTCTGAAAATGTTGTGTTGGAAAATGAGCATGTCAGGGTGCGAATACATTCCGGTTCAGGCGACATTATGAGTGTTGTCAGTCTGGCTGATAATACAGAACATCTGGTGGGTACCTCAAATCAAATCTTGGCCATTCCTCAAACATTGTCGCAAACGGCTCTGTTGGCAAATGGCGTGCCCCGAAGGCCAGAGCAAGTACAAAGCGCAATCCTGGAAACGAGTACAGTGTTTCAGAAGCTCCAGATTCGTCAGCCCTTACTTGGCGGTACCCTATATCGCACATATACACTCCATAAAACGGCTTCGAATCTTGAATGCCAGGTTCGCATAGAATCCATTCCAGCAAATGATTTCTTGTTGCTTGCAACTTTTCAACCTCGGAACAACATTTCTAATGCACCTGTCGCTCCAGTGTATGGAGAACGGCAAGGTTTTGTCGTCGGTGGAAAAAGTTTGGGTAAATTGGATTTTCGTCTGAGTGATACCGAAAACATTTCCGGTAATACACTACAACCAGCATATGGCTGGGTGGCGGTGGGGGTGAATGATGTATTGGTTGGGCTTGATAATACCATTTTGCCGCTTGGGCCTGTTGTGCTGGTGGTTCCCGATGAAGGTGATTACATTCAGGAAACGGAAGTACTCATTGAAGCCCTGGCGCGTCGTGGTGTTCCTGCTGTTGTATTGCCAGACAATTTACCCAAGCCAGATTTTCTCTGGACAGACTCGACTCAAGTTACAGAACATGTAAATGAATTAATGTTAGGAGCGTCACTTTTTATCACAGTTGGGAATGCATCTGTAAATTCTTATACCGCCGAAATAATCTCTAAATTGCCAGAAATTGAGAGAGAGCAAATTTTGCGCCTGCGTCGTAATGAGCTGCTGCTCAAAAGTCTTCAACTGCCTGCCAGTAATCCAGGGAAAAGTTCACCGGTCCTGTTCATAGGTGGTAACCGCCCGGCAGATGTGCGTACATCACTTCAGGATATGGCTGAATACCTCATTTCTGATGGTGGGTTTGTCATTGATGGAACAAATGACCCGACCGCTCGTTTTCAAATGCCTGAAGACGCACCTGGTCTGGCACTCCTGTTCCAAGGCACCCACCTCGCTTCTTTGGAATCAGACGATACACTGGTGCTTGCGTTAGGAATGCTGGATAATGCATTTGCTCCTGAACCATTTATTCCATCAACAAATTCAGCAGAGTTTAATTTTTCTGTTTATCCGTATAGAGGAAATTGGCGCGGTGGCGCGGTTGTACGTGAATCGGCAAATCATAATGTGTCACTTTCAGCATTGTCAGTACCAATACAAGATGGACATTTGCCAACCCATATGGAGTTTATGGCTCTTGAAAATCCAGACAATTCGGTTATGGTTGGAGCATTAAAGCCCGCAGGTTACAACACCATGGGTAGAATTTCTTCTCTGGATGGCATCAACCTGCGATTATGGGAAGCACATGGAAATGCGGCAGATGTAGATGTCCGAATGGCCATGCCCGTTACCGCTTTTAGTGTCGCTGATAATTACGAAGCGCCTTCACAAACACAATTTCACAATAGTAATACGTTTTCACTCAGGCTGGAGTCCAACCGCATGCTACAGCAATGGGTCTTGCCTGCTTCCACGATGGTGCGAGGCAGTATCGGGCCCTTGGCATTAAGTTCGGTGTATTTTAACGAAACAATACCGATTCAATATTGGCGCCACGCAGAAGGAGTGCCCCGGCGCATGGTGCCTGTCGCATTGCGATTAGCAGAAACGGGTAATTCTGATCAGCCTCAGTTGGAAGTGGTGGTCGGCAATTTGCGTTTAAATGAAACCATACAGGGTATTGTGCGGCTCTATGCACCGGAGGCGTTTGAACTTGAAGATTCCATGTTGTATTTTCAACTTGCACCTGGTGCATTTCAACGCTGGGTGTTGTCTGTAGAAAATTATTCAGAAGTGAAGGTGGAGCGTTTGGCTGCTATCGCAACCATTGAGCACAAGGGCGAAATTTTGCGAACCGTATTGGACCCTTCGGAAGAACCATTTTCTGTGACAGTGGCGCGTAGTGGTGAGAGATACATTCAGGTTACCGTAAATAATGACAGCGCTTTACCGCAAATTGGGTATGCATCGACCATTTTACCACCACGCAATTGGACAGAATTACACCCTGACGCAACAGGGGTATTGCCACATCAAGCATCTTTAAGCATTTTGCCTGGAGAATCACAAGAGATTCTATTCCGGTTAGACAAACCTGATGAATCGTTTCCGATGACTGTTAAAGTGGCATTGAACAACCAAACACGATATATTCCCATCCGGTAATGAGCCAAACGCAGTCAACAGAGATTGTTGCTGATAATATAACTGATAGACTTGGCTGATGAACTTGGCTGATGTACTTGGCAACAAAAATGGATAGCGTGCATACACTTTTGTAGTATGCACGCTACCCTTGGGCAATGGGGGAAGCGTCTTGGAACGCTTCCTCTCAGGAGGGCTTTCTATACAGGGAGACCATAGACCTGATTGGTGGTTTTATATTCAGGCTGATCCTGCCCGGAATGCCCTGGGTGTTTACCCGATTGCGGCATTACCGACTTCCCCGGTTCTGATACGGATACATTCCACCATATCCAGTACAAAGATTTTACCGTCACCGATTTTCCCGGTCTTGGCGCCTTTTATGATAGCGTCAATGGTGGGTTTCATAAATTCATCGTTGACTGCAATTTCTAGACGTACTTTTTTCAACAAGTTTACTTCTACGTCAACGCCACGATATGTTTCATGATACCCATGTTGTTGACCGCATCCCAGAGAGTTCGTCACGGACATTTTAGTTACTTTGGCTTCAAACAAGCTTTGCTTTACGCTGTTAAGCATGTCTGGTTGTATATACGCAATGATAAGTTTCATTGTTATTGGCTTCCTTTCCTTTCAGATTCTGGTGTTTTTTTAAAATTTAACTTCTTGCTTCTTGCTTTTTGTTATTTACTCATTTGCAGCATTGAATTGATGGTTTGAAATTATCTGCTTGTGAAAATTTGGAACCCACCGTATGCTTCCATGCCGTGTTCATCAATATCAAGACCACGCATTTCTTCGGATTCACTGACGCGTATTCCGATGGCAGCCTTGAGTATCGCAAAGAGAGCAAATGCACTTATGAAGCAGAATACACCGTAGCTGATTACACCAATAAACTGGGTGACAATGCTGTGTTCTGGATTGGTGCTGAAGATACCTACAGCCAATGTACCCCAGATACCACATACCAAGTGAACGGAAATTGCACCTACAGGGTCGTCCAGTTTTGCCCGGTCAAGTACAATCACAGACAGTACTACTACGATACCGGCGATAAGGCCGATGATAATCGCACTCAAAATACCCACGGTGTCGGCACCTGCGGTAATTCCTACAAGACCGGCCAGGCTGCCGTTGAGGGTCATGGACAAGTCAGGTTTCTTGATGACAATCCAGGAAGTCGCCATGGCACCCATGATACCTGCTGCCGCGGCAAGTGCCGTCGTCACAAATACATACGATACTGCTTCAGGATCGGCACTCAACACGGAACCACCATTGAATCCGAACCAACCGAGCCACAGCAAGAACATTCCAATAGTGGCAAGCGGCATGCTGTGACCTTCAATCGCACGAATACCACCCGGAGTGTATTTACCAAGACGGGGCCCAAGCAGGATGACACCGGCCAATGCCGCCCAACCACCAACAGAGTGTACCAGTGTGGAACCGGCAAAATCATAGAATCCCATGTTGTCCAGGAAGCCTGCACCCCACTGCCAAGAGCCTGCAATCGGGTAGAAAATGGCTACATATATCACCGAGAAAATCAGGAAGCTGCTCAGCTTAATCCGTTCTGCAACGGCACCTGACACAATAGTTGCTGCTGTTGCGGCAAACATCGCCTGGAATATAAAGTCAGTCCAGTAGGTGTAGGCTCCATCAGCGTAACCAATGCCAACATCATCACCTGGAAGTAGCCCGAATCCGGCGAATCCAAAGAAACCGGCATCTCCACCTAAGATGAAATCGCCTGGATACATCAGGTTAAACCCGCAAAGCGCATACGTCAAAAGACCTATTGCAATGATTGCGGTGTTTTTAAACAAGATGTTTACCGTGTTCTTGGCTCGGGTAAGCCCTGCTTCCAGACTGGCGAATCCAAGGTGCATTACAAACACCAAGAAGGTGGCTACCAACATCCAAGTGTTGTTTACCGTGAACATTTCTAGTGAGACAGCAGCCTCTTCTTCCTGTGCCAGTACCATGCTCATTGGTCCAAGCAGCAGTAGCGCGAACAGCGCGATAATCAACGTTTTTTTGTGTTTTTCCATGCCCATAGGGTGTTCCTTTCGTTCTCCTGTTGGTTGGGAAGACTTGCACAATTCTCCAGTTACGAAACTGAAGGATGTCTGTATTAAGCAAATCTGATGCCAATATGTTGTATTAAGTCATAACTAATCATAAGTTATTGAAACTAAAGCACTATGGTCTGAAATCGATTACTTCAATATGTTCTTGTATTAAAATGGTGGCGACAAAATGGTGGTAATTAAGGGATGAAATGACATTTTGGTAGGATTGTGATCGTCTGGAGGGGAATGTCCATAAACGAAAGTGTTATTACTGGGCGAATTTATTGTGCAAGACACCTTACAAAGTCAGTAACAGTCTGGTATTTGCAACATTACATTTTAGGGCGTATTATAAGTACTAACCTTTTCAATGAATTCAATGCTTACTTGCATGAATTTTTTAGTTTCTGTTTTTAATCCCCGTTTACGGTTGTGTAAGGAGTACTTCTTTCGTGTGTGAAAATGGAAAACGATATTTACCAAATTCAAAGACTTGTTTTGTATGTGGAGAAGATAATGCGGCAGGGTTACAATCTCGATTCTATGTAGAAAATGACTTCGTGAAAATGCCCTTTACCGTTCGAGACCATCATTGCGGGTACCCGGGTGCGGTACATGGTGGCGTGGTTGCTGCCGCCCTTGATGAATGTATGGGTTGGGCAGCTGCACGTTCTATTGGCAGAATGTGTTTAACCGGGGAGCTTACAGTTCGCTATATCAATCGCGTACCGCTGGAAGAAGAACTCACTGTAATAGGAGAAGTTTTGCGTGCCCATAGACGCATGGTGCTCGCAAGGGGAAGTATCGTTAATACAGAAGGTAAAATTTTTGCGCAAGGTGAAGGTAGATTCCTACCTCTTTCAGTGGAACAAACCTTGGCTGTCGATGATGGCCTGCTGTATCACGGTGATGAAGAACGACCATTTGAATCTCTATACGATGAAAATTCTGAAAAAGTCTCAATGGCAGAATTCTGGAATAAGTAAATACAATAATATCTTAGTGTAAGACCAGAATTTAAGAGTATCAAATTTACATGATTGTCAACGATTTCAGTTTCTCACTTAGCGCAACGGTCATTTCTTCAAGGGCATTATTGATGGCTGCCGTAAATGCCTCCGGGCTGGATTCTTCCATGGGAATACGGCTGTAGAATGTATGGGCCAGGAGCACATCGACATCACGTGCTCTTCTTATTTCAATGCGAACTTCCAACTCCGCACTGGATGTTGCATTTGTAATATGCTCATGGTACTTACGTACCTCACCAGTAAGTAAAAAGTCAGGCCGGGTCATTTCTGTTGCCAGTCCGACATCGGCAAAGCGATTGGTCGCGATCAGCGTATCGCGAAGGGCCCGCGTAATTGTAGCCGAAGGTTGTTCGGCCCATTGAGTATTGTGCCTGTATTCTAAAATATGATCATCACGTTGATATGCCATGGCGAGACTATATGGCCGGGCAGACAATAAAGGTCTGATTCCCAACGTTGCCGTCGTTGACTCGCCAGTTTCAACCTGTATGTTCGGGGTGATTGTATAGAATGACAGGGGTTCTATCTTTCTGGTGGTCATACATCCAGAAACAAACAATATCAGGATTATTATAGAGCTCACTGACTTGAAATTGTTACGCATAATTTATTGACTTTCTCTTACCGTGCCACGCCCGCGAATTAATGATGCAGGGTCTGTTCTTAATTCTTCCAACAACATACGCATACTGCCGAAGACCTCATTCAACTCCTGTAACGATGTGCGTAAAGTGTATTCTACATTGTCAACTTCATGTAATACATTGGATGACATGTCATCAAAATTATCAACCGTTCTATTTAATCGTTGGGTAAGCTCATTGATACTGTTCATCAACTCCTGGGCATTGCGTTCGGTTTGTCCTATGTCAAGTTGATCGATCTTTCCAGTTGTTGTTGTGATTAACAGCTTTACTTCATTGGCCAGTTCCTTTATGTCCACACTAAGGTTGGTGAATGCCGCTACATCTCCCCGAACATCACCTATTGTTTGGTTGATATTGTTGACGAGGGTACGACCGTCTTCCACCATCAGGTGACTCTCACCTAACAACTTGTTTGCATGGTCTATCAATGCAGCCAGTTCACCTTCTTCAAGACCGTCCAGACCATCTTTTACCGCCCCAACAACAATGGCCATATTTTCCATGATATCTTCAACCTGCGAACTGATAGCGGTGATTGTTGAAGGACGTGCCGGAATTTCAGACCCGGGTGTCAATGAGGGTAAATTAGGATCACCGCCCCGCAATGAAATGGCCATCGTGCCGGCGGCAAAACTGTACAACACCAATTGCGCTTCTACGCCTGGGTGCAACGTGACTTTGGTGGGATCAAGAGCAAGACTGACATGGGCTTTTTGGTTTGGGGTTACATATATTTCTCTTACCCGACCCACGGGAACGCCGAGATACTCCACCATACCGCCTTCATACAAGCCAAGTATTGACTCGTCAAATTCCAGCCAATACTGATCACCAGGATCCTCATAATAACCTGAAATTACTGTAATACCAACAACCATTATGGTAAAACAGGTTATCAGAAAAACACCGACTTTTGTTTTTTGCTTGGGTGTCGCCACTTTTGCTTTCCTTTACCTACTCCAGAGCGTCTAAGTCTGATGTGAAAATATAACCAGCAATTTTTAAAAAATCAATTGAATGTAAATTAATACTACACTTACACATTGCGTTGTGAGATGAATTCATCGGGCCGTCGTTCAAAGAATTGTCTGACTCTTTCAATCTCTGAATTTTCTGCTTCTTCCAATGTGCCACAAAAAATAACTTTGCCTAAATCCAACATGAGGATACGGTCAGCGATAATTCGTATGGAATCCAATTCGTGGGTCACAATAACAAAGGTGATCCCAAACAGTTTCTGTAAATTTAATATAAGATTGTCCAGCCCTGATGCCATTATTGGGTCCAGTCCTGCTGACGGTTCATCAAAATATACGAGCGGTGGGTCCATGGCAATGGCACGTGCCAGTCCCGCCCGTTTACGCATGCCACCCGAAAGTTCACTGGGCATCTTGTGTTGCGCGGCAGCCAGTCCAACCAGGCTGAGTTTGAATCGTACAATCGGGTCTATCAGGGTTTTGTCGACATCACCGTACTCAACCAGCGGCATGGCAACATTGGCGCCTACAGTCATAGAGTTGAACAATCCACTGGATTGGAATGCTATCCCGATAGATTGTTGCATATCAGCCAATTCTTCTTCGTTCATGTTGGCGATGTCTTTGCCCTGGTATATGATTTTTCCGGATGTTGCACGAAGCAATCCGCACATGTGCTTTAGTAACGTTGACTTACCACAACCACTTCCGCCAATTATCACAAATATTTCACCTGGATAAACTTCCATTGATACGTCTTCCAGTACCTTGACATCACCATAATGGGTTACCAGGTTTTCCACACGGATTATGGGTTCATTATTGTTGGATTCAGATTTATTGTTGGAGGTTGTACTCATAAATAAAATAATCTTCAAAGTTTGTCGCAAAAATGTATAACGTCAGTCCAGCATATAATAGAAAATGGCAGCAAAAATTATATCGATGGTAATCAACATGAATATGTCCATCACCACAGCACGCGTAGTCATCAAACCAACACCGCGTGAGCCGCCAGTTACTCGTAAGCCGTTATGACAACCGATCATAACAATGGCTATCGCAAAAAAGAATGTTTTTAACATGCCTTGCATCAGGTCATCCATGTGTGCCGCATTCAGGGTTTGGTCTAACCAAATCGTAGGTTGAAAGCCGAGAACAAATACTCCCCAGAATGCGCCGCCTGCAACCCCCGAGATCAACCCAAGTGTTACCAGACAGGGCAGGACTATAATCAGTGCCAGTAATTTAGGTGCTACCAGAAACTGTGCCACATTCAATCCCATGCCACGTAATGCGTCTATCTCTTCTTGTACCTTCATTGTGGCCAGCTCTGCGGCGATGGCTGCGCCAGTACGCGCCGAGACTACAACTGCTGTCATGATCGCGGCTAATTCACGGGCAAAGCCAATCATGACGAAGTCTGCTACCCATAATTGTACGCCGAATGCTTCCACCTGTGCTGCTGAAAGCATGGAAATAATTAATCCCAGCAGGAAGTTCATCAGGCAGACAATGCGAATTGCACGGACGCCCATTTCATTTACTTCATCAACAAAGATACCCCAGCGAAATCCTTTACCTTCCAATGGTGCCAGTAAGGTCCAGTACACAGCATCGACAGTTAGATTGTAAAATTCACGCGATTCTTTTAGTGCTGAAAGAGCCACCCCGCCGAGGTCTTCAAACATGTTGGGTTCAAGTTTTTGACCATCCTCAGTGGCATTAAGCGCTGGCTCCAGCAATTGAAGCATTTCTGAGATGCGATCATGATAGCCGGACATATTCACAGTCACATTGCGCTTTCGTAAGTGACTGGAAGCTTCAATCAACCAGGCTCCGCCTCGTGCGTCCATGTCGTCGGTTGCTTCAAAGTCCAGAACCAGTTCGCTCACACCCTTGGGCATACTGCGTATTTCGCCCATTAAAGTT
Organism: uncultured Nitrospirales bacterium; assembly: GCA_964537975.1. Taxonomy (GTDB): domain Bacteria; phylum Hydrogenedentota; class Hydrogenedentia; order Hydrogenedentales; family SCBR16-9; genus SCBR16-9. Next base: position 14,649 of record CAZIDP010000049.1, on the reverse strand, counting down.
TTACCGGTTTCCTGATTTAGATGGGAGGGGCATTGTATTCTGTGCTGACTCATCACTTCCCTTTGATCATCGTACGAAATTCAGCTTCATCAAGAACGGGAACACCTATCACATTGGCCTTTTCTAATTTGGAGCCAGCGTTTTCTCCTGCCAAAAGGAAGTCTGTTTTCTTGCTTACACTGCCAGTTGTTTTACCACCCAGGTTCTTTATTAATGTTTGGATTTCATCGCGTGTTCCCATTTCCAAGGTGCCAGTCACGACAAATGTCTTACCTGAAAGCAGTAGTGGGGTATCGCTGTTAATATCTTCCGAATCATTTCCAGGTTCCTCCATATTTACACCCGCACCTTGCAAACGTTTCACAAGTTCTTGATTTTCTGGTGTGGCAAAGAAATCGCCGATGCTGCCTGCTACGATATCTCCGATTTCATGAATTGCTTTTAATTCTTCTTTGGGTGCGAGCATCAAAGCATCTATTACTTTATAGTGTGCCGCCAGAATCTCGGCTGTGCGGCTTCCTACATGGCGTATGCCCAGACCAAATAACAATCGGCTAAGCACGCGTGTTTTACTGTTGCTGATAGCCTGAATCAGATTCTCGGCGGATTTTTGCGCCATTCGCTCAAGATTTTCAACATGCTGCTGCTCTAAAGCATACAGATCAGAAAAGTCCTTGACAAGTTCCTTATCAACGAGCTGTTCTATGATGGCTGGTCCCAGGCCATCTATATCCATAGCTTTACGTGAAGCAAAGTGTTCTAACCGCTCCTTGAGTTGCGCTGGGCAAGCCATGTTGAGACAACGCAGATATGCACCCTCGATATCCTGGTGAACTTCAGTTTGGCATTCAGGGCATATCTTGGGAATGGGCACCGGCGAGGTATTTGCTGGTCGCAATTCAGGAACATATCTTAGCACCTGAGGTATGATTTCACCTGCTTTTTGCACTTCAACCATATCGCCAATTCGAAGGTCTTTCCTTGCCAAATCTTCAAAATTATAGAGGCTGGCACGTTTTACAATAGTACCCGCAAGTGCTACAGGTTCCATTTCTGCTACAGGTGTCAGCGCGCCAGACTTGCCAACTTGTACTTTAATGTCCAGCAGCCGGGTTTGAGCTATTTCTGCGGGAAATTTATACGCAATCACCCAGCGAGGAGATTTCGCGGTTGTTCCCAACTTGCGGCGCTGGACCGGTGAGTCGACCTTGATGACCATCCCATCAATTTCAAAATCCAATTCTCTGCGCTTTAATTGCCAGGAGTGGCAAATGTCTATCACGGCATCAATAGATACACAACGTTCAAAAAAAGGGTTTACCGGCAATCCCCAAGTCTGTAGCAATTTTAATATTTCAAAATGATCCGCCTGGTTGGCAAGATCGTCATCTTCCAGTTGCATATCGTAAAGATATACCTCAAGCTTTCGTTTTGCTACCGCCGAGGGATTCAATAACTTTAATGTTCCCGCGGTTGTATTACGTGTATTCCGGTACGGTTCTAGTCCGGCTTTTTCGCGCAATTTGTTGATTCGTTCCAATTCGCCAACGCGCATAAATACTTCACCACGAACTTCGAAACTGGAAGGATAGGAATGGTCCTTCAGTGGTCCAGACAAAGATTTGATTGTTTGCACATTTCGGGTTATGTCGTCACCACGGGTACCGTCTCCGCGGGTAACAGCCCGTTGCAGCTTCCCATTGTCATAATGTAACGATATCGCTACCCCATCAATTTTAAGCTCTACTATATAAACTGGAATTTCATCACTACCAAGTGCTTTTCGTATTCTTGAGTCAAACGCTCGCAATTCACCTTCATTATACGTGTTGTCGATGGACAGCATGGGAACTTTATGTACGATGGTTTTGAATGGTGCCTGTGGTTGCCCCCCGATGACTTGTGTTGGTGAATCAGAGGTTTTGTATTCAGGGTAGGCATCTTCAAATTCAACCAGCTTTGCGTACAACGCATCATATTCCTTATCACTGATTTCGGGATTTGACTCGTTGTGGTACAAATTATTGTGGTAATGTATTTCTGACTTAAGCTTTTCATACTGCTCAATCAACGATTTTTCGTCTTCACGTGGCATTTTTGACATGATTTGTATGATTTTCTCCAGGGCAAAGTCATGGAATAGCGGAATGTTTTGAGTCTGTATTAATGATTCTATGATGAATTATGATATTCACTCAATCCTGATTATAATAATGGGGCTAATGCCTGATGATTATAGGAAATACACCTTGCAAAATGAAAGGTTTGCCAGAGTATTATTTTTAAACCACCAGAATAATATGTTTCAACCTGAGTTAACTTGAAGTAACATAGAAGAGTGTCTAACATAGGAGGTTGGAATGTGTGATGAATTTGGATAGACTAATTTGGATTTGAGGGTATTATAAAAATGAGTGAAACCAAAGCTTCTGTTGTTGATCTTCTCAAACTGAAAACAGCCATAGAATGGGTAGCCCAACGACAGCAGGTTGAATCAAGTATCAAATCCATGCTGGGCACCTTTCCAAAACGAAAATCAGACCTGCAATTCAAAGTTATAGATGAAATTGATCATCCAGGCTACACCCAGCAACGGGTAAATTATTTTGTAGACGAATGGGACCGGGTGAGTGCCTGGCTTTTTTTGCCATCTGGTAAGGATGAAGTTCCCCTTATTTTGTGTTGTCATCAGGAAGTAGCAGAAGGTAAAGATGAACCAGCAGGCATGTCAGGAGACCCTCGTATGGCGTTTGCACGGCATTACGCGGAAATGGGATATGCTACATTGGCACCGGATTGCATCACAGCAGGCGAAAGGGTGTTAAATCGATCTTCAGCTTTCGATTCGTCCAATTATTATAAAACCAATCACCACCTTTCGCTGTGGGGTAAAATGTTGATAGATCATCAATACGCATTGGATGCCATCAACGAGGTCAGCAAGATCGATTCAGCACGTATTGGAGTGATTGGACATGGGCTGGGAGCCTCAAATGCGTTATTGTTATCAGCCATGGATGATAGAGTCCTGGCTTGCGTCGCCAGTTGTGGTTTTACCCGATTTGCTACGGACAAGAATCCCGAACGATGGATACGAGAAGAATTGCGGCTTATGCCGGAAATACAGCAGTATTTTGAATCGAAGCAATATCCCTACGATTGGGAACATATCCTTGCATTGGCAGCTCCAAGTGCTTTACTTATAATCAATAGTTTATCCGATGCAAAATTTTATAATCCGAAAAGTTGCCAGAAGGCCGTTAATCTGGCTGGAAATCTGTACAAATTGCTGGGTGCGTCAAGTGCCATTGAGCATTATGGGCATTATGACGGTCACCGCATTACTCCTGAAACACAAGAAATAGCCGATGATTGGTTTGACCGTTGGCTGTAAACAAAATGAGCCGGTCATCATGATTTGTGTGAGATTGGATTTTTTTGAACCATATATTCTTTTTTTGGGTTTGATCTGTTTAGTATGGTTATACCTTTGGCAATGCCAGGATCGCACGAGACATTTTTAAAATTGGGAGGGTGCTTCATTGGAGCAAATTCAACGCCTTATAGCTAATATCGAAAAAGTAGTTTTTGGTAAACATGAAGTAGTGAAACTTTGTGTTGTAGGCTTAATTGCCCGAGGCCATTTGCTTATTGAAGATGTACCCGGTATTGGAAAAACCACTATTGCGCATGGTATCGCCAGGTCCCTGGATTGTAAGTTTAATCGAATACAATTTACCAGTGATATGCTCCCTTCAGATATCCTGGGGGTTTCCGTCCTGGACCCGAAAATTAATGACTTTGTCTTTCGTAAAGGGCCCATTTTTGCCAGCATCGTTTTGGCCGATGAAGTTAATAGAACACCTCCCAAAACTCAAAGTGCTTTATTGGAGGCTATGAGCGAGTATCAGATTTCAATGGATGGCATTACCTACCCGTTACCAAGGCCTTTTATGGTTATCGCAACACAAAATCCAATTGAATATGAAGGCACATACATCCTTCCCGAATCGCAACTGGACCGTTTTATGCTCAGAGTGGAAATAGGATATCCGCCACCAGAAGACGAGATTCGTATTATGCGCAGGCACCACTCGCATAAAGCCGTAGGTGCTTTGGAAGCGGCACTAAGTACAGAAGAATTATTGAAACTGCAAGATGAAGTCAGCAACATTACTGTAGACGACAGTGTTGCAGAATACATATTGACCATTATTCAAGGTACCCGATCTCACCCGCAAGTGCAGTTGGGGGTCAGCCCGCGGGGTTCACTCTCGCTTTATGAATGTTGTCAGGCACGTGCATTGGTAGAAGGACGTGATTATGTAACGCCTGATGATGTAAAACGAATGGCAGTACCTGTTTTGGCACACCGGATTTTGGTGAAATCAAAAGGAATGGATTTGGCCACCTCCGCTCGGGAACGTGTTCGTTTAATTGAAGAAATCGTCAATAATGTGATCGTACCGGTTTAGTTATGCCCAGAGGAATATAATCCAAATGCAGGAAATGCAATCACGGTCAGATGGCAAGGTTATGTACTCGGGGTGGGTGTTTTTTGGATTTGCGTTTCCAATTCTGTTGGCTGCGTGGAATACGGGATCAAATCTGCTCTACATCATCGCCGGTTCTATGTGTAGCTTTCTTATCGTATCTGTCATCATTTCCCGCATTACCTTGCGAAAACTTGCAGTAACGAGGACAAATCCCCCCAATGTATACAAAGGCGAGACACTGAATCTGGAACTCCATGTCTTAAACAAAAAGCAATGGTTATCGTCATTTTCCATCCGAATAGAGTCAGCCGATCAGAAAGGAACATCTACTGGATATATTTTTAAACTGCCTCCACGAAAAGAAGCGGTGTTAAATATCTCACAAGCTTTCAATAAAAGAGGTGTTTTTTTATTGCCTGCTCTTGAATTGGTGTCCAGTTTTCCATTTGGCTTGATGGAGCGAAGGTTGCGATTCTCTGGAGAGCATGAAATCACGGTGTATCCTCGTGTGTTACCGTTAAGATCGCACGTGCTTGGGCCAATTCCTGGAGGTCGGTCTACAACAAACCATGCTAGCCCCGATGGCGATGAATTCTTTGATCTGAGAGAATATGTTCATGGGGATGATCTCAGGAGAATTGCCTGGCGGGTAAGTGCCCGAGTGGGTGGTTGGATGGTACGCCAAATGTCAAAAGACAATACAAGACACATAATTTTTATCCTGGATACCAGACATCCCGATCCAATGACTCACTTCACGGAGTCTGGCGCTTGGAAACAATTCGAAAATAATTTTGAAGAAGCAGTAGAATTGGTCGCCTCCTTGATGGTGTCTTTTGCCAGGAAACAATATACTGTCGGTTTGGTAACACCGACGCATACGGTGGAAGGTGCTGACGGATATGGCCAACAAAAACGTATTCTGGAAGCCTTGGCAAGAGTCAACCCTGTTTTAGAGCTGGATTACCCCGAGTTCAATGATGTTATTAAAGAACTGCAAGGTGAAAATGTCGGTCTGCTATATGTTACGCCTGATGCGTACTATTGGGGACGCCGGGTACCTGCACATCAATTGGTCGCGTTGAATCCCGGGGAGATTTTATATGCCTAACCGTGCATTGGCTTTGGGGTTGCGTCTCTCCAGCATGTCCCTCGTTTTTGCGGGCTTTCTATCGCTCGCGTCTGTAAATGCCTACGGAGCACCCATGTTCTTGCTACCCCTGGTTCTATTTCTGCTGATGCCGATAGGTGAACGTCTTGATGCCAGATTCTCAGGATATCGATCACTTACACGTGCTTTCACCATAGCTTATGGTTGCTTTATTCCCATGACAGCGATTGTATTTGATCTCATGGATGCTGTCATCATGTTGGTTATCTATGTTATTGCCTATACCCTCATGCACCTGAAGCAGGAACGCAATTATTACCACCTTTTTCTCATGGCCTGCTTCCTGCTCTTGGCAGCATGTGTGCAGTCACCAGAACCGGTTATCGGTTTGGTCATGATGATGTTTTTCATAAGCGCGATATGGGCATTTACTACGTTACGCCTCTATCAGGAAATTTTGGACAGCCAAGGTTATATAGCACAAGAAATCAAGGCGCCTGGGCCGTTGGGCAATAAAGGTTCCTGGAAACCAGCGTTTTTTGAGCCGGGATTCATGACCTTTATGTTCTTTATTACCACATTTACTTTGGCTGTGACGGTGCTTATTTTTATGGTAACACCCAGGATTGAAGCGGGAATGCTCGGAAGGTCGGATTCCTATTTTACCCAGACCGGGCTTAGTCAATCCATCGATTTTACTGGTGGTACATTTGTTCAGGAAGACCCAACCCCTGTTATGCATGTTGAGTTTCCTGATGAACCGAACGGTGAATACGAAAAAGCACCCTTGCTTTATTGGCGAAATACCACTTTACCGAAGTATACAGGTACACAATGGATTCGTCGTGCAATGATGTATCATTACGAGCCGTTGACTTCAGATGGTGCCAGCAGTGATCGATTCAACCATCTGATTCGAGCACGTCGCCCGGAAACCCGACTGGTAAATCAAAGAATATATCTGAATGAAATTCCGGCAGGAGGTTTGCCTGCTTTGCACCTGGTACGTGAGATTGATGTGCAAAGCAACAGTTCTGTAGATATAGAATGGGACCACAACAGGGACTTGACGGTTCATGCTTCACTGAAAGGCTTGCGCCGCATTTCATATGAGGCAGTTTCTGAAGTTCGTGACATACCTTTAGAAGATATCCAGAATAGCAATACTAATTATATGGAATTCATGTACCCTCAAGATTATTTTATGTTGACTGAACATGATCTTACCGATGAATCAATTGCTATAGCAGAATCTTTGATGAATGAACAGCCGACGGTATTCGACAAAGCGATGGTTGTTCAACGCTGGCTCAGCAGTGCAGAGTTTCTCTACACCTTGGAAGTTCCCATTCTTCCCCCAAACAATGCCGTTGATGCCTTTCTAAACCAATTGCGGCGCGGCCATTGTGAGCTTTTTGCCAGTGCCATGGTATTGATGTTGAGAAGTCAAGGGATTCCTGCACGGGTAGTCAGTGGTTATAGAGGTGGTGAATGGGAAGAGTCCGATCGCTCCTATACGGTTCGTGCAAATATGGCACATTTGTGGGTAGAAGTTCTTTTTCCAGAATATGGCTGGATTATTTTTGATCCTTCGCCGCGCAGCAGTGATATGTATGCGTCGGGGTTGGGAAGGATTCGTGCTTTAGCTTTACGTAATGTGTTGAAAGCACAAATGTTTTGGTATAGAGAAATCGAAGGGTATGATCGTGGTTTGCAATTGGCGCATATACAAGATGCTACTATTGGATTATTTCGACGTATAGCTGGAACAGGTGACCCACAACAACGCACCCAAGATGCTTCGGTCGTTTATGAACGGGCGCGATTGATTCGACCAATTGCGATGGGTGTGGCTACCATTATTGCATTATTTTTAATCTTCCGGATTAGTGGTAATATTCAGATCGTGGGGAAAAAATGGAAATTGAATGCAGACCAGCAACGGGCAATTCAATTATATCGAAAACTATGTAAACGGTTAAGCAAACTGGGCATTGCATGTGAAGGTAAAACTTCCGGTGAGGTTCAGCTTGCAGCAGAAATGCTGAATGGTCGAATTGACCTGACACCAGTTCAAGAAACCATACAACTTTATAATGAGGTCCGTTTTGGGTACCGTGATCTAGACCCTGCCAGAATTAATGTAATCAACAAAAAGATTGGCAAACTACGCCTGAAATCAGAAACTGGAACCAATTAGTTCAATTTAATTCAATTTTGAATCTTTATTTTTGCATTCAATAGGCGAAGTACACACCGATTTTGATATCTTTGCCGATTTATCCAAGCAGCAAAGGCTTAATGTAGGCTAATTCCTGTATATTGATATGCTGGATATATTTTTTCACTCGGCCATTTTTTAAGCAACTTGTGATGACGCGTGATTTACATTTATAATGCATTAGTAACATCATTATTTGTAGTATTCGTTATGATTTTTTGTTGACTTTATGAGTACTTGATTTTGACCACACAATCATGCATAAGATATGGTCTGTAAACAACTTGTAGATACTCTCAGATTGATTGCAGCTTTACATTAGTTTTATACATATTGTTCATTTTCGAAAATATTTTATCTTTCTTAAATGCTATATTTTCTTTATATTCGGAGGGAAAATTCCTGTGACAATGACCAAGCGCGAACTGGTAATCCAGGTTGCCAGCAAATTGGATATGACCCAAAGTGATGTTGCTGATATCATTGAAGGCGCTTTTGATGTCATTGCAGAAGGTCTGGCTGAAGGTGATCGTTGGGAATTGCGGGATTTTGGCATTTTTGAGGTAAAAGTGCGGGCTTCACGACTCGGAAGAAATCCCCGGACAGGTGAATTAGTTCCAGTTCCCGAACGGCGAGTAGTTACTTTTCGCCCGGGAAAAAAAATGAAGGAACTCGTATCGAACAATACTTCACCTGTTGAAATGATGAGTAATCATCATCCCAAAATTAATAAGGAATGACTTATTTTGCCTGTTGTTATTTTAGCTGCTGATACAACTACCGAAGTGAATACAGTAGCCTTGACTCGTGACGAAGAATTATTGGCTGAAACTGTAGTACATTGCAGGCGAAAGCATTCAGAAAGGCTGATCGATACTGTTGATTGGCTCCTGAAAGAATGTGATCTTTCAATATCTGATCTGGATTTACTTGCCATTTCGCATGGTCCAGGCTCATTTACGGGACTTCGGATAGGTGCAGCAACCTGGAAAGGACTGGCATTTGCACTTGGCAAACCTTTGATTGGTGTTCCCACACTGGATGCCTTGGCACGCCTGGCACCGATATATGAAGGCACACTACTAATAGCTTTAGATGCACGAATGGGAGAAGTATTTGGTGCGTTTTATTCCATTTTTTCCGGCAGAATAGAAAAAATGGGTACAGACCAAGTTTTACCCATGGCAGCATTGATTGCCAATCACACAGGCCCGTTGTATTGTATGGGCGATGGCGCATGGTTATACCGCAGTCACATCCTGGAAAGTGTACCAGAAGCGATTATTGCATCACCTTGGCAATCAATTCCTCGTGCATCAGCGGTAGCAATTGAGGCATATCACATGCAGCAACATGGAGTTGAGATGGATGCGGCGCTCTTGTCTCCAATCTACCTCCGGCAATCTCAAGCTGAAGCCAACCGTGAAAAGGGCATAGGTCAGAAGAATCCGACATGAGCACTGTACAACTTGTTCCATTGCGGTTTGAGCCATTACGTTACAGCCATATTGACATGTTGTTGCCTTTAGAACATGAAGCATACCCTGATCCCTGGAGTCAAGGGATGTTTTGTCAGGAGATCACAAACCAATGTTCTCATTTTTTTATGGTTTTTAAAGGGAAAACATTGGTCGGATATGGGGGGTTCTGGATTGTTATTGATGAAATGCATATAACCAAGGTGACAGTTTCTGAATTATATCGCAGACAGGGCATAGGGTTAAGAATTGTAAATTTTCTAATCAGATTGGGGAAATCACTTGGTGCAACACAAGCCCGCCTTGAAGTACGTGAGCATAATGACGGGGCTAGAAAGTTATATGAATCAATTAGTTTTCGCGTTGTTGGAATGCGAAAAGGGTATTATACCCGCACCAATGAAAATGCTATCGTAATGACGAAAGACCTGTAAATTGAACTGTGGTATCCTGTAATGTCCCGATTTCAATCAAAATTACCACTGTCTCTATATGGCTTGACAGGAGGCATTGGATGTGGAAAAAGTACAGCAGGGTTGCAGTTCGAGTTGCAAGGAATCCCGGTTATTGATGCGGATAAACTCGGCCATAAAGTCATTGCACCTGGTGGCTGTGCCGAAATAGCTGTAATACGTTATTTTGGTGAGGTTATATTGACAGATGGTATAATTGATAGAAAGAAGCTGGGCAATATAATATTTAATGCACCAGAAAAACGCGCTGAACTCAACGCCTTGGTGCATCCAGCCATATATCAGGAAGTTTATAACGCCTGTGGTGAATTGGCTGATACAGGTTTCCGTGTGGCACTTATGGATGCCGCACTGTTGGGCGATGCAGGTAGTGTTGACCCGGAATTTTCCGGATTGATACTGGTGTTGGCTGATATGGAGATTCGGAAGGCCCGTCTCCAGCACAGCCGTGGACTGACAGAAGCTGAAGTTGATACGAGAATGGCATCCCAAGTGCCGCCCGAAAGCAAGATTCCACTGGCAACTTGGATAATTTACAACAACCATGGTCTGGATGAGCTGTATACTCAAATTGACCATATTGTAGATGAACTAAATGGTAGATTTGATCGAACATAACCTGGCAAGGTGCATACATTGTCTTAAGCTCATAGGACTGGACCCAAACAGGAATATGTGCAAACTGTGTTTTATGGAACTGCATCCTAATATTCGATATGAGACCACACCTATTGCTTCAGATGAAGAAAAGTTAACCGATTTTGAGCAGAAAAATGAGTTCCCTGCTAGCAATGATGCAATAAATTATCATATTAAAACGAGTGCAAATTTGCCAGTCGCAGATGCGAGGTCCAAAGTTACTGATCCATCTTCGAGACCTGCTGAGCATTATTGCAAACGTTGTGGCGAACCAAAAGTACAAAGCTCAGGAAAATTTTGTCTGGCTTGTCAAGCTGCCATAGACCGTTATCAGAAAACAGTAGTTCCGGTAACCGATCCAGCCAATCAAATAGACAAAGCATCTGACCGCATTGAAAAATTTGGTTCACGAGCAGTACTGGATGCATATCATGAGAAACGAGAACGAGCACCATCCAGCCGAATAAACATGATTGGTGGCCAGCCGTTGAAATGGTGGAAATCCTGATATAAATCTTTGGTTGTTCTAGTCATACCCTTGCTGTTTACAATCTCAACCTTGTAAAATCATCTGCATTGTCATGTAGTATCAGGGAAGGGAGTGAACCGCACGCGTGAAATCCAGGAATCTTCAATTTGCAGTCGGACTCATATTGGGATTGTTGTTCATCTGGGTGTTGTTTCGCGGTACGCACTGGAAAGAGGTTTTTGAAGCTATTTACTATGCCAAAATTGGCTGGTTGCTCATAGCACTGCTTTTAATGTGTCTGACATTTGTTATCCGGGTTCAACGTTGGCGGTATATAGTTCAAACAGCAGGGCCTGTTTCATTCCGAGCTATTTTCAGTGCTACGCAAATAGGCTTTCTGGGAAACTTCTTGTTGCCCGCACGCATAGGTGAAGTAATTCGCGCATTGGTACTGGCGCGATTACAACAATGGCCCTTTTCCAAATGTTTTGCATTTGTTGCGCTTGACAGAGTTACTGATCTGTTCGGGCTGCTTGCTGTTTTGGGCATATCTCTGTTTGTGTTTCGCCCGAAAGGTGATATCAATTTACCTCCGGATGTGTATGCCCATCCTATACCATCCGATTTGCTGCGTTCAGGAGCAATACTTCTAGGCCTGGTCATCCTGATCGGTGTAGGTGTATTGGTGATATTGTATCTTAACCAGCATTGGGTAACACGTTTTGTTGCGGGTACTGTGGGCCGTGTTTCAAAAGGGATTGCAGAAAAACTTAACCGCATATTGATACAATTTGCCGACGGCATGCATATCTTCAGAGCTCCGCGAGATATGATCAAAGCATTGTTGTTTTCACTGTTAACCTGGACTGTTGCGGTATTGTTTCTGGATGCTGTGCTACGCGCATTTTCGTTGGATTATCCGTGGTATACTCCTCTGATAATGCAGGCGTTAATAGCTTTATTTATCAGTCTGCCTGGTGCTCCCGGTTTTATTGGCCAATATCATATGGCAATTGTGGCAGGCTTGATAATATCTTCACCAGATACCAACCTGGAAGTGGCACGTGCAGCCGCTATAATGGCTCATTTGCTGAATCTGTTACCGGTAGCAGCAACCGGATTCTGGTGTCTATATATTGAACAATTCAATTTGATAGAACTTAAAAAAATTGGCGAAGCTCTGGAGGAGACGCATACAGAAAATTAAAAGCAGGGACAACATTAAAGCTAACCATGAAGCTAACCATGAAGCTGTCCCTGCTTTTTTAATTCAATTTACCTGTTTTGCTTTCAGGACACTAACCAGTCTTGCATTAAATTATAGTAGTTATTCTGACCGACGCGGACGTTCCGGGCGAGGACCTTCACGATCTCCAGTGGGTCTTTGACGCCCTACACCTTCGGGGCCCCTAGGTCCGGGAAGGGTGCCAGCTTCAACATGTTGGCGAATATCACGTCGTGTAAGACTGCCATCTTCATTGAAATCTAGGGCTTCGAACCGTTCTTTTGTAGCTTCTGGAAATGCTTTTTCATATTCTTCTAGTGTAATGACACCATCTTCATTGGTATCAGCACGTTCGAGAAGTCGTTGCCACATGAAGTTAGCGCGATTTTGTGCACGCTCTGCGTCTGTTTCGCCCTCAGGTGCTTCTGGACGCTCTCCACGTGGAGGCCGTTCGCCCTCAGGTCTTTCTGGCCGTTCACCGCGAGGCGGGCGTTCGCCTTCAGGTCTTTCTGGTCGTTCTCCACGAGGTGGGCGGTCACCCTCGGGTCTATCCATACGCTCACGCCAGCCTTCTACTACCTGATTGACTTCTTCTAACGTCAACTTGCCATCACCATTGTTGTCCATGCGATTAAACATGGATTCACGCATATTGGGCATGGTCTTTTGAAGGTCTTTCAGGGTCAAACCACCTTCTGAATTCTTCAGTTGCTCTACCAGCGTATCCATTATGGCACCTGGTGCACGGGGTGGTCGTTCTCTTTCTTGAGTATCTTGACCATATGCCTGGAAGCCGTAAAGCACGATGCCGGTCAACAGCAAAACTGCAATAACCTCAAGTTTTCTCTTCATGGTAAATTCTCCTTTGCCGGATTAAACACCAGCGCTTGCTTGCATTAATTTGACGTATACAGGGGACACTTTCGCGAAAAGTTGTTACCTCAAGTGGTGTTGAATGGTGCCTTCTCAACGCCATCCAATACAACCCCATTTTGCGTAACAGGTTCCTGTACGTTTAAGATGTCGTTTCAAAAATAACACCGATCACAGTATATACAAAGGGAATTTGCGTTAATGGAGCGAATAGTTGAGTCATTTACAAGCTTAAACAACAAATCTGTTATAAAAAAATCCTGTAAAGTACCAGGTAGAATTAACCTTTTGGGAGAACACTTGGATTATAACGGTCTTCCTGTTATGCCAATGTGTATTGATAAGTTTATATATATGCAGTTTACCCTGAATAGTGACAACACCGTTTATTTATCAAATTCTGATCCTGTATATTCCGAAGTGTCATTTGAGCATACCCAAAATCTCACTCCTGGAGCACCTGGTTCTTGGGAAAATTATGTCAAAGCGGCACTACAGGCAATCAATTTAAACCAGAACATTTTAAATCCTCCAGGGATGTGCTTGCAGGTGATGAGTGACCTCCCCGATGCTATGGGTCTGAGTTCATCTACCGCACTCGTCATTGGCAGTGCTCTTGCTTACCTTGACCTGCTCGGAATGCCTCCAAAGTCTCCAGATGAACGTATCAAGCTTGCGGAACTTCTCGCGGAAGCGGAGCATTATGTAGGTACGCAAGGTGGTGGCATGGATCAGGCTATTATTCTTAATGGCATTGAGGAACACGCACACAGAATTTATTTTCATCCACTGCGTGTTGAAGCAGCACCTGCCTTGCCCGATGCTGTATTTGTAGTGGCAGACTCTCTGGAACGTGCGGACAAAAGTTTCGGTAAACGAGATATTTACAATGCAGGACCCATACTCTGTCGTTTGAGTTGTAAATTACTTGAGAAGCATTTTGAGCTTGATTATGGCATGCCTGTAACGATTAACAGGATTTCTGAACTCTGGAGTGGACTGCTTTGCCTGACACATAAAGAAGTTCGTGAATGTTTCTCCGAAGTATTTCCAGAAAAGGGGTTGTCATTACAGGATTGTGCTCTAAGACTGGGTATAGAAGTTTGTGAATTGCGTGGTGGTTTGCTCTATGGATTACAGCTTGATGAAAATGAGTTGCTGCCGTTGTTTCAACGAATGCGACATCTGCTTACTGAATATCAACGGGTTGAAGCTGGTTTCGAAGCCTTAATAGAAGGTGATGCCCTTGCCTTTGGCAAGTTAATGCAGGCGTCTCACACCAGTTGCCGGGATGATTATCAAATCAGTACAGAAGCGTTGGATACATTGACTACCTTGGCCATGGAAGCAGGTGCTTTAGGTGCTCGATTAACAGGAGCTGGTTTTGGTGGTGCTGCCATATGTCTCGTGCCCCGGGAACACTTGAAATTATTTTGTGTTCAACTCGTAGAACGTTATTATAGGCCTCGATTGGGCAACCATGATATCTATCCACTTTTTCCAGTCAGCCCAGTAGGAGCTGCCAGATATGAAGAAATTTCTTAACGAATTTATTATTTGATATTTTTCTTGCATTATTTTCATATTTGGCATACAATGTAGTCAGAAAGGGCATGCGGTTCAGCAATAAGGAGTGGCGTGAGCGCTAAGCACAGAATGAATCT
>CAZIDP010000048.1:0-36748 GCA_964537975.1 uncultured Nitrospirales bacterium | reverse complement strand
CATGGCTTACAAATATAGAAAATAGCCGGTTCAAGTATTAAATCGACACGCCCCTGCGCGGGAATGACGGAACGGGTGGGCGAGATGGTAATATCGTATGTGTATGTGGGTAGAACGATATATGGTCACAGGCAATGGTTCCAATCGCGGAGCGATTATAGCGCTGTAGCGCGGGGTAAGGCCAACGAGCCGCCACCCCGGGTCAGTAGTGCTACCAATCCCGCACCCCGGAGGGCGTGCCAGCTATCGCATATACATATTCACATTCTCCACACCAATGATCACACGCCTGCGTATACAAAATACACTCTCCGCAAACACCCCCAACCGTCATTCCCGCGAAGGGGCCTGTCGATATGGTCAATTTCGGGATGACCACAAATTAAATGACCTCACAGAATCGCCTTGAAGCGACGATCTCATGTCAGCTTGAGTAAAACATGGCTTACAAATATAGAAAATAGCCGATTCAAGTATTAAATCGGCACGCCCGCAGGCGGGAACCCAGAAAGGTAAAATACCAACAACAAGATCAAGATGATAAAATGACAGGCCTACGGCTACCGGGATATCGAATTCTTCAAGCTCAAAATCAAGGTCTTGAACGAGACAAAGTATGCTTTAGGCGGATGAACCATAATTACTATATACAATAGGAAAAATATGAATATTGTCCTACGCTTCATGATGTGTTTATGAATATCCAAGCAAAAAATCGCAGCAAACCCGAATGAAAGATCAAAATATTAACATATACTTATTTAACACGACCATGTTTGTTATGTTAATTATTGTTCAAGATTGAATAAGAAATACACACTATTAACTATAAGAAGACCAGTTTTATTGCCATGCTTTTCTAAGTTACTGCAAATAAAGAACTTACAAGTGTCAAATTGTTGGCACGAATCATGCTTTAGTATTAACAGATTTATCAAGTAGTATCTGATATAACAAGAAACAATGTTAATAAAACTAAATGTGCATGATGAGCAACGGAAAGGAAAATTTACAATGAAAAAGAGAAGTTTGGTAGTAGCCGCTCTGTTGGCGGTCGTAATGGTAGTTGGGTCGGGAGTGGCGTCAGCAGCGCCGATTGAATTGTTTTTCGAAGTGATTTCGGAAAATGCAGCAGACCCAGAAATTAGTGGCGCTGCAGCACAATTTAAAGTCGTGGTGAGTGAGTTGGTAGGTGGAGACATCCAGTTTTTAATTACGAACAATGTCGGAATCCCATCATCTATCACTTTGGTCCAATTTGGTGGGACACCTGCCGGGTTACTTCCAAACAACCCCACATTGGTGAACTCTGTAGGTGTGAATTTTTCTGATGGAGCACAAGCTTTTGAGGCAGGTCCAATAAGCAACACATTTTCTGCTTTGGGATACACTGCGCTTTACAGCACCAATACGACAACTCCTCCCCATAATGGAATTAACGCCAGTACAGAATCATTAGGTGTTGTTTTCAGTGGTCCATCGTTTTCGGACATTGCTGATGCATTGTATGGTGGAGATTTAAGGATTGCAATCAAAGCTCAGGCGATTGGTGCTAATGAGCAACTAAGTGCACATTATGCGACCAAAGTACCTGAGCGTCATGAAGATCCCATTCCTGAACCTGCCACGATGGCGTTGCTGGGTCTGGGTATTGCCGGTCTGGCCATACGTCGCGGCAAGAGCATGTTGCGTGGTTAGAAAACAAAAATTTTAGACAATTTCATTTTATTCACTGGCGCAGTTGGGCAGTAAAAAACGGCGATATAGGTATACACTTATCGCCGTTTTACTTTGTTAAGCCCTTTTGTCGTATAACAGGGCTACATTGTGGGTCTATTCAAGGTATCAGCCCGATTCCGTAAGTAAAAACGATTTGCCCGGCCAGGACGTTGGAGTGCAAAAGTATGTACTTGGAAAATTGTCAACCTGTATAATGTTTTTAATGCACCATAGAATAGATTATAATGTACAGCATTGAAAGTTGGGCAGGTCATGTGCTACGGTTTTTGATGAAATTGCACCCATTGTGACACTCTGGAAACGGGGTCCAATGGAAACCAGTGACCTGGTGCAGCGTAGATATCCCGCACCGGACTACGCCGGGACAGGGGAGGCGGAAATGCAAACAACCGATCACCGGGTGTATGGGTATGCCCGGTTGAGCGCATCGGCAGAGGAATGATATCCACCATGAGACGGTATAAGACAAGATTTGTAGTGGCGATTGCCCTGGTGGTGGGGCTATTGGGTACAGATGCCCTCGCGGCTGGGGAACGGACCCGTAAAAGTGTTGCGAGCATGGGCTTGCAGCTTATCAACCGCACCCATCCCAAAGTGTTTCGTACCGGTGATTTTAATTATGAACCGGATATATTACAGGGTGCCGCAGATGGCTTGAGCGCTATCAGCGACGACTTTCCATTGAACAACGATGCGCAGGCCATGCAGGCTATCAGTGCGCAAATTCAATTGTTGCGCGATGCCAAGGAGTACGGGGTCAGCTCCTATTTTGCCTATCGCATGGGGCAACTCTCGGCCTTGGTTACGCACAGCATGTTGCCATTTGGCATGGTGTGGACGCCAGAAGAGCAGCCATTTCATGAACAATTTTTGCGAGACTTGGATGAAAAGCTGGATGAGTTTCGATATCGTGCCCAGGAACGGCCACGCATCTTTGTTGTAGATGTTCGTGATTACTTTGATGGTCGCCGTCAATTTCTGATTGAAGACAAACAGTTGATCCAATCAGATTATGAACGGGGTGTCGGCATCAATGGCTTTCTGATGGAAAGTCGTCAAATCTATCTGCAAAACGCGATTATTGCCGTAGCCGATGTTTGGCATACCGTATTACGAGACCGGGCTGAGCGCCAGATGACCTCTGCCCATCGGGGTATGCTGGGACGTTACTTTGTTGGCGAGATTGCCTACCAACTGCAAGTTAAGGGCAATATGTATCGTGCGAACCAGGTATACGAAAATTTCGTTACCTTGAATATCGATGCACCTGAAGCGTATGAAATCATTGGTGACCTGTATTATGAGCACGGTACTTCTGAAGCCATTGACCGTGCCCTGCGTGAATGGCGTATCGCCCATAGCATCGGTGGAACAGACCGCAGGCGGGTAGCCAGTAAACTTTCCAGTCATTTCATGAGTGAAGGCCGCGCATATCTGTCGCGTGCGCAAGAACCTGTCGCGGAAGATTCCGATTTGCCGAACGCATTGTCCGCATTTGAACAGGCATTGGAATATGATCGTTTCAGTGATACCGCAGTAGACTACATTCAACGTACCCATGTCGCGATATCTGAACGGCAACAGCGGTTCAATATGAATTCCGACATTATTGCTTCGGCAGAACGGGTGCGGGAAGAAGGCGAGCGTGCCCGCCAGGAAGGCAGCTTCAGTAACGCGATACAGACCTTTCGTCAGGCGATAAGCCTCTACAATTCTGTGGATGATGAGTTTCCCGTGTTGTTGGAGCAGGCAGAAAGAGCGGTCATGGAGTTGAATCGTGGTGTTACGGCAGTCATCACGCATGTCGATGATATGGCGAGCGCGGCGATTGATCAGGGAGACCGTTCTCGCGATGACAACAACTTTGATGCTGCCATCAGAGAATATGAACGGGTGCCACAGATTCTTGCCGCAATCCCCGAAGATTTTAATCCCCGTGTGACAGACAACAAGCAAGAGTTGTTGGAAATGGCCGAACAAAAAATTGAAGACGCACGTCTGGCCAAGATTCGTTATGAACAGGCCTTACAGGAACAGGAAGCAGCCGCCGCGGCCGCAGGTGGTCAAGCAGCACCACGCCCACAACAGCCACAACAACAAGGACCAGCCATTCCCGGATTGGGTGGCCAGCCAGGTTTACCACAGCCAGGAGCCCAGCAACCGGGCGCATTTCCTGGGTTCCCGACGCCACCCGGACCTGGAGCCGGAGCCGGTGGCGGAGGCGGACTGGGAATACCGGGACTTTCACCGGCAGGACAAGCAGCCGGAGGCCTGGCACCACTGTAATCAAGGGGTAATTGACATGGCGTTTTGTCGCTCAGATAGAAACATGCAACTGTGCAGGTTGTCCTGTACAAGCGACAACCCCGGATATCACAGTGATTTAAATTAAAGTCAGCCGCCACGGATTAGGAGTGATAAATTCCAACTCGTGGCGGTTTTTTTTATTCTCACGAAGCCCGGACATCGTCATTACTAAGTAGCATTTTTGGGTGTGGTAGCTATGATGGGGAACTTTAATTATGTGGCAAAACTGGGTAACGTTGTACAACGATAATAAAAAATATTTTCTGTTGCTAGAGTATAGTATAATAATTATTATACTGTTGAACATGCTGGCAGTTGTGCTTGAATCTGTGAGTTCCTTTTCTGTTTACAGGCAATGGTTTTTTGTATTTGAACTATTCAGTATCAGTGTTTTCAGTATTGAATATCTGTTCAGAGTTGTCGTATGTGTTAAAGAAGAAAAATATTCACACCCTGTCTGGGGCAGGGTAAAGTATGTTTTCAGTCCAATGGCGCTTATCGATTTGATAGCAATTCTACCAGCCTATCTTACTTTTATTAATGCAGACCTCCGTTTTTTAAGAATGGTACGTGTAGCGCGAATATTCCGATTTGTAAAACTGGGACGGTATACCAAAGCAGGTCAAATGCTGATCTCCGTGTTGAGCAAGAAAAAGGAAGAACTTATATTAACAATAGGTCTGATTATTATTTTAATGTTGGTTTCTGCATCTTTAATGTATGCCGTAGAAAACGAAGCACAACCCGATGAATTTTCGAGTATCCCCGTTGCATGTTGGTGGGCAATAGTCACCCTTACAACTGTAGGCTATGGTGATGTTTACCCAGTCACGTTGCTGGGAAAACTTTTTGCCGCGTTTATTTCCATATTGGGTATAGGAATGTTTGCGTTACCAGCAGGAATACTCGGTGCAGGCTTTGTTGAAGAAGTTGAAGCCAGTAAAAAAAAGGACGCTCCAATATGTCCGCATTGCGGCAAAAACTTCAATGAATTGATATAAATTCCCTTTTTATATATTTTGTTTATCAACGTATTTCGGCACATATGCCAAGAGCATCATTCAGTTATGGGGTGCAATTGCAGTATTCCAAGTACTGCTCTCTCGTTGCCATTCCGGCAAATGAAAGGAAAGGGTATTCTTATGCTGAAAGCGATATCAGAGAAGAAATATATCTGAAGTTTCACGCTGTTGAAGAATACCCTTGAAATTCAGTCCGTATCATACAACCGAGCATACTTCCTGAATGGCTGCCAGGCCAATATCATGCAGTCGTCCATTCGACGCAAAAACCCCTGTGTTTGCCTCCAATTTACGCCCCTGACTGAAATCCAGTGTGTTGCCCGCCAAATCCGTTATTTTACCACCTGCCTCTTCAAGAATGATCGAACCTGCGGCTTGGTCCCAGATACGTTCCTTATACGTAGGTTGCTTGGGAGAAAGCAGACGGAACAGCATTTCACCACCACCCGCAGCCAGTACCGCGTACTTTGCCTGGCTGTCCATGAGCACCGGTTCCGCTATAACGCCCATCTGTTGTGCCAGGGCATCAATCTGATCCGTGTTGGTATGGCCGGACTCGAGGGAGCGCAATATACGCGCCTGGGTGACGTCTTCACAGTCTGAAACCGTTATTGGTTTGAATTCACTTTCAATCGCAAGACTGGAAATATAGGTACCTCTGCCCCGCTTCGCGTATAACAAAGCACCGTCCCCCAGTACCGCTGGCTGTCCGTTTTCCCCCAGATTCGGGCATCCAAGCACACCCATAATCACTTCACCATGTTCTATCAATGCCAGGGCAATGGCATATTGCCCACCACGCAAATAACCCTTGGTGCCGTCAACCGGGTCCAAAGTCCAAAAACGGTCGGTCGGCTCAGATGTACCATGATCGATCCAGTTGCACACCGATTTTGCGTCAGCATCCGGTTGAAATTGCGTAACAAATCTGGTTACCACATCGAGCATGACGGTATTTTCGGCACCACGTAAATCTGCTGAGCTTTCTTCGGCAACCAGCATGGCACTGCTGAATGTATCACTCAGCACTTTACCCACATATGCCTGAATTGCATAATCTGCCACCGTTACCGGTGAGAAGTCGCTTTTGGTCAACCCTTGCATGGCCATTCCAGATTGCACCCGTTGCGCCAGGTTAGCGGCATTACGGACAACATGCAAGGCAAACGTGGTCTCAGGATTCAAGGTTTCGTTCATTAATTGTGTATTCCCCTGTTCTGCAAACGATTATTTCTAAATTTCTGTAGCCTGCTTAAGCCTAGCAAATCTGTTGCCATCGGCGCATCTGTAGAGGACACAAACGTACCGGAAAACTTCTCCAAGACAGTCCTGCAAGTTTTTTTCTGGTGAAAAGATGAAGCCTGTGGCGTAGGATTGGTATAGTTATGGCAATCAGCGCACATCATGTTTCTTAACAGGCATGTTTATTGTAAAGCGCATATCAAACCAGATATTAACATTATTAACACTTGTGTTATGTCACAGACGAACAAGCGATGTAACCACTTCAGAAGGGGGAATGCATTATTATGTCCAATTCCTGGATACTTACAGCACCGCGTATTCAAGCACCGCTGGAACCTGAATTTCGTCCGGCAGTTCTTGCGAACCGTACATTCCGAAATGCTGCCCGCGCAACGGGGAATCCCAGACCATTGGTATTGGGGTTGCAACGGGGTGACGGCTCTGTTTCGCGCTATGAAACCGTTATTTTGCCAGAAGACCACCCGCAGGCCAAAGCCAATCTGTTTTATGCCGAACGTTTGCTCAAGTTCCTGTTGTGGCAGCGTGGTGCCTGCAAAGTGTATGTGGGCGGCTCTGAACCGGTAGGTCAATATCTGGCAGAATGCTACAAGGAGGGCGGCTCCAGGGCGTTTGATGCCACTTTCATGGGTGAGCAGGTGTATGAGCATCCATTTGAAGTGATCTGCTGCACTGTGGCCCAGACCCCGCCAACCCGCGAGACCACCCGCCCATTGGGGCGCCATCTTGAAGGATGCCGCATTGGATTCGACCTGGGTGCTTCGGACCGTAAGGTGTCAGCAGTTATTGATGGTGAGGCTGTCTATTCAGAAGAAGTCATCTGGGAGCCACGAAAGCAGACCGACCCGAAGTATCATTATGAAGAAGTCATGGCTTCCATACGGACTGCCGCGTCGAAAATGCCCCGTGTGGATGCCATTGGCGGCAGTTCTGCCGGAGTATACATCAACAACCGCGCCATGGTTGCCTCGCTGTTCCGCGGCATTCCCATAGAACGCTTTGGCGAGGTCAAGGACATGTTTCTACGCATCGGTCAGGAACTGGGTGTCCCCCTCGTCATTGTGAATGATGGAGAAGTCACTGCCTTGGCAGGTTCCATGTCGCTGGAAGACAACGGTGTCCTGGGCATTGCCATGGGTTCCAGTGAAGCCGGTGGCTATGTAACCCTGGATGGCAATATAACTGGTTGGTTGAATGAGTTGGCATTCTGTCCCATCGACTACAATCCCGAGGCCTCGGTGGATGAGTGGTCCAACGATTATGGGGTAGGTGCCCGATATTTCTCGCAACAATGTGTATTTCGTCTGGCGGAGCGGGCGGGCTTGGAACTTCCCGAAGGGGTTACCGATGCCGAGAAGTTGAAAGTGGCACAGGACGCGCTGCATGCCGGCCATGAAGGCGCGCGCAAGATTTGGGAAAGCATCGGGGTATACCTGGGATATGGCCTGGCACATTATGCCGAATTTTACGACTTACGTCATGTATTAATCCTGGGACGCTGTACTTCTGGCGACGGAGGTGACATTATCTTGAATGGCGCAATGGACGTCATTAAACGGGAATTCCCCGAAATTGCCGACAATGTCAACATCCAGTTACCGGATGAGAAAAGCCGCCGTGTGGGGCAATCCATCGCTGCTGCCAGTTTGCCTGAGCTGTAAAGTATCCAGAATCAGAATAG
The DNA here is from genome assembly GCA_964537975.1 of uncultured Nitrospirales bacterium. GTDB lineage: Bacteria > Hydrogenedentota > Hydrogenedentia > Hydrogenedentales > SCBR16-9 > SCBR16-9. The sequence continues at coordinate 28,735 of CAZIDP010000048.1, read as the reverse complement.
TTGATAGCATAAATTGCGCGGACCCGGATGGTAGTATCCCAGTCCGCGCTGTTATTATATTCGACCTGATCTTGGATCAGGAGATGACAAGGGGCTTTGATTCAACTGCGGAACTGTCCATCTCCTCATCTTCCTGCGCAGTCTCCTCCAGGTCGTCCTCCATAAAATCCCAGACCGGGAATGGGTCCTCAAATAATTCCCAGCCAACCGGTCCAAGGGCCATTTCTTCTTCTGTGAGCAGGCAGGCATCCAACCTGGACTTAATGGATGCTTTGTCCAGCTTAACGCCTATCCAGACCATTTCCTGTCGCCGATCACCAAAGGGTTCTTCCCAGTAGCTTGCAGCAAATTCCAACGATTCCTCATCAATATCCGAAAGGTGTTTGTACGTGGCCGCATACCAGGTACCCGCCCATTCAATATTGATCGAGCGGCCTGCCTGAGACCATAGTGCCGCAGCATCATTGCGTGTTGCCAGCCAGAAAAAGCCTTTGACACGTAACAGACCGGGAGTTTCTTCTTTTGCAAAGTCCAGCAAACGATTGGGATGGAATGGCCTGCGTGCCCGGTATACCATGCTGTTGACATCATATTCTTCTGTCTCGGGGGTATGGGTGCCGACCAGTTCCTGCGCCCAGCCACTCATGGAGGCCGCAGTCTCATAATCAAATAATCCGGTATTCAAGATTGCATCCAACGGTATTTTTCCATGATTTGCCTCAAGCAGTTCGGCACCTGGATTCAATTTGTATAAAATTGCGCGAAGTTGTTCCAGTTCCGTCTGGGTTACCAGGTCTATCTTATTGATTACGATTACATTGGCAAATTCTACCTGCTCTATCAGCAGGTCACCCAGCGTTCGCTGATCCTCTTCTGAGGTGAGATTCCGCTGGCTCAAGTATGCTTCAGAGGCAAAGTCATCCAGAAAGTTGCGCGCATCCACCACCGTTACCATGGTGTCCAGTTGGGTCAGATTCACCAGGCTTTCCCCTGTTTCATCTTCAAAGTGGAATGTGGCTGCCACGGGAAGCGGTTCGGCAATGCCGGTGCCTTCTATCAGCAGGTAATCAAACCGGTTCTCTTCTGCCAACGCCTTGACTTCTTTGAGAAGGTCTTCACGCAACGTGCAGCATATACAGCCATTGGTCATCTCAACCAATTTTTCTTCTGTGCGACTCAATCCAGCCTGGCCCTTTTGAATCAAGGCGGAATCGATGTTAATTTCGCTCATGTCATTTACAATGACTGCAACGCGCTTGTTTTCTCGGTTAGACAACACATGGTTCAGTAAGGTCGTCTTGCCCGATCCAAGGAATCCAGACAACACCGTAACGGGAAGTTTCATATGTATCTCCAGTAGTTAAAAAAAGGTATAGATTGCTTGTGTGCCCTATTAAGAATTTTTAATGATAACAGATTATCATTTTAGCTTGCAATTTATGCCTCGAAAAACGTTTAATATAGAGCTTTACGCAATTGCTATCATTCGAATTGTCACCGTCTTTATTGGGGGGACAGCGAAGCATTACTCAGGGCATCAAGATGCCTGAAAGGGGAACCAACTATGAAATTTCAAATGCCGGAAGCCGAATTGTTTATACCTGATAATACCGAGGAAACTGCCGCTCTGGCACGTACAACCCACCTGGCCATCGGTGCCCATCAGGACGATCTGGAGATCATGGCCTTTGACGGCATTTTGCAGTGTTTTCAAAAGCAGGACAAGTGGTTTACTGGGGTTGTTGTAACCAGCGGGAGTGGATCACCCCGTGCGCATATCTATGCGGACTATACCGATGAAGAAATGGTCAAGATTCGACGGCTGGAACAGAAAAAAGCCGCAATCATTGGGGATTACGCGGCACAATTTCTTTTGGACTTTCCAAGCAATGCCGTGAAGGACTGTAAAGACACCCATGCGGCCATGGACCTGGTTGCTATCCTGACGGCTACCCAGCCCGAAGTGGTGTATACACACAATCTGGCAGACAAGCACGACACCCATGTAGGCGTCACGTTGAAGGTCGTATCGGCAATTCGTCAATTACCGGTGGAATTACGCCCCAAAAAGTTGTACGGTTGTGAGGTCTGGCGTGATTTGGACTGGATAGTGGACGAAGAGAAAGTGCTGTTTGATGTGTCCGCACACGAGAACTTGCAGGCTGCATTGCTGGGAGTCTTTGATTCCCAGATAGCCGGAGGCAAGCGCTATGATCTGGCATCTATGGGACGGCGGCGTGCCCATGCCACCTATACGGCATCGCATGGTGTGGATAATACAACAGGCTTGTCTTTCGCTATGGACTTGACCCCCTTGATCGAAGACCCGGACCTGCAACCCCTGGAGCTGGTTCAGCGCCATATAAAGCAGTTTCAGCAGGATGTTACGACGCGTATTCGCAAGGTGGGTACACCGGGTTAATCCTGCAACCCGAATAACATAAAAGCTATAATCAATCCCCGGTGCGCGTTGCTAACATTGACACACAACACCGGGGATTCTTGTTTTCCGGTTTGCTGGAAAGGCATACTTTCTTATACTGCTTTTACCAAACCAGGTCCGTGGCATATAACATGCCGGGAAACTAACTGCTTGGTTTCGGTATCTAATCTCCACCAGAACATTGCTTTGTATCCAACAGTCTTCATTGGCAAACATAATCATACAAACAGGCAGGAGTTCCAAATTGTATCGAAGCATAACACGTGTTTATTGTTGTCTTGTCTTTGGTCTGTTTCTTTCCACTCAGCTTACAGACGCAGCAGCGGATACCATTTATCTTGGCAACGGCGATCGTATTACCGGAAAGGTGATCAGCATCGCGGATGGCGTTGTAGTGTTCCAAACAGAGTATGCCGGCGAAGTCAACATAGCGTTGCATGCTGTAGACCTGATTGACTCGGCACAGGCGGTTGTTGTGCAGCGGGACAATGGTACCCTGCTGGAAGGTGCCTTTGAGATACGAGATGGGGAGCAAGGGATACAACAGAATGGTAGTTGGTATCCAATCGTCATAACAGACATTACCTTGTTGGTGCCCGATGCAGCATCCGACACGGAGGTTTTGGAACCTGAAGCCAAGCCAGAAATACCGCAGCGTTGGAGTGGTACGGTAGAGTCGGGGCTCACCATGCGAAGCGGTAATACCGACACAACAGATTATACTTTCAGCAGCATGCTCAAGCGCGCAGGAACACGAGACATCCTCACGCTGAATTTCGGAGCGGCTTATGGAGAGGCGCAAGATGTGATCAATACGCGCCGTTACCGTGGCAGTGCCAAGTGGCAATTCTATCCGAGGGAGCGTCTTTTCTGGTATGGCACCGCAAGTGGCGAGCGTGATGACGGTCGCAAACTGGATTATCGGGCTGTCGTGGGGCTGGGTATTGGGTACGACATTATTAAATCGGAGCAACGTTCTTTATCGGCTGATATCGGTCTGGATTATACCTGGGAACAATGGGCAGCCTTTACACCGGCAGAGCGCGATGCCGCCCGTGTTTCGTTACGCAATGCGGCACGAAATGATCTGTTGGGGGTTGCGCAGGGTATTTCCAGTGATACGCTCAATTTCAATCTGGAGAATATCCGTTTTGCATATAGCCGCTACCGTGATTTCAGGAATCCACTCCGGCATATTACGACACGTAAAGAAGACTACTCCAATATACGAATTGGTGCCGATTACTCACAAGCCCTGTTGCGCAGCAGCACGTTGACCGATGCGATTGTATTGTATGGAAATCTGGAAGATTTTGGTGAGTACCGCGTTGTTAATGAACTTGCCTTTAATACCCCACTGTCTGAATCGTTGAGTCTTAAAGTCTCATTGAAAAGCGAGTACGACAGTTTGGCAAGTGACAGTGGTGTCGAATCCTGGGACCACCTGCTGATGACTACCCTGGGGTTCAGATTTTAGAAGCATGCTCAATTTCACGTTGAAGTCTGGAATGCCTTAACTTTCCGCCAGACGTATATCGTGTACGTTTTCTGCGGTTATAGCATCAACCTCCACATCATTGCGGGGCAGCAGCGTTACGGGAAGCACATAGTTGGCGGGAGGCTCTATTTCCCCTTTCAACTGCTGTATTGCCAGACGTACCGCCAGTTCGCCCGCTTGAGTATGACAGGATTCTGTTGTCGGGAACGGTGGCCAGATGCCCTTGCCGATGGTCATGTTGTCAAAGCCAACCACACGCAATGATTCCGGTATCTCAATTCCCAGATACCGTGCCGCATTGATCACCATGACAGCGTCTAGGTCCATAGGCGCGATCACAGCAGTAGCAGGATCATCATTTGCGAGCCAGTGCGTACGCAGACAGGCAAGAGCCGGGCCAATAGCATGAAAACTGTCACAACGATCATTGCTTGGTATTTCCCAGTAGTCCTTCGGACGCATAACTTTTCCCGCGTCACGCAACGCTTCCTGATACCCTTCATAACGATCACGCAATGCGGGTCGTATACGCACCGGATCTTTCGCAACGATTCGTATGAAGGCGATATGTTCATGGCCTTCATCCAGCAGCAGTTTCGTCATGGCATATCCGGCGGACACATTGTCAAAGGTAATCTGAATACGTTTTGGCGTGTTGAGCGATTGACCGACCTTGATAATTACTTTGTCCAGGAATTCTCTGTCCAGGTAGTCCAATGCATCTTGTTCCAGTGTACGCCCGACGGGTGACAGAATTACTGCCGAACATCCCAGATCAAACATGCGTTTCACCTGGGCGTATTCATTGGTATAGCCGGATGAATGTGCACCATAGAGTACACTCATGTTGTGGCGTTGGGCCATCGTCTCCACACCAACAAACAGACGCGCCATGAGATCATTGGTACTGGGTGCCGGGGTTACCACCCCCAGGGTCGCAGACTGTATTTCCGGAACTTGCCTGGCGGTTGGGCTTAAATACGAACCACTACCATGACGCTTGACCAGCACTCCCTTTGCCTGCAACTGACCCAGTGCTTCGGCAATGGTGGTTCGCGAAGTACCATAACGTGAATGCAATTCCCGGATGCTGGGAAAGGAGTCCCCGGGTTGTAACTTGCCGGTTTCCACAAAATCCCGATACAAGGTTTGCGCTATTTTTTCAACCAGTGATTGTGGTAGTGCCATTTATATACCAAATTGTCCGGACAATAGGTCAATTCCGGCTGAAATGTCCATGCTGAGCTGCTTCAATTCATACTAGAACAGTTTTCTTAGTATAGCGATAGAATGCTCCAGAATCAAATCACACGGTATTTTCTATCCAAACTAACGTTATTTTTGCTAATAAAACTGATGTATTGCTTGTCTTAATGTGTACACACACAATTTTTTTTGTTGACTTTCGGGATGCTTAATGCTAAAGTAGTTGAAGTGTCCGAAGAATTTATAGTGTCCGCTATTTATTTTGGCAACTATACATCATGGGAGGCTTCAGTTATCATGAAAACGTACAAAACCGGATTTACCCTGATTGAACTGCTGGTGGTGATTGCCATCATCGGAATACTCGCAGCCATTTTGCTCCCGGCACTGGCCCGGGCACGAGAGGCGGCACGACGCGCCTCCTGCGCCAACAACCTCAAGCAATGGGGACTGATTTACAAGATGTACTCGGGAGAAAGCCGTGACAAATTTCCTCCGAGGAGCCGTTACGCCCAGGTAGGCTGGATGCCATCGCCCCAGGCGATTTATCCGGATTACTGGAATGATTATGCCATTGCTATCTGTCCTTCTGATTCCGGGGCAATTGATGAGCGAGGCGCTGTGTTGATTCCGCAAGGCGACGGGATGGAGATATTCCAGCAGACCTCGGCAAGGATGAGCGCGCCGAATGCCACCCAGGCCGACCGGAATTGTTTCTACTACATGATGTCGAATGCCCGTTCCTACATGTATACCGGTTACGCGACGCCGAACTGGGTAACTGCACAGACGATCAATGCCGCAGCAATCTCCTATCGAAATGGTGGGCTTCAGGCACAAGATGGATTCCCAATATCGGAAGCCTTGAGCGAAAGTATGTGCAACCCGCCCCTGGCTGATGTTCCAGTGTATTACGCGTTTGATCATATCGGTGATTTGATACCGGGTGGCAGAATTCCCAACCTGGCTTCTTGGGGTAATCCAAGTGTATTGGGAAGTAATGGGAATCCCGGTGCTTCAATTCTACAGTTACGCGAAGGACTGGAACGCTTCTTCATCACAGATATAAACAATCCCGGTGCTGGTGCCAACGCGCAAAGCACCATACCCGTGATGTGGGATGTGATTTCGGGTACGGCGGCCAGCGCTTCAGCAGCCCCTGGTGAATACAATGCATCGGCAATGAAGTTCAACCACGTGCCCGGTGGGGGTAACATCTTATTCATGGATGGCCACACCGAGTTTGTGCGGTACCCTGCCGATGCATATCCATTTTCTATAGATGTTATGGATACCAACTTGGCAAACTGGAATATTGGTCAGGGTTGATCCAATAGCAGCACGCATACACCTGTCGTTAAGGAATTGTTTTTATAGCTACCATGATAATGGAATTGCCTGGGTAGTTGGAATTTATAGATAAAAGGAAAAGTACGATGCCAGAAACTACGCTTGAAGCACATTCACCTCGTGAACATTTTTCGTTGAACAAAATTGGTAAAGTGTTGGAAACGTATGTGTTGGATACCGGTAAATTTGATCCTGTCGGTGTGTATCGGCATACCTATGATATATGTACTATACTGCAAGACAACGCGTTCGCATCGGAAGGCCAGATCACCCTGGAGCGTGTTCCGGGTGAAGATGGGACTTTTACACTCAAGATTCTTTGCGATCGACGCACCATCCACAACCCGCACAGCTTTATCATGGAAGCGGAATTGACCTGTATCAATGATCAACTGAGTACCCCTGTCTCCTGGGAGTTTAGCTCCAAGATAGCATTGTCCCCGGATGATGCACCGTACCTTATGAGCGGACAGGAAAAACGAGGCTCAGTGAAAGAGGGAGAAGTCATCATTGAGGCGCATAACGGTCAAATCAAGCGTACTGCTATTCCTGGAGACCACACCTGCAAATGGTGTCTGCTCGACGCGGTGCAACGCTTTACCGGTTCCAACATGGCACCCGTTACCTTTTCTCTGATCGACGAGTTCGATGAGGTGCATCTGGGGCAGCATATCAGTTTTGGTGAAGCTGCCCGACTGGAAATGACAGGTGGTACCCGCGATTTCAATGCCTATAAACACATAGGCAAAGGAGTGATTCCGACGGTGTTCTGGGTAGACCAGAACCATCGCCTGTTGTTTCTCACTTCTGGGAGTGAGGCTTACATTTTACGGGACGCGGATGGTGTATCCGCTGAATATGAAGGCCAGGAACTACTTCAGTTTCCACAAGGAAAAAAGCTTTAGAGAATAATTGGCAGGACATTTTTATATGGGAGATGTCATACGGGTGCGTTGGTTCGGGATAATTTGATAAAAATCTCCGTATCCCCCAATACGTGCAAGGTAATACAAACCGAAACAGCGTATCCGTATGCACCCCACCATCCATACTGTTATAAGGCAATAGAATTCCAGTAACTTGGTTTTGAAAGGATAAATGAATGACTTCCGAGTATATATCCCGGGAACAAAAGGGCTTGAATCGCAGACAATTTTTGCAAACTGGTGCTGCGGCTACAGGTGCGGTTGCAATGAGTGGGCTCAGAATGAAACCATCCTATGCAGAGGAATCGGTACATAAACCCAACATTGTCATCATCATGACCGATCAGCAGAATATAGATACCATCAGTGCGCATCAGCACTATTTCACCCACGAAGCGCATGGCTGCCGCTGGCTTTCCACGCCAAACCTGGACCGCCTGGCTGCCCGGGGTATATCGTTTCTGGAGTCCCATGTCGCCAATCCCGTGTGCAGCCCCTCACGCAGCACATTCTTCACTGGCCGTATGTCCATTGAGAGTTCAGTGACCACCAACAATGTCGGCATCGACAAAGATGTACCCAACATGGGCCAGTGGTTTGAAGCCAATAGTGATTATGCCCGTGTTTATTGTGGCAAATGGCACGCGGGCGGCCAATGGAACTACCCGTTGGTCTCCGGTGACCGGAAAATTCCCGGCTTCGACACCCTGCCAGCGGCAGCGCGGGGTACAGGTGATCTCGCGGATTATCAGGTGTCCGGAGCAGTGGAGGCTTTCGTCCGCAATTATAACGAAAGCGATCCATTTCTCATCGTAGCCGGTCTGATGAATCCCCATGACATCTGTTACTGGACGCCACCCTTGGGGGGCAAGGTGCTCGTGCCGGACTGGGATGTATTCGATCTACAAGACCAGTTGCCGCCCCTGCCGCCCAACTTTGACTACGATTTCCCAGAGCCACGCGATCAACGTGTTCGGTCATTTAATGAGATGAACTGGCGTAACTACACCTATGAATATTACCGGATGGTGGAAAAGGTGGACGCGGACGTTGGACGCATTCTGGATGCGGTCGATTCTCGCGACGATGATACCCTGGTGATCTTCACCTCCGATCATGGTGAAGGTGCTGGCCGTCATATGCGGGTACAGAAATGGCATCCGTATGATGAATCGGTCAAAGTGCCCCTGATCATTTCCTGCCCGGGCCGTGTCGTAGAAAACGTGGTGGACACCTCCCACCTGGTGAATGGCGTCGACATTATGAGTACAGTCTGTGAATACGCCGGGATACCCGCACCCCCCCACGCACGGGGACGCAGTTTAAAACCGTTGCTGAGTGGGAACTCACCAGATTTCTGGAGTGACAATGTATATGCCGAAATTCAGCAGACCGGGCGTATGATCCGCACAGCAGACTACAAGTATGTGAAGTTCTACCAATTCTCAGGCGATTCAGAAAAGCCATTTCTCATGGCGGATGATACCCACACCCAGTTTGAGCCAGGCAATGGCCACCTGTACCAGGAGCATCCCGTGCGATTGCTCTTTGACATGAAAAACGATCCCTGGGAAACAAAGAACTTGTTCGATGACCCACACTACGCCGATGTGATGGCGTCCCATGAAAAAATCCTGCGCGAGCAATACGAAGCGCGCCTGATCCCCGGCACCAATTTTAATCGCAATTAAGCAACAATGGGGGGGGTGGCCTCCGCCCCCCTCTCCGCCCCCACCGGCCATGCCCTGGGCACCCGATACGCAGGCATGATAGTGGGAGCTGCATTCAGCGCTCCGCTGGTTACCCGCCTGCGCGGACATGACGGAATGGGTAGGTATGATGGCGATGTGTATGTGAACAGCGGTGCCACGCTATGCGCTCCTGCTTACCACACGCAAGCCTGTTCCATATCCCGTAGGGATTACAAAACCGTAGCGCGGGGTAAGGCCAACGAGCCTCAACCTCAATGCCCGAACATGATGCACGTGCCATCACCTGTTCCCTATCCCGAAGGGATTACATCACCGTAGCGCGGGGTAAGGCCAACAAGCCTCAACCTCAATGCCCGAACATGATGCACGTGCCGCCACCTGGTTCCATATCCCGAAGGGATTACATCACCGTAGCGCGGGGTAAGGCCAACGAGCCGCCACCCCGGGACAACACCAACCCCTACACCGCACCCCGAAGGGCGTGCCAGCAAAAAAATTCAAACCGTTATCCGCAGATTACGCCGATGGACGCAGATTTTGAAAATTAAACAGATGTGTAAATGCATGCGATCATCGGCGCCGCGATGGCTATGCACTGTGCTGCTGACCTGCCTATTTCTACCAATTGAGCACTTACGGATAACCCCCTTTCCCGTCATTCCCGCGCAGGGGCGTGTCGATTTAGTACCTGAACCGGCTATTTTCTAAATTTGTTAGCCATGTTTTATCTCAAGATGACATGGGATCGTCGCTTCAGCGTGATTCTGTGAGGTCATTTATTTGTTAGTGATCTCAGAATAGTCTAAATCGACAGGCCACCTTCGTGGGCATGACGGTGAGAGGTCGCGCTTTGCGCTCCTGCTGGATACCCACCTTCGGGGGTATGACGGATTAGGTGTATATGACGGGTGTGTGTGTGAACAGTGGAGCGTAATGTATGCCGCCACCTGGTTCCATATCCCGAAGGGATTACATCACCGTAGCGCGGGGTAAGGCCAACGAGCCGCCACCCCGGGACAACGACACCCCTAACACCGCACCCCGTAGGGAGTGCCAGCACCATATCCCGTCATTCCCGCGCAGGCGGGAACCCAGATTGATATATTACTAGCACATAAATTTTAATCATTCCTGACAATCAACCTGCCTGCGGGATCTATAAAATGCAAGCTAAATCTATGCCCTCGGCTCCATCATCACCCCTCTGGATACCTGCCTGCGCAGGCATGACGGTGATAGGTCGCACTTTACGCTCCTGCTGGATACCCACCTTCGTGGGCATGACGGAGATGTGGGCATGACGGAGATGTGGGCATGACGGAGGTGTGCATATGATGGTGATGTGTGTGTGAACAGCGTGCGTAATGTATGCCGCTACCTGTTCCATATCCCGAAGGGGTTACCCCGCGCTACGGTGATGTAATCGCTCCGGGATAGGGAACATGCAACGGGTCGTACACATACAAAACGCATCCATTAGCACACAACTACACATCTCATTAATTTTTAAAATCTGCGTTTATCTGCGCAATCTGCGGATAGTAAAATGCGACAAGGTTTGTCTATGTGGCACGACCTCTGTGGTGCGGTGTTAGGGGTGTCGTTGTCCCGGGGTGGCGGTCGTGGGCCTTACCGCAGGACAATGTGCTTATTTCAAACCAGGGTTGGGGCGGGTTTTGCCTTGTTTCTCCCAGATTGCTTCTATGCGTCGGCGGCGTTCCTGCTGTCCTTCACGCACTTTGGGCATCCAGACGCGGGTGTCGATACTGCCGGGCAGGAGTTTTGTAATGAAGGGCACCAGGAGGTGGTCACTGATCTGATCGCAGAAGGAATCGTATAACTGGATATGGTTCCGTAATCGCCGCTCATCGGTGTATTCTGTGTTAAGTATCACTGCATCCAAATCAATGAACCAGAATTTGTCGCCATCGCGTGTGAAGATGTTTTTTCCCGACAAATCGGCATGATAGGCTCCTGTATTAACCAGGTCATTGATGGCCATAGCCAGGTTGTCCAGGAACCGAATCAAGGTGTCTTTGCCGACGCCGTGTTGAATCAGGGTAAACATAAACTGCTCGACATTGCGTTGGCCTTCCAGTGTTTCACTTATCAGCACGTTGCCGATATGCAGTCCGGGAAGACATTTTTCTATGAATGCGATTGGTCGTGGCACGCGGATACCACACTCGGTCAGGTAGCAGGTTGCATCCCAGTGGCGACGGTGATTCTGGTATTGAAAGGTGTGTCGGACAAAGCGTGACACAATATTTCCTCGGCTTTCTTTGATGATCCAGTCCGACACCTGCCGTACTTCGCTTCGGAAAGATTTTTTTATTGTGGTTCCGGGTGAAGCCAGGTTCTCGAGTATTGTTTCTATCTTTATGGCAGGATCATGGTGAATGCGTAATAATCCTTTACGCTTACATTGAAACATGCCTTCGCTATATGTATTTCTTGTCATCAGGTACTCATTCCAATGCCTGCAATTCACACGCACCAATTTGTTGTTAAATTGCATTTACAATAAATCACTTATATACCATTTCCATTGATACAACCTGGACAACCAGGCCGGTATCTTACATTTTCCATACCCTGACAGCAATGCTTCAAACAATGACGGTGCAAGACTATGTTTGTTCAATGATCTATGCAACCGCAACAGATTCCGAGCGCGTGCTGTATCTGGCACAGGTCGCATGATTCGTGCGTTGTCAAAGTCCAGAAGATACAAGTTTTCATCATCGAACACAACATTTTTTACATTCAAATCGGCATGCCAGATGCCCAAATCATGCATATTCCGGATGAGCGCACCGGCTCTGGAAGCGTTTGTATGACATTGCGCGTTGCTTTCTTGCAGCACCACATCCAGGGAACGTGCCTTTGGAATCAGCCGAGTCGCCAATGCGCCATGGTTGTAAACAATGCCACCCGTGCTATGCCAGCGCACACCCAGTAACATAGGTACATTCAGTCCGTTTGTTTCGGCATAACGATGTACTTCAAATTCATGCAAAGAACGATTCATAAAAATATAGGTGTCGTGCAGCAGAAATCGAATTAAGCCGCCCCGCCGATTTACACGCAGTAATCCCCGGTCTGTGACGTTTGCATTTGTCAGTGGGAATGTCCACACGGCGCCACGTCCGCCATCAACAGTAAATGGTTCACACTCGGAACGGTTCAGGAAGGCACGACGAACAAAATCGGCATATTCACTGCGTATAACCATATGACACGATGCTGTCTTCTCGTTTACAAAATCGACCATACCTACCATTTCCGGCAATAAACTTTTATGGAAAACTCCTTTTGGAAAACACTTTGCGGAAAATCTTTTAAAAGATACGTTATTAAAGAACAAGATGTTCCATGACAGTTTTAACCGCAAATCCTGGGGACTTCAGTATTGTTCATAAAAGGCTGCCTGGTATCCGTCTTGATCACAAAGTACATAAAACATAGCAGAAACTTGTGTATCTTTCCCAATCAGGTGTTTTTTTAATTGACAGATGATGTATTCGATGCCTGAATGGCTATGTAACCTACAGTTGTCTTATTATCCATTTCCATTGTCAGTTTTGGAATAATCAGGTCATTTTATGGTATCCTTCACATCTATTCCTTAATTCCCAACCTATTCAGGAAATAGTAATATAATGAGCAAAATCACTAAAGAAGATGTCGCATACGTGGCATCGTTGGCCCAATTGGAATTGGATGAGGCCGCCCAAGAGCGGCTGGTACATGAGATGGGCGAAATACTGAATTACATGGACAAACTCAATGCTTTGAATACGGACAATGTCGAACCCATGATGCATGCTCTGGAAATGAGCAATGTGTTTCGGGAAGATGTAGTCGGAAAGTCTCTGCCGCGTGCGACAGCACTGAAAAACGCACCGCAACATGATGATGAATATTTTATTGTGCCAAAAATATTGGAGAATGACAACGCATGACAGCCTGGTATCAAAAGACGGCCCATGAAATTGTTGATGCCTTGATGCGGGGCGATGCGACGTCTCTTGAGGTTACCCAAAGTTATCTGGATCGTATTGCTGCAGTTGATCCGCAGGTTGACGCATACACGCAGGTTTGGCAGGACAGTGCTTTGACACAAGCGGAACAGATCGACCAACAGTTGGCTGATGGCAATATCCCTGGACCCCTCACAGGCGTGCCGATTGCACTCAAGGAACTACTCTGCACCACAGATGGATACACAACCTGTGCCTCGCGAATGCTGGAAAATTTCCAGAGCCCCTACAATGGCACGGTGGTGCGAAAGCTCGCCAAGGCCGGTGCTATTTTCCTCGGCAAGGTCAATATGGATGAATTTGCGATGGGTTCTTCCACAGAGAACAGTGCCATCAAAAAAACCAGGAATCCGTGGAATCTGCGCTGTGTACCCGGTGGCTCCAGTGGCGGTTCGGCTGCTTCAGTTGCGGCAGATTGTTGCACTTTTTCATTAGGTAGCGACACCGGCGGCTCGATACGGCAGCCCGCCGCTTTGTGCGGTTGTGTCGGCCTGAAGCCTACTTATGGCCGGGTATCCCGTTATGGCCTGGTTGCTTTTGCCTCTTCCCTTGATCAGATAGGGCCGCTGAGCAAAGATGTAGAAGATGCCGCATTGGCACTCAATGTCATCTGTGGCAAAGACGTGATGGATGCCACATCGGCAGACCTGCCAGTACCGGACTTCAGAAAAGCCTTGACTGGTGAGGTCAAAGGAATGAAAATCGGCTTACCCAGAGAGTATTTTACCGACGCATTGAACCCGGAAATGCGTGAATTGATAGAGAAGGCCATTGACGTGTTCAAAGCGCAAGGTGCCTCGTTTATAGAAGTATCGTTGCCCCATACCGAATATGCCGTAGCCGTGTATTACATCATTTGTACCGCTGAAGCAAGCGCAAACCTCGCCCGTTTTGATGGGGTGCGCTATGGCTTCCGACATCCCGATGCGTCCAATGTACAGGAGTTATATGTCAAATCAAAAAGTGAAGGATTCGGCCCGGAAGTACAGCGCCGCATTATGCTCGGCACCTATGTATTGTCCAGTGGATACTATGATGCTTATTATCTGAAGGCACAGAAAGTGCGTTCACTAATCAAATCTGACTTCGACAACGCTTTCGCGCAATGTGATGTCATCCTGACACCCACTTCGCCGACGCAGGCATTTGAATTCGGTGCCAAAACTGCGGACCCGTTGGAAATGTATCTGAGTGATATCTATACCATCTCCACCAATCTGGCTGCTATCCCCGGCATTTCTGTGCCATGTGGCCTGACCAAAGACGGGCTTCCTGCCGGGTTGCAGTTGCTTGGAAAACCTTTTGACGAAGCCACGATTTTACGTGCGGCACATTGTTATGAACAGAACAGCGGCATCGACCTGGGCAAGGCCCCGATAGCTTGAGGATATTGACTCATGGAATTTGAAGCAGTAATCGGCATGGAAGTACATGTGGAGCTTAATAGCAAGGCGAAAGTATTTTGCGCTTGCAGCACCAATTTTCACGCGTCACCCAATACGAATGTTTGTCCTGTCTGCCTGGGTATGCCAGGCGCATTACCCGTTATGAACCGGGATATGGTGGACAAGTCTGTTGCGGTGGGTCTGGCATTGAACTGCACGATTTCCCGCTGGTCCAAGATGGACCGAAAGAATTACTTTTACCCGGACCTGGCGAAAAACTACCAGATCAGTCAATACGACTTACCCTTGTGTTTCGATGGCTATATGGATGTAGAAACAGAAGAAACAGTGCGGCGTGTCGGCATCACCCGGGCACACATGGAAGAAGATACAGCACGCAATACCCACACCTTGGGCAATGGGGAAAGCGGTGTTGACTTTAACCGCTGCGGGGTGCCTTTGCTGGAAATAGTGACGGAGCCAGATATTCGCAGTGCCCAGGAAGCGTATGAGTATCTCACCCAGCTCAAGCAAATTTTACTGTATCTGGATGTGAGTGACTGCAACATGGAAGAAGGTTCCATACGGGCTGAAGCCAACATCAGTGTGCGACCAGTGGGCAGCACCCAGTTCGGTACGAAGACAGAAGTAAAAAATGTGGCTTCTTTTAGTGGCACCATGAAAGCAATTGCATATGAAATTACGCGCCAGATACAGGTCATAAAAGCAGGTGGGGTTATCGAGCAGGAAACACGTGGTTGGGACGCCGACCGGGGTATTACCTTCAGCCAGCGCAAAAAAGAGTCTGCACATGACTACCGCTATTTTCCTGAACCGGACCTGGTACCCATTGTCGTTGATGAAGCCTGGGAGCAGCGCATACGGGAACAGCAGCCCGAGCTGCCCAACGCACGTAAAAGGCGTTTTCAACAAGTGTATGGCCTAACCTCATACGATGCCATGGTATTGACCCTGACCAGAAATATGGCAGACTTCTATGAAAATACAGTACAGGCTGGTGCAGATACCAAGAAAGCAGCCAATTGGATTATGGGGGACGTCCAGGCACTGTGTTCAGAAGCCAAGAAGGAACTGGATGAAACGGTGCTGTCTTCCACGCATCTGGCTGAAATGATACAATTGATTGACGCGGGTGAAATCAGCGGTAAAATCGCCAAGGATGTTCTGGCGGAAATGTTTGTCTCCGGTAAAGCACCAAAAACGATAATTGAGGAACAGGGCCTGGTTCAGATCAGTGATAGTGATGCACTGTTGGATGCGATCCAGAAAGTCCTTGCCGAAAATACTGCCCAGGTAGAACAATACAAAGCAGGCAAAGAACGTGTCATAGGTTTTCTGGTCGGACAGGTCATGAAAGCGACTACCGGCAAGGCCAACCCGGGCATGGTGAATGATCTGCTGAAGGAAGAGCTTTCAAAATAGGAGGTACGATTTGGCTGCATTATTGAAGAGAAAAACCAATCAGGAAGCGGACGATTCGCTTTTGGCCAATACACGCCGAATAGCAGAGTTGGTCGCTGACAAAAAAGCACAAAATGTCAAGGCATTGGATGTGCGCGGGCTGACCATCATTGCGGATGTTTTTGTTGTGTGTACAGCAAACAGTGAACCGCAAATGAAAGCTATTTACAATTCAGTTCGCGAGGGAATGCGTGAAATAGGATTGGCACCAATTAACACAGAAGGTGTTTACTCTGGTGGTTGGTTGTTAATGGATTTTGGCTCTGTGTTGTTTCATATATTCCGTCAGGAAGCCCGAGATTTCTATGATCTGGATGGACTCTGGGCTGATGCACCGGTAATTCCACTGGATATATGATTGGCATGGAAGCTGCTTTATTGTAAAACTATAGGAGCCGTTACATATGTCTAATCCTGATGCGTATGTTCCTGATCGTTCCAAACTATATCATTTTAAGCTCGACCTCATCCTGGGACAAGGGGGTACGGGGCGGGTTTACCGTGGCATCGATACCCAAAAAGGGGACGTCGTAGCGATAAAGCTGTTCCATGAAAACTTTTTCCGCAATCGGCTGCACCTGCGGGACCTCACCAAAAGCATCAAGCGCTATAAAAAGTTTGATCATGTGAATATCGTTAAAATATTTGATTTTATTGATGATGAAGAAGGTCGGTGCATGGTGATGGAATATGTGGACGGCCCCAGCTTACGCTGGTATATACAGAATCGACCCTGGAATTTGCGGGAACGCCTTACCATCATCGCCCAGATATGTAATGGTCTGCAATTTTTGCATGACAACAAAATCGTACATCATGATTTCAAACCTGCAAACGTATTGTTTACACGCAAGGGGGTAGCGAAAATCGCGGACTTTTCGCTTTACGGCAGCAGCCTGTTGTTGGAATTGTTTGATAAAGGTGCCGGTGAACAGGTAACACCCATGTTTGTTGCACCCGAGTTTATCCGGAAAGAACATACAACTGCCAAAAGTGATCAATACTCTCTTGGTATTACAATGTATATTATGTTCTCAGAACGTATGCCGTTTATGGTGGACAATTTACAAAAATTGAATTACTGTCATTTGCGAGTAACCCCGGAACATCCGTCTAAGCTAAACCCCAATTGCCCTCATGAACTTGGCGACATTATCATGCGGCTGTTAAGCAAAAATCCGGAACAACGTTTCAAAGATTGCGATGAACTTCGCATTGCCATTTCCAGCATCGGACGAAGTCGTATATAATCTGACTCAACACGATATATATAGGGTTTTGTACTGTGTAAAACCAGTCACAGTATAAAAAAATAGGGGGTTGGTATCAGAAAAAGGAGAAAAACGGACACCAAACCCCCCAGGGGGATACATGAGAGTATCAAAAAGGTCTTTGTTGCTTTTTACTTAAATGTCTGTCCAGACTCATACTTCCGGAACCAAAGCTGTATACAAAAAACAACCCGCCCAGAATTGCCAGATTCTTCATGAATTGTATGGTTTCCATACGTTGCGCTTCTTCTTCCACACGCCAGAAACCATGGAAAATCAAAGTGGTTGGAATCAGGAATACAATTAACAACACAGCGCCCCAATTGGCCTTGTAACCCAGCAGTACCGAAAGGCCTCCTGCCAGCTCAAAAACAATGGCACCCAACAAAAAAAACGACGCTATGGGCATTCCGTGCGATTCCATATATCCGGCAGTACCAGAGAAGTCGAATATTTTGCCAAATCCACTCATTAAGAAAATAGCACTAATAAAGAGTCGTGCGAGTACAAGCACAATTGCGTTGGAAGGGGGAGTATACATAGTTCACCATTACCTGTATTGTTTATTTTATACTACGATCCATAAAATTAATTGTTAAAACAAACTTAAATTTACACTGTTTTTATTCCTGTTAGCAATTGTTTATTTGAAGCCGTTTTTTACCTGCGATATATAAGGGTATTGGTACTTCAAAATAATATCGACACCAGATTACGTTTACACCGCTTATGTTTTGCAATGTGAACTCAGGATTCGTTCTTTGCGCCTGTACGGGCTTCTTCTGCCAGTTGTATGAATTGCAGCAATTTTTCTTCCCCCAGATGCCCCAACATATCTTGATGCAATTTCGCCATAGGCGCATCCAAAGGTGCTATTAAATGTATTCCTGCGTCGGTAATCCAACAACGTACGATACGTCTGTCGCGTGCTTCCCGTTGCCTGACCACCAGTCCCCGTGATTCAAGACGGTCAAGCAGACGGGTGACATCCGGTACTCTGTGTATCATTCTGTCGGCAACTTCGCTGCAACTCCTACCGGTTTTACCTGCACCGCGAAGGATGCGTAATACATTGTATTGCGGCATAGACAACGCTGTTGATTTTAACAACAGGCAAACACCATCCGTCAACTGTTGTACCAGTATCAAGAGGTTAATGTAGGCTTCCGACTCAAGATTTACAAACGGTTTGGACTGTTTCAACTCTTCTTGCAGCTTACCGACCATGAAATTATGAACTTTCTTATAAGTATATAAATAAAAGAGCATAAAGCAGAATTAAGGTGCTATTACTTATCCATATCATACTAAACAAAAAAGGTTACTTAAAATTTTAGTCACAAAGCAATATTTAATTATTGTTAGATTTATATTAAAATTGGGTTAGACTGATTTGCCATTCAAATTCACCTGAATAACGATTCAGGCTGAAATTTTCATTACAGGAAATGAGTCAGCAGGAGGCTCCAATAGTATATACGATCTGTTGTAATAGGGTGACTTTATGCGATGTTATGGGTCTCCACGGACAACACATATCTTGGCAAGGTATCGTTGGCTCCACATCATGTCTATGAATGTTATCGAAATTGATGATTAATCACCCCGATAATTCGGATTCAGCCGGGGAATCAGTGCGCCGGTGTCTTCAAGAAAATGTTCCATCAACTGTTGCATTTCAGCCAGTACTTCGGGGTGTTCTGCTGTCAGGTCGGTGGTCTCGCCAATATCATCGCGCAGATTATACAGCTCATCACCCAGTTCGAAAAATCGGATCAACTTCCAGTCGCCTTTACGCACATACGCCGAGGGACCTTTGGCTTGCAGGGGCGTGTGCGGGAAATGACAGAAAATGGCGTCGCGTTCCAGCTCACTGCTCCGGGTAAGTAATGGCAGTATACTTTCCCCGTCGATGATTTGATCGGGTTTTGCGGTAGCACCTGCAACCTCCAGCATTGTCGGATAGAAGTCTACACTGGACACGGTCGTATCATTGACGGTTCCCGATGCGACGTGATCTGGCCAGGTGACAATCAGGGGCACCCGGGTACCTCCCTCCCATATCTGTGCCTTGCCCCCACGTAACGGCGCATTCGAGGTGACATGGTCACCACCCTGAAGGGGCGTATTGTTGCGTGGGCTGCCCTGTGCCCCAGGAACATCACGCAGTTGGCCATTGTCAGAAGTAAAGATGATCATGGTGTTGTCAGCGATACCCAGCTCCTCCAGGGTTTCCAGTACGCGGCCCAGGTTGTGGTCTACGTTGTAATGCATTCCGGCAATCAGGGGATTGTGCTGTTCGCCCCGCGGGTCCACCTTGCCAAAGAATCGCTCCATGTCTTCCAACTTCGCGTTCCAGGGACTGTGTACAGCAAAGTGCCACAGGCACAAGAAAAATGGGCCATCGCGGTGTGCTTCAATGTATTGGATGGCCTCGTCACTGATGCGGTCAGAGAGGTATTCACCATCCGGGCCGTCTTCAATGGTTTCGATGCCATAAGGCGAGAAATAGCTCGGTGGGCCAGGGTGGTGCGCGCCGGCAATGTTCACATCAAAACCCTGCTTGTCCGGCCAGAATGCCTCTTGCCCCAAGTGCCACTTGCCGATGAATCCGGTATGGTATCCAGCTTCCTTGAGTGCCTGCGCTATCGTATATTCTTCCAGCGGCAACTTGGTACGCGAGCCGGGCATAAGGAACTTCTGACCAGGTGGCGCGGTATCTGGTACCACGGGGTCCTCCAGGTTCGTCGGGAGGTGTCCTGTTGGCGCAGTAATTTTCAGGCGTGCGGGATACTTTCCAGTCATGATACTGGCGCGGGTCGGGGAACAGAGCGGATTAGCCGCGTGGGCGTCGGTAAAACGCATTCCCCGTGCTGCAAGCCCGTCAATAATGGGGGTTTCATGGAACCGGCTTCCATAGACACCGGTATCCATCCATCCCATGTCATCCATAAGAATAAACAGGATATTGGGTCGACTGTTGGCAGCGGTATTTTGTGTTGCGGCCATAGCCTGCGGCACCAAACATGATTGGTTCAGCAAGGAACCTAGTCCATACGCGGTTGCAGCCATACCCAATTGTTTCAGAAAATTCCGACGCGAGGTTGCGATGTGTTCATTCATGAGTCTGTTCTCCGGCAATGGCAACTGAAGAAAAACTGGTACTATCATAAAAAAGGTCTCAAACAAAATCCATAAGCATCATACACCCGCCACAAAACAATAGCCGTCTTCTGAGACGACATCGGGACAATAGCGATATCCGTCCGAATTGTACAACTGAATCACACGCAACAATTCACCCAGGTTGACCTGCCAGTCAAGTTGGGTATCGGCGGGGTATCGCAGGCAGTCACGGATACCTGCTCCCGGGGCATACCCATCTTCACTGTCCGGGTCACAATGCAATTCACCGGAATTATATAGCTGTACTACCCGTAGCAATTCCTGCAAATCAATGCGCCCATCGACATTTCGATCCAGCCCATGTACGATTCCATGGGTAGTGGACGCCAGTAATTCCGGGCGGGTGATCCTGCCATCGTTGTCCAGGTCAATTGAAGAAAATATCCGGGTTTCCAGATCAGGCAGTGCAACACGGACTTCGTCCAGCGACAGACTATCATCACCAGTTGTGTCCAATGCGTCAAATTCTGACAACAAAACTTGAAACTCCGGTGCAGTGGCAGGGTCCCGTGTGAAGCGCCAGATATCACCGTTCAGCGAGACCAGGTACAACTCGCCCTGTGCATCTTCACCGAAGGAGACAATATTGCGCAGGATCTGGCCCCCGGGATTCACCTCCGTGGTATGCTCCCTGAATGCCACGCGTCCTCCGTCTTCCACCCGGAATGACCAGACTCGGTTGCTCAGGTAGTCGGTGAAGAAGTAGACGCCGTTCCACTCCGGCATAACACTTCCACGGTAGACATATCCTCCCGTAACAGAACGTCCGTGGTCAGGATTGGGGTATTCATGCACCGGCATCACAACGTCAGGAAGCAACTGGAGGCAATCTTCCTCCGTAACAGCGCTGATGACACTGTTACAGAACGACCCTTCAAAAACACGCCAGCCATAATTTTCACCTCCGGTGCTGTCCGCAAGCTGGAAGTTGATTTCTTCCCAGGCATTCTGCCCGACATCCCCGATGTACATATCTCCTGTCTGGCGATCAAAACTGAAACGCCAGGGATTGCGCAGACCGTATGACCAAATCTCAGGCCGCGCATCTGCTGTATTTACAAACGGATTGTCCGGTGGAATGGTGTAGTTCAGGGTTGGTGCAGGCGGGGTGTCCACATCAATACGCAGCATTTTGCCCAGCAAGGAGTTTAGATTCTGTGCGACATTTTGCGGATCATTGGATGAGCCGCCATCTCCCGATGCGATGTACAAGTAACCATCATTGGGGCCAAAGGCAATCATACCGGCATTGTGATTCTGAACTGGTTGAACAAATTCCAGCAGAATGAATTCCGATTCATGGTCTGCAGATTGACTTGTTAACGGGTTGCCCAGGGTGTTAAAACGGGAGATGCGCGACAACAGATTGTTTCCCTGCGTAGTGGTGTAATACACAAAAAACAGTCCATTATATTGGTACTCTGGATGGAATGCCAAGCCCAGCAGGCCACGCTCGCCACCAGCGGTCACCCTGCTGGTAATGTTGAGAAAGGGATCAGGAAGCAATGCGCCTTGCTCGAAAATTCGTATTTGACCTGCCTGCTCCACCACAAACAGCCTGGTAGATGCTGGGGGTGAAGCAACAAATATCGGGTTGATCGCCTGCGTAATCACCAGCTCCGTACGCAGCCCACCTTCCAAGGCAAAGATTTCCGGGGGCATTGCCGCCAACATCAACAACATAAAGACAGCAAAACAAAATCGAGAAAGTGTACAGGATGTGTTCATCACGCCGACTCCTTCATCGTTGACCATTGTTCAAACAGCCTCCACTCTATCAGAGATTCGCAATATTGTCCAGTTGTCCCGGGGTGGCGGCCTGCGGCCTTACTCCGCGATAACGTCCCTCCCCCAACAACGCACACCGGAGGGCGTGCCAGCAGGAGATACCGAGCCGCATTTCACCAAAATAGTATGACAATAAATAATGGTCTCAACATCTATCTATTACGGATATATTAGAATGGTATTGAAGTCCACAACGAAGCTTAGGTATAGTGAATTTGTTGGTAATCGAATTTTACTGAATTTTATCAAGCTAAAAATGTCTGGTGGAACCATGTGGTGATAAAGCTGATTACTATACAGGAGGTCTGCAGATGCTAGGGGCATATTGCAGTACAGCCAAATCGATGCAGGCAGGTACTGTCCTTTACTAACGAATTTAACAGGAGTGGACGCTGGATATGCAATGGACAAAATTAATGCTGGTTCTTGTAGTTATGTGTTCAATTGTTGCTCTCTTTCCCGGATTTGGAGTGGTGACCATGGCTGTGGCAAATGAAAAATCACTGGTACCGATTATCCTGGACACCGATATGGAGTCAGATGTGGATGATGTTGGCGCGCTGGCCATGTTACACGCACTGGCGGATAGGGGTGAGATTGAAATCCTTGCCGTTATGATGTCGGCGAAGAATCCCGACGCGACGCTGTGTGCAAATCGGATCAACACCTACTTTGGGCGCCCTGATCTGCCCATCGGTGTAGTGAAAGGGAGCGGAGTTGACCGTGAATCCCGCTACGCAACGCAGATAGCTGAGGAGTTTCCGGGCACGTTGGAAAATGCGGGTGATGCCCCGGATGCTGTCGCATTGTATCGTGAAGTGCTGGCAGCACAACCTGACAACAGTGTGGTGATTGTCAGCATAGGGTACAAGACGAACCTGCGTGATTTACTGGCCAGTGCATCATGCAGCCACAGTGATCTAAATGGCCATGACCTGGTAGAGAAAAAAGTACGTGTCTGGATGTGTATGGGCGGGTACTTTCCCGAAGGGCGGGAAGCCAACATCCTGTGGGATGCCAGTGCATCTGCCGAAGCTATCAATGCCTGGCCCACGGATATTCTGTTCAGTGGCTGGGAAATCGGGCGCTACATCTACACGGGCCGGCTTTTACACCTACTGCCCGAAGACAGCCCGGTGCGACGTTCGTATCAGTTGTTCAACAATCTCCAACCGCACCGCAGTTGGGACCAGGCTGCCCTGCTCTACGCGGCCCGTGGCTTGGACAATGGTTCTGCTGCCGACTATTGGGACTGGTCGGCACCGGGTCGCATAGTCATAAATCCTGAGAGTGGTCACAACACCTGGGAAGACGACCCCGAGGGCACCCATCGCTACCAGATAGAGCGTCGCGATCCGGTTCTCATTGCGGATGAAATAGATATTCTGATGATGCACCTGCCGGTACGGGACGCAAAATAATAATAGTAGATTCTCCAATAGGGTCAGCTAGTTTTGAAGTGGCAACTTCCTGTTGTTACAATCAAGCTGTTGTTGGCTAGAGCTACATGTTGATGCTTAGTTTTTAATATCCTGATTGTATACTATGCGTTGCAGACGCAATTGCTTCAGGTACCCGATTTTCCAGGATGTCAAGAAGGGTCTACTGGATGTTGGAACAAGAAAATCATTCAGGTAGCTTATAATTTAAATCTTAATAGGTATCAGGGGAGACGGAATCATGAAGAAGCTTGTATCTTGTGTGTTGATCGGTGTTTTGTTGTCTGGTTGGGCGCTGCTTGGAACAGGTTGCGGGACAGACCGAGACGATGACAGACCCCGTATCGCCCTGGTTATGAAATCATTGGCCAACGAATTTTTCAAGACCATGGAAGATGGCGCGAAGGCGCATCAGCAGGAACACAGCGACCGCTACAACCTGATTGCGGTAGGAATACGGGATGAACAGGACGATGCCCGCCAGATAAGTGATGTGGAACTGATGATTGCCCAGGGAGTTCAGGCGATTGTTATCGCACCGGCGGATTCACAAACCTTGGTGTCGGTATCTCAGCGGGCACAGGAAGCCGGTATCGTGGTTATCAATATCGACAACAAGCTGGACGAAGACGTGATGGCCCAGCGCAACGTTAAGATACCTTTTGTTGGCCCGGATAACCGCAAAGGCGCACGCCTGGCAGGCGAATACCTGGCACAACATCTGTCGCCAGGCGATCAGGTGGCCATCATCGAAGGTGCTCCTAATGCCTTTAACGGCATACAGCGCAGACTCGGTTTTGAAGACGCGATTGAGGCCGCAGGCTTGAATCTGGTCGCCTCTCAATCCGGGCAATGGGAAACAGACCGGGCCAACCAGGTGGCATCCGCTATTATCACAGAGCACCCGGAGGTTAAGGCATTGTTATGCGCAAATGACAGCATGGCACTCGGTGCTGTGGCTGCTTTGCGTTCCGCAGGAAAAATTGGCGATATCCTGATCGTAGGTTTCGACAATATTCAGGCGGTTCAACAGTTGATATTACAGGGCGACATACTATGCACGGTAGACCAGTACGCAGACCAATTGGCCATCTTCGGAATTGAATATGCACTTTCCATTTTGGAAGATGGTTCGGCGATACTCGAGGACAAAGAAACCGCTGTCGATCTGGTTACGGCTGATATGCTGCAATGATGTCTACCGAGCGTCAGGTTCAGTTTACGGCTCAAGGCATATCCAAGCGTTATCCCGGCGTACAGGCACTATCTGACGTCGGACTGACCTTGTATGCCGGGAGTGTTCACGCGCTTGTGGGGGAAAATGGTGCTGGAAAGAGTACCCTGTCCCGCATCATGTCCGGAATTACGCCGCTGGATTCCGGCAGCATGACCTTGGGCAATTCTGAGTACATACCAACAAGCAAGCGCGACGCGGAAAAGTCGGGTGTCCGCATGGTTATGCAGGAGATGAACCTGATTTCCAACCTGTCGGTCGCCGAGAACATCTTCTTGGAGCGCTTACCCGCCCGGTGGGGTGTGGTGAATTATCGCAAACTGCATGAGGTCGCCCGGCATCTCATGCGTATGGTGGGGCTGGAGGATGTCGATCCGTCCGTGCGCATACACCAACTGGGGGTGGGTCAGCAACAGATGGTGGAAATCGCCGCTGGATTGTCACAGAACTGCCGTGTCTTAATACTCGATGAGCCAACAGCCTCTCTGACCGATTCTGAGACGCAACTGCTGTTCCGGCAAATCGCGCAACTCAAGGCAGAGGGAGTCAGCATCGTCTATATCTCACATCGGATGGAAGAAATCATGGAGATTGCAGATGATGTGACAGTGCTGCGAGATGGCCAGTATGTCAAGACATTGTCGACTTCTGAAACCACTATTGAAGACATCATAAACTTGATGGTGGGCCGTCAACTTGACGCGATCACGTTGCACCGGCCAGAACCAGACTATCAGGAAACCGCATTGAAGGTGGTCAATCTGAATCGTGGTTCCAGAGTGCGTGATGTCAGTTTTGAATTGAAGAAAAGCCAGATACTCGGATTCGCGGGACTCATGGGTTCCGGGCGTACCGAGACCATGCGGGCCCTGTTCGGCGCGGACAAGCCCCAGAGTGGTTCGATTTACCTTCATGGCGCAGACCAACCAGCCAGAATTCGGAAATGCTCCGATGCTGTGCGCAATGGTATTGCCTTCCTGACCGAGAACAGAAAAGAACAAGGTTTGTTTCTGCGCCTGCCGGTTCGGATAAACACCACCATCACCACGCTGAAGCATTTTCATACGGCAGGCTACATTCATAAAGAACGGGAGATGGTGGCGACCAGAGAATTGGCAGACAAGCTGAATCTGAAATACCATTCCACCGAACAACTGGCACAACAATTGAGCGGAGGCAACCAGCAGAAGGTTGTACTCGCCAAGTGGTTATTGCGAGATTGTGACATTCTCATCTTTGATGAACCTACCCGTGGCATCGATGTAGGTGCCAAGTTTGAAATATACAAGTTGTTGAATCAGATGACCGAACTGGGCAAGGCTGTAATCTTTGTTTCGTCAGACCTCAAAGAGCTTATGGCGGTTTGCGATCGTATCGCCGTGATGAGTGCCGGTAAACTGGTCACCACCTTTGATCGCAACGACTGGGACCAGGAACGCATCATGGCCGCCGCATTCAGTGAATATAAGTAACGACAGGATTTCAGGATAGAGTTATTATGAGCAAAGCATCAAACAAATTTTTGGCAAACAAATTTTCCTTCATACGCTCGTTTATCGGTGAATACATCGGCTTGACCCTGGTGCTGCTGTTGCTGCTGGCTGTCTTTGGAACCATGGCGAACAACTTCTTCACCAAGACCACCTTCCTGACCATCGCCAACCAGATTCCCGACATCACCATCATTGCGGTTGGCATGACTTTTGTGCTCATCATTGCCGGCATTGATCTAAGTGTCGGTTCCGTTATGGCGCTGTCCGGCGCGGTACTGGGTGTTGTATTGGTTCGCTTTGAAATGCCCCTGCCCGTAGCCCTGTTCGCGTGCCTGTGTTCGGGCTTGATGTGCGGCTTGTTCAATGGTACCGTGATCATCAATTGGCGGCTCCCCAGTTTCATCGTTACGCTTGGCATGATGGAAATTGCCCGTGGTGGAGCGTACATGGCTACAGAATCGCGCACCATGTACCTTGGCACTCCCGTGGAAGCCATCGCACAGGTATCAATTTTCGGGCTGTCCCTGCCCTTCATCACTGCATTTGCCATCGTCCTCCTCGGACAATTTGTACTGTCACGCACGGTTTACGGACGTTACCTCATCGCCATCGGAACCAATGAAGAAGCCCTGCGGCTGTCCGGGGTGGACACCCGCCCCATTAAACTCAGCGTGTTTGCCTTGTGCTCGACCTTGACTGCCGTAGCCGCTATATTTCACACAGCCCGACTTTCCAGTGCCAATCCGAACGCGGGATATGGGCTGGAACTTCAGGCTATTGCCGCAGTAGTTATCGGTGGCACCAGCCTGATGGGAGGCCGCGGTTCCGTTATCAGTACCTTTTTCGGTGTGTTGATTATTGCCGTGCTTGGTACCGGTTTGTCGCAACTTGGCGCGCAGGAATCGACTAAACGACTGATCACCGGTGTGGTAATCGTGGCTGCTGTAATTCTGGACTACTACCGTAACCGCATGCGTAACGTGGAGCAGACCTGACTTGTGCAATAGATTGTAGTGTAAGCACGCTGTCGGGTGTCTTTACTTGCCTGTGTGCCGTAGAGAATGTATGCGAAAGGATTATTAGATATGGACCGCTATGAAATCATTCAATCATTAAAAGAAGGTGGTATTATCGCTATTGTGCGAGCCGAGGCAGATGTTGATACGCTGCTGGAAACTGTGGCCGCTGTGGCCCGGGGCGGGGTGCGCTGCATTGAAATTACCATGACTTCTCCAGGCGCGCTCGAATGCATCGCCCGGGCTACTGAACGTTTTACTTCAGATGAAGTACTGATTGGCGTTGGCAGTGTACTGGACGCAGAAACAGCCCGGCACGCCCTGCTGGCAGGCGCACAATACCTGGTCTGCCCTGTCACCGTGGAAACGGTCATTCGCATGGGCCATCGTTATGGCAAGCCTGTCCTGCCCGGTGCCTTCACCCCTACAGAAATCTTCCAGGCCTGGGAATATGGCGGCGATCTCATCAAGGTTTTCCCGGCAACCCTGGGTGGCCTCGATTACATCAAAGCTGTACGTGCTCCTATGCCGCAAATACCCCTCGTGCCTACCGGTGGTGTCGACGCGGGCAACCTGCGCAGTTTCTTCGAGGCTGGTGCGGCAGCAGTAGGTGTCGGCTCCAACCTTATCAGTAGCAAACTCGTCCAGGCACGCGATTTCAAAGGACTCACCGAAAATGCCAGGCAATACGCGGATGCCTTGCAGGGGTACCGGGAAACGTTATAACAGCATTACAATTAAAACTTTCTTGCCAAAGACAACACGCAATCACTCCGTCTTACCCATTCAGGTGGCGTGTCCAGAGGAGTGATGAAGTACGACAGGGTGTTGCTGGCACGTCCTTCGGGGTGCGGTGTTGTGAGGGCGTCGTGTTCCCGGGGTGGCGGCTCGTTGGCCTTACCCCGCGCTACGGTGATGTAATCCCTTCGGGATATGGAACCAGGTGGCGGCATACATTACGCTCCGCTGTTCACACACACCCGTCATATACACCTAATCTGTCATACCCACGAAGGTGGGTATCCAGCAGAAGCGCAAAGTGCGACCTCTCAACGTCATGCCCACGATGGTGGGTAACCAGGGGGATGATGAAGGGGACGAGGGCACAGCTTTGTGCTTGCATTTTGTTCGACCTGCAGGTGGGTTTGGTTATTAGGGAAGATTATAATTTTTTGTGCTAGTATTATGCCTTACTGGGTTCCCGCCTGCGGGCGTGTCGATTTAATGTCCTCAATAAATATATTGATATTTTTACATAAAACT
>CAZIDP010000047.1:0-36875 GCA_964537975.1 uncultured Nitrospirales bacterium | reverse complement strand
ATCAGAGGTCTCTGTTCAGAATTCTGGTGTCTGGCACCTTACCACTACTCCTCTTGTTCATTTCCCTGCCTGTGGTAACCCAGGCCTTTTCAGATGAACAACAGGACACAAAAGCAAGTGCGATCCCTTCCGTTTCGGATGTTGAAGTCAGGGGGATGCAGAAAGGTGATTTCGTTGAGAATGAACGATATCGGATAACTTTGGCAACGGAGGTATTCACAAATGAATATGGGCGCAAAAGTGTGGAACTTGTAATTTCAGATTTCACTGATGGTACAGAATCACATGTTGTGCTGGCGTTAATGGAGTATCATCAGGCTTATATAGAAGA
Source organism: uncultured Nitrospirales bacterium (assembly GCA_964537975.1). Lineage (GTDB taxonomy): Bacteria > Hydrogenedentota > Hydrogenedentia > Hydrogenedentales > SCBR16-9 > SCBR16-9. The sequence continues at coordinate 36,544 of CAZIDP010000047.1, read as the reverse complement.
AATTCTGTTTGCTGTCGATGATCGCGCATTGGTGGTGTCGGAATTTGGCGGCAACGAAATCTTCATACTGGATTTGGCACGCAAAGAAGTCATAGATAAGGTATGGACACACAGTCAAAAATCATATGCGCTGTCACCAGACAGGCATTTACTCGCTTATGTCCATTTATTACCTGCTTATGGGGTGCCTGCAGATGCCATGCGGCACATCTGGTTCCTTTACGATGTTTCGGCTACACCAGAAGAAAATAACCCAATGGAACAGCGTGGTGATGCTGGAAATGTGTCTGGATTGCCCTTGTTTCCCTTTGCGAACCGCCAGGATATGAGTTATAGCATTTGGGCAGATGAAACCAGGTACATTATAATGTCACCCATTATTTGGCACCCAACCCGGCCCATGCTGGCGTTTATGGCGATGACCCATGAAGAGCTTGACGCCAAAGGACGTTTTCAGGAAGTGCTCCTGGTAACGCTGTATTGTGACAATCTGGATAGGCCGCTGGACCCGGGTTCCTGGCACAGTAAAGTGGCAACATTTGAGCCACATTCCTTAATGGAGCCGGAGCAATTTGAATATGTAGTGAAGCACAACTTTTTCGGCGGTATTGCTTTTGATGCGCTTGTCTGGGAAGGCGATGAGGCCATTACAGGCGTGTTCCATTGGCAGCATAGTAATCTCTTAGGTTACGATCAAATCACCGTGTCGCTGCCGTAGGTTGTGTAAAAGAATGAGCGCACTGGAGCTTAGATGCAGAAAGCTGTCTCGTGTCTCGCATTGTCTAAGATAAAATATTCTTGATACTGGTTCATTGCCTCACAATTTAAAAGTATTCCAAGCCCCTTGGCGGTCAGGGGCTGTCGGGTTGAATCCTGAATTCAGTCTTGTGTTTTTTTGCACACTCGGCTGTTTGGAATAGTTTAGAATTGTGAGGCAATTTGTAATATACCAACCGGTTCTTTTTTCTGCTACAATGTTCCCAGCATAAAGAATAATGACAATTTCACGCACAGGTATTGCACGGGTATGTATTTATAATTCAATCTTGTTTTCGGTCAACAGAGACACCCTGACAAGGAACCACTGCTCATGCCAGATATGAACCGCAGGCAGTTCATTGCCCGCAGTACAGGCGCGGCCGCTTTCGGCAGCATCGCCGCGTCCACGTTACACCCGCACTTTATGCCCCCTGCCACCGCACTGGACCTGCACATCGATACCGCAACCAAGGAGATGCCCGAGATGGATTTCGATATCCGCACTATACCCGATTTCTGCTCTCATGAACATTGGGGCAGCATCAATTCCATAGGTCCGGCACCGGAACAGAACGGGTTCCGCGCGGACACCACTGCTGGGGCACGCCCCACACGGGATACCTCGGTCTGGGACTTGTTGCTGGACCCCTATGCCGGAGGATGGATGTTTGCCGCTGGACGTAATCCGCATGCCGCGGCACGCACGGCCGGTGCCGCTTCCCTGGAGGAATGGTGGAATTCGAATCCCGAAGCCGCGTTGACGAGTTTTCAGGAGTCTGCGGCGCCATTGCTGTTGACGGGGGTATTTCAATGCACACGAAGGGGTATCGCGCATCTGTATGGCATCGACCTTGCCCGGTTTGATCTTGAAGAATGGCAACAGGTCGACAAGGAAGTTCGCACACGGTACGCGGACCTCTTTGCCTGGTATCGCACCGCGATGGCGCAAGCCCATTTCTCCGAACTTATCCGGCCCGTACACCCGGAATTTTATGTTCAATACGACACCGAGGCGGAAAAAGCGGAGGAGCTGGCTTTTACCAGCACCATCCTGCGTATTGATCCGCTCATGGCTCTGTGGCAAGCAGAAAGTCCCCGACGGGATGCCCTGGCACAAATCACCGGAATCGATCCGGTAGATGCTGCCACCTGGCGTGAATTTATCACGGCACTCCTGGACCTTGCCGCGGAAAACCACACCACCGGTATCAAGCAGCTTCAGGCATACTCCCGCTCCCTGCGGTATGAGCCGGTCGGCGATCGGGAAGTCACCTTTCGAGGTGACCTGAGTCAAGATGGCATCGTCGTGTTTCAGGACTGGGTCATGCATGAATGCTGCAAGCAAGCGCATGAACGCAACTGGCCTCACCAGGTGCATGTCGGCACACACAACCTGGGGGACTCCAACCCCATGCCGCTGGAAGACCTGTCACAGCGCTACCCCAACATGGATATTGTCATGCTGCATTGCTGGCCCTATTTACGCGAAGCAGGCTGGCTGGCAAAGCATCGGCCCAACATATACATCGACACCTGCTGGATGCCCGTACTCAACCCGGCATTTCTCCGGGAAGCCCTTACCATGTGGATAAACTATGTGCCTGCCCACAAGATCATGCTGGCCCACGACAGTACTTCCGTTGAAATGGCCACAGGCTCTTCTTTGTTCACCCGCGAGATTCTGGCCGAAGCGCTGACCAGTCAGCAGCAGGCATTGCAACTGCCCTCCGCAGTACTCCACACCGTCGCAGCCGACATGCTTCAAAACAACGCAGTACGGGTCTATGGCATCGGAGAACAATTCAAAGTATAAAGGACAGCGTGCAATCTGGGAAGTTTCTGCATATTGTGATTAATCCTCTGAATTCAATGCAGAATCCATCTGTTTTTTAACTTATAAACCAGAATTGGAATGACAAGCATGTACCTCACTGTTTGAAACAAGAAACACAAAACGTTTTTTGTTCATCCATCGAGGTTTTTCAATGCACGATTCTAGTTCACAAAATCATAAATACACCAATGCGCTTATAAACGAAACCAGCCCTTATCTGCTTCAACATGCACACAACCCGGTACAGTGGTATCCCTGGGGCGACGATGCATTGGAGAAAGCAAGAAAAGAAGACAAGCCAATCTTTCTATCCATAGGCTATTCAGCTTGCCATTGGTGCCATGTCATGGAACGGGAATCTTTTGAGAATGAAGCGATTGCCGCAATATTAAATCAGCATTTTGTGAGTATAAAAATCGACAGGGAAGAACGTCCTGACCTGGATGAAATCTACATGTCGGCTACAGTAGCACAAAGCGGGTCTGGTGGTTGGCCGATGAGTGTGTTTATCACACCGGATTTGAAACCTTTTTTTTGTGGCACCTACTTTCCACCGGAAAATTGGCACGGCCGTCCCGGATTTACAGCCGTCTTAAATCATATTATTTCTATCTGGAATGATCAGCGAGAAGATGTGTTAAAAACAGCCGAAATCATGACGGAATATTTATCCAGGCATCATGTTTCACAAAACACCAATGCCGGCGATATTGATGATCGTCCCCTGGTAGCAGCAGTTCAGCAGCTACAGGAAAATTATGATGCTGCGACAGGAGGCTGGGGAAACGCGCCAAAATTTCCTGCAAGTGCGACAATTTCCTTACTGCTGCGCATGTATAGCACAGGTGCGGGCGAGCATCTGCTGGACATGGCAACGCATACCCTGGACTGTATGGCTTTGGGTGGCATATACGATCAATTGGGTGGAGGATTCCATCGCTATTCCGTAGATGACCAGTGGCTGGTGCCGCATTTCGAGAAAATGCTGTATGACAATGCACAGTTGGCCGATGTGTATATAGAAGCATATCAGCTCACTGGAACCGAATTATATAAACGAATTGCAATAGAAACACTAGATTATGTACTGCATGATATGCGCCATCCCGATGGGCCATTCTTTTCTGCTGAAGATGCCGACAGCGAAGGACAAGAAGGGTCGTTCTATGTCTGGACCCTGGAAGAAATTCAAAATATTCTTGGTATGGACGCGAGCGAATTATTTTGCAGGATATATAATGTCCAGGCTGATGGAAACTTCAGTTCTCATGAGCCTTACCATAGTAAAAAAAACATACTCCATCTGCAACAATCCTTTTATGAACATGCTGAAAACCTGGGCATTACCGAAGAAAATCTCAGGAGCAAAATCAAAGACATGCAAAACAAATTGCTGTCTTTCCGTGTCAACCGTGTACGACCTGGCCTAGATGATAAAATTCTGACATCCTGGAATGGGCTGATGATTTCTGCCCTGTCCAAAGGTGCGCGAGTTTTACAAAACCCAAAGTACAGTAATGCTGCTGCCGATGCTGCAGATTTCATATGGAAGCATATGCGGCGTGATGATGGCACCTTATTGCGTACTCATCGTGGTGGTAAAAGTCACTTGGAAGGATATCTCGACGATTATGCATTCTATGGTCTGGGGCTATTGGACTTGTATGAAACCACCCTGGAAACCCATTGGCTCGACAAGTCAATAGAAGTGGCAGAAAACATGTTGGCGCAATTTGTGGACAATGATAGAGCCAGCTTTTATTTTACAGCGCCAACCCATAAACACTTGTTAGTCAGGACACGGCCAACATTTGATGGCGCGGAACCATCAGGGAATTCGATGGCGGCGTCTCTGTTGTATCGCTTGGGCCGTCTGATCGACCATTCCGATTGGGTAGCGTTAAGTCAACGTGTCATAGAAAAACAATATGAATTACTCATCCAAGCGCCAACAGCATTTTGCCGCATGCTCTGTCTGCTGCATACCCTGTTGCAGACTCCTCTGGAAATCGCTCTGTTGGGGCCACGTGAATCGGATACGTTACAGGCCATGGTAGATGTTGTCTCAAAATTTTTTATACCACACAGGCAACTTGCCCGAGTTGATGCCGCAGAGGCAGAAACATTAAATCGTTTTCACTGGATACCCGATGCATCTATCAATAATGGCGAAGCGGAAGCAAGAGTATGTCATAATTACGTCTGTGATCTGCCGGTGAATACACCTGAAGCTTTGCATGCTCTGTTGGCCGCAATAGGTAAAAATAGATGAAATTGAAGTAACATTGCGGTCGGGCTTGAAACAAAGCGCAATGTGTTTACAGTCATATCAAAAGCGCATTAACAATAACGACGTTCGCTTTATTGACGAACACTGCTGCATAGCATGAAGGAATTAGAATAAATGACGACACCCAAGGGAATTTCATTACTGTTTACTATATTATTTGCACTGGCCTTACCAGCTTTTGCGCAGTTCGGTATGGCTGGTCCTGATATTGAATATGAGGTTGTCCAGGAAACAGATGCTGTTCCTGCTGGCAGTGAGGTGCGCTTGCTGTTCACGTTTACCTTGGATGATCGTTGGCACGTAAATGCGCATGTGCCACTGGAACCATTTTTAATTCCAACCGTACTGAGTTTTGAAGACGATGAACGGTACACAGTAACGTCAATCGTATATCCTGAACACAAGTTGTATACATTCGATTTCTCTGATGTACCCCTGGCCGTTTATGAAGAAGTTTTTTATATTGGTGCGGTATTGGAATTACAGGATGACCTGGAACCTGGCGAAGTAATCTTGAATGGGCAAATTCGCTATCAGGCATGCGATGATACGCAATGTGCTCCCCCCCGCACCAAAGAATTGGAAATACCATTAATTATTGCTGATGCGGAGCATTCCCCGACATTACAACATCAGGATTTGTTTGCAACCTTGGACTGGGAACAGGAATTTGATGCGGACACTTTGGCAACAACCGGTACCCCATCGGAAGAACTGCTTGCGACTTGGCAAGTTAGTGAAAACTGGCAGGAACTGGCGGATGAATTCAGCATAGCAGGTCAAATCGGATATGTAGGCAAGCAGGAGTTTATCGATTTCATCGGGCGAACGGAATCCGGTGAAGGGATGCAAGACCGATTCACACTTGCAGGAAGAAGCTGGTACCTCGTGTTGGCAGTCATCCTGGTTGGTGGATTGCTCCTGAACTTAACACCTTGTGTATTACCCCTGATTCCAATCAACATTGCCATCATCGGTGCTGGCGCTCGCGCAGGTTCACGTGGTCGTGGGTTCGCATTGGGTTCTGCATATGGGTTGGGCATTTCCTTCGTGTATGGCATGCTGGGGCTGGTTGTAGTGCTGGGTGTATCCAGTGCATTTGGGAGTATCAATGCTTCACCCTGGTTTAATGGGGGTATTGCCATACTGTTTGTAGTATTGGCATTGGCCATGTTCGATATTATCTATATCGATTTCTCCAAATACCAATCAAAAATCGGGATCAGAAGTAACCAGAACGGCAGTTTTGCTGTGGCACTAGCTATGGGTTGCATCTCGGCCCTGCTGGCCGGTGCCTGCGTAGCGCCTGTAGTAATTTCCACCATTGTCTATTCGCAAGACCTCTATGCGGAAGGTGTGGGCATTGCCCTGGCTCTGCCATTTATGCTTGGAGTCGGCATGGCATTGCCCTGGCCATTTGCAGGTGCTGGTTTGTCGTTCCTGCCCAAACCGGGCATGTGGATGGTTCGTGTCAAGCAGGCATTTGGCGTATTCATTCTTATGTTTGCAGCCTATTACGGCTTTCTGGCTTGGAGTATATATGATGAAAGAAATGTCGACCCGGCGGCGGTTGCGGCAAGCGTAAGTGCAGCAAAAGATGATGGGTGGATAACATCACTCGAAGATGGTTTGGCACTTGCCAAAGCAGAAAATCGTCCCGTAATGCTTGACTTCTGGGCGACATGGTGCAAAAACTGTCTGGTCATGAACAATACTGTATTGAAAGATGAAGAAGTGCTTGAAGCCATGAGCAACTTTGTCTTAATCAAGTATCAGGCAGAAGAGCCGAACCGGGCACCGATTAATGAAGTGTGGGAATACTATAATTTGATAGGGCTGCCAACATACCTGGTGCTACATCCAGATGGCTACCTCACCGAAAGCGAATCAACCTTATAGAATTCGTCGCTGATGTATAGAAAAGGCATAAAATGACCAGAGTTAGTTCTTTGTCTTATGCTGCATGACGCAATATAAACCAAGCTGTTCACAATAACAACAACAGCTATAAAAGACTGCCACGTTTGCGGTATGCCAAGGGTGAAGTGCCTGTCATCTTTTTGAACAACTTTGAAAAATAGTACTGATCGTCAATGCCTACATTTCTTCCTACTTCTGCTACCAACAGTCGGGAGGTACGTAACAAACGACAGGCTTGTTCAATGCGATAGCTTTGTATCCACTGATTCGGTGTACAGTTCAGATTCCGACGGAACATTCTCGTTACTGTAGACGCACTTTTTCCACTGAATTGCGACAATTCATCCAGGCTGAGCGGACGTGTGACATGATCACGCACATATTGCATAATCTGTTGCAATTCACCTGGAATCGACTTAACATTGTTTGCTGTCGGCTCCAGTGCATTATGCAGTTCTTCTACCAGCAACTGCGCAAGGTAACGTGATTGCCAATCCCCAGGATTGTTTCGCAGAAACAAGTGTAAAATATATTCTATCAAATACCCCAGCGCACCACTCCATGAAATGACACCATTGTGTACCTGATCTCCTAAAAATAACTCTCGATCCCGTCGCCAAGGCAAACCGAACAACTCACTTTCAGGAAAATGAGCTACCTGATATACAATATCATGGTTATAGTCGTGGTCTGGAATAATGTGAATGGCAGCGATCATGAATGGATCGTGGCGGTCTGCCTGATACGATACGGTATGTCCCCACGGTAACATCAGAAAATGATCTGGAGTAAGCGTATAGTTTACCTTGTTGGCCCGCACTACACCTCGACCGGATTTACACCACATGAACATACGACTGTGTACTTCCGGGTAATGTATACGATCATTGCTACCAAATTGGAACGCATTGGCATACACCACTGCTGCTCGATGGTCTGTTGTTAACAAATTATAGGATAGTTGCATTACACTCAATGACTTAATAGCGCAAAATTTGTTGGTTTAAGAAAAATAATTCCTTCGAATCTGAATATTATACTGGATTTATTCTACAAAAACTAAAAAATATCCAATTCGTGTGATAAGCTTTAAAAACATATTATGTACGCTGGGAGTCTTGCCTCCAAATATTCTGACAGGTCTTGTACTGTAGTTACATCAAAAGTGATTACCTCCCAATCAGATACTGCACACAACTTTATACTGTTTATTAATTCTGACATGGTCAGCACTCACTTGATTTCACAGTAAGCATTCGACTTGCACAAAGCCTCCCTGAGCCGATTCAAATTTTCATTACCTGCTTCTCTGCTCAAAGTTTATATCTCGAAATAATTCTACTTGCAACCAGTTATTGAATCTGCCATTTTACAAAATGAGCACCTCAACAAGAAGAAAACAAATGAAGTGTCATCGTAAGGGTTTAACCTTAATCAAACTGTTGGTGGTGGTAATTGCCATCATCGGTATTCTTCACATTATCTTGCACCCGGCGCTTGCCAGTGCCTGAGAAACTGCGCGTCGTGCCACATATGCCAACAAACTCAAGCAACGAGGCTTGATTATGAAAATGTACCGTGGTGAAAATAATAGCGTCTTTCCCCCACGCTTCAAAAGGGTAGATGCGAACTGATTCTCATCCGCAGAATCCATATATCCAGATTACTGGAATGGTTATGCAATTGCGCTGTGCTCATCAGATTCGCATGCCCTGCACTCCAGAACCCAAATGATTGTACCACCAGGTGAGCCAATGGATGTTTTCGAACGTACAGCAGCACGCATAAACATTTCAGAAGAAGAGCATTTTTTAAAATCTTCACCATTTAGATGAACTGCAAATACACACCATTCAAGGCCCATTGTTATACTGAAAACAACATTATTCCGTACTGTACATTAACAATTCATAACCTGTCAGTAGCATTATCGATTGGATTTAAACCGCTCTGTTACAGAACCTATCCCCTGGCATTTTCCGCATATTGCAATCCACTGTTTGTTTGCTATATAACCTATTAATTCCTGCCATGATTAACTAACAGACCCGTTTGAAATGACAGGAATGCTTTCGTCATTAGTTCGAACGTACCACGTTTATAAAAGTATACTGGCACCACAGGTGCCAAGAAAGGGGAATCGTCATGTATAAGACAATTATCGTTTTAGTAACCGGACTGCTAATAACAGTCACGCCAGGACTGGCCTGGAGTTTGCAAATTACCGAAGGGCTCACCCACAACCAGGTTGTCCAATGTGATCACGAGACCGAGTCTGCCAATATTCAATTAGGTGGTAATTCGGTTGTCGCAGGCACATTGCAAGCCCGTGTGATGGCCAGCCAACATGAAGTTCTGTCACGTCAAACATTGACCACCATTTCAAGCGACAACTGGAACGCCACGATAGAAAATGTGCCGGTAGGCGGTCCTTACCGTATTGATTTATTTGTAGTTGACGAGGATGGAAATGACATTGCAGAGACCAGTGTCCACCAAGTATTGGTGGGCGACCTGTGGATTCTGGCTGGACAATCAAACATGCAGGGTGTGGGTAACAAACGTGATGTGGAAACGCCACACCCGCAAGTGCATGTCTTCCGAATGAACCACACCTGGCAATTGGCCACTGAACCAATTCACAACCTGGCAGAATCACCAGACCTTGTACATTTTTCTGGTACTGAAGAACAACGAGCGGCAAATCTTGTTTCTTGGCGTGACGGCTCCAAAGGAGCCGGGTTGGGGCTGTCCTTTGCCAAGACTATGGTCGAGCATACAGGACGACCGGTCGGTTTAATTGCTACGGCACATGGTGGCACCTCCATGACCCAATGGAACCCGGAATTAAAAGACCGTGGCGGTGAATCTTTATATGGCTCCATGTTGCAATCGGTTGAAGGCGCAGGAGGTAAGGTGCGAGGCATGCTGTGGTACCAGGGCGAATCTGACGCATCAGATGCCAAACTAGAAAATACACCGTTATACAAGGAACGTTTTATAAACTTTATAAAAGAGGTACGAAGTGATTTGGATTCGCCTGACTTGCCATTTTTTTATGTCCAGTTGGGACGTGTTTTTGTACCCTGGCATGAACCAGGCTGGAACCAGGTTCAAGTTGATCAGCTTGTCTTGGAATCCGAGTTGCACAATGTAGCCACAGCTCCTGCCATTGATCTCGAACTGGACGACATAATCCACATCGGAACCCCAGGACTGAAGATTCTGGGAGAACGCCTGGCATTGCTTGCTTGCCGCAATGTGTTTGGTGCTGATCTGGAAGTCGGCCCACGTCCAATTTCAGCTGTACATGAAGCTACGCCATATGGTCGTGTCATCCGAGTCACTTTCGATAGTGTCAATGGAAGTCTGGCCGCACGTGGCCCGGTGAACGGATTTACACTGCATTCTGGCGAAACAGTAGAACCTCACATTGGTGTGTACAAGCAGGAACTCGATCCTGAAAACGACAACGCTGTATTGGTTTGGATACATGAACTCCCTGAAAACGCACAACTGTGGTATGGTCGTGGAACTACCCAGTACTGCAATCTGGTAGACAGTGCGGGTATGGCCGCACCAGTATTCGGGCCATTAGCCGTAGAATAAATTTTTTATTCAATAAATTGAGTGATACTGTATATTCTGGCCTCGGAGATATTGCCACTCGAGGCCAGAATATTTTGCCAACTCACTAGAGTGCTAATGCGTCATACAGATTCACATAAAACAATTTTTGCCATTTTACTTGACAAAGGCATCGGTTTTGCTTTATCATTCCATGTTCCATTGCAGAAAATAAAAGGCCTGTGATTTCCAAAGTTGGTAACATAGAAAATTACATTGAGATGATGGAAAATATTGCGGGTCAATTCTGTTGGACGGCGGGGGTTATCTTCAAATCCGCCAAATCATTCCCATTACCACCTACAAATCAGGTGATTTTCGTTGATAGACGGAGATGGTAAATAATACCATCCAAGAACGCGAAAGGATATAGAGAGACTTATTTATGGCCAAGTACTTGGGACCCAAACATAAGCTGTGTCGTCGCCTGGGAGCCTGTATTTGGGGCAGCGCGAAATGCCCTGCTACAAAACGGCCGTATGCTCCAGGACAGCATGGGCAAAATATGCGGCGCAAGATGTCCGTATATGGACAGCAACTGCTGGAGAAGCAGAAAATACGCATGCATTACGGTCTGATGGAACGACAGATGCGCAAGACTTTCAAAGAAGCACAGCGCATGGGTGGAGTAACGGGCACCAATCTGCTTATGTTACTCGAATCCCGCCTGGATTGCATTGTCTTTCGTCTTGGGTTTGCACCGACAATATCGTCGGCACGCCAACTTGTAAATCATGGACATATTGAGGTTAACGGGAAAAAGGTTGACATTGCATCGCATATGATCAAGCCGGGAATGGTCGTTTCCATACGCGAAAACAGCCGTCGGATTCCGATGGTTGCTGAAGGCGTGGAGCATCCTCCTGTAACTCTGCCTGAGTACCTTGAACGCGTACCACGTTCGTTTGAAGGCAGGATGATGGCCCAGCCAAATTCTGAGACGATACCGTTTAAAGCAGAAACTGCCGGTGTAATTGGTTTCTACTCACGTTAATAGGTGTGCATTAATGTTGTGCTCCAATTATTAATAGCTGTAAATTGCTGTTAACAGGACAACATGCACACATATCCTGAATAGTAGTCGCGTTACAAACTAATTTGTTAGTCTGTAAGACGTATCATTTAATGTAAATAACTATATTTTTCATGGCGGGTCGATATCGGTCCGCCATGCTTCTGTGTGTCGTGTCGGCGCCACCCACCGACGGGCAGATTCAAGGGAGAACAGCGTTATGAGTATTCAAGTCGTGGTGGGCGCAAACTGGGGCGATGAAGGTAAAGGCCGTATGGTGGATTACCTGGCCCAGAATGCCGATTATGTTGTGCGATTTCAGGGCGGAAATAATGCCGGGCATACGGTAGTTAATGAATTTGGATTGTTTAAACTTCATCTCCTACCATCCGGAATATTTAACCCAAAAGTCACAAATATTCTTGGTCCAGGTATGGTAATAGACCTGCAAGGCCTGGTGGAAGAATTGGATGGGCTGAAAGAACAAGGAATATCACCAGATATTCGTGTTTCGGACCGTGCGACAATCTGTTTTCCATTTCATCGCTTGGAAGATACCTGGGAAGAAGAACGGCTGGGTGCTGGTGCATATGGTTCCACCAGACGGGGAATTGCTCCTGCTTATGGCGACCGAACCATTAAAAAGGCTATTCAAGTCGGCGAGCTTCTGCATGAGTCCTACTTAAAAGAACGCATCCGGAATCTGGTTGACTGGAAGAACATCAAGGCTTCCGGCATCTATGGTAAAGAGAAGCCATTTACTTTTGAGGCCGTCTGGGAATGGATTTCGGAATATGGCGCAAAAGTTCGACCCCTCATCACAGACACAGCTTCATTATTGGAAGAGGGTGCGCGTGAAGGCAAAAACATATTATTTGAAGCACAACTGGGCACCCTGCGTGATTTAAATTATGGTATCTATCCCTTCACAACCTCGTCATGCACACTGGCAAGTTACGCGCCGATTGGGGGAGGTTTGTTCGGACATCATCCTGATCAGGTCATTGCTGTTGTAAAGGCTTTCTCTACTTGTGTTGGGGAAGGCCCTTTTGTGACACGAATGCAAGATAATGAAGCGGACCAATTACGTGAGACCGCACAAGAATATGGTGCAGCCACCGGTAGACCCCGAACGATTGGACATTTTGATGCGTTGGCAACACGCTATGGCTGTTGGGCACAAGGCGCAACCGAGGTGGCGTTAACCAAGCTGGACAGCTTGTCCGGACTCAAGACCCTGAAGATTGCGACAGATTATGAATTTGAAGGCAAAAAAGTTGGTCGCTTCCCATTAAATGCAGTATTGGAGCAGGCTGTACCAGTTTATGAAGAAATGCCAGGTTGGGATGAAGATATCACTGGGGTTCGTGACTTTGAAGCTCTCCCGAACACAGCGCAGACCTATGTCCTGGAAATTGAACGGTTGATAGATTGCCGTATTCGATACGTCTCTGTCGGACCTGAACGTGAAGCACTCATTGATCGTGGACCGCAGTTTGAAGCAGATTTAAGCGCACCTGATTAAAATTTATTGTTTACATGGCAGGTGTTGCTCCGTCTTCACCTGCCTGTTATGAAGTATCATGGCACTATCCATCCCCAATTTATCCATATTGGAAGATATCGTCGGGGCTGCCCGCAAGAAACCCAAGGGCGGTGTCGAAGTGACCGGCCTTTGGGGCTCCGCCAAAACTTTACTTGCCGTACAACTCGCTGAAAAATTAAACTGTGCACTGCTGATTGTCGTTCCGGGTAGGATTGAATCTGAATCAATTCACGATGATCTTTGTACGTTTTATGGCGAAGATAAAGCTGCACTATTTCCCGCTTGGGAAGTCCTCCCTTCCGATGCCATGGACCCCGCTTCTGATATTATCGCGGAGCGTATGAATACCCTCAAACGCCTGGCACATGCTTTAGATTCAAAAGAGCATATTCACACAGTTTTACCCTTGCGGTCACTGTTACAACAAGTGGTCAGCCGAAAGCGCCTTACAGCAGACACCATCACAATAAATGTAGGTGATGTCTGGGTCATGGACGATATTCTGGAACGATTGGTCAATTTAGGCTATACCCGTGAAGTCATGGTAGAAGACCGTGGTGAGATGAGTGTTCGCGGTGGTATCCTTGATATTTTTCCCATTTCCAGTGAATTGCCATATCGCCTGGAGTTTTTCGGTGATGAGATAGAATCCATCCGCAGGTTTGAGCCGGAAACCCAACGAAGTATCGCACAAGCAGACCAGATTCAAATTCTCCCACGTTCTGAAAAAGCACTGATTGCTGAAGGCACTGCACAATCACTCAGCCATACTTTGATGACCGATTACTTCCCTGACAATACGCTGGTAGTCATGGATGAACCGCTTAATATTCTGCAAACTGTCGAACAGCTTCGTCAACAACTTGATGGAAGCCCCTATTATGAAAGCTGGGATACCGTTGACAAAAAACTGGGTCGTTTCACCCGTTTGTCATTGTATCAGGTAGCACAAGAAAAATCCCCGAATGCAATCCGATTCCGCTGTCCAACCCAGTCCATAACCGGCTGGGCTGGTGCTATCGGTGACTTCTGGGAGCAGCTCAAACAGTGGGACATAGAAAAATACACCGTCCAGTTGTTTTGTGTAAATACCGGAGAACGCCGCCGACTTTATGAACTGCTGGAAGACCAGGGATATAGACCTGGTCAAGATGCATTCGATCTCCGTGTTGATATAGGACGGTTACAAGCCGGATTTACCATACCCACGGACAAATTGGCCGTATTAAGCGAGCGCGAGATGTTTGGCAGGCATTACATGCGCCGAACTCGTCGTCGTTTTGAAGCCGGTACAGTAATCACGCAGTTCAGTGATCTCAAAACTGGTGATTATGTGGTACATGCAGAACATGGAATTGGTCGATACACAGGATTGCGCCGATTTACCGGGCGCGCAGGCGATTTCATGACGCTCCAATATAGTGGCGGTGACATCATGTATGTTCCCGTGACACATATTGATCAAGTACAAAAATATTCTGGTGGTGACGGTGCCATACCCAAGATGGACCGTCTGGGTGGTGCAACCTGGGCAAAAAAGAAGAGTCGTGTTAAAAAGGCCGTCCAGGACATGACGGAAGAACTGGTAAAGTTATATGCAGCCAGAGAAGCCAGTCACGGTCATGCATTTTCACCGGACACACCTTGGCAACTTGAATTCGAAGATGCATTCGAATATGAGGAAACACCGGATCAAATTCGGGCTATTGAAGAAGTAAAGAAAGACATGCAGTCACCTCGTCCCATGGACCGGCTACTCTGTGGTGATGTGGGATATGGTAAAACAGAAGTTGCTTTACGTGCCGCATTTAAAGCAGTAATGGACAACAAGCAGGTTGCAATATTGGCACCGACAACAGTGCTTACGCAGCAACATTACAATACTTTATCTGAAAGGCTTGCAGACTATCCCATTCGTATTGAATTGTTGAACCGATTTCGTACACCAAAGCAATTAAGAGAAACGGTCGATCGTCTGAAATCAGGCGAAGTCGATATTGTCGTCGGTACCCATCGTTTGGTTTCGAAGGATGTTCAATTTAAAGACTTGGGCTTGGTTATTATCGATGAAGAACAACGTTTCGGTGTAAAACACAAAGAACGTTTGAAGCAGTTACGAACCCATGTTGATGTATTAACCATGACAGCAACCCCGATACCACGCACCTTGCATTTCTCACTCATCGGTATTCGGGACATGAGCACCATTAATACAGCACCAAATGATCGTCTCCCCATCCATACTTGTATTGAACCTTGGGATGAAAACACGATCCGGGAAGCGATTGAGCGCGAAATCAGCCGACAAGGGCAAATATTTTTTCTGCACAATCGGGTACAAACTATTGACAAAGTGGTTGCATTGGTGAATAAACTGGTACCCGGTGCACGCATCGGTATGGGGCATGGACAAATGCTCAGACACCAACTTGAAGAAGTCATGTCAGCCTTTATTAACCATGATCTGGACATCCTGGTTTGTACCACAATCATTGGTTCCGGAATTGATATACCCAACGCAAACACCATCATTGTAGACCGCGCCGATATGTTTGGCCTCAGCGAGCTCTATCAGATTCGTGGGCGCGTCGGCAGGTATAAGCACCGTGCTTTTGCCTATTTGTTGATACCAGGTGAAAAAAGCTTGTCAGAAGAAGCCATGTTGCGGTTGCAAGCCCTGGAAGAATTTTCTGCCTTGGGTTCAGGTTTTCGAATTGCCATGCGTGATTTGGAGATTCGAGGCTGTGGTAATATTCTCGGAGGAGAACAATCCGGGAATATCATGGCGGTAGGATATGAAACATACAAGGATTTAATTGCAGAAGCCGTTGCTGAACACAGAGGTGAGCCATCAAGAATACGAAATCTTCCCCTGTTTGAGGTCGCCGTCGATGCTTATATACCTGAAGATTATATTGAGTCAACTGCCCAAAAAATGACCTTGTACAGACGTATTGCCTCAATCCAGCATCCAGAAGAAGTAGATGAGCTGTTGGATGAACTGGCAGACCGCTTTGGGCATCCCCCCAATCCGGTACGCAGATTGCTTGAGGTGATGCGTACCCGGGCAATGGCAGCAGAGATCGGGGTTAAAATGATGTTGGCAGGCAAGAATGGACTCCATATTACCTTACTCTCAGGTAAATTTCTGGATGAATCATTGCAAGGTATATTGCGACGGACTTTTGGGAATTCTTTGGTCTTTGAATGGAGAGAGCATCCCGCAATTCGATATCCTCTGGGAGACTTGGACCCGGTATCTGTAGCCCAGGATATCTTGAAAACCCTTGGCAATGCTGATGACAGTGAAGATTGAGTATATTCTCTAAGCTATATGCGCATTCCATTAAAGAATTGTTTCTGTCCATAATTTATTTTACCTGATTTAATTTCCTTTTTGTGCGCAAACTGCGGAACTGATTGGACAATTCTTTATAAGCATGCTAAACTATCCCCACAGTGTGCGGTGTGCTTCAGCGGTGTTCGACATAACGTGGGGAGACTCCTGGTGGCCGAAAAATACGCTATTACCATCAATGCAGGTATGCATAGCCGGGTCAATTGTCCGGTTTCTATTGAAATACCTGATAATATAGGTGCTAACAAACACTTTCGGTTGCTTCAGGAAGGTTCATCTTCAACAATACCTGTTCAAGCAGTACGTAATGGCAACAAGTGTGTACTTCACTGGCTGGTTTCACGTTTGAAAGCCGGTGAACGTATACAATATCAGCTTGAAGTTGTTACAGAATCCGATCAAAATGACCAGGTAGTTCTTGAGCACGATAAAGAAAATGCAACGGTACAAGTAAACATACTTGGCAGGCTTTTCACCAGATACCACTACGGTAATTCCTGGGCGCGCCCCTTTCTCCACCCTGTAATTGGCCCCCATGATCTTGAGGTAACCCGAGGTTGGCCTGTTGTTGATGATATTCCGGGAGAAAGCAATGATCATCCACACCACAAATCCATCTGGGTAGCCTATGGAGAATGCGGCAAGGTAGATAATTGGAGTGAGGAGCCTGGACATGGGGTACAGCGTCACCAAAGTTTCCGCAAATTACTTTCTGGACCTGTTTTTGGTCATATTCAGGCAAAAAATTATTGGTGTAATGCTTCTGGTAGGAAACAATTTGAAGAAATACGGGATATAATAATATACGCTCTACCTGCCGGGGAGCGTTTGGTTGATTTTTCCATATCATTCCACATGACTGAAAGTGCTGTTACTTTTCATGATACCAAAGAGGGTGGGCTTATTTCGGTCCGGGTTGCAACACCGTTGGATGGCGACAAAAGCGGTTTGATTACAAATGGGTATGGCGGTGTTTCTGAAGTGGAAACTTGGGGCAAAAAAGCACCATGGTGTGATTACAGTGGCACACTGAACGATCGCAACTTGGGGATTTGTTTGTTTGATCACGAGCAGAACCCTCGATACCCTACTGAATGGCATGTTCGAGATTATGGTTTGATAACAGCAAATTGCTTTGGCTGGAAATATTTCCGCCCTGAAATGAAAGAAAAGGGAGACATGCAATTCAATAAAGGTCAAAAAACAAGCTGGCGATATCGTATGTACATACATAAAGGCAATGCGGAACGTGCCTATGTGGGAGATCGCTTTTTTGATTTTATAGCACCTCCAAAACCAACATTTTCCTGACTTGGCTTCATTTCAATTCCTGTTTAATTTATTTCAAGCCTTGGGTAGCTCCAGCGTAACCGGTAGTAATGATTAATTAACAATAGATATATCTGCACCCCTGTACCACAACATGAAAATTGCGTGAGAGGTATTATGGTAACGGCAAAAAATCGACAAACTGCAACTGGTACGACTAAAGAGGTATCATCCACAGCAACCGGCAAAAAAACAGCCGTTATTGATAAAAAATCAGGTGTGGTGAAAGAGACAGCAAAGAAAAAAGCGGTTACGAGCAAAACGAGTGCTCGCACAACAGCAAAGCCACGCACAGCCGCTACGAAAACGGCAACTCCCCAAGAATCCGTAGCAAAAAAAACGACCAATGAATCTACCGAAACTGTATCGGATACGCAATCCATTACCACTGCAAAAGCAACAATACCTGCAAAAAAACAAGCACGTAAACGCAAGACTGCCGATAGTGTTTCCCAAAAGGTAGCACCTGAGAAGCTTGACATAAATAATACTGATTCCAAGATTCAAATTGATGCCAAAGTGGACATGTTACCCCGTAATTTTATGATCGAGCTGGCACAAGCAATAAAAGATGCCGTAGAACCCCATGCACGCTCAGCAAAAGGCCGTGAAATTGTCAGCAAGGCACAAAGTGGCGATGCTACCTTCCTGTTAGACCGATATGCTGAAAAAGCACTGCTGAATTTTCTGAAAAACAAGCGAATGCCCATAGCATATTATTCTGAGGATGCAGGGTATACGACTTTTTCTTCTGAAAACCCACAGCATTTGTTAATCGTCGACCCCGTAGATGGAAGTCGAGCTGCCAAAAGTGGGTTTGAGGGATGTGTTGTTGCCCTTACCAGCACCCGTGTGATGGAACGCCCCACAATGGCCAACCTGGACAATGCCTGTGTAATGGAAATTCTGGGAGACCGAATTTTTTATGCAGAGAAGGGTAAAGGTGTTCGAATTTGGTCCGGAGACCAGAGCAAGAGGCCAAAACTTTCTCTGAATGAAGACCTGGAAAAATTAACTTGGTCCATGACTGTCCCGGCAAGACCCGCAGAATTAATTTTCCCGACAGCAGGAAAATTAATCGACATTTCCAGTTTGAAAGGTGGATTCTTTGCCTGCAACAGCACTTCTTATAGCTTGACACGTCTATTGACAGGGCAGCTGGATGCATGCGTGGATTTTGCAAATCGATATTTCCGTGATATCCCAGAGCTGGTTCGCGACCACTTTATTAACGCAGGCCGGGGTGCAATACTCGGTATAGCGCCATATGATATTGCGGCCGCACTGTTAATCGCTGAAGAAGCTGGCTGTGTTGTAACAGATGCTTACGGTAAGCCCTTCGATGATGTATTACTGCTTGACAACTCGGAAGAAAACCTACAAACTTTAATCGCTGCCGGAAATTCAAGGCTTCACCGTACCTTGCTTCGCTTTATCGACAAACGTATCAAGCAATTTGAACAGCTCTACATACGTAGAAGTAGCCATGCCTGATGTGGGTTTATTTACATCATGCTTATTTTATAACCGCAAGACACTCCCCCGGACAATGCACCGGGGGAATAGTGATAATAATATTCTTAAACAACCTTTTTTTTATGTATCTTGCAGTAACAAGGCATCTCCATCAGGAACAACATCAACTTGTACCGTGCTACCTTCTTTAAATTTTCCCGATAAAAGCCCCATAGCCAATGGGTCCAGCAGCAAACGTTGTATTGTTCGTTTTAATGGCCGGGCACCATAAACAGGATCAAACCCACGTTCCGCCAGAAAATCACGTGCTGCATCACTCAACGTAATACTCAGTCGTTTTTCTTCTAGCCGCCTCATCAGTCCATGAACCTGTACATCGACAATTTTACGTATGTCTGACCGGGTCAATGGATGAAAGACGACAGTGTCATCAACTCGATTCAGAAATTCGGGACGGAAATGCCCACGCAACACACTGAAGATGGTTTCCACCTGTTTTTCGTGCGGGAGATCGCGCATTTCTGGATTGTTGAACACTTCACTTCCCAAGTTGGACGTCATGATCACCATGGTGTTTTTAAAATCGACATTCCGGCCCTGGCCATCGGTCAACCGACCATCGTCCAGCAGTTGCAAGAGTACATTAAAAACATCCGGGTGCGCTTTTTCAATTTCATCGAACAGAATAACACTGTATGGCCTGCGACGTACTGCCTCGGTCAACTGCCCTCCTTCATCATAGCCCACATATCCAGGTGGAGCACCTATCAATCTGGAGACGGCATGCTTTTCCATATACTCTGACATGTCAATCCGAATCATGGCATGTTCATCGTCAAAAAGAAACTCGGCCAATGCACGTGCCAACTCGGTTTTACCCACTCCGGTAGGTCCAAGAAAAATAAATGATCCAATTGGCCGATTGGGCTCCTTCAACCCGGCACGGGCACGCCGCACAGCGTCTGAAACAACTTGAATGCCTTCTTCCTGGCCGATAACTCGCTTTGATATACGCTCTTCCATGTGCGTGAGTTTTTCCATCTCACCTTCAAGTAACTTGTCTACCGGAATACCTGTCCAGTTGGACACTATGCTTGAGATATTTTCATCTGTGACTTCTTCACTGAGGAAACTTCCAGCACTTTGCAACTCGGCAAGTACTTTATTTTTTTCGTCCAACTTCTTGTGCAGATCGTTTAATCTGCCATAACGTATTTCAGCGACCTTTGCCAAGTCTCCATTCCGTTCCGCAATTTCTTCTTCACGACGCGCATCTTCGATTTCTGTATTGACAGCACGAATCTGATCGATCACTTCTTTTTCACGCTGCCACTGTGCTTTCTTGGCATTTAATTCTTCCCGGGTGTTTGCGATTTCCTGCTCGATGGCAGCACGACGCTCCTGGCTGATTTTATCTTTTTCTTTTTTTAACGCTAGGTGTTCGATTTCCAACTGCCTGATCTGTCGATCAAGCACATCGATTTCATAGGGCATGCTGTCGATTTCAATTCTAAGTCTTGAGGCTGCTTCATCAATCAGGTCAATCGCTTTATCCGGTAGGAATCGGTCCGCAATATAGCGGTGGCTCAACATGGCCGCTGCTACCAGTGCGCTGTCTTGTATGCGGACGCCATGATGTACCTCGTAGCGTTCCTTCAGGCCTCGGAGAATGGCAATGGTGTTCTCTACGTCTGGTTCAACGACCATAACTGGCTGGAAACGGCGTTCCAGGGCAGCATCTTTCTCAATGTGCTTACGGTATTCATTCAAGGTTGTAGCACCAATACAATGCAACTCACCTCTTGCCAACGCAGGTTTGAGCATGTTGGAGGCATCCATGGCGCCTTCCGCAGCTCCCGCACCCACAAGTGTGTGCATTTCATCAATGAACAATATTATCTGGCCTTCAGACTCTTGAATGGCTGTGAGAACTGCCTTCAGACGCTCTTCAAATTCCCCGCGGAATTTCGCGCCTGCCACCAGAGATGCCAAGTCCAATGCGGCCACACGCTTATTTTTCAAACCTTCCGGCACATCTCCGCTGACAATGCGCTGGGCCAAGCCTTCAGCGATTGCCGTTTTGCCAACACCGGGTTCACCAATGAGCACAGGATTGTTTTTGGTGCGGCGTGAAAGAACCTGGATTACCCGACGGACTTCTTCATCACGACCAATCACGGGGTCTAGTTTTCCAGCGCGTGCCAATTGGGTCAAATCCCGACTGTATTTCTGAAGCGCGTCATAGGTCGCCTCCGCATTGGGGTCTGTTACTCGCTGCGAACCACGTACCTCCTTGAGTGCCCGCAACACATCCGCTTCTTTCATACCATGTGCTGCCAATGCTTGTGCAGCTGCACTTTTCCCATGCTTCATAATTCCAAGCAATATATGTTCTGTGCTTAAGTATTCATCTTTTAATTGCTGGGCGACTTTCCAACCTGCCTCCAAGACTTGCTGGGCATCTTGCCCGAGACCAGGAGTACCGACTCCACTTCCACTCACACGTGGCTGTCTTTCCAATACCTGTGTTGCCGACTCACGAATAGCGTTCGCGTGTGCTCCCAGTTTTTGCAATATTGAAGGAACTGCGCCACCATCCTGTTCCACCAGGCATACCAGCAGATGTTCTGGTTTTATTTCGGGATGTCCATGTTCAGTCGCCAAACTCATGGCTGCTGAAAGGGCTTCTTGTGATTTTATGGTCAATTTATCTAAACGCATTGCTGCTATCTCCTAATAATAATTGGGTTTTTGGGGACAAACTGCTACATTCCTTGGCACATATATTACTGCATCAACTTAAATTTAAAGCCAGTTTCATGCCAATTAACAATGTCCTGTTTATGCTGTGTTTTCGCGTTTATAGTTTATGAAAAGCACCATAACTGTGCAGCAATCCAGAACAGCGATGTTTCATTTTGAGACAACACTGACGAATTTATAATGTAAAAATTACAAAACCAAATTATCAATTTTACCCATATCCTGTAACAACCTGTGTTACTTGTACAGTCTTAAATATAATTAAACCTATAGATTATCTGAATCTGATTTAGTCGACACATGGAACATAAAAATTATGCTATGTTATCAGCACTAAAAGCCGAAAAATCTATTATTCTTCAATATTTTAAAGGTGGTATTCCCAATGAATGATGATATAAAAAAAACCGTATGGTCATTATTTGAATATATTTGTGAAAAAGCTGAAGAGGATCGTAAGTTACGTGATTTACTGCAAGAAGCAGTACAAAGCATGTCAAAAATTTGGGGTGATTCATCATATGAAGTCTCGGTAGATTCTAAAACTGAAGTAACCGATGATATAACTGGAATTCAATCGCAAGAACAAAGCACACCAGCACCTGAATTACGTACCGATCAACTTCGTTGGGTAACACATGAAAATCAGGATGACCAGGAAGAATATTATGATAAATATCGACTGGACAAAGACATTAGTGATGCTGAGCTTGAGTTGATCGAAGACCGATGTCGTATGAAAGCGGAAGGTGCACGATGGGCCGCGATGCGTCAGCGACGTCTTTTTACCGGTGTTGATTTTAAGACAGAAATAGAACCACGTGACAGAGAATTGATAGATAAGGCAAAAGATTTACCCGATTGTTTTTTATGGATGAACCATTCCAGTGGACCAAACCCGGAAGATTTGTCATTGTGGGATGACATAGCTGGGTGCTTTGATGCTGTTGCATCTGCTGCTGCATTGATTCGTGAAGCGATGGAAGAAATAGACCAAAGTCCTGATGCTTTTGAACAAGCCATGGACCTGGCAGCAGAGGCTCAGTCTGCATTACGTACCGCTGTTGAATTAGTAGACCATAACCATGTGATCAACGACAAAGATCAAGTCAAGTTTTTTCAATGGTTACGTGGAACGGCCTCAAGTCATCAAATATTCATTGAAAGATATATGCGCGTCGGCGACAAAGCCAATCCTTCGGGATGGGCAGAATTACAAAGCCGCATAGAAGACTTGGATACCCAGTTAAATCTATACAAACAACGCGCAAAACAGCACCATAATTTGTTAGGTCGTATCCGATACCACATAAGTAAAATCGGAAAAGACACACAAAAAGACCACCTGGATGACTGGCAAAAAATCATATATTCTGTTGATCAGTTGATAGAAGAAGGATTCCCTCCGAGCAACAGTGATCTAAGAGAAGAATTGTTGCCCATTATTGAGGAGATACCGGATAATTTTGATTTGTCTGCCAATGTACGATTGGTATTACGAGAAATTGACAGGCACCTGGCGTTACGCCCAACTTCTGGAGACTCACCAGCGTGGACGATGGAGTCTGATGAAATCCGGGAAGTCTCTGCACTACTTGAAGGGAAACAGGTGGTGTTGATTGGCGGAAAACGACGATTACAAGCTAAAGAAGCGTTAGAAAAAACTTTTCGGTTGACAGAATTGAATTGGCTTGAAACAACCGAGCATCAACCAATCGGCTTGTTTGAGCCCTATGTCAGCCGTCCTGAAGTGGTGTTGGTGCTTCTGGCAATACGTTGGTCAAGTCATTCATTTGGTGACGTCAAGCATTTTTGTGATACACATGGTAAACCGCTTGTTCGTTTACCAGGAGGATACAATGCCAATCAAGTCGCTGCGCAAATCCTTGCCCAGGCCAGTCGACAACTACTAGAAGTAAATACAACGTGATTTCAAATTTTAAGAAGATTGGATAAATAGGATTATATACTGTACCAATGGCAAAGAAACGAACCTACATCAGGAATGTTTTAAGCCACAGGTGCCGCTACCAAGCACAATGAATTTACATTGGATCAAAAACGTTTACAGAAAAACCGCCATCCATTAATGTAACATCGGCATCTGGTAAACCAAATGACTCCAACGTAACACTACCTCCGCCAAGAAGGGCTGAAGGTTCATCTCGATAAATATAGAATATCTGGTACGTGCCCTGTTCCAATCGAAGCGTTTGACTCCCACCCGCAGCCACATTTACATCGCGACCTTGATTTTCAGTCCGTATACCTACCTGTACTGCTGATTGGCTCGGATTGTTGATTCTAAGATTATGAATGCCGTTTCGAAGACTTCTGCGAAATCCCGGTAGTTGCACACGGGCCGTACGTGGTGCTTCCGCAACAACCTCATCTTCCTGATACTGGTCAACTTCAGCGGTATCGAATTGTTCTTCTGCCTGCGATTGCTCCTCGACTACCTGCTCTAATTCATTATTGGCAGCTTCAATGGGTTGAACAATAACCTCCGCAGATTGCTCCTCCTGCGTTTCCATGGTGTTGTCAGGCTCTGTTTCGGATTCTAATTCATTTTCTGCCTGCACAGCTGAAGGCCGAGGTCGTGGTCGTGGCGCCGGAGTATTAATTTCTTCTGACTCTTCTGCAACATCAGAGTCATTTGCCAACTCAGCAGGAGAAGCAGGAATATGCAGATTTGTTTTTCTCGTGAGTTTATCTGATTCAAAACGGGCCATAAAATTAGCATCACGGTTATCAGACCACCGGTACATTACAATTTCATCGTTGTCTCCTGTGGTCGAGATAACTGTACCCTCAAATCCGATAATATCTCGGGCTTCTCCATAATCTATTCCCATTACAAGCGCATTTACGAGAACTTGCGTAAGAAGGGGGCCTTCTTCTTCATCAGCAGCGGACTCCATGTCAGGTGTAGCATCAGATGATGAGGATTCCGCATCAGTTGATACAGAAGTCTCATCCTTGTTGTCACCTGATTCTGGTAGTACTTCATCTACTGGCTCCTCAGTGACAAAAGGGTCAATTATATCTTCAGCATCTAGTGGCGGCGGTTCTGGAATTGTCGGTGCTGAATCTGCGGTTGCATACCGTGACCCACGTGGGGTTTGGGCATCAGCCAGAATAATTGGCTCATTTGACGAGGTATTTCGTGCCTCTGGAGGAAGAGAATCATTAGACTCAACAGTTTCTGGTGCTTCTAATTCATAGACTTCATATATTGAATAAGCATTGTTGGCGGCATTCAAAGCATTCAAGGTCATGTCATCAGCCCGGTCACCACATCCTGTCATTATTCCGAATGCAAGAAGGCATAAGCACCCACCCAAGCCACGACAAAACCATTTATGCAAACGGCTTGTTAAAATCATGTTTAATCTCCCATCAGTTATAACGTTACCTCTAGTATCCTATGAATTAAGACGCTTTGGCAAGCTAATTCGATGGCAATACAATTTCAGATTACCAGCAGATCAAATAACTTATAGCTATTGAGTTCACGTTTTAATAATGACAGACCAATGGCAATTCAAGCTATTTCTCAGTGATCACACTGGAGTTAAAACAGGATGCTGTCGGTGATGGGTTACAACTCAAGAATCGAAATGATCACGTAAGGAATTCACAAATGCTTCTGCAAATGCCTGTCTCCAAACATGGTCTGCTAGGCAAGCACGGTCTGCGGCATTCGTGAGGTTCGCGCTCTCAATCAAGACTTTGGTAGGCACTTTTGAATTGCGGAGTACTGCTGGAACATAGGCCCTGCCACCACTCTGGCGAATTACATTTCGGATGGGATCACCTGTGCTGTGTACTTTGATAGGAGGATTGTGCTGTGCCAGATTACGCAATAATGTTGAAGCAAAATTTCGTGACATCGCTTCGTCGCGGCGACGTTCCGCGGCAGTCGTTGTCACTGCGCGTTGCTCGCGGGCCTCAGCAAACTGATCATAGATAGGATTAGACGGTTGCTCACGATCACGCCGGTATTGTGCACCAGGAACATATACCATGGCACCACGCAGTTGTTCATTGAATAGTGCATCACAATGGATACTGGCAAAGAGCACCTTGCGTTCGTCCACCCCTTCTGCAAGTAGTTTGCGGTAGATATGATTCACCAGATACCACCGCAAATTTGCAGATATACTGGCATCATGGTTGTTGTATGGTGGAGTAGTCAACAGTATTTCATTGGTATCATGTTTGAAACGACTGGCATTCGAATAGTTAAAGCCCTGCACAGTATCTTTCACGGTCATGAAAACACGGGCCTGGGTCTGGGTTTCCAGAATTTCTTTTATGCGGCAGGCAATATCGTAATTTAGTTCATCTTCAAACAATCCCATTGGCTCGTATGATGCACCTTGATCACGCCCACCATGACCTGGATCAAGGATTACAACAACCCCCTCCAAATCTTTGGAACGAACTTGCTGAGCTTGTAAGCGCACCTGTTCCTCTCGGACTTCTTCATATACCTGGCGTTGTTCACTGCCCGCTGGTTGATATTGGTCTGACAGCATTTCAATCGGGATAATAATACGCTGTCCAAGCTGCATACGGCGTTCATCACGGATGTTACTGCGTTTCAGAATCTCATCACAAGCACGGCGTATATCTACGTTTTCACGATAGTCTGTAAATCGAACTACGACCGATGTGTAAATGGCCTCCCCTTTTTTCAGCCGATAAATTGCATACGCACCATCAGCATCCTGGCCATAATCAAGATCGCGCCCTGGACTTGTAGTGATTGGTGCTGGTGCTGAGGGGTTGACCTGTGGTGTTGGACGTGGAGAGTGGCGCCGCATTACTTCAGGAAGTATGCTGGCTGGCACCAGCAACCGCATACCCGGTTGTAAACGGTCTGGCACTTCATTGTTTTCTGGCGCTTTCCGGATTACTTGGAAAAGGTTACCTTCACCAGTAAGCCATTCGGCAAGATTCCGCCAGAGACCAATATTATCTTCTCCTGGATAACGTACCGTATGCCACCAACCGGCTTCATCAACATAGTCGTCTGGAAATATTGCTTCCAATACCCTGCGGCGTGCGGGCATACTCAATGTTGAATACGGTATGGCGACAGCCATTCGATCCTTGTACGCTTCCCAAGTACCCGGTTCGGCAAGATAACGTTCAAGTAGCGGCTTGGCATCATTACCACGTGGAAGAGTACATTCTATGTACAGAGTGTTACCGTTACGTATACCGGCATTGACTCCAGACTCGATCCTCGCTTGGTGTGTTTCAACTGCTTGTGCCAAAGAGGCGCAAAACAGCATCATGCCATAACACCAAACGATGCCCATCCATTGAGGAATTTGATTTATTTTCATGTGTGACACACTCACCGGCCCCAATTTCACCCGATTTTACTCATGAATATAAACTACGTATCGAGCCTACAATATATAGTAACAGCAACCTGCTACTTTTCGCAATATATTGTGCCTGTCATAATTAAAGCACAACAAGTATGGTAATGTCGAGAATTTACCCAACTTACAAAAAGCTATATACAGTAGCTTCCATGTGCTGATTATTGATCGGGCAAGATGAAAAGTCAAGCAACCGATATGAGGTAACACTGGGCTTGATATCAAGGTAGTTTTCATCAACTGATTCAAGATATGGTATGACTTCACCTGTAAACAAAATTTTCTTGCATACATATAGTATTCGTGATAGGATTAAACACGATATATGGGGTGAAGTTTATATTGAACCTTACTTGGGGTTTATATCTATAATGCAGCGTGCCGCCCAAAGGAAAAAGTGAACATGAAAATCCGATGCTTAATAGTGCATGTACCAAGATTTCCGTTCATGCTTTCACATTTAATGCCTCCACACGGACTTGCAGAAATTGCTGGTTCTTTGATTAACGGTGGCCATGAATGCCAGATTCTAGATTATGGGAACCTGGATTCGGTTCGTTTTTTTGCATCTGCCGAGATGCTGGCACAAGTAAAGATGGCGGGTAATTGGTGGGAGCATAAAAGTTCAAACAATGTGCTAACGCGCTTAATTCACCCAAACAGAAGCCGATTAGAGAAAGAAATCCAGTCATGCAGGACTCAATGGTACGATTCCATATGTGACGACATCAACCGCAATGGGACATCTGACATTCTCTTTTTCCATGCAGAAGATCGTGCTGGCTGGCTGGGTATTCGGGCGGTATCCAGTATGTTGCGAAAAAGAGGCAACACTGCACCCATGTTTGTATTTGGCAGGTATGCAGAAAAATACGCTGCTTTCTTACTCGATGGAAATATACCTTTTGACGGTATGTGTGTAGAAGATGCGGATGAGGTACTCTTGGAGCTAACCGCATGTGCAGCTCATCCAGAATTTTGGCGACATATCCCCAATTTGGTTTTATGGCATTATGGAACACGAAAAGTCAACCAGAGAAAGCGTATGCTTTCCCAACAAACCCATGCCGCTGATGCCTACCGCACTTCAGTATATCCATCTTTTACCTCTAATCAAAAAATCCTGTTGCCTACATTTTGTCACGCTCGAGGCGGAGACACTTTAACCCATGCACTGCCTGAAAGTTACTGGTATCGCCGAAATCCAATCATAACCCGTGCTTCATTACTTGCCGAACAAATTGGTCGATTGGCTACAAAAGAAAAATACCTCAATTACTACATTCAAGGAGCAGGAGCGCAAGGCCAAGATATAGATGACCTTGCCAGTGCTCTTTTAATGTTGCAATTACCAATACAATATGGTCGTGATGTTTCCATTCCTGGTATTACTTCTTGTACTATGGATAAGGTATTCACTTCTGGATGCCGTGCCATGGCTATGCGAGTTGCTTCGGGCAGCCAGCGATTACTGGAAGACTTTTTTGGTTGCAGCTTTGGCGTATCGGAAGCTGAAACGGCGCTACATGCAGCAAGTAGTATATCCGGGATTCACAAATCACTGGAGATTATTTATCCAACGCCATTTGATGATTTTCATAGTGTTGAAGAGACAATTCGATTCGTACGCAGAACCAATCCAAATTCAGTATGGGTAACATTACCCCAAGTGTTACCTGGTTCCAGTTGGTGGCGAAGTGCTAACACCTTTGGATTTAATATTTCACCTCAACACTTGGAACATTGGGTAACTACTGGTGACAACAGCTTGATGTATAATGAGAACAGCTTACATCATCATTACAATATGTGTGGACGCAGAAAAGCGAAATCAGCAAAGCTATGTGAAGATATCAATAACGCACTGGATGTATTGGGGCTTGGTGGTGTGACAGTATTCCCACGTGATGCACTGGTTGCGCAAGCATTGGGGTATGTGGGAAATGAATCAGATTTTTGTGCTCTGGCACAACATGCAATCTGTTCTCTGGATATCGACAGACTGGAAATGATATTAAATAATTTCAATACGAATACTATAGATAATAGCATACCTGACACCATACATCAGATATCATCCAGAATTTCACATTGGGCGGTAGTAGGTAATTAAAGTTGTGGATTGAACCGAATTTAGAAAATGCATGGAAAGCAGCCAGTGAACCTGTAGTCATAACAGGTTTGGGTGTGTTGTCTAGTGTCGGTATCGGTAAAACAACTTTTTGGGAGGCTTTGGAATCAGGACGTTCCGGAATTGGACCAATAACCCGATTTGATGCTTCCCCGTTTCCATGTCAGATAGCAGGAGAGCTTCGTGATTTTAATCCATCAGACTTTATGCCGAATTCCGTTATCAAGCATTGGCATCGCCATGTGCATCAATCCATAGCGGCATCAAAATTGGCAGTAGAAGATGCAGAATTGTCAAAGGCCGGATATGCATCGGACCGTATTGCCGTAGGTATTGGTACCAGTGTTGGCTCACCCAATGAAGCCTATCGCAGCCTTATGGATGCCTATAATTCTGGTGGTTATAAAAAAGTCAGTAAATTTGCGTCATCTGCATTTTCAAGTCATGCCGCAACGGTTCATGTATCCGTAGACTTTGGCTTGAAAGGACCTTCAATTACAATTGCAAGTGGGTGTTCTACTGGGTTGGATATTCTGATTTGGGGCATGAACCAATTAAAATTGAATCTGGCAGACGCTGTAGTGGTTGGAGCAACAGAGTCACCTGTTTTTATGGAATCTATCGCTACAGCTTCATCATTGGGAATTCTCAGCAAACGCAATGATGAACCTGAAAAAGCAATGCGCCCTTTTGATCGGTACAGCGACGGCATTGTTTTGAGTGAAGGTGCTTGTGTTTTTATCCTTGAGCGGCCAGGAGCTGCCAAAGCTCGCGGTGCACCAATTCTTGGTGAGCTACTTGGGTATGGTTCCGCATCCGAAGGAAATAATCCTTTAATACTGGAAAAGCAGGGCATAGCTCTGAGTCGCGCAATGCACTCTGCTTTAACTTCTGCTGGATTGCAACCCCATGAAGTAGACGCAATACAGACACATGGCGTATCGTTACGAATGTATGATCAATGTGAAGCGGAAGCCATTCAACGTGTTTTTGGTTCGAATCCACAAGCTATACCCATATCAGCTGTAAAATCCATGACAGGTCAAACCTATTCTGCAGGTGGAGCTTTAGGGGTAGCTGCCGGGTTAATGACTCTTGCCAAAGGGCTGATACCACCCATCATCAACCTGGAGGTTCCAATTCGTGATGATATGGATTTTGTCTCCCGAGAGGCACGGTTCAATGATGTGAATACAATGGTCGTGAATGCCATGAGTTTTGGGGGAACCCATTGTGCCATAGTACTTGGGAGAGCTAATTCATGATTACCTTTCCTACCTACATGCTGGCTTCAATTCTTCTCATAGCATCTGTTTTTACCAGTGCAATGCTGGGGCTCATTGTAATGGTTCGTAATTCTGAAAAACGCACCCACCGCGCATTTGCATTATTAACTGCCAACATCAGTCTATGGGCATTTGGCGTGCTGTTTATTATACATAGTACCACCCCGGAAACGGTTCGCCTGTGGGTAATGTTGACTTTTATTGTGGCCAGTTTTTTGCCAGCCACATTCTATCAGTTTATCAGTGTGTTTCCATTTCAACGATTTAACGGAAACGCATATGTGCTATGTTTCTTGTACTTGTGCGCGTTCGGATTATCCTTTTCTGTAAATACGCCCTGGTATATACATGACATCACTCTATCTGAAAACAATCCACCACTGGTTTCCTATGGCCCGGTATTCCATTTGTACATGATACCTGTTGCCACAGCTTTTTTGTTTATTTCAGAAAATTTATTCCGAAAATGGCAACAGACCGTTGGCCTGCACAAGCGACAAGTACAGCATGTGGTCATGGCTTTTTATTTTTCTACCATCCTGGCAACTTCCACCAATGTACTGGCACCTGCGTTTGGTTTCGGTAACCTGGAGTGGTTCGGGCCCGGTTTCATGGTTGTAATGATGGCTGGACTCGCCTATGCAATGGTACGATACCAACTACTGGATTTCTGGGGCATGGTTTCTCGGACTACAGTGTATGCTTGCGTTACGGCATCGGTAGTAGCGGTATTTGTGGGAACCATTACATTGGTGCATTGGGGTTTTGCCAATACGCCCTATAATACTTACTTGAGTGCCATACTTGCGGCACTATTGGTAGCATTGGTTATTCAGCCAATGAAAGATTATGCACAGCTATTGCTGGACCGGATCATTTTACACAAGCGGTACGACAGCAAAGCATTGATGGAACGCATCAGTCACAACATTACACAATATGTACATCTGACTGATCTCTTTGATTATCTTTCCCGAGAATTGAGTACCACCATTGGGGTCAGCCGAATCCGTGTACTGCTGCTTTACGGACGAGATCGGGATGAGCTTGTCGTTGAGTATTCCAATAAAGCCGAAGAAATAACCCGAATTCACAAAAATCACGACTTTCTGGTACGGCACCTACAAGATAATACAGAGAACCTGGTGCTGGAAGAATTGCTATTGAGTCGCATTACAGAAAAACGCGTTCAACTTGCAACGCATCTTGCAGATTTGGATGCTTATTTGCTGGTACCATTACGTTCAACTTCAGGCCTGCTTGGCTTTTTGTCATTAGGTGAAAAAGATACCAAGGAAATATATACCGCAGAAGATTTGGCGCTATTTTCAACCCTGGCCGGACCGCTGGCTGGTGCCATAGAAAACACGCGTCTATATACCAAATTACAACAGGTCAACATGCACCTGGAACGCATTATGAGTTCTATGCGCGGTGGAGTAGTAGCCGTTGACGTAGAGGGCATCATCACAACTGTCAATGAAGAAGCAATAGAAATGCTGGGTGAAGTGAAAGTCGGCAGTCACCTGGAAACACTGGAACCGCGTGTCGCCAGTTTTTTACAGCAGACCTTACGTAAGCGGCAAGGAATCGGCGATATCGAAGTAGTATTGGGGGATGTGGTACATGGTGCCGGGATAACTGTGGCCATGTCTTCATCGTTTTTGGGGACTTCAGGAAAAGACAACATTGGTGCCATGGTTTTACTGTATAACATGTCCCAGATTAAACGCCTCGAAGCAAATGTGCAACGTGCTGATCGTTTAAATTCAATCGGCACCATGGCTGCTGGTATGGCACATGAAATCAAGAATCCGCTGCAATCAATTAAAACGTTTACACAACTTTTACTGGAACGATACGACGATGAAGACTTTCGACAAACCTTTGCCGAAGTTGTACCACCGGAAGTGCAACGCATTGACACCATTGTAACGCGCTTACTCCATTTTTCACGGCCCAAGCCGGTATGCTTTGCGACACATCTATTACAAAAAATCATCCAGGATGTAATGGCATTGCTTGAAAATCAGATAACTAAAAATTCCATTGAAGTTGTATTGGAGTTTGAACATGAGGGTATGAAAATCATGGCTGATGAACAGCAACTGCATCAGGTGTTTCTGAATTTGATGTTGAATGCAATAGATGCCATGAAATTTCACACCAGGCGCAAATTACTGGTTCAAGCAAAATATGACTATACCCATTATGCAAGGATGCGTAATCTTCCACTTTTTGAAGAAAAATGTTTGTCGATATCTGTAAAAGATACAGGGATTGGAATTCCAGAAGTCAATTTGGAACACATATTTACCCCATTTTTTACCACAAAAGACGACGGAAGCGGATTGGGTTTATCGGTTGTGCACCGTATCATTGCGGAGCATGAGGGAGAGATTGAAGTGCGTAGTGTTGAAGGAGAAGGAACTGAGTTCACCTTGACATTTCCCCTCCATTCCAACCTGTCTCTGGCGGAGGATATCAAAACATGAAAGTTTATCTCGTCGTAGCCGAAGATTCCGCCATAAGTGAAACCCTTCGTGCTGCCCTGCCTGATTCAGATTTGGTTATTGTTGAGACCAATGCAGAGGGAGCGGCGCGTCGTTTGATCTCATTACAAGTTGACATTATTCTTCTGGATGATGGTCCCGGACTGGGATGCGATGCACTCTCTATGCTAAAAACTGCTGCACCAAATACCCCTGTTGTTGCGTTAAGCAGCCGAAGTGATGTGGTGACACAAGCAACCTTAACGCGTGCAGGTGCAGATGCCATCCTTGGAAAGCCCTTTTCATTTGAAGTTCTGGAAAACGCAGTACGCGAATTACATCACCAGACTCCACATGCTCGTACCGACATTTCACCTGTAACAATGCCGGAAGGTATTGTACGATCAACCACCTTAAATCAACACCAGATGGCATTGCGGTGGCTAAGTCGCGCATTTGCGTACGCCGACAGTCCACAACGCTTCAGTCAAAGTTTGGTTGAGTCTGCTTGTGACATATTCGATACCATGCGAACAGCAATTTTGCTAGAAGAAGGTGATGTCGTTCGCGTAGCTGCATCGCATGGACTTCCAGACCATATTACAAATAACCTGACATTACGATATGCCTCCGGCTTGATGCGTTGGTTTGAAGAAAATGCAAGCCTGTTGGACCGTACCAGTGTAGCCGCGTATCCAGAAGCAGCAAAAGAATTTCAATTGTTGAATGCGCGTATAGCTGCACCATTATTGCGTAATGGCCGTGTATTTGGTGCCATAGTTTTGGGTGAGAAAGCATCAGGAATAGACTACAGCCATGAAGAGCAAGAGCTGTTGATTCTGGTTGCACGTTCAACTTCATTTGCATGTGAACGGGCAGGACATCACGCCGCTCGTCGTGAAGAGTTCCAGCATCTTGACTCAATATTTTCGCATCTCAACGAGGGGGTTGTAACCGTATCGAATGATAAAGTTGTAACTGCTTTAAATCACAAGGCAGAAGAACTGCTCGGTATTGATGGTAAAAGTGTTTTGGGAGCAAGTATTCAACGTCTTGGCTCTTTAATGGCCGACCCAGTATTGCGAACCATTTCTGATGGAGAAGCACGTCACAATGTGCAAATAACACTCCCAGCCCAGGGACGCACATTACTGGTAAATGTAAACCAAATGGGCGAAAAGGGGGTAGTCGTTGCATTTTCCGAAGCACCAAAACAGGAATTTGCACGGGATGAGATTTCATATAGTCCATTCTGGGAATACCTGTCCTTGCGGGTGGCTCAAGAGGTTAAAAATCCCATGGTAGCAATAAACACTTTTGCACAACTACTGCCTCGCAAATATGATTCTCCAGACTTTCGTGAAGCATTCAGCCGTGTAGTGCAACGTGAAGTTGATCGCATAAATTCCGTCGTGGAAACATTGTTTACCTTTTCCCGACAACCGGAATTGTCATTCGAACAATGCAAGATTAATGACACATTAGAAAGCGTATTGGGTTCCTTTTCAGAAGAGCTGGAAACGCAACGCATACAACTAGATATGTCATTGGCGCCTGACGTAAACAGTGCAAATCTGGACCCCGTTTTCTTTTCACAAGCATTACACAATCTATTACAAAACTCTATTGATGCTATGCCGGAGGGAGGCAAATTAAAAGTGGAGACCCGCACGATAGAACAAGAAGGCAAGAAGCAAACAGAAATACGTGTAAGCGACTCCGGTCGAGGCATATCAAATGATGAAGCAGAGCGTATTTTCATGCCATTTTACAGTACCAAAGAGCATGGTATGGGTTTGGGTCTTCCTTTGGCGCAACGTATAGTTCGACAACATAATGGTGAATTGACTTTGGAAGAAAACGATTCAAGCTCTTCCTGCTTCATTATTCATCTCCCTGCATTGGAACCAATACATGCAAACCATACTGGCGGTTGACGACGAGCAGAGTGTGCGTGAATCCTACAGAATGATTTTGTCGGACACGTACAATATCATTCTGGCTGACAGTGCAAGTGTCGGCTTGGAAATACTTGAAAGCAAGCATGTTGATCTCATTTTGCTGGATCTTATTATGCCTGACATGTCTGGCATGCAATTTCTGGACCAACTTGCCCTGAGAGGTGAGAGCATCCCGGTTATCGTGGTAACAGGTACAAATTCTGTTGGTGCCGCAGTGGAAGCCATGAAGCATGGTGTGCGTGAATTTGTTATCAAGCCGTTTGACGTCTCCGACATCGTCAACTTAATCGCCAAAACACTGGAAGACCTTCGCGTATATCGTGAGTTGTCATTGTTGCGTGAAGGTGGTGTGGCAGATTTTGACCATATTGTCGGTGATTCTGTTGCGTTGTTGGAAGTTTTGGCGAAGGCTCGTCAGGCCATGCAAGTTGATTCTACTGTTTTATTAACTGGGGAAACAGGTACCGGAAAAGATTTGCTTGCCCGTGCCATTCATCATGGAGGTGCACGTCGAGACAAATCGTTTGTACCATTATCATGTTGCGCAATACCTCCCAACCTGGTGGAAAGTGAATTGTTTGGCTTGATTCGAGGGGCATTTACAGGAGCCACAGACAATCGAATAGGTAAAATGCAAATCGCCGATGGGGGCACCTTGTTTCTGGATGAAATCGGTGAAATGCCGATTGATGCGCAGAGCAAATTGTTGCGTGTACTACAGGATGGCTGCTTTTATCCAGTTGGCGGCAACAAGGTCATCGAAGTAGATGTGCGCTTTATTTGTGCCAGTAACCGTAACTTTAAAGAGGCTATTTCTGAAGGACTGTTCAGAGAAGACTTGTTTTACCGTATCAATGTGTTTCCCATTGAGATGCCACCTTTACGAAAACGTAGAGAAGACATCCCCCGGCTGGTCAGTTATTTTGTATCCCGACACGCACCACGGGTGAACTCAATGGTACAGGAATTTTCATCAGCAGCCATGACACGATTGTGCGCTTATTATTGGCCCGGCAACGTACGTGAACTTGAGAACACAATCGAACGGATTCTGGTATCCCATAATCAAAAAACCGTTATCCAACTGGAAGACCTGGAAGGTATTGTCACCCGGGGACATGATGAACCAATATCCCCTATCGACGAATTTGAGGGGTTACCTTTGCAGGAAGCAACACGAAAACTGGAACGCTATTTGATAAAGCGAGCTTTGGAAAAAACCAATTACGTACAAAGTCAGGCTTGCGAACTTCTGGGTACTACCCGGCGCATTCTTAAGTACAAAATGGATCAACTTGATATCAAAGAATCTCCTGAGCAGCAGTCAATCGATAATTAATAGATAAGTAATCGATAATTAA
>CAZIDP010000046.1:0-37758 GCA_964537975.1 uncultured Nitrospirales bacterium | reverse complement strand
CCCTTTAAATGCAGGACGTTAACGCACCAGCTATCTCAATTGCATTATCTGGGATAAATATCCCGCCACCTGTTCCTATCACGAAGAGATTAAATCACCGTAGCCCGGGGTAAGGCCTTGATATGCTTATCCATGTTCCTATCGCGGAGCGATTACAGCGCCGTAGCGCGGGGTAAGGCCCACGGCCGCCACCCCGGGACAATAGCGCTCCCTAACACCGCACCCCGGTGGGCGTGCCAGCAAAGAAGAATTCTGGTCACACTTCGCGCATCATTGGATATCTGCCTGTGTGGACGGTAAGTGAACATTTCATCAAATGGGTGCCATGAATACTGTCAACCAGATAACCAACAGACAACGATATCATCCGCGTCGCCGAAGTGCCTTAATCAATTCGAGCAAGCGTCCTTCCGTTTGATAATAACGGAACACCCCCTCTTTGTCGATGAGTACTGTTTGTGGGATAAAATTGATCCCATACTCCACAAATGTCACAAAAGGCTCTGCATCCCGTCCACAACCAAATGGGATTCCAAATTGATACAGGTACATTTCGATGTCTTCCGGATCACTGCTGGAGTCGTGTATGTTCAAAAAAACGACATCATCGGCATCTTTCAGCAAACGGTAGTATGCCTTGAGCTCTTCCATGCGAATGCGGTTCCAGTCACTGTCATCGAATCCACCCCAGAAAGTTAAGACAATAACTTTACCCTGTAATTTTTCTTTAGAAACGGGTGGTGTGTTAAACCACTCCTCACATGTAATCTCCGGGGCAACTTCATTCATTAAGAACTGTAAGTTATTGCCTCCAATGTTTTCCATTATCTGCACATCATGGGGTTCATAAAAACGCAATTCTACAGACTCATTTTGAAGGTTGGCCAGGTTGACCTTAAAATCATGACGCAAAAAGCGAAGTGGGTGCTCTGCCCGCAGGACAATGTCTTCATAATCTGGTACATAATCCAAAGGTAATTTATATGTGCCTTCTTCGTCTGTGAAAACCCAGATGGGAAACGGCAGGTTTAGCGTCTGCACCAGCGCATCCGCGACTGGCACGCCTGTTTCATCCAGCACAACACCTTCCAGTACAGGCAATGATTCAAGCAAAATATCGTTGACATGCACCTGCGCACTGGTTTCCAGATTGACCGGGATTTCAGCCAGCACAGCAGTCAAATACCCGGGAGGCGCATTTACACGTAAGACACCTTCACCCCTTGCAACGTGCAATTCAAAGTGGCCCTTCAGATCGGTCAGTACTTCGTCAATAACTCCGTCGGTAGAACGATACCGCACCAGAACACCTGGCGCAGGCCGGCTTTCTGGCAATAACACACGTCCCTGGATAATTCGAGGTGAAACCAGCGGGACAGTGATCTCAGTGGTTTCTTCAGGATTCAACAAAGTTGCAGTGACCGGTCCGGGAGAGGCGAAGTCTTTATGATATGCACGTACGAAATATTCACCTGAAGGTAGACGCACCTGAAAATAGCCCTCCTGGTCTGATAACAAGTCGGCATATTCATTGTTACCCTCTTGGGTCAAGCGAAAGACCGACACCCTGGCACGTTCTATGCCTTCGCCACCAACCGAAACACGTCCCCGCAACAAAATACCTTGGGAAAGCACAATATTCTGGCGCGCTTCCCTGACTGGGAGATGGCTAACCCTGGTATCTGCATGATCAATATGGGTTAGAATCAGTTGCGCAAACCCATGATCATGAAACATAGGAATATCGAGGTGACCTTCATCATCGCTTCGAATTAATGGGAAACCGTGGTCTGCCAGGTCTTCAACGGGGACAAAGAATTGATCATCCACCAACATGCTCCTGATTCTTACACCTGGTACAGGATTGTACCTGCGATCAATCAGCCGCATTGTAAGTGTGGCCGCTGGCCGCATAATCAGCAACACCGGCATGTCGCTACTATACAACCCACTCCAACCACTCAGCGCCTGGTCTTTTTTATACGCAATCACGGTTGTATAGGCAATATCCAGATCAGAAAACGTGAAGGCACCTTTTTGGTCCGTCTGTGTAGTTTGTACCTGTCGATTTTGACTTATCCACACCCGGGCATCCGCGACCGGGTTGCGTTCAGCGTCAATTACCATCCCTTCCAGGGTTTGTGCCCCCGCAGGTTGTGCTGTGGAAAGCAGAAACCCAGTAAACAAAAAGCAACAAATTAACTTGAAGGGTAACCAGCAATGATTCATGATTGGATTCAAAGTAAACCTCTATTTATACCAAAAGAAAAATGGTTATTTATAAATTAAAATTGAACTACAATTCTACCAGGGAAGTGCCAAGTCAATCGTTTATAGCAGGTGCCGCAATTTCTACTCCAGGTGGCATACCCCGTGGGAGTCGCGGAGATTGAGCAGACTCCGTGGTACGCCAAATCACATCGCCACTACGGTTTCGCAGATCAATCACCGGCATATCAGCGGTGTTAACACCGAAAACACCCAATGTGGATGCGCCGCTTCGGTCATAAAAACTGAGTCCAGGTCCAGTGCCAAGTTCTGCGCCAAGCGACAATTGCGGTCGGCCATGTTCTGAAAACCAGGCCATGGTGCATGCTTCAGGCGATGCGGCCATTGTTATACGCTTGATTCCCAGCACGTCACGTAAGCTTAGTGATGGATATCCCTCCGGATCAGTGCCCATGGCCGCGCGTGTGATGCCTCCTGAATCAAAGAATTCCAACAAGGAAACACCCAATGCGTTCTGTGTCAATGCCGCTCTGGCATTGCCCTCTCCGTCCATCACCCCTATCCAGGGAGTTCCTTCAGCACCGACATGAAATGCCAACCGATTTATCCCCGCTTCATCACGCATGCCCAATGCCGGGTTACCATCTCCCCCACTCCCCAGGGTTATACGGGTATCGCCAGCTGGATCATTTATGGACAAGCGTGCGATTTGCCGGGAATCGATATGAAACGATAAGCGGTCTTTCCCGTCTTTGTTTTTCAAGACCAGTCCTGCTTCATCCTGATCGCCAGCATACATTTTTGCTAGCGCATTGCCTTGAGAATTACACGCCTCGATGCTGACCCTTTGGTCACCAAGTAAAGAAATTCGCGCTCGTACCTGCCCTCTCGGATCACTAAGCGCCAAGATGGTTTCCTTACCTGCATCGGGCGAGTCCTCAAGTCCCAGATTAAGTGCTGGCTGACCATATCTATCAAAAAAGCCGATAGTGCCCATGCCATTGTTATTGCTGTAAATGCGTATCCGTTCCATTCCATCGGCATCCAACAAGCGAAAGCCTTCCGCTTCCACCCACGTGGTCGAACGGGCCAGCGCATTATTTATCCCACCGCCTGACAACCATCCTCCAAAAATGGAACTGACGATAATGACAGGCAGCAGCATACAGAATTGTTTCGTACTCATCAATGGTTCTCCTGGCCAGCCTGCTGTTAAAACAATATTTCATGGCAAGCTAATTGTGACACAACAAGCCTACCAATGATTAGACCCAAAAACAAAACGGACGTGTCATTCCCGCTTATCAGGTCAGGACACGTCCGATTGAATTCATGATGCAGATACTTCAAGTTCAAAAGATCAGGCCATACCAGATTCTACCTGCTGCTTGATGAGATTCAACGCAGACCCTGCTTTGAACCAGGCAATTTGTGAATCATTATAGGTGTGGTTGGTTAGGATTACATCTTCACTGCCATCTTTGTGCTTAAACAGCAATTCAAGCGGTTTTCCGGGTGAAAATGTATCCAGCCCCAAAACATCTATCGTATCATCTTCCTGGATTTTATTGTAGTCATCAGGATTGGCAAATGTAAGTGCCAGCATCCCTTGCTTTTTCAGATTTGTTTCATGGATGCGAGCAAAACTCTTGACCAGCACCACACGCACACCGAGATGACGTGGCTCCATGGCGGCGTGTTCACGAGAGGAACCTTCACCATAATTTTCGTCGCCAACAACGATTGTGCCAATACCCTTGCTTTTGCGTAAACGTGCAACAGCAGGTACTTCCGCATAGGAACCGTCAAACGGATTCTTAATCTTGTTTGCCTCGTCATTGAAAAAGTTGATGGCCCCGATAAAGCAATTGTTGGATATGTTGTCGAGATGCCCTCGAAAACGAAGCCACGGGCCTGCCATGGAAATGTGGTCTGTGGTGCATTTTCCCTTTATCTTTATGAGCAATTGCAACCCTTCAATTTTCCCTTCATCATTAGGCGCAAAGGGT
The DNA here is from genome assembly GCA_964537975.1 of uncultured Nitrospirales bacterium. Taxonomy (GTDB): domain Bacteria; phylum Hydrogenedentota; class Hydrogenedentia; order Hydrogenedentales; family SCBR16-9; genus SCBR16-9. Next base: position 33,520 of record CAZIDP010000046.1, on the reverse strand, counting down.
TCCAGTAATTGCAACCGATCAGAACCAGGCTGTACATTAACTTCAACATTGCTACCGTCTTCCGCGGGAGCCACATATCCGGGGTCTTCACAACCAAAACCTTCCGGGGGAAGTTCCAGACCGGATGGCGGTTCCAGCACAACAGACTCCCCGGATTCGCTCTGAAGCGAGTCAGACAGGGGATTGAAACTCAGTGAACCACCCAGCGCCAATGCGGTCACCATTTCAGGAGATGCGACAAAGGCATGCGTCAAGGGGTTGCCATCATTGCGCTTGGCAAAATTTCGGTTGAATGAAGTTACAATCGTGTTCGGTTCTTCGCCGCCGGTTCTATGTCGTGCCCATTGGCCAATACAGGGACCGCAGGCATTGGCCAGCACCATGCCACCAATCGCCTCAAAATCTTTGAGTACACCATCGCGCTCAACGGTATATCGAACTTGTTCCGAACCAGGTGTTATCGTAAACTCTGCCTTCGCCTTCAGATTTTTATCACCCGCCTGTCGGGCAATAGACGCGGCGCGTGTCATGTCTTCATAGGAAGAATTGGTGCAGGAACCAATCAGGCCAACCTCAATCTCCAGGGGCCAATTATTTTCTCGGGCTTCCTTGCTTAATTGGGAGATGGGTATTGCACGGTCTGGCGTAAATGGTCCGTTGACATGCGGTTCAAGTTCACTCAAGTTGATTTCAATTATATGATCAAAGTACTTTTCCGGGTTGGCATAGACTTCGTCATCTGGCCGCAGATGCTGGCGATGCGCTTGCGCTGCTGCCGCGACATCCGCCCGGTCTGTGGATTCCAGATAGCGCACCATGGAATCATCAAAAGCAAATAGGGATGTAGTTGCGCCAATTTCAGCACCCATGTTGCATATGGTACCCTTACCGGTACAGGACATATTTTCAGCGCCTTCACCAAAATACTCGACGATGCTGCCTGTTCCCCCTTTAACCGTTAAAATACCGGCAACTTTCAAAATAACATCTTTAGGTGAGGTCCATCCACTCATCTTGCCAGTAAGATGGATACCGATCAGTTTGGGGAATTTCAATTCCCAGGGCATTCCAGCCATCACATCTACGGCGTCGGCGCCACCAACACCAATCGCAATCATACCCAAGCCACCAGCATTGGGGGTATGGGAGTCCGTTCCAATCATCATACCGCCTGGAAAAGCATAATTTTCCAGCACTACCTGGTGGATAATACCCGCGCCTGGTTTCCAAAAACCAATACCATACTTGTTGGACACAGAAGCCAAAAAGTCAAACACTTCTTTGTTTGAAGATACCGCTGTGGCCAGGTCCGCGACTGCGCCTTCATTCGCTTGAATGAGGTGATCACAATGCACCGTGCTGGGTACAGATACTTTTGGCTTGCCTGCCTGCATGAACTGCAAGAGTGCCATTTGTGCAGTAGCGTCTTGCATGGCAACACGGTCTGGTGCAAAATCGACATAATCAACGCCACGCTCAAATGACTTGGTAGGTGTCCCTTCCCATATGTGACTGTATAAAATTTTTTCCGAAAGGGTCAATGGGCGACCGAGAAGTTTTCTGGCTGCCTGTATGCGTTCACCCAACTGTTTGTACACCAACTGAATCATATCAAAATCAAATGCCATGGTAATTAAAGTCCTCAACGTTACGACGTTGACACAATGCCAATTCGTCGAATTTCTGCTGCCGCAGCAAACCAAAGTTAAAAGTGAATATCAAGCACACACCAGAATCTGGCTTCTCTAGAGAGAACAAAGCGTCAGGCAAAAAATGTTCCAAAGATAAAAGGGAGGATACATCTCAAACTTACAATAAGAAAACACATTGAAGGTAGATACAATGTGCTGATTTATGCACTCACTTTACCATATATTACTAAATACGCCCACAAACCGGCAAGCTGGCGTATTAATCTGGATTTCATATTCAAAAAAAAACACCCGATTCCACTGCTTAAATGAAATCGAGTGTTTTGATATCAAATGATTATGTAACCACACATTTAGGCTGTGGCAATGTTCTTGTAATACTCATAACGGCCATCCCTAACATTGGCCGCGTTGCATTTGGCAAAGATTTCCCGCAAACCAGCTTCTTCCAGTGGTTCAAAAGTTCTGGTGTATTCCAGATTTTCGTGCAAGTGCTCAATCGTATCCATGCCCACAACCAGGGAAGCGATAGGCAAATTCATCGCATAATGAATACATTCTTTGGCAGTTAATGTACCATCATTCACGACATTTGCATTTCCACCAAGTGATTTCATGCCAATGATACCCATATTACGCTCAAGACACATGGGGAAAAGTGTATTTTCATAACTTGAAGCATGAAGTGCGTCCATCGGGTTTGTGGGCATTTGGGTGGTATCAAAATTAAAGCCACCTTCCAGCATTTCAACATGATAATCTGGGTTGGTGTGTCCTGTGAACCCAATATACCTGATCTTGCCCTGTTCCTTGGCTTTGATCATTTCTTCCATGACTTTGTTTTCATAACAAAGTCGTGCGTGACCGTCTTCATGCAACATATGAACCTGATACAAATCAATCACATCGGTCTTTAATCGTGTCAGACTTTCTTCCAATTGAGGCAATACCGATTCACCATCACGTTCACGGGTATATTGTTTGGTCATGAGAAATACTTTATCACGATAGCCATCAAGCATGGCTTTGCCCATTAATTCCTCACTGCGACCATTTTTATAAATATAGGCGTTGTCGAAGAAATTAACCCCTTCATCCACAGCCGTGCGCATGATTTTAATTGAATCTTCATCGCTGAGGCCTTCATTGCCGATATGTGAACCACCTATGCAAATCAATGATACTTTTTCACCGGTTTTTCCCAAGACTCGATAGGGAATGCCATTATGCGTTTCAACTGTCGGCGGTTTAGCGGCACCCAGACTTGTTATCGCTGCCGCCAGGGCGGAAACTTTCAAAAAATCTCTGCGGCCCAGTTTCATTGATATTCTCCTTTGTGTCGATTTCAGATTGTAAAAGGGCATATTGCATATAAATCATTGCAAATAAATGTACCGTAATGCAATAAACGCTGAAAACACGACGAATCTTCCGTCCATTATCATTTTATTAATATTCATGAATAGGAAGATTTTCTGGCAATGGGTTCGGCAGTACATCTGGCAGTGTTTGAATAATTTTTGGACCTCGCATCCACAGCCACCAGATGTGTTCTACAATGGCACTCAGTCGGTCAAACGTGATTACTTGTGCCGGAGAAAAGGCTTGTTCCCATTGCTCTTGTTGTGTGCCACTGTCGCATCCGGTAATGTATACATATTGCAAAGAGTTCGAATAGGGCATACTGGAGACAAAGTCCGGGCTGATCATGCCAACGTCCATATATAATCCCTTAGATGTTCCATGTGTAGCTAAAAAAATAAAGTGGGCACCCATTCTGGCTTTGTACAAGTTTTGTATTGTAAATGGTTGAACATCAACATAACCAGCTCCCCATCTGGAAGCTGAAGCACGTGCTATGGGATAGAATCCCATAGCGAACACACTGCGGGGGTAAATGTCCATATTGTCAAAAAGCATTACTGCCTTGGGCTGCACATCATTGTGGGGTCTGACATAATGATTGGCGTGAAGTGAAAATAAAAATATCAGAAAGAATAAGCCATAAATTGTAAATACTATAACGCGTGTGACGCCAAGCCAACGAGGCATGCGGGAAATCCAGGACACAAGCAAGACTTCCCGGGTTGAGCCAAACAAAGCCAACAGTACACTGAAACCCCAGAACACACTCCAGCTTAATAATAGTTTTGACCAACCTTCTACCATGTAAAATGCAAAAGGGGTCTTTTCATAAAAACCTCGCCAGTTTACTAGAGCAAATGATAATGAGACGATCAAAATAAGATAAAGAAAAGCAAGAACGAGGAGTAGAGAAAGTAATGCCTGGGCTTGTACACAATGCTTGTAACTGAATTCATCTTGATTATTACTGGAAGGTATCAGGTAATGAATAAACGGAGCCAGTCCCAAGTAGGCAACAATACTCCACATTCGTTTTCGAAAAGGCACATACATCGTAATCGGCTTTAATTGGTTGGTAGAAAATATTCAGACGCAGTGCATCTGATGCTTATGTAGGAGAATTCTACATTATTGATCACATTGTATGCATTATAAGGACAATAAACCTGAAAGGTTCAATCAGCAGGCATGAATTCATAGCAGAGTCACTAGAATAGGCATCATTAGAAGAAAAGTGGAACCGGTTAGCAGGTTCCGCCATTTTCGGATAGCATCACTGCCAGATCATCATATCCCAACAGCAGTGCAATCGCTGTAGGGGTTAATTTCTTGGTAAGTTTGTCTCTGGCATTGATATCTGCACCGTGTGCTAACAACAATGCTGCAATATCTACGCGTCCATTCATGGCTACCCAATGAAGCGATGTTAATCCTTTATTATTCACCTCATTAACATCACTACCATGGTCTAGCAGTGTTTCGATGATATCTTTATGTCCGTTTCTGGCTGCCAGGTGCAATGGCGTGTCTCCGCTTTCACCTCGAACGTGAGGATCAGACCCGGCATTAAGTAATCGTGCTATTTCCTCTTTTTTACCCCAATAGGCTGCTTTCACCAGTTCCGGTAGTTCCTCGGTTTGATCATCTTCATCCAGACGTTCATGGGTGATCATCAATAGGGCAATTTCCCGATACCCGCATTTTTGAACACGGGTCATCGGTGTTTCGCCAGAGGCATCCATTTTTTCAAACCATGGAATTCCCATGATTACAATACTCCACATAGGCACACCTGATATATCCAATACAGTAACAACACGAAATAAGCGTAAATGAAACAGTCATTCACGACTATATTGTAAGCAATATGTGTGCCATAAAATTATACTTCATTTTTCTAGAGATTATTGCTAAAATCGAATATATATTTTTGTTTTTATAGTTTTTATGCCTATAATTCGGCAGATGAGTGCCAAATTATTGCCAAATTTTATTATAACAGTAAATGAATGTTGTCATTTTCGCCAACATTTTATTTATGTCAAGCACTAGAATGCGATAGTTTCTCAGACTACGTATGGAAGGAAAAAACACGACTATAATAGGTTGATAAATAAAAACAGGGTTTCCTGTGACTATTTACAAGAAACCCTGCGCGACTTGACGGATTAAAATTTTGGTACGAACCAATTTAAGGAGAAGTAATAGTAACCGGTCCACTGAATTCAGAAGTGTTGCCATTTGCATCCGTGGCTGTTGCTGTAATATTCATGCCAGCAAATTCAGACATATCGGTGGTACCACTGAAAAATCCTCCAAATGCTTCAACACTTTCTACAAACTGTTCTCCTTGATTTCCAGCACCAACGAAGATTTCAACCGTACTGCCAGCTGGCGCGGTACCATTTACCGGATTTGAGCCCATTAGCAGCGGTGCTGCAATGTTGTTGTTAGCTCCATCTTCAAGCAAGATACCGCCCATGGTATTGTCAAATATTATATTTTCACTTATTGTGACTGCACTGGTATTTGCACCAGCCGCATGGACTCCATACAATTGATTACCGGCAATGATATTGCGCATGGCTGCATCCATGCCAAGTATCTGATGGTTGGATGCTCCATTGACAACACTTATACCGTGTTCCTGGTTACCGAGCATTTGATTGCCTGGGTTACCTTCTATATCAGCACCAATTACCGCATTACGAATAATTGTACCAGAAGTACCTACACCATCAATGAGGATACCACTGCCCAGATTGCCTGAGATGAGGTTCCATTCTCCTTCTTCTGTTCCACCGATATAGGTATTTTGTGCACCACCTCGAATGTGTACCCCGGCGCCATCGTTTCCGACAGCTTGAGCACCGGTGATGTTGATACCGATATAGCAATTGATAATCAGGTTGTCTTGGGTTTGTGAGCCATTAATTTCAATACCAGCTTCTTTATTGCCCGAAATGATATTACCTTCATTCAGTGTTGTGCCACCGATTAAATTGTTGCGCGCACCACTCAACAAAGCAATACCGGGCTTGCCGTTGGGCAAAGCGCTTGTACCAGACAAATTCAATCCAATTAGATTGCCACTTATCTGATTTCCAGACGATTGGGTTCCAAAAATTAATACACCATTGGTTGTGTTGCCGGAAATAACATTACCGGCATTATTTTCTGAACCACCAACCAGGTTGTTTGAGGCGTTTTCAATATACACACCAACGTCATTGCCCATAGCATTGGTACCATTGGTACCAATGAGGCAACCTTGAATCCGATTATCTGTCGCCATGGAGCCAGCCAGGTAAATACCGGGGCCTGGGAAATTGACAATGTCAAGACCTTGTATCAGGTTATCGGGTGAAACAATGATCAATCCGGGAATTAATCCACTTAACAAACTACCATCAATTGCAACGTTACCCTCTCCACGGATGGTAATCCCGCCGCTGAAATTGCGAAGGTCTGGCAGCATTTCCTGAACGGAAATGGTACCGTTGACTGCAAATGATATAGTCACTGCCTCGCCGGTGTTACCTGCTGCAAGCAGGGCTTCTCGCAGTGAAATACGCCCATCAGCACCACGATCCCTGTTCAAATTGGCAATGTTCGATGTATCACCATCTAGTACATCATTCAACGTATCAACCACGGCCAAATTGGTTGGTGCCACTTCAATGTTGATGTAGTTCGATTGCAGGATCGCATAGGAAAGTGTTTGACCTGAACCTGTATGTATGAAAGCAATCGTGAGCGACACATCAAATGCTCCGGCAGTCGAATACGCGTAAACCGGATTATTTTGTGTAGAGGTGCTGCCATCTCCGAAATTCCAGTTAATTGCCGAGAATGGCAAGTTGCCTTCTGGACCTATGGGCAACGTGGATGTATTGGTAAATGTAATCGCTGCCCCATCAAATGAATTGCGTGGTGTTGCCGTAAAATTCGGCGTTGGCGCCTGATTGACAGCCACTTCACGCGATACGGTCACCTGTTGTGTTGCCGTTGTAGCAGTTAGATATACCGTGTAATTTCCTGGCTGCGTAAAACGGTAAACCGGGTTTTCTGCTGTGCTTTGCACTACTTCCGGGTTACTTAAGAAACTCCAGGCATAACTGATGTTTGCCTCGGTACCTGGAAGGGTCTGGTTGATGAATTGCACATCATCTGTAATCAATATGCTTTCGTTGTCGTCAGGATGACGAGCAGGTATGTCGGGCAATTCAATATCAAATGCAGGTATTGGAGGAGCAAATACCTGTATATAATTAAACTTTACCTCGACATCGGTATTGCTCTGGGGATTCTGATTGAACACCCGTAGTGATACCGTATAGGTACCCGCATTTGCGTACGCATGGGTTGGCATGCGATCAGTACTGGTCGCTCCGTCTCCAAAACTCCAGAACCAGTTTGTTATCGGCGATGAACCAGGACTGGACAGGTCTGTAAATTGAACGATCTCGCCGGTACTTGGTGTTCTGGTACTCACCTCAAATTCAGCTGTAGGTGGTTTGTGTCGAACAACAACAGATTTAGTAGTGGAACTACTGCCAAACGCAGTTGCAATGGCCAGTGTCACTTCAAAAGTACCTGCTGTCTGATAAACATGGGTCGGGTTTTGGGCAATGCTGGTTGTACCATCACCAAAACGCCACAAACGTTGTGATACCTGGGCATTTCCAGTAAAGGAAAGGTCAGTAAAATATACCGGATCTCCAACATAGGTAAGTGGCTCTTCAATGATGAAATCCGCTTGCGGTGCAATACGGTCTTGTACCAATATGAACCGTTCTTTCGTAACAGAACGTTCTGTGAAGGCAGTTTTAACCGTAAGTGTAATGTTAAAAGCACCTGGAATCGGAAATTGCTGGCGTGGATTCTGTTGCGTACTGGTTGCACCGAACCCAAAATCCCAATGCCAACTTTCGATAGGTGACCCATCTAAGGGTTCTGACATATCCGTAAATTGTACACTTTGACCGGCATACAAAATGGTGCGGTCTGCGGTAAAGTCCACTGTTCTGGGAGGTGAATCGCCTACAACGATATAGGCATTTCGCGTGTAGGTGTCAGAAGCAGATTCTGATTCTACCATCAGGGAAACAGTATAGTAACCAGGGGTACTGTAAATATGAGTCGGGTTGGGTTGGGTACTGCTTGAGCCATCGCCAAAGTTCCATAAATAACTGGTAATTGCTCCTGATTCTGCAGAAGTAATACTTTGGTTGCTGAAAGAAATGGAACCACCTATATTAATACGACGTTGATTGGCACTAAAATTGGCATCCAGTATCTTTTCTGCTTTGACTTCTATTTTCTGTATGGATGCGCCACGGGCATTGAGGGTAAGAGCACCTGTATTCATACCCATTGGCATTTTGCCACGATCCAGGCGAACTGGTATTTCAATTTGGTCTCTGGGACCAAAACTGTAACAGTCAAAAGTTCCATCAGCACAACGTTCCGGGATGATCCAGGGCGAGTTGGAAGTAACTACCACCGGACCCATGTTGGTTGAAGTGGCGTTTTTGCTTACTTGTAAAGCAGCTTCTTCTTCGAATTTACCAAAATCCAGTGTGCCAGGAGATACCAGCAAGGTAACTCCCAAATCACTAAAACAGCCAGAAGCTGCCAACAACGCCAACACCGGCGTCAAGATTATATACCCAATTCGTTTGTTTGGACGCATGAATTCCACTCCCTTAGTACGCCAATACCCAAAGCAGTTAGCTTGCAGCCTCGGATTCCCCGGCCGATATTGAATCATTATGTAATGTGATACACATAATGCCACTATTAACCCCAATTGTCAATGTTAAAGTATCGCTTTCAAAGCATATAAAATGCAAATTAATACCCCAGGCTGAATATATTTATCAATGGTGCCTCCAATTCATAGTAATACACTATTTGCTTAAATTTCATCTTTTTAAAAGTTAACTATTTACAAAACCACTTTACAAAAATTGAATTTCATGCTATATTTGATTCAATAGTCGTTATAGCATTTTAACCAATAACGTATAGAAATTCTGGGGGTAATGCTGATGAAACACAAGTCGAGCGGGTTTACATTAATTGAATTGCTGGTGGTAATTGCCATCATTGGTATTCTTGCAGCAATTTTACTACCAGCACTTGCTCGAGCACGGGAAGCTGCAAGGAGGGCCTCCTGTGCCAACAATCTGAAGCAATTCGGAATAATTTTTAAAATGTATTCAGGAGAAAGCAATGGCCGGTATCCGAACCATGCCACGTATGTGTTGCCATCAACAACCACTGGGACATTGAATTTTGCTGGCCAACAGCTATACCCCGACTACTGGAATGATCCTGCCATCATTCGGTGTCCTTCTGATGGTGGCGGCGATTACTGGGCTGGTTTTTTTAATGTTGAAAGCGACTATTCAAGCCAGATACAGAGGATTGCAGAACAATCCCAGGGAACAAACATGGTTTGTCTCAATTTCATGCTGTCATTACCAATTTCATATTTTTACATTCCCCATGCGGTAAGAACTGCGTCACAACTGCTGGATTTGCAAAGCAATTACAATTTCATGTTTGCGGATTGGGCTGGATTTTACAACACCAATATCACACAACAATATCCCTATGAGAGCTATCAGAATCAAGGATGCAATTTTGAAGAAGGTTTTAATGCACCCATGACAATCCATGACATCCGTCAATGGCCCGGACATGATTCTGTGACTTCCACATTCAGATTGGGAAACACTATTGATGACGATGGATCGATTCTTTCCGGGAGCTATCCTGCATTACGAGAAGGGGTCGAACGGTTTTTTATCACAGACATCAACAATCCAGGTGCGGCAGCAATAGCGCAAAGCGAGTTACCGGTGATGCTGGATTCCTGGTCAGACCAGGGAATCTGGAATGCGCAAGGCCGTCAGGAAAGTGGCGTTTCCAAATTCAATCATGTTCCAGGTGGATGTAACGTACTATATATGGACGGCCATGTGGAGTTTATCCGGTATCAATCTAAATTCCCTGTTGCCAATTCTTACCATTTAGGTGAGGATGTCGGCGCATTGGGCAATTCACTATCGTATTGGGCAGCAACTTTTGGTGGTTACGGTTGATAACAATTGCAATGCAACGTTAATCCAAAGCAGACAAATTTTGAAATAGTAACTTAAAGGGTAGCCTCCTGAGGCTGCCCTTTTTAATTGGTTCTGTGACTCTTCATTATCGGCGTCTGTCGATAGCAAATTTCGATCCTGTGAGTGATATTGAAAATTATTCCTTCAAGATTCCGGAATTTTGCCAAATCCCATATTTTTAAGAATTATGATAATGTCTTGACTATTGTTCTGCCTTATCCTATAATGTGGCCATATATTTTTGCATTGTAATCTTTATTATTGAAATTCGCTGCATATTTTTAAATAAACTCAAATAGAAAAGTGCGAATCTTGGTATCCAGTTCAAGAGTTGTATATAAAAAAGGCCAATTAAAACGGAGTAAAAATAATGCCACCCAAATTATCATACTCAAGACTTTTAATACCCAATATACTTCTTGGTTATCTTATCTTATGTTCATTGTGGGTGCTCTGGTATATTCTTTGGGAATACCGAGATGAACCTCCATTTCCGATACCCTCTCCAGCAATTAACATTGTATTGATGGTAGTCTTTGCTGTTCTTAGTAGTGCAGTGAGAGAACTATATATAATGCAGAAGCCTGATATTAACATTACTGGAGATGTTAATAAGCATGTTTTTTATTTACTTGTAGTAAAAACATTGCCAACAATTTGGTTTACCATTATCCTCTTTCCTGGTTTTCTGTTAATATTATTCATACTAGCATTTTCAATAGAAACTAAAATAAGCTACACAGACAATGATGATGATAATGTGTTGAAAAAAATGGGGATTACAGTAGCATTAAATCAATATCCAAATACGGATTCATCCAAAAGTTTCAACAATACAAATCTTGGTAGATGCAAATTCACCTATAAAGATGTTTTTGATCCTCCTGTTTTCAAATTTTCTTGTTCAGCAAAACTACGAGATGAGAAAGAATACCGAATGAGTCAAAGGGAAGTGCTGAGCTATCTTTGTTCGAAAGAAAAACTATCATTAGATGATTTTTTTAATTCTCAAAATTTTGAACAATATATTATAGAAATTGAATATTATCCTGCTCTACCGAATACAAAGAAAAATAATTTAAATGGTAAGGTGTGGCCAACCGCAGGTTTTCAAGACTTTTATAGTTCGTTTGCTGTTCGCGAAGATGATTTTATCTCCGAATTAATTCATTTTTTGTATGAGGGGGAAAACATAGAAGATTCAAAATATACATGTAAATTAACAGCGAGAACATACCAAATAGTACGAGACAAGAATAATAATAAATTAAAATTATCAGAATTGCTATTTCGAAAAGTAATACCAGAAATTGATGATACTAATGAAAAAAATCTACGTAATGCCATCACAACATTTTGCCGCAAATCAACTAAAGATGATTCTGAGATGTACAATTCATCATTGAGTTTTATTTGTAATCTAATTAATAATCATGATGATATTGAATGGCGTACTGAAGTTTTTAAAATAATATATGAAACATTAGTTGAAGAGAATACATTTGACTCTAATGATAGTTTAACCGTAAACAGATTAGGAACTTTACTGTCAAAAATAACCTATCCTAACATTGAATTAAATCAAAATGATTCGCAGTTAGAAGATTGGATAGACAAATTATTACCCATTATAAGAAATGAATCACCTGGTTACTTGAATTCAGTAGATATATACCAAGTTATTTTACGTCTTATTACCTCGAATAAAAATTTCGAGGTGGCAAAAAAATCTTTGCAAGAGATCGATAAACAAATTGGAAGTTTTGGAGCTACTCATAATAATATAAAAAGTTCTTTCATTGGATTTGTTAATGAAGAAACTATATACAAATCTTTGGGTACTGCGGCTTATGGCTTAAAAGAATCAGAAGAATTGTACACAATTTTGCTTAATACATTACTCATTTGTGCTGTATCGAGTGCTGGCCCTGGTGACCATCCAGACAATATAAAAAATGGTATAAATAGCTTTCTTAAAAATATAGAAAATACGAATTGGTCTAATCTAGAAAGCTTTGAAAGTCTAAACAGATTGGTCCAGTAGTTGGGTTCCGTTTCCAAAAAGTAAACCATTGTGATTTAAAACGGGAACCAGATTAATGAACACCTGGAGTTGCTCTCATTGCGAGCGGCTTACAATATAGGTGATTGACACAATGACCCGCATTATCGGCGACGGTCGATAACATAATTCGATCCTGTGAGTGATTTGGCATATTTTTTCACTTCTGCCGCACGTGCACTGATGTCTCCAATGTGTTTCATATTGGACGTGTTGGTATCTATCACGGCTATTGAACAACTCATAACAGGAAAAGTTTCTATTTCATCCAGACGATTTTTGGATACTATGGCACCGAGATTCCGGTCTTCTTCATCATAAAAATTCGGTACAATAAGATCAAAGTCACGAAGTATCATTTTACAAATTCGTTCTACAAATTCTTGTTGGGTTATTAAAACAAAATCATCTCCTCCGACATGTCCCACGAAACTGGACATGCAGTTTACTGTGCGGATCGTATTGACCAAAATTCGTGCGATCATGCGAAGTATTTCATCGCCTCGGCTGAACCCATACTTGTCATTGTATGGTTTAAAGTGATCGACATCGAGGTAGGCTACTGAAAATGGGATAGATTTCCCGAGTCTGTACTCCATCTCACGTATTATGGTGATATTTCCTGGTAACCCAGTCAGAGGATTTGCATTAACATCCCGTTGAGAACGTACCAGACACAGTTTTACACACGCAATGATTTCTTCATTCGATGCAGTTTCAAGTATATAATCATCGGCTTGGACCTTATACCAATCTATAGAAGGCAATTGCTCCACATGAATTCGCAACACAGCCGGTAAATGCCCATACAGATTGTCCCCTTTTATATCTCCAAGAATGTCATTGCCTTTTTCATCGTGTAAATTATACGGCATGATAATGCACTGAGGAGGATCAGCATATATAGCTTCCATGATGGTTGCGCTGGAATGTGCTGTGGATACCTGAAATCCTGCATCGTGCAGCAACATCTTTAAGGGAGTGCAGTTTTCATGGGATGTGTCAATAACCAGAATACGAGATGCAATTGGATTCATGCGTATAAAATGTTTCTAATCAATTTTCTTGATGTTCACTGAAAATACTCATACCCAACATAAATTCTTGTTCAGCAGATTGCAATATAGAATCAATTTGCGTATAAGAGAGCCCCAACAAATTAAACGCTTCATGATCAAGTTCTGGCATGACATCGTCACCGGCATATCCATAATTCATGCCTCTGGACAAGATGTCAGCAAGGTGGACAGTAGCCGTTATTTCTGGATATTTTTGATCGCGTGACGGGTTATGGTGACGTTGTATGGTGTTGGATAATCGTTCAGGCAAATGCCATTGCGTTGATAACCAACCAGCTACAATCGTGTGATCAACACCAAACACTTCTTTTTCAGACCTGCTGATATGCCATTTGTTCTGTCGGGCCAACTCCACCGCACGATTATACTCTTCTGGTGCAACAAACGACAATACTACCTTACCCAAGTCATGCAATAAGCCTGCAACCATGATCTCTTCCGACTCACGCATGTTTAATTCTTTGGCAATTCTCCGGCTTATAACGGCTGTGCCCAGACTATGTTCCCAGAGTCCCTTGGCACCAGATGCCATATTTTCAAAAACAGCAGTAGACAAAACCAGACCTTTTACAACACTGAATCCCAACAAAACCAAGGCATGGGTGATAGACGAAATCCGCCCGGGAAACCCGTATATTGGAGAATTGACCAGGCGCAGTATCTTGGCACTTAATACTTGATCTTTAGCAATAATATTTCCAATTTCTTGCGCGGTAATGTTTTCATTATCCACCATTTGACAGATATATTGTACAATACCCGGCAAAGTCGGTAAGCTGGATAGTTCTTCCACCTTTTTCTGCAGGAGTTTACTTGAAAGCGTCAAAGAAGGGTGCCTTTAGCGTGTTTTTGTACGATTATTAACCATAATCATACATAATTAATAAATAAGCGTTGTTCAGGTCGAATTAATAAACCGATTGCATAAAATAAAATCATATTCGCATAAAATTTAAAGTGTTTTGAATCGTTGCCTTGATTTGAAGCATGATAGGGTCGTCAACATTTTCAAACCTTTGTTCCAGATTTTGTAACCGCAACTCAATTGATACATCATTTTTTTGATCGGACTCAACAATGACAAAGTCAACACCAGCATTTTTCAATCGTACAATGGCTTGCTCAGTCAGCTTGAAACCAACTGGGCACAATACAGCGCCGCCTTCATTGGTGATGGCCGATGCGACGGTATCGCCAGCATGAAGTTGGTCTATGTTTACTAATTGCATAAAGTATCTCCTGAATGCATCCCGTTGTCCTATGATTGCATTGTACGAGAAATAAAAATGAGTGTCAAGGTAGAAAGTATTTTATCACTAATTTCAATAATTTATATATTAGTATTCACTCAATAAAGATATATATCTTATTTATTACTATACAGATTATTGCATATAAAAAATCAGTTTGGGAGACAGTTTTAATGTCCTGCTTGTTGTGTAGCCTAGCTTTGGTTCAGTTTTTTTCGTACACAGTATTAACTGGACAAGTCGTCGATCCCTCCGGCAACCCCATACCTGAAGCCCGGGTTTTTTATGAGCCGGGCATTGGGGGTGCATTGCAAGTAGTCCAGGCATCAAATGATGGGCATTTCGCATTCGCGGATATACCATTGGGCGGGTTAGGCGTTTTCGCTATCGCGCCAGGTTGGAGTTATGGAGGCAGGCACGTAACCATCAACCCGGGTGAGGTGTTGGAGCCGTTGCGCATTGTTTTGAAACGACCAGCTTCTCTTGATGGCCGGGTTATGGACCCGCGTGGCGATGCGATTGCGGGAGCACGTATAACCCGTATTGCATTATTGGGTGAGCACATGGTCGGTATTCCATTGGCTAAGTTGCGCGCATTCAACATTGAAGAACCCCAATCCGACAGTAATGGTCGCTTTTCTATTGAGAATCTGCCCCAGGGTGGCACCGTTGCTGTTAAAGCTGCGCATTCCTCATATGCTCAGGAAAGCCAGGATAACATCCCGGTGGGCAGTTCAAACCTGCGTCTTACCATGTACCAGGGCGCATTAATTGAGGGCAGTGTTGAATCACGCGACCAGCAGGTTCCGGTTTCCAATACGGCGATCATTATTCGGAATGCACAACCACCCCACGACACGACGACGGTATTGTCCGACAGTTTTGGTCGATTTTCGGTTCGGCTGAAGCCCGGTGTCTACTTGTATCAAGCTGCTGGTGTAGGGATCATGAGTCCTGGTTGGGAGCGTCTGGTGGTTACTGGGGAATCACCACATCCCAGGATGAACCTGCGCGTGGCTGGTAAAGGCACCATTCGCGGTAAGGTAAACGATGCGGTGACTGGAAATCCGATTCCGGAAGTTCGTATCACGCTCATGGCCAACGGCAACGTAGCGGCGCTGGCACGCACGAGTGCGTCAGGAGCATTTCAATTGGAAGCAGCAGAAGGTGAAAACCGTATCCGAATCACAACAGCCCCAGGATATCGTACCCCGGCAGGCGGCGACACCATAGTGCAGTTGCAAGCAGGTGAAAATTATGAGCTGCCCGACTTCTGGCTGGCCCCTCTGGGGGGTATCAAGCTACATGTACTTGATGAAGACGCAACGTCTCCAGTACCACAAGCAGTCATTTCTCTGTTGGAACCACGGCAATACGGTTTTCATCGGAGTGATAATTCGGGATTGGCAGAGTTGCGCATTCAGCAGATACCGGATTCCGGTCGTATCATCGGACTTGCAGAAGACACTTCTGGACATAAAAGCGCTTTGTTTTCCATTGCGGACGTTGAGATCAATACACCGGCACGTGTGCAATTGTTATCGAATGGCGAAGTCCGGGGACGGGTTGTAAATGAGGCTGGCCGTGCTCTATCTGGTTTGGAAGTGGGCGGAGTCTATCCCGGTGAAGCACACGAAGAACCGGTGCTGCTGTGGCGTACCTTTTCCGATGCGAACGGTAACTTTCATTGGCCAGCCCAAACACCCGGTGTGCCCATGCGGTGTGTCGTGCGGGGCCAGGGAGATCAACATGGTGAGTCCGGGTTGTTCTCTTTGTCTCCAGGTGAAATGAAAGATACCGGCAATATCGTCCTGACTGGAGGACGCTCCGGAAAATCCATGCAGGGAAGCAGCATCAGGGTGCGCCAATTTACTGCATTGTGCCCGGAAGAGGTATCGTTACGCGACCTGGAAGGCCATCCGCTGCTCCTCTGCTTTGTCACAACACCAGAAATTCTTGTTGTAGAAAATGGACTTGCGCACCTACGCGCTGTTCTTGGCAATTTTATGCCCAACACCGTGCTGGTAATAACAGAACCGTCTCCTGTTCAATGCGAAGACCTTACCTTCCCTGTATTGCGTGGTACCAATCCCGGTCTTCCCACAACCTACCTGCTTGATGCCGATCACAAAGTACAGTGGGAGACAGCAGGTATCCCCCCTGTTTCCATAATGCGTCGCTATTTGGAGTAATCCTGTAAAACAGACGACGTAACAATGACTATTCTGCAAATTCCAGGGTGAGCTGATGTTTCAAGGAAAAATGCACTTGTGTCAGTGGAATAAGGCTGCTTTCGTCACGTTCAAGGTTGGTGGGGTCCTGGTATAGACGGTATGGGGGAATATCATTCCTGAGTACCTTCATGCTTGGGTCATCTGATGTAATGCGTATGCCAGGGGTGTCCACGATTAACAACATGCCCCTGGTTTCGTCGTGCGGGGCAGTAAAAGACAGCGTGATGGCTCCGGGGTCTCCGGTATAAGCCCCGGCAACATACAACGCGTCCTTTGTTTCATGGTGCCTGCCAATATAGCCAATATTTAATTGGGGGGTGCGCAGTATATCTTTGTTAACGGGCTGAATTTCGTATGTAAAATCACAACCGAGTGATTGTGCCAGGTGCTGTAATTGCATCGGAACTACAAACCGGAAAAAGTCATCAAAGCGCAGTTCTCCATGTCTTGGAACGGGGGAAGCATATAGATAAATCTGCCCGTCACCCAGCATGTACCGCAAGAGCGCCGGATTTTTCTTTTCATCTTCCAGGATAGTCTCCCAGTTTGTGGGCAACGCTTCGGTTTGCAGCGTTGGAATGCTGCTGGAATCTACCGGGCATAACCAGTCAATGTTTTGTGCCTCTTCCACAGCACGCACGTTTCCAGACGCAACGTCAAGCACCCCGATTGGAACTTCGGATGAATGTACAACACTATCGGTGTGATCTGTTTCTGGGGATGCATGGTAATGCCACGCGAAGCCATCCACGCCAAATACAACCAGGTTGCCCCCTTGCTTAACCCAGTCCAGTATAGACGCATACACATCATGGGGAAACAAGGTCAGGCCCGAGTTTGGTACGACCAGTAAACGGCGACCACTTAAATCTCCATCACATATATGCTGTTCACCAATAACATCCGGATTGTACAGGTAGCGCGCCCAGTCAAAAGAGCGCACCTCTGGACCGGGACCATTGCTGAGCGCGGCATCATAAACACGCGACACATCATGGTTCGTGTAGTGTGGTGGCCGTGCCCAGGTACTACTGTTGCTATGGAAAAAGGCAATGTCATTCTTGCCAGAACGAGGAGCAAATGTCACACCGTGAAATTCAGAAAGTATACGGGTCAGATCACGCAAAGATTGTGGCACTTCAGTTGCCTGGTATCCGGTATTGAGCAGATGCCTGTAACTGGAGAAATTGTAGGTATCAATTCCCGACAACAATCCGGTAAGCGTAATCTTGATTAACTCAGAACGGGTGTAGCGGTTGCCATCATTTTCTGTCAACACACGATCAACCCCATATAATTGCGCGTGGTTCATGGTGTACCGCAAATCAGAAAGACTATGTGCATTGGTCATGTGCAGTGACAGGTGTGGCAAATGCGTCAATCGGGAAACTATGGCTGCGCTGTCTGTGCCTTGTGTCATCGAAGTATCTCCATGCGAGTACTTTAACGACACTTCCCACGTTGTATCAGTGCCGAGTACTTCAAGTTCATCTGCGATTGCCTCGATAAGATAGTCTCTGCGCCACTGCATAAAGTCCAGCCAGGGAACACCAAGATGGTAGCCAACAACATCATTATTTTCTACTGTTCGAATCGGGCGCGGTATCACCAATTCATCCCAAACGGAATACCCCGTTTTCCATGCCTGGTTTAATGCTTCCAGGCTTGCGTAACGTTTCTGAAGCCAGTCTATAAATGCGGCTTTTCCAAGCTCACCATAGGCGACTATTTTGAGATTACTCCAATCAGAACCCATGTAATACTCAATTTCGCCAAAATAAGAGGGTGGCGCGACGTAGACCCGCCTGATCCGTTCGTCCTGTCCGTAAGTTGCAACGAAATCCTGGTGATAGCGTCGCCACCTTGCACGGAAATCAGGGTCAAACAGATTGTGGCGTTCCTGCCAGGCTTTCCCGTCTTCATCCACTTCGACACGCCAGGGCAGGTCCGGGAAATGGGGTGTCAGGGTAACTGCAACAGGAATTCCCTGTGTAGAAAACATGGCCAAGTGGGCCTCAAATGCGGAAAAATTCGTGTTTGCTTCATCGGCCACGGGTTGCGGAATCAACAGAATTTCTGCTGTAGCACCCAGGGATGAAATGGTCTGCCAATGCCGGGTATGTAGCTGCTCCGCGGGATGCTCCACGATGATACCCAGTTCAAACTCACCTGCCGCGGTCATATTCACGATAAGAATCCCAATCAGGCCATGTCGAACCAGTGTATTAACCATGTATTATAGACTCCTGTTTTACTGTTATTGTTGAAAAACAACAATACAATAACCATTTACTTCGGGAACCGTGACATGTATCCGCCCATCTTCATGCTTAAACGGTATCTCTTGCATTTCAGGAGCCATATAAACTTTTTCAGGTCTGGGAATCCGAACGCTAATTGGGATATTGTACACAGGTAGCGTTTCTTCGATTGTGGGTGCATCACCGAAGCGTTTTTCCGGTATATAATGCAACAGGTGAAGTACGTGGCGCTTGTCTTGTGGCTGCTCGGTCAATGATACGCGAAACGTGGTGGGAGCAGTCAGGTCTACAAGTGGGTCAGGCAATAAATGATTCAGCATGTCCAATAAAATTTGCTTGTACACCCTGGCACCATGTCTTTTGTACATACCGAACAACGGGTAGCTGCAATAGGCGATATTGCCTGAATAAACCAACGCAGGATAAGGTGATTCTTCTGCCGGTGGTGCCTGAACGTGCGAGCAGAAATGCTCCCAGCTTCGGTCGAAATACGACCACCAGACTTGTCCTGACACGTTTACGTCTGCGAGGGCTTCCACCTCGACTCCACGCTCATACAGGACAAAGCGTGTATCGGCAGGGTACGCTGACCAGGGATATGGAAAACTCAGGTAATCAGGGCATTGTGCAGCTTCAGCTTGGTAACGACACGGCATGGAGTCCACTGCAAATGCAGACTTGCTTTCCGCATCCAGACCTGCGTGGTGGGTCAGTAAAATTTTGCCACCAAGTTCCAGGTACGTATTCACCTTATCACGCAGTATGTCATCCAGATAAATTTTATCGGGCAAAATCAAGACCTTATACCTGGACCAGTCAACCCACTGATCCACGACATCGAATTGATACCCCTTCTCAGCCAGAGTCAGGTACGCGCCAGCAAGACTGCTGTCGACCTGACTGTCCTGAACACCAATGGCCTCTGGATTGAATACGGCAATCTCGGACAGCACCTTTGCTGCAACGCAATACGGCTCCATCTTCTCGACTTTGGCGTAGACGTTTCCGATCAAGTCGTATGTATAGGGGTCGAGTTTTCCCGAAGGATGCAATTGATCGCCGATGGAACACCGTGCTGTCTCGGCAAGACTCGTGAAGCATTCATATTCCAGTGCGGCAGGATTCTTGTAGCCTCCGAAATCGCCCCAGCTTTTATTAAAGCGGCCGGTCATGCCTAGAAAGGGCATATTGAATGTTCGGGCATAGCGTCCGGCTACCGGGAAATGGTCGTAGCCCCATCCCCCACTTGGCAACGATTCCACCTCAAAATGTGTGAAGCAATCCATGACTTGCCGGAGGTCCGGATAGATGTGACCTGAGTTAAAAAATATGCCGCACGTGTTATTGTGCTTGCGTACCGTAGCACTGATAAAGCGTCGGACTTCCACCAATACTTGTGCTGCATGAAACTGCCGCGCTTTCTCATCGGTGGGATTCATTCCTTTGGCTTTCATGGTCGCGACACACCAGGAGCAAGCACAGGAAGATTGCAGCAGGATGTCAAAAAATAGACCATCAATCGCCGGCATTGTCAACATTACTTCTGTGATTTGCGCGTCAAGATAATCAAGGTAAGGCGCCACATTCAGGCACAGCTTATGCCATCCCGCCTGCAAGGGGCCATGCCAGTTGGGCTTTCCATCCGGAGCGATTTCCAGCCATTCCGGGTGACGACGGGCCATGTATTCATCAAAGCCAACGGTAATATAAATGGGCACACGGATATCCCGCTTGTGGCAAGCGGTGATTTGCTCTGCCAGCAGGTTACATGTAAGGCCGGGGTGCCGTGCTTCAAATTGGGTATCGTGATAAATCATGCCGTGATGACATCGTGAAAAACAGGTCACCGAGTCTACATGAGCCCTGGCCAGGGTATCCGCAAATTCGTCCGGGTCGAAGTCCTGACCGACGGGTGATATGACTTCCGATGTATGAAAGTCCAGATGCACTTGACGAAAACGCAGGGGATTTTGCTGTTGAGACATCACGTTTACCTTTATAGCTTCGAAAATCGATTACGTTCTAAAATTACCTTCGCCCCAGTTCATGGCACCAATCAAGGTAACACTTTACCGCTGCCGGGGGGGTGTTCCAGGGAATGTGGTTACCAATGCACATCATGTACCCATCTGTCATTTGTGCGGTTTCTACCATTTGCCGCACCATCTGCTCAATTTCACCCGGATCATTTCGCATCAGAATCCGGACATCCCCTTCACCGGCAATGACACAGTTCTTGTGCTTTCGCGCGATAGCACGAAAATCGGTATAGGGTTCTGTAATAATGCCACACGCGCCACAGGCAAAGACGTCATCCACGTAGGCATCCATGTTGCCGTCGACCATGAAGATAACACGCTTGCCGGACTCTCGTAGAATGGACCAGAACTCTTCATACCTCGGGAAGATATACTTGTGCATCCACTCAGGTGAGCAGGTAGGGCCGCGTGAAGTCACGATGTCATCATGGCATATCACAAAATTGACCGGAAGCCGTGCAGCGGCACGAAAGACACGACGGTTGATTTCGGCGAACTCATCCATGATACGTTCAAACCGGGGGTCCAGGCAGGTTTCCAGAAAAAGCTCCCAGCCAAAGGTAAGCAATGGCCACATGAACATGGTGTTGTAAAAGCCCCAACTGGCATCAGAGCCTTCCGGCGGGGTATCTCCCCACGTTGCCGGATACCTTGCCCGGAAAATATCGTACAAAGTTTCTTCATCACGGTAATCGAAAGATTCCACCACTGGAATTTGTCGAAAATCGCCTTGTTCCAGAGGAGAAAAACGGAAGACATCCTCTGCGCTTTCCAAATTTTTGCCCCAATCCCAGTGCCAGGACTGGCTGTCTCCCCAGCGAACTGCATGATGTCCTTCTGTTGCTGTATTAGCGATTTGTGTATTGTCAGATTCTAACTGCTCGGGCCTGGGAATTGGTGTGTCATCCGGTAGTGGCGGTAAGCCCAATTTTGGATACAGGGCATTCAACCTATCTCGGCAGCTTCTCGGCTGCTCGTAGTGGTCTATACCGGTGATATACGTTTCTGCGTCCGGGCAAGACCAATGTTCAAAGTGTGGAATGACTTCAGATGCTATACCTTTGTAGGCCAGATACCGACTGTACATCGTTTCCTATCCCCCAAGAAGACCCTTACAACATACATCAATTCAAGAGCAACAATTACTCACTGAATCAAGTCGATTAAGCTATGAATCATATACCAAGTAAGCGTTGAATCTGTTGTATCAACTCCAATTCCTGCTCATACAATCCCGTAGTGAGTAACCGGATTTGTGTAGGATACAAGGACTCAATCATGCGATGGAGCAATACCCAGGCACTCACAACCACAAAAAGCCCACCTAAAAGAATTCCATAATAGCAACGCATAAAAGAAAAATAGGCAATTTTCCGCGCTTTTCTCGCTTCAGTCATTAATGCATCTCGCGCATCACATACCGGGGCATGAGCAACGACCTTTGCTGGTTTGGGAAGCATCATAGCAGGATAAATGACACCAAACAACAGTAAAAACGTCATCAATGAATACCAGGAAGTTTCAAGTAATATGGGTAAAATTGAATATGCTTCAACGTGTTTCAGTTGTATCGAAGACAACAGCACAAGCGTCAGCAAGGCCAAACCGATCAGCAGCACATTACGCCCAATGGGCACATGCGATATCGTCCAGTTATTGCTTGGGATATGCATTAACTTCGTACCGATTCGCACCATAAAATAGGCTGCCGAAAAAGCTAGAAATGCATGAAAAATTAAATATAACGGCAATACCACCTGTTCCCGATGTTCCGCAATTTTGTTATCGCGCTCGTCTTCGAATGAATAGATGAGTTTTTGTACTGATGCCAGTTTTGTATGCTGATCTGAAAAATCTTCCTTTTGCACAGGGGGAACAACTTGCTGTAACGCTTCACGTAAAGTTAAAACATCTGTTTTTAATGACAAACCATATTGGGCCAGAGCAATTCCCAGAGTCGATTTGTCTGATTCAATATTTCCGATAAAACGATTTGCCATTTCATCGAGGGAGCCAAGCCATGAACTCCAGTCCTGAACTTGTTCATTCAGGATTTGTTCATGAGCCCGGCTGACCAATCGGGTCTTGAGTCGATACAGCGGCGCCAGTGTTTGGTCTGCTATTTCACGCTGTCGCTTCATATACCAGTAACCATACTTGGGCAGTGAATGGTGCCATGGTGGTTCCGGAAATATGAGGGGGTGCGCGCTGTTGTTGGTGCGTACGATGATGGTAACGATTTCGCTCAGGTCTTCTTCATCTGCCAAGGATGCCGCCAGGGCGGCAGCTTCCAGGTATCGGGGCAATGCATTTTCTGGCGGGAGGATTCCCGCTTCACGAAAACGCTCTCTGGCCTCCCTGAATTGTCCTTCATGAAACAGATAACACCCATAATTGATTATCAAGTACGCGTTATTGGGCTCCAATTGATAGGCTTGCTCATATCTTTCCAGAATAGCATCACTTTCCTCAATCTGGGCAAGCGCACTCAGGTATCTTGGTGTCGGTCTGTCATTCAGCGTCTGATCCCGTCGGACGACATTGTGCAAAATAGCACGCGCTGAAGGCTCGTCCAGAGTTACAGACATAATGTATTGTGTTTCAACCAGACTGAAAAGCAAATAGTTCTCACTAAAGTACAGTGCAAATGTAAAGCACAAACACGTGAGTACAGAATAGCGAAAGGCGCGCCGAGCACGACGCGCCTCCACATAATCTCCACCCGTACCATACGCTTCGAAACGGGGCGTCGGCTCAATCACCGCTCGCCACCCATAAGCTTACGGGCAATTTTTTTACCCTCTTCTACGCCCGGCTGATCAAAGGTATTGATATTATAAAGGCGACCGGCCATAGCTGTTTCTACCTCAAGCATGTACAGCAATTGTCCGAGAGCATGGGCATCGAGACGGGGCAATTGCACCCGGATGACCGGACGCTCACTGACCTTCATGGCATCAATAGTGCCACGCAATTCTGCGCTCATCAGCTTGTTCATGCTCTTGCCCCGCAAGTACTCCAACTCGGAAACATCGGTCAAGGTCTGCGGGATGCGCAAGGTTTTATCAAAACGGCTCAATTCCAGGATGTTAAATATTTTGTCATTGGGGCCTTCCCGGTAAAGCTGAACCTGGGAATGTTGATCGGTGGCGCCCAGCGCCTTAATTGGTGTCTGACCCGCAAAAACTTCCTCGCCATCCAGACTGAAACGCTTGCCCAGACTCTCTGCCCACAACTGGCAATACCAGTCTGCGACATCTTTCAAACCGTCTGTGTAGGGCATCATTACGGACATGTTTTTACCTTTGACCGTATCCATGATGTAGTGGATGGCCGCACGCAAGTACGCGGGGTTTTCCATCAAATCAGCTTTGGAAGTGCGTGCATCCATGGCGGCACAACCGGCCATCATGGCATCTATATCCATACCCAGCATTGCGGCAGGAAACATTCCGACCGGTGAGAACACGGAAAAACGTCCGCCAACATTGAGAGGAATGTCAAAGCTTTCCAGGTTGTACGCACTTGCCACAGGATGCAGCAGGCTCTTGGGTGCTCCCTCTACATTTGGACTCGTCGTAACAACCACATGGTCCTTGATTGCTTCTTTACCAAGCTTCTTTTCAAGCAGATCAATAATTATCATACATTGCGACATGGTCTCTGCCGTGCCACCTGATTTGGAGATGACATTGTATAACGTTTTTCTGGGAGGACAAAGCCGTAACATCGTACGAAATGTCACCGGATCGATGTTGTCCATGACAAATAAACGTGGCTTTCCCTTGCGCGAAGCCTTGCTCAGCAAATTGTGGTAAGGCAGATTCAATGCGGTGTTGAGCGCGGTAATACCCAATGCCGAACCCCCGATACCCAATACCACCAGATTCTCAATGCCATTTTTAAGAAAACGTGCTGCCGATTGTTTTACACGCTCAAGGGTCGCTGTATCTTTGTAAAGATCGTAAAACCCATATATACCCTGTTGGCGTTCTTCTTCCAGGATTGCGTGAGAAGCCAATACACGAGACTCAATGTCGCGTAATTCATCTGAAGAGACTCCATTAGCTTTTCCTACGGCAGATGATTTTGCCCTGGATATATCTATTCTAATATCTTGTTCCATGTTGCTGTCCTTATTCTTTATGTTGATTTATTATGATTTTCACCTGCCAGACGCCAAAACACATTGATACGGCTCGTTACCTAATAACTTTACTCAAAAAAGCTCTTTAAGTCGTTAAGCACGAACGCTTTCGTACCACTCGCCTTTTTCAGTGGCGGAAGTGATTCTAAAAATATCTTTCCGTAATACTTGCTCGTGATTCGATTGTCCAGAACGACCACAACTCCTTTGTCAGAGCGGCGCCGTATGAGACGTCCAAATCCCTGCCGAAACTTTATTACAGCCTGGGGAACAGAATATGACATGAATGCATTTCCCCCAGCCGTTTCAATGGCTTCAGCTCGCGCTTCCAAAATTGGCTCAGAAGGCACCCGAAAGGGTAATTTAGGCAGTATAACACACTGGAGCGATTCACCGGCAACATCTACCCCCTCCCAGAAACTGTCAGTAGCGAATAAAACACTGCTGATATCCTCGCGAAACTTCTCCAGCAACAGGTTGCGATTCATGGCTCCCTGGCGCAAGGGAGTAATTCCAATGCGTCGCAGCTCGCTTTCCAATCGTTTAAATGTATAATCCAGGGCGTGAAATGAGGTGAACAAAACAAAAGCATGTCCTCGTGTAATTTTGAGTATGTGAAGTATGAAATCCGTGGATTGATTTAAAAAGTCAGGTGCTGATGGCTCCACAATATCTTTTGGCAGGCACAACAACGCCTGTTTTCTGAAGTCATAAGGTGTGTCCAGGATTGCGGTTTCAATACGCTCCTGATTGCATAAATCAAGGCCCAAGCGCTGAAACAAGTAGGCAAATTCCTGCCGAACCGATAATGTCGCTGAAGTCATGACAACCGTTTTCAGATTGTTGTATACCCATTCTGAGAGCGGTTTACCAACCTCCAGTGGACAACGCGCAACTCGGATAAACTGTTCTTTTTGGGCATCAATCTCTACCCAGCGTACGGTATTGTCTTTGAGCGTATCACTGGTTGACTCCGTCAGCGCGCGCGTCAACCGATCGAGACGCCCAGCCAAAGCTGTCAATTGAGGCATTTCATCCACGAATGGATTATAAACTGCGTCTGCTTCCTGCACCGGAATTTTCTTGAGCATTTCCGCCAAATGTAAACAATGCTTGACCGCGAGGCTGCCCTCTTCTGCAAGCGGTACAATCACGGTGTCATGAAAATCACGCAGTTCAGGGTATTGCAGGACATCCTGGGTCAAGCGCCATTTTATATCACGCCCAATCTGGCGACACATCATCGCGGCCAGGCTGCGCAAACCATCAAACGCGTGCAGTATGTTTTCTCGGGTCATTTGCAGATGGGGAATTAAAACATCTCTGATGTGACGTTCATAGGGTTCATAGTCATCTCGCGATAGTTTTGGGCAACTTTTTACGAGTTTATGAACAATCAACGCAAGGAGTCCGCGTTCTATCCCGCGTTCTATACGGTATAAACGCCCGAAAGTTGCCATAGCACCCAACTTGGTTGCGGATACCCCAAAATATTCTGTCGCCGAATCTTCTATGCTGTGGGCTTCATCAAAGATGACGCGGCTATAGGCAGGCAATACCGCCAGGGCACTAAAATTGCCAGTTTCCTGTTTGATTGCGACATCCGAAAACAAGATATGGTGATTGGCAACGATGATATCGGCCCGGGCCACTTCCCGGCGCGCGCGGCCAACAAAGCACTTTTTCTGGTCCGGACATCGCCCCATGCTGCAACTGTCCGCTTCAGAACATACTTTTTCCCAAAGGTCTCTGGCAGGCACCAGGGGTAAATCTGACAATGAACCATCTTCAGTTTTATTGGACCACTCCTGAATGAATGCCAACTGGGTACGATGGTCTTCCTCATCAAACAATGTCGCTTCTTCTTGCGCGCGCCGCAACTTCCGGAGGCAGAGATAGTTGGAGCGTCCTTTAACAAGACACGCGGAAAATTTGTGCTCCAGGCATTGCTGCAAGAGCGGGATGTCTTTGGTGATGATTTGTTCCTGGAGATTTATCGTCCGCGTCGAGATGACAACGCGTTCTCTATTATTGACAGCCCATTCAATCGCGGGCAAGAGGTAGGCCAAGGTCTTCCCCACACCGGTTGGCGCCTCTATAACGGCAATACCGTCCCGATTGAACGCATTCGAGACCACTTCCATCATTTTGTGTTGTTGTTCACGCTCTTCATAATGGGGTAATTGCCGGGCCATAGGGCCATTATTGGCCAGTACTTTCCATAACATATCCACATTGAGCCACTGCGACTCGCGAGGCAGAAATGGTTCTACTACGACATAAACCTGGGTTACATCATTATCAACTATGTACACGCCATGCCCGTTGGCGCTGTATACCGCAGCCAGTTCGAGGTCCGCCTGACTGGGTGTCAGATTGCCCCCCGGGTGATTGTGCAGCACAACTTCTCGCAGTTGAAGTGAATCAAACAGGGCAGTAACTGCACCTTCATTGCCACGGGCACATACACGCACCTCACTAACCCTGCCGGAGCTATCCAGCGTGCCGGCAAAAAAAACTTCGTTGCCGTCGGCATCCGCAATGGCTTTCTGCATTTTATCGGCGACTTCGGGCAGTATACGTTGTAGTGAAGGTTCACCGGATTGTTTTTTCACAAGTTCATGTTCTCTTAAAACGGTCATAATATTATTGCAGGAAGGATTTTTTACCGCCGAAATATACCTCAAAAAAGGTCTGCGTTTGTACATCCCATGTTGATTAACATATCGTGTTTGTTACTGATTAAAGTTTGAAAGCATTCAACAGCCCCCGGTTGTATCAAATGGTGTATTATGATTGCCTTATGAAACACACAAACACAGCGGATATACAATCATCCACTTCAAAAATAGAATTATCGGTCGTCATCCCATGTCACAACGAAGCAGACAATTTACAGTACCTGATCCCCGATTTGATTCAATCGCTGGAAACAGCACAAATCGTCTATGAAATCATTATTATAGACGCTTGTACTGGTGATGGAACGCAAGAACTGGCATCGGAATATGATCAGGTCCGGTATTATACCGAAACTTCACCCGGATATGGTTCGGCAATCATGAAAGGCGTTTCCATAGCCCGCGCAGAATATATTCTCACCCTGGATGCGGATTTGTCACACCCGGCCTCTTTTATAGAACAACTCTGGAATGCTCGTGTTCCACACGGTATTGTTGTCGCTTCACGCTATGTTCCAGGTGGAAAAGCGGACCAAAATCCTTTTCGTTTATGGTTAAGCCGGTTACTGAATTCATTCTTCCGGATAGGGTTCAAACTTCCTTACCGTGACATGACTAGTGGATATCGCATATATCACCATGCGGTGTTTCATGATATTCAACCCAAATTCACCAATTTTGTCATTTTGCTGGAAATACTGTTGATGGCACATCAACAGCAGGTACGCATTTGTGAAATACCCTTTCATTACCAACCGCGACACACCGGGCACTCACACGCCAGAATTTTGGCATTTGGTGTTGATTATTTGCGACTGTTTCTACATTTCCGCACGTGGCGGAATATCAAGAAATGAACGGTTTATAATAGCATCAGCAAGTGTTCATTTAATGGTGGTGATGGTCTTCCAAAGGAATCGCATTCACTGCTTCATCATATACTTCGATATTCATCACCAATTTGGCCTGGTTTATCATGGTTCCCACAATTTCGACTTGCTTACGTTCCATTAACTCTTTTTCCAAGTATTCCCTGACCTCTTCGTAAGTCATCAGGCCAGGTTCGTTGTAGGACTTGACCTCGATCAGGTGCCATCCGGCAATGCCACGCAAAGGCTCTGACATTTCACCTGGCTCCAGTGTAAACATCACATCTTCAATGGCTTGCGGCACACGGCCCCGGGTAGATTCCGTATACAACCCACCTCGTTCTGCGGACATGTAGTCCTCAGACTTTTCCCGAGCGACGTCTTCAAATGCTTCGCCTGCTTCGATTCTTTGACGAAGACTTGTAATACGCTCCAGCGCCTCTTCCCAGGCAGATTCGTCTTCTGGTTCTTCAACCCGGATAAGAATATGTGCAACATCCACGGTTGGAACCATGCGCTGCAACATTCCGGCCGCAGTCCGTTGTTCATATTCCTCTTCCAGGTCTTCTTCGGGCACCACCATATCATCGGAGGTAAGTGAATCAAGAAATTTGCTCACCGTGATTCTTTTCCTGATATTAGTCAACAGCTCTTCACTGGAAACACCCGTCAATTGGAGGTATTGTTCATAGGCCTCTTCAGTAGGAAAAACGGACTTACGTAATTCAAATTCCTTTTCCACTGAAGTATCACTCACCTCAATCCCTTCATTTTTCGCCAGCAAATGCATAATGCGTGCATCAATAAGGGCATTCAATACATCCATCCGGAAATTCGGAGGTAAATCAACATGGCCACCCTGTTCCATTTCCATCCGCTGCCACATCATCTGCATTTCACGAAGGAATTCTTTACTTGATATAAACTCACTGCCTACACGGGCAACTGGCGCGTCCATATCGATAGTCTCGGATGGCGTTGACAAAGAGATGTCTCCAACCTGATTGATATCTCCGGCAACTTCATCTAACGCATTAGCATTTTCTGAACTTTGCTCGACACCCTCACCACTGGATGTTGTGGGCGTGATGCCATCAGCAGCATCGTTGCTGCATGCTGCCAGCATTCCAATAAGTAAAAATAGTATAGAATGTCTGAATAAATGAGTCATGGTTACCTGTTCTGCCTTGAAAGTTCTAATTCCAAAAATATTATCCATTGCCAATTTGCCAAATTACCAACGCTGATTGATACGCACCGTTTTTCCTGTGGCCGCAGATTGGTATATAGCTTCTATCAGTTCTACGGCATGCCTGCCTTCCATGCCATCCAATGCCGGAGAGACCCCTTTTTTCAGGGCATTGACATAGTCACGAATATTGCGGAAGTGCCCTTCAATCTTCAGGCTGGACAGCGGGTCTCCGGCACCCGAACCCAGGGCCGATTCTTCATGTAGCGACGCTTCCACCTTGCTGTCGGAAGCCCGGCGCTTACTGAACTTCCAGAAACGCAATTTCCCGTCTTCCAACAACGCGCTACCTTCGCTCCCATGTACTTCGACCCGGGCCGGATGTCCCGGCCAGATGGCAGTGCTGCCTTCAACAACGCCAAATGCGCCGCTCTGAAATTCCAGCATCGCGGTCGCCAAGTCCTCCACCTCGAGTCCCTCATGCAGCCGTCGGGTTGTTTGTGCCTGTACCGATTTTACCGGCCCCATAAACCAGAGCAGGAGATCAATCTGGTGAACCCCCTGATTCATGAGACACCCGCCTCCATCCAGCTTACGTGTTCCGCGCCAGGCACCACTGGCGTAATATTCAGGCGAGCGGTACCATTTAATATACGCATCACCTAAAACCAGCTTCCCGAATCTGCCTGATTCAATGGCCTTTTTTATCATGATGGAATCATCAGAGTAGCGACTTTGAAAGATACAGCCCAAGTGTACATTATGCTTTTTAATTGCGGCCAGGATGCGATCGATGCGCTTTGTCGAAACTTCAAGCGGTTTTTCACTTAAAATATGCTTGCCCGCCGCAGCGCATGCTTCAGCGATTTCCGCCCGCATACCACTGGGCACACACAGAGAAACTGCATGAACATCATCGCGTGCCAGCATGTCGTGATAATCGCTGTAGGCGGCAACCTGATATTTATCCGCCATTTTTTGGGCATTCTCCGCCACCACATCTGCCACAGCGATAAGTTTTGTGCCGCTGATTTTTTTTATACACTCTGCATGAATCGCGCTGATTACGCCGCAGCCTATAATGCCAAATCCTAAAGTAGCCATATCGTTATTTACTTTTCCTTCCCTTACTCTGATGCAGTATCAAACAGTATGTCCAATTGTGCCTGGTGATGCTCCGAGAATCATACCAGGTTATTTTTTAAAAAACTGGCAAGAACACTACCATAAATACCCGATGGTATGATTTCATCAACCATACCATGTTCACGACTCCTCACTGTCCCAGTCATATTGCTTGACATAAGCTACCAAGTTTATCACATTCTCAAAGGGAGTTTCCTGAAGCAGACCATGACTGAGGTTGAAGACATGTGCAGTACGGTTACCTTCCAACAGCACGCGGCGTGCCTCCGCACAAACGACATCCCAGGGTCCCCGTAACAACAGCTTGTTGTCCAGATACCCTTGAATCGGGTGTGTCGCTCCCAAAAAGTGCCGCGCCTCGGCAATAGAGATGCCCGCGGGCAGGCTGATGACATCGGCACTGGCAGATTTCAGATGATCCAGATGCGGCCAGTCACGAGAAAAAATAATCGTGGGTAACCGGCTCTTGAGGGCCTTAAATATTCGCTGCTGCGCGGGCAAGGCAAAGGTTTCATATTGCTCCTTGCTGAGTAAATAAGCCGCGGACTCAAAGAGTTGAACTGCCGCGGCCCCTGAGTCCGCCTGATAGTTCAGGTAATCAATGGTCATATCCGTTATTTTGTCAATGATCTCCAGCGCCAGTTCCGGCTCTGAATCCAGAAATTCCTTCGCCTTATCCGCGGAAGTTCCAAAACTTTTCCCTTCTACCAGGAACACCAGCAAGGTCAACGGCGCGCCAGCAAAGCCCAGAACGGGTAGTGCGTATTGGGTTTCCTCAATCACTTGTTGCAACGTTTCACCAACAAAGCGCATTTCGTCCTGCACATCAAACAAGTGCAGGTTCCGCAGGGCAGCAGTCGAATTCAAATCCGCTGAGAGCTTGGGTCCCGGCGCAAACACAAAATGCGCACCCATGCCGGAAAGCAGTGTCAGAATATCCTGAAACAAGATCAGGGCATCGACACCAAAGCGTTGCGGCAGCATCGTGATACGCGTCGCCCAATCCACATGTCGGAACAAGTGTTCCAATGGCAAGGCGGCTACTTCTCGGAGACGCTTGTATTCCGGGTCCGTCCGACCCGCCTGCCGCATCATCCAGATCGGTGTTCGATGTGTTTTCTCTCCCCTTAGCGCACGAATTACCAGGTCATTTCCATACGGTTGTTCCATAAAAACTCCATCGTCAGTGTCAATACATTGGTTTACATTCCAGACCATACAACCATCTCACGGTCAGTACAAGTTCAGCAATAAACAATGATTATACAGATACCGGCATCCAATTCGTCCTTTGATCTCTATCGCAGAGATATTACAGCACCGTAGCGCGGGGTAAGGCCAACGGGTATTCTCATCCTTTGATCTATATCTCGAAGGGATTACAGCGCCGTAGCGCGGGGTAAGGCCCACGGCCGCCACCCCGGGACTACAACACC
The DNA here is from genome assembly GCA_964537975.1 of uncultured Nitrospirales bacterium. GTDB lineage: Bacteria > Hydrogenedentota > Hydrogenedentia > Hydrogenedentales > SCBR16-9 > SCBR16-9. The sequence continues at coordinate 977 of CAZIDP010000046.1, read as the reverse complement.
CCTTTAAAATGCACCCCGTAGAGCATGCCTGCAGAGTTACCCGCATTCGTTTACAAAATAGCCACCTACGCGTAGCCCCTTCCCGTCATTCCCGCGCAGGCGGGAACCAAGTATGGTATATAACTAGCACTTTAATACATTCATTTCTAACAACCAAAACCTACCTGTAGGATCAACAAAATGCAAGCTAGAGCTGTGCCCTCAGCTCCTTCATCACCCTCTAGATACCCACCTGCGTGGGTATGACGCTGCCTGTTCTCTATCGCGGAGCGATTACAGCGCTGAAGCGCGGGGTAAGGCCCACGGCCGCCACCACGGGTTAGTAGCGCCACCTCAACCGCACCCCGTTGGGCGTCCCAGCAGAGTTACCCGCATTCGTTTACAAAATAGCCACCTACGCGTAGCCCCTTCCCGTCATTCCCGCGCAGGCGGGAACCCAGAAAGGCATAATACTAGCACAAAATATGGTCATCCATAACAACCAAACCCACCTGCGTGGGTATGACAGATTTGAGTGGGAACCTTATAAGAATCGTTAATCCGGTCGCGCACTGCGCTCCTTCTAGATACCCACCTGCGTGGGTATGACGGAGGGGTGAGGTGACTTTAGCGGTATGCAAACGATGGAGTGTAGAGTGGTGGCCACACACGCTACCTGTTCCTATCGCGGAGCGATTAAAGCGCAGTAGCGCGGGGTAAGGCCCACGGCCGCCACCCCGGGACAACGCCACCCCCAATCTCGCACCCCGAAGGGCGTGCCAGCAGAGTTACCCGCATTCGTTTACAAAATAGCCACCTACGCGTAGCCCCTTCCCGTCATTCCCGCGCAGGGGCGTGTCGATTTAATGTCCTCATTAAATATATTGATAATTTTACATAAAACTGCTATTATTGTATATCAATTTATTAAGTTTCAGGAGAAAATCATGAGTAAAACAGGAGTGCGCTTCGCGACAGTAGCCATGCCACGCCAGCAA